>NZ_MVAD01000001.1:1349756-2024634 GCF_002007115.1 Massilia sp. KIM | reverse complement strand
TCCGAAAGTAAAATCGAATAATCTTTCGCAATCATCAATTTTTTTGGTGTATTCATGATCAACTACAAGCACCTGCAGTACTTCCACGTGGTGGCGACAGCGGGCACGGTAGCGCGCGCCGCCCAGCAATTGCACGTCAGCGCCCAGGCCATCAGCACCCAGTTGCAGGTGCTGGAAGACCAGTTGGGGGAGGAACTGTTCCGCAAGAAAGGGCGGCTCCTGGAGCTGACCGAGGCGGGCAAGACAGTGCTGCAATATGCCGAGCAGATCTTCAGCCTCGGCAACGAGCTGGAGCAGGCGATCCGGCGCGGGGTCTTCACCGGCACCGAAACCTTGCGCGTCGGCATCTGCGATGTGATTCCCAAGACCATGGCCTTCCGCCTGCTGCAGCCGGCGCGCGACGCCGGGCTGGCGATGCGGCTGGTGTGCCGCGAAGGCCGCTTCGCCGACCTGGTGCAGGACCTGAGCGCGCACCGGCTCGACCTGGTGATCTCGGACCAGGGCCTGCCGCCGGGCGGCACGGTGCGCGGCCACACCCACCTGTTGGGATCGAGCACGGTGGCGGTGGTCGGCCACGCCGACTTGTGCCGCCGCTACGCCGGCACCTTCCCGCAGCGGCTGCGCGAAGCACCCTTCCTGATGCCGGGCCAGGACGCCATCATCCATACCCAGCTCAAGGGCTGGCTCGAATCCCAGCAGCTGCGTCCCATCGTGGTCGGCGAGTTCGACGACGGCGCGCTGCTCAAGTCCTTCGCCCGCGCCGGCGCCGGCTTCATCGTGGTCCCGGCGGTGCTGGCGCGCACCGTGTGCGAGCAGCACGAACTCGAGCTCGCCGGCATGATCGACGCCATCGTCGAGCAGTTCTATGCCGTGACCGTCGAGCGGCGCGTGCACCACCCGGCGCTGCGCCGGATCCTGGACCGGGCCGGCGCGATCTTCGCCGGGGAGGGCGCGACCTAGCGAGCCGTGCTTGGGCTGCGGGCGGGCGCCGGGTTATCATGCGTGCCGCGGCCGAGCCGCCGCCCTGCGCGCCGCCAGGGTGAACCAAGTCGCTTGCCACCACGATGCAGTTTCTTGACGTACCGTATGCCGAAAAAGACGGCGCCAAAGCCCTGGGCGCCCGCTGGAACCCGACCCGCAAGCGCTGGTACGTGCCCGATGGCGTCGACCCCGCACCCTTCGCCCAGTGGCTGCCGAAAGGGGGCGGCGCGGAGGCCGGCGGCGCGAGCGGCGGACCCAAGGGCAGGGTGGATGCCTATGCCGCCAAGCTGGTGGTCGGGGCCAATTGCATCGACTACAGCCACGACTGCAATCCCTTCGAGCCCTGCGCCGTCTGCGAGGCGGCCCTGGCCGGCAGCGAGTGGGCCGCGGCGCGCGCCCGCCTGCTGGCCTTGCGCGGCAAGACCTGATCCGGGCTGCTGAGCGGGAGCCGCTGCGAGGGACCGCTGAGCCTTAGCCGCTGAGCGGGGCCACTGAAGGGGCCACTGAGCGGGGCCACGGAGCGGTTGCAACTGAGCGGGACCGCTGAGCGTGAGCCGCTGAGCGGACCGCTGAGCGGGAGCCGAAGCGTACGCCTGGCTGACTGCGCCCGTGCTACTGTGCGGCTGCGGACGCACCGTTCGGGTGCGTCCCATCCATGGAGGAATGCGCATGGCCCTGTTCCGCACGCTGCACCGCCTGACCATCACGCTCCTGCTCGCTTGCTCCGCGCAACTGGCCGTGGCGCAGGCCCAGCCGCAGGCCGCCATGCCGGCTGCGGACACCTACCGCCTGGAACTGGCCGCTGCGGACGCCGCCCCCGCGCGCGAGGGCAGCGTGCAGTTCATCGGCACTGCGACGGTGCTGATCCGCTTCCAGGGCTTCACCATCCTCACGGACCCGAACTTCCTGCACAAGGGCGACCATGTGCACCTGGGCTATGGGCTGAAGTCGCAGCGCCTGACCGATCCTGCCTTCCCCTTCGAGCAGCTGCCGCCGATCGACCTGGTGGTGCTGTCGCATCTGCACGGCGACCATTTCGACCAACTGGTCGAACAGAAGCTGGACCGCGCCACGCCGATCGTCACCACCAAGGAAGGTGGCGAAGGGCTCAAGCGCATGGGTTTCAAGCGGGTCTATGGGCTGTCGGTCTGGGACCGCCTCGAGGTGAGCAAGGGCGAAGCGCGCCTGCGCATCACCGGCACGCCGGGCCGCCACGGTCCGGCCGGGGTGGCCGCCCTGTTGCCGAAGGTCATGGGCGCCGTGCTCGACTTCGGCGCGGCGCCGGACACGCCCGACTACCGCATGTACATCAGCGGCGACACCCTGGTCTACGACGACATCCAGGAGATCGCGCACCGCTACCCCGGCATCGACCTGGCCCTGCTGCACCTGGGCGGCACTCGCATCCTCGGCTTCGTCAAGGTGACCATGGACGGCAAGGACGGCGTGCGCATGATGCAGATCGTACGGCCCAAGAAAGCCCTGCCGATCCACTACAACGACTATGACGTGTTCAAGTCGCCTCTGGAGGACTTCGCGCGCGAGGTCAGGGCGGCCGGTCTGGAGAAGGACGTCATCTACCTGAAGCACGGCGAGACCTACCGCTTCGAGCCCGCCGCGCGCTAGGCCCGCCGCCAGGTGTGGGCCCGCCCGGTTCCTATCGTGCGCAACTCGCGCAACGGCTGAGTAAACGCTAAGATGCCTGCCTGACAATATTGCAACATGAGGGCATGCATCCAGCCAGCCGACATTCGCAGCAGGGCCGCGCCGACCGCCGTCTTTGGACCGGGGGTGCTGTTTCCGTCTTGCTGCACGCCTTGCTGCTGTCGCTGCAGTTCGGCGTGCCAGGCCTGGACCTGGGCAGCGGCGGGCCGCTGACGGTCACGCTGGCGCCGGATGCGCCTGCCCCGCAGGCGCCGACCGCACCCCTTCCCGTATCGCCTCCCGTATCCACGCCCGCGCCGGTCGACCCGGCGCCTGCCGCGCCGCCCGTCGCCGCGCCTGCGACCGGCCTGAGGTTGATCGACCCGACCCCTGCCGTACCCGTTGCCGAACCGGCCGCCGCACTCAAAGCCGCGCCCGCGGCGCGCAAGGCCGCCAGGCCGGTCCGACCGAAGCGTCGGGTGGCGCCGGTATCGACGCCGCTCATCGCGACCGACCTGGACAAGGAGGCCGAATTCAGCGTCCCGCTGCCGGACCTGGAGCAGGGCGAGCCGGTGCTGGCCGAGGCGGCGCCCGAAACCGAAACACCGGACGCGCCGCCCGAGCCGGTCGAAGCGCCCGACACGCCGGATCCGGCCGTGCTGGCGCGGCAGGCCGAGGAAGAGGCCAAGGCCGAAACCGAGGCCAAGGCCATGGCGGCGGCTGAGGCCAAGGCCGAAGCGCGCCGGCAGGCCGAGGCATTGGCCGCCGAGCAAACCCGGCGTAGGGAAGAAGAGGAGAGGGCGCGCCTGGCCGCAGCCGCGCGCGAGGCCGAGGCCCGGTTGGCGCAGCAGGAGGCCGATCAGCGCGCCGAGCTGCAGCGCCTGGCCCGGGAGCAGGCGGAGCGCGAAGCGCAGCAGCGGGAGGCCGAGGCGCAGCGTCTCGCGGCGCAGCGCGTCGCGGCCGAGCAGGAACGCCAGGCCCAGGAAAATGCGGCGCAGTTGCGCCAGCGCGAACAGGAGGCAGTGGCCGCGCGACTCCATGCCCAGCAGCGGGCGGCCGAGGAGGCGGCCCTGCGCGAGGCCGAGCAAGCCCGGCGCAGGCTCGAGGAGCAAGTGGCGCAGCAGCAGCGCCAGCAGGCCGAGGAAGCGCAGCGCTTGGCGCGCGAACAGGCCGAGCGCGAACGCCTCGAGGAACAGGCAAGGCGCCGGATGGCGGAAGAGAACGCACGGCGGGCGGCGGAGGAACAGGCGCGCCGCCTCGCCGCACAACAAGCCGAGGCCGAGGCCGAGGCCGAGCGCCTGGCGCGCCAGCGTGCCGGGGACGAGGCGCGCCGCGCGGCCGAGGACCTGGCCCGGCGCCAGGCCGCCGCTCCGGGGGCGGACGGGCAGGGAGCGGGCTCCGCCGGCATCGGCGCGGGAGCGGGCAAGGGCGGGCGTCCTGCCGGTGCGCTGGCGGGCGGCGTCGGCAGCAGGGCCAGTGAGCTGCTGCGCGGGGTCACCATCCCGAGCGTGAATCCGCCGCCGGCCACGGCGCCAGAGGCGCGGCCGAACGCGCGCCGCGCGCTCGCCGACGGCAGCGAGCGCGACGTGCCGCTGCGCTTGTACGTGGACAGCGTGCGCCAGAAGCTCGAACGCAATGCGGTGCTGGGTGGAGCCCGCTTCTCCTGGCGCGAGGTGCGCATCGATCCGCTGGTCAGCCTGTCCCTGCGCAGCGACGGCAGCGTCGACGAGGTCACCATCGTGCGCTCCAGCGGCCGGCCCGACATGGACGAGGCGGTGCGCCGATTCGTCCGCCTGAACGCCCGCTATTCCGCCTTCCCGCCGAACGTCGCGGCGCGCTTCGACGTGATCGAGATCCGCCGCGTCTGGGCCTTCGCCGACGGCCTCAAGCTGATGGAAGAAATGCGCTGAGCCCCGCCGGCGCCCGAGCCGGCCCCACCTTTGACGCGCTGCAAAGTCAAGCCTGATAGACCCCGTACGCTGAGCTGAAAGGCTCCAGTAACACGTCTATTTTTGATAGGCAACAATCATGGCTTCGATTTGTTCAGGTGCAATAACGGGTTGCCATAGGGCCATACAGGCGCTGCCGCTCGGCCGGCTGCGACCGCTGCCCCTTGCGCGGCTGCCGGCAGCGCTCCCGCCTGCGATGTTGCCTGCGATGTTGCCTGTGCTGTTGCTCCTGATCTTGCTCGTGCTGGTGTCGGCCTTGCTGACCGGTTGCGCCACCGGCGTCGGCTTCGCTTCGCGCACGAGCGGGAACGACAATACCGCCCCGCCTACCGAGCTCATCACCGAAAAGCTGATCGAGGCCGAGCGCCAGGCGCTGGTCGCGAGCGCCGCGCGCCAGGATCTGACGCCGCTGTTCGTGCCCGACCCGCCGCCTTACACCATCGGCCGCGGCGACATTCTCTCCATCGTGGTCTGGGACCACCCCGAGCTGGCCGCCGGCGGCATGACATCGGCCACGGCCGCCGCCGACAGCAACACCGCGCCGCCCAATGCGGTGCCGCCCGGCTTCGCGGTCGATCACCTCGGGCGCATCCAGTTCCCCCTGATCGGCATGCTGACGGTCGAGGGCCAGACCGAGGAGGGCGCGCGCGCACTGCTCGCCAAGAAGCTGGCGCGCTACATCGCCCATCCCAACATCACGCTGCGTGTCCAGTCCTACCGCAGCAAGCGCGTCTACGTCGACGGCGAGGTGCGCACCCCGGGCCTGCAGGCGATCGACGACATCCCCATGACCCTGGTGGAGGCCATCAACCGCGCCGGCGGCATGGGACCGAACGCCGACCAGAGCCGCATCCTGCTCGAGCGCGGCGAGCAGCGCTGGACCGTCAACCTGCGCGAGCTGGTGCAAAAGGGCGTGAACCCGGGCGCCATCCTGCTGGCCCACGGCGACGTGGTGCGGGTGCATTCGCGCGACGAGAGCAAGGTCTTCGTTTCGGGCGAGGTGATCACTCCGAAGGCCCTCACCATGCACAACGGCCGCCTGACCCTCAACGAGGCGCTCGGCGAAACCGGCGGCATCAGCCCGACCAGCGGCGACGCGCGCCAGGTTTACGTGGTGCGCAAGACGCCCGAGCGCACCCGCGTGTTCCGCCTCGACGCCCGCCTCAGCGGGGCGCTGGCCATGGCCGAATCCTTCGAGCTGAAACCGAAGGACGTCGTGTACGTGGCCGCCTCGCCGCTGGCGAACTGGAACCGCCACCTGAGCCTGCTCTTCCCGGGCGCGCTGACCTCGGCGGTGGGCGTGACCACCCGGCCCTGACGGAGGACACCATGAGCAGCCCGCACGAACCGCACCCGCTGAGCCACGTCCACCACAGCCCGCCCGTGCTGTCGGTGCCCTTCGATCCGCGCCCGCCCGAACCGCTGCCCGAAGAACCGAGCGTCGACCTCAAGGGCTATTTCAATACCCTCTAGCCGAGTCCGACGATGCCGATCACGGCGCTGCGGTCGTGCAGCCGCGCCAGCAGCTGTTCCAGGTGCTCAGATTGGTTCTCGTCACGCATGTATGTCCTCGTGGGTGGGATGGATGAGGGAAATCAGATGCGGAAGGGCACGAACCTGCGCGCCAGGCTGGTGCGCGGTGCGGCCGCTTCCTCGGCCGCCGGCGCGGCTTGCGGGGCCTGGGGCACGTACTCGGCGACCACTGCCTTGACCATCGATTCGATGGTGCCGCGCTCGTGGGTGTCGCAGGCCATCATCAGGCAGGTGATGCAGGTGTCGAGCACGCTGGGGCGCAGGGCGCTTTCCTTCATGCGCATGATGCGCGGGTGCTCGCTGGGGAAGACCACGCCCTCTGTGAGCAGCTCCTCGTGCAGCTTCTCGCCCGGGAACAGGCCGACGAACTGGATGTCGATGTCGCCGCGCGGGTTCTGCGGGCTGCGCTCGGTCAGGCCGTGCATGGCGATCATGGTGCGGGCCAGGTCGACGATGCGCACCGGCTCGCCCATGTCGAGCACGAACACGTCGCCGCCCTTGGCCATGGCGCCGGCCTGGATCACCAGCTGGGCCGCCTCGGCAATCAGCATGAAGTAGCGCGAGACCTCGGGGTGGGTGATGGTGAGCGGACCGCCGCGCGCAATCTGGCGCTGGAACAGGGGGATCACCGAGCCGGAGGAGCCCAGCACATTGCCGAAGCGGACCATGCAGAAGGTGGTGGCGCCCCCGTTTTGCGCGGCGGCCGCCTGGAAGATCAGTTCGGCGATGCGCTTGCTCGCGCCCATGATGTTGGTCGGACGCACCGCCTTGTCGCTGGAGATCAGCACGCAGGTGCGCACCGCGTGGCGGGCCGCGCAGTCGGCCACGACCCTGGCCCCCAGCACGTTGTTGCGCAGGCCTTCGACGATGTTGGCCTCCACCAGCGGCACGTGCTTGTAGGCGGCCGCGTGGTAGATGGTGTCGACGCGGCCCTCGCGCAGGACGCGGTCGACCAGGTCGGCGTTGCACACCGAACCCAGGTGGGCGTGGATGGGCAGCTCGGGAAAGCGCGCCCCCAGCTCCTGGCGGATGGTGTAGAGCGCGAATTCGGAATGGTCGAGCAGGTGCAGGGCGGCCGGGGTGAGGGTGACGATCTGGCGGCACAGTTCGCTGCCGATGGAGCCGCCGGCCCCGGTGACCAGCACGCTCTTACCGCGCACGCAGCGGGCGAACAGGTCGAGCCGGGGCGGCACCGGCGGGCGCCCGAGCAGGTCTTCGAACTTGAGCTCGCGGATGGCGTCGCGCGGGGCCGGCTTGTCGCCCTCGAGGTCGACCAGGCGGTTGAGGATCTTGGCCGGCACCCCGGCCTGGCCGAGGCGTTGCATGATCTCGCGTACCCGCTCGGGGGCCGCCGTGGGAAGGGCGATGACGGTGGTCCGGATCCCGAGTTCGGCGGCCATCTCGGCCAGGCGGGCGGTGGGGTAGACCCGCAGACCGGCCACGGTGCGCTCGTGCAGGGAGCGCTTGTCGTCGAAAAAGCACAGGGCGCGGTAGTCGTCGCTGTCGCGCAGGGCCTGGGCCAGGCGCGCGCCTGCTTCGCCCGCGCCATAGATGGCGACCGGCACCGCGTTGCCGGCGCGGGAGCCGCGCTGCACCCGTAACAGATTGCGCAGGCCAATGCGCGACACCACGACATAGGAAAAAGCGATGAACCAGTAAATCGCCAGGGCGCTGCGCGGGAAACTCACCTCATTAAATGCCAGCAGCGAAAGATAAGCGCAGGAAATGGCAATTGCCAGCGATAGGCCGGCCATGCTCAATAATCGGTGATCGATAAAGCGGATGACGGCGCGGTATAAATCGGCCAGGTAAAAGGCGGCGATGGTTAATAATGCGACGAGTAAATAAGAGCCGGGGCTGAAACTCATGGCAAGGCGCAGGTCACCCCCGCGCAATACCATCGCGATCAGAAAACAGAGGGGAAGGGCCACGAAGTCGGCCACCACCATCAGCGTTACCTTTGTCGTGCGAGACATCTGCACCATGCGTGCGCACAGCACGCCGAAGACACTGCGGCTTTCAATGTTCATGACGTGGCTTTTCAGTGAGCGAGCGCCGCGCCCATTAAAAAACGGACGCAAAGACTCTTTATCTCAAGGCCATTCTTGCCGAAAATGATGCCTTGATTAGACTAACCGATCATTTATTAATTCATTATCTGGCTGTGCCTGAATTATCGGTTTGAGATCACTCAACAGCATCAAGGGAATTAATTAAAGATCGCTAAAGCTTCAAACTGGAAATTTAATATTGGAAAATGCCGTTCGTATTATTGCCGGGAGCATTTGTTAATCCCGAGAATTGAATGAACAGCTGAAACGATTAATGGAAGAAAAGGGGAAGCCGGGACGGGACGGGCCGGCGCGCGCCGGCAGGGGGAGGGAGGGGCGCCGCCGGCCTGGATGCCGGCGGCGGAAGAGGGATCAGGCCCCGGCGGGACGGCCGGGACGCGGTTGCGGCGCCATCGGCGGCACCTCGATGCGCTCGTTCAGGCGCAGGAACTTGAAGCCGGCCAGCACCAGGCCCTTCTTGCCTTCCTTCGCGTTGCGCGCCTCGCGTTCGGCGGCGCGTGCGATGTAGGACGCGAAGGTCTCCTCGCGCACTTTCGGCTCGGCCGAGTGGAGGAAGTGGCGCTCGCCGTTCGGGCCCAGCACCACCAGGCCCACGTGCGAGGCCCAGTATTCGCCGTCGCGGGTCGAGATCACGTTCACGAAATCGCCTTCCTGCAGCTGGCCGGCGATGGCCGCCACCTGGTCCTTGGCGACGTAGGCCTGGCGGCTGGTCTCGACCGGGATCTCGCGCACCGTGTTGTGGCGGGTGCGCAGGAAGCGCGCGCGGTCGACCGTCATCGCGTAGGAGGGGCCGTCGGGGCCCGCCAGTTCGGCGCTGACGTCGGTGAGCAGCCAGCGGTTGGCCACGTTCCAGTCCATCTCGGTGTAGTGGTTGCGGGTGGCCACCCCGATCACGCCGTCGCGGTAGCGGATCCGCTGCAGCATCCAGAAGAATTCTTCCCAGGACTGCGAGAGCGCCATCGCATAGGTGTGCTCGGCGAACACCACGCAGTCGCTGTGGCTCAGGCTGAACAAGGGCAGCTCGTCGTGGATCTCGTAGGGGAATTCGCCCAGCAGGTGCAGCGAATAGGGCTGGCCGATGTTCTTGCGGCCGATCGCCGCGATGCGCTTGCGCAGGTCCGGCTCGCTCGCGTGGACGTGGGCGATGTAGCGGCCCGCTTCCTCCGGCTTCATCTGGTAGATCTGCTTGTTCAGCACCTCGGCGAGGGGGATGGGGGCGGGCGCAGGGGCGCGCTGGGCGGGCGCGCCCGCGCATCCGGCGAGGACGGCGCTGGCGAACAGGAGGCTGGCAAGACGCATGGCGGTGAGAAGTAGAGTGGATCGGAAACGCCACGCTAACGCGTGCGCGCGAGGCAGGGGTAATGAAATTTCATCATGCGGCCATAACTTCCACGGTTGTTCAGAATATGAACATTCCTTCAAGTTATATAGGCGTTAAAACAAGTGATTATTCATGCAGACGGGGAATCATGAATACTCCGAGCATGGCGGCGCTTCGTCCGCCTTATGCAAGATCCATAGTTCCCTTCCCAGGAGAGAGATGATGTTCAAACAGAAGCCGCTCGCGGTGGCGGTGTCGATGGCTGTGTGGAGCCTCGCGACGCTGCCGGCCATGGCCCAGGAGGCTCCGGCCGGTACGCCGATGCAGACCGTGGAAGTGACGGGTATCCGCGCTTCGCTGGCCAAGTCGCTGGCCGTGAAGAAGGACGCCGCCGCCAACGTCGAGGTGATCACTGCCGAAGACGTGGGCAAGATGCCGGACAAGAACCTGGCCGACTCGCTGCAGCGCCTGTCCGGCGTGGCGGTGCGCACCGACTACGACGAGGCCGAGAAGGTCTCGCTGCGCGGCACCAACCCCGACCAGACCCTCATCATCTTCAACGGCCACGCCGTGGCCAGCGCCGACTGGTACGTGGCCGACCAGGCTTCCGCCTCGCGTTCGACCAGCCTGTCGCTGATGCCCTCGCACGTGCTGCAGCAAGCGGTGGTGTACAAGACCACCCAGGCCAACATCGTCGACGGCGGCCTGGCCGGCACCATCAACGTCAGCACCCGCCGTCCGCTGTCGCAGAAGGAGCGCGTCTCGGGCTACATCAGCGCCGGCGCCAGCTATGCCGAACTGCCGGGCCGCTACGCGCCCGACCTGAACGGCTCGGTCACCTGGAAGAACGAAGCCGGCACCTTCGGCGTGCTGGGCGCGCTGTTCGCCGAGAAGCGCTACGTGCGCCGCGACTCGGTCTCGCGCTTCGCCTACGGCACCAACAGCGGCTGGGACGTGATCAACACCGCCACCATGCTCGGCATCACCGACGCCTCGCTGGCCGGAACCGGCTACAAGGCCTCGGACCTGAACGGCGTGCGCCTGCCGGGTTCGATGAGCTCGGAATTCGTGGAATCGGTCCGCGACCGCAAGGGCGGCATGCTGTCGCTGCAGTTCAAGCCCAACCGCGACCTGGACGTGGTGGTCACCGGCTTCCACTCGGTGCTGGACGCCGACAACCACGGCCGCCTGACCTCGAGCGCGATCTACTCCATGCTGCTGGGTAAAAACCATCCGCTGGGCAGCACCGCCGCGACCGCGATCAACACCAACTCCAACGGCCAGCGCGTGTACGCGCAGATCCGCAACCCGGTGATCGTCAACGAGACCACCGTCTACGGCCACCCGCTGAAGGTGCTGAAGGCCGCCGACATCGTCTTCCCGGACGGCACCACGCCCCAGTACGTCGGCAACTCGGAAGGCTTCTTCCGCGACGGCGCCAAGGCCACCAGCTCCTTCCTGGACCTGGACGCCAAGTATCGCGTCAATGACGACCTGACCGTCAAGACCCTGCTGTCGGCAACCCGCGCCACCGGCCGCACCGAACTCGACCAGGGCCTGACCCTGGCGCGCTACGGCACCGGCATCTCCTACGCCCTGGGCGGCCTGCACGACGCGCCCTACGTCAAATACCACGGCGCCGGCAGCAACCAGCCGGGCCTGAACCCGGACGGCAGCGGCTACCGCATCGTCGACCGCGCGGCCTCGGGCGTGAAGACCATCGACAAGGAGTGGAACGCCCAGTTCGATGCCGAGTACAAGCTCAATCGCGGCTTCGTGCAGTCGCTGGAAGCCGGCGTGCGCGTGGCCGACCACGAGCGCACCACCGCGCGCCGCGGCCCGGCCTTCCGCGCCGCCCTGATCGACGGCACCACCGGCGCCCTGAACGCCGCCGCCATTACCCCGACCACCGGCTGGCAGCCGTATCCGGGCGACTTCGGCGGGGACCTGGGCGGCAGCTTCTGGGACAACACCGGCTTCACCTATACCCGCGACTTCACCAAGCAGTACACCGCCGAGAACACCAAGGAAACCAGCGCCGCCTGGGAACGCCGCGTGGGCACCGAGCTCGACGTGCGTGAGCGCCAGACCGCCGGCTACCTGATGGCCAACCTCGAGTGGGATCGCTGGTCGGGCAACGTCGGCCTGCGCTTCGTTCGCACCACCGTCAAGTCCAACATCCCGACCCCGATCAACCCGCGCAATGCCTGCGCGCGCATCGAGCCGAACCAGCCGGTCGTTCCCTGCGCCACCTTCCCGGGCGCGATCGTGGACGCGGGCGACGCTGTCGGCTACTTCGACGGCCAGCCCTTCAACCCGTTCAGCGGCACCATGTACTACAAGACGGCCACCAAGCGCGACTTCGACAACTGGCTGCCCAGCATGAACCTGCGCTACGAGATCAGCAAGGACATGATCGCGCGCTTCGGCGCCGGCCGCACCATCGGCCGCCAGAACTACAACATCCTGGGCGCGGGCTTCGGCAGCCCGACCTGCGATGCGCAAGGCTGCCGCGTGACCGGCCCCAACCCGGACCTGAAGCCCCAGACCGCCGACAACGTGGACCTGTCCTGGGCCTGGTACTTCGCGCCGCGCTCGATCATCGCCGTGAGCCTGTACCACTCGAAGATCAAGGGCTACCCGAAGACCGGCGTGGGCACCTCGACCATCGACCTGACCGACCCGCGCGACAACACGGTGAAGGCCTTCGTGGTCAACACCGCCGGCCAGCAGGGCGCCAAGATCAACGGCATCGACGTGCAGTACGAGCAGCCCTTCGGCAACACCGGCTTCGGCTTCACTTCCAACGTCAGCCGCGCCAAGACCAAGGTCGACGACGGCCGTCCGCTGGTGGGCGCGTCGGAGTGGACCGGCAACCTGGGCCTGTACTACGAGACCGACAAGATCTCGACCCGCCTGGTGGCCAACTACCGCGGCGAGTACGTGAACAGCACCACCGCGCCGGCGCCGACCGCCAACAGCCAGGGCCTGTCGACCATCAACGGCATCCTGATGCCGACTGCGCCGACCTACGCCGACGACGTCACCACGCTCGCGTTCTCGCTGAACTACTACTTCACCAAGAACATCGAGCTGGCCTTCAGCGCGACCAACCTGACCAACGCCAAGCGCGCCCAGTATCGCTATAGCGAAGAAGAGCAGCAGAAGCTGGACGTCAGCGGCCGTCAATACTTCGTCAACCTGCGCTACAAGTTCTGAGTGCAATCCACTTAGTGTGAAAGGGGAGCTTCGGCTCCCCTTTTTTTATGTTGCTCTCTTGCTCATGCGTTATTGCCCTTCAAATGAACGGCATCTCGTCCGACAAGCATTTGTGCGCCACCTAACGGTAAGGCCCAGGTCACGCCGATATCATGAAGCCGTGTGAGTGAGGGAGGCGCGATTCAGTTCCGCGAGCCCGATACCTCAACAGGTTAGCCGGTCGCCTCGAGGACCGGCACCAGAATTCAGGCCGGCGCGGCCCTGTGGCAAGCGCCGGCCCCAACGAAGCGGAGGCAGCCATGTCCGACGTCAAGCACCCCCCCAAGCATCTGGTTCGCGAATACCTCGAGCGCCGCTCCAAGGACCCGAAACCGCCTCCTACCCCGGAAGAAATCCGGCGCCAGCTGGGTTGGGGGATGCTGATGCCTTCCGACATGAAGATGGCCAGCAACCGCTCCTGACACGGCGGCGGCGGCCTCGCCCCGGCGGGTCCGCCATCGCGACCAGTTGACCAAGGAGGGAACATGACCAGCAAGATCGGCAGCAAGCACGTCGCCCAGCATCGCGGGAAGAAAGAAAGGCTCGAGATCAAGCGCGCCAACGTGGCGCGCGAAGCCCTGCGCCAGGCCGAGGCCCGGGCCAAGTACCGGCACCAGCAGAAGGGCCTGGCACGGCGCGAGGAAGAGGTGGGGATCGTTTCTCCTTCTTGATTCGGGGCGGGAAACCATCTAGGAAACCACTGGATATCCGCTCGATCCCCCGGGGATCCGTGGGACCTTCGGAACCATATATAGTTAGCACCAGCACGTCGTTCCGGCGAAGGCCGGAACCCAAGTTTCGTTGAGCAGCCACGCACGCAAACTTGGGTTCCGGCCTTCGCCGGAACGACGTTTACGCGCTTGCTTCCGCGTTCGCTTACGCATTCGCTTAAGCATTCGCATTCGCTTAGGCTTTCGCTTTCGCTTTCGCTTTCGCATTCACTTTCGCGTCCAATACGCGTTCGCTCATGCGTTCACTGAGACGCTTGTTCACGCGCCCACTCACGGGCAAGTCTACGCGCTCGTTTAAGCACCCGCTTGCGCCTTAAATCGCGCCCGGATTACACCTCGTTACGTCTGTTACCTTTCACGCATGCGGCCTGCATGGTGTTCCACCGATCCGCCCCCGACCCGGCTGACACGCCCGTTCCATCCTCTCCACCCGCCGAATGCTTCGCCATTCGCCGCCTCCCGACCGCCATTCGCCGAAAAGGACTTCCGCCCCCGCCTCGGCTTCCGGTATCGTGCTTCCAGTTCGATAACACACAGGGAGCAGTCCATGAATTCCGAAGAGTCCTATCGCTGGCGCAAGCAGGTCGTCTGGGGCCTGATCATGATTCTGGTGGGTGCGGTGTTCCTCGCCGACCGCCTGGGCTACATGGAAGCAGAAACGCTGTGGCACTACTGGCCGCTGCTGCTGGTCCTGATCGGCATCAACCAGACAATCGGCTATCCGACCCCGCGCGAGTTCGGCAATGGGCTGTGGCTGGTCTTCATCGGCCTCTGGCTGTTCGCCGTGTTCGAGAACCTGTTCGGCCTGACCTTCCGCAACAGCTGGCCGCTGTTCATCCTGGTCGCCGGTATCAAGATGGTGCTAGACCCCTTCATCGCCCGCCGCCTCGCCAATCACAATCCGGAGAACCGTCATGAAAAATGAGATCCAGCCGCGCTATGCCGTGACCAGCCAGGTGATCCTGGGCGTGATGGTGATTACGATCGGCCTGGTGTTCCTGCTCGACACCCTCGACATCATCGACACCCACCGCGCCTTCTCGTTCTGGCCGCTGTTCTTCATGGCGATCGGCACCGTCAAGATCATCGACAGCAAATCCAGCGGCGGCCGCCTGGTGGGCGTGGCCCTGGCGGCCTGGGGCGGGTTGCTGGCGCTCGACCGCATGGACCTCATCCACTTCAACTGGGCGGTGGTCTGGCCGCTGCTGCTGATCGGCTTCGGCGCGGTGGTGCTGGCCAAGGCCATCCGTGGGCGCCGCCTGGTCGAAGGCGGCGGACTGAAGGAGGGCGTCTACGACCACGACGTGGTCGACGTCACCGCCATCATCGCCGCCGTCCAGCGCCGCGTGACGACGCAGCACTTCCGGGGCGGCGAGATCACGGCGGTCATGGGCGGCTGCTCGCTCGACCTGCGCAACGCCTCGATCGACAAGGAAGCGGTGCTGAACGTGTTCGCCTTCTGGGGCGGCGTGACCCTCAAGTGCCCGCCCGACTGGAGCATCGTCATGGAAGGCACGCCCCTGATGGGCGGCTTCGAGGACAAGACCATGACGCCGCCCGAGGGCGCCAAGCGCCTGGTGATCCGCGGCTACGCCATCATGGGCGGCGTGGAAGTGCGCAACTGATGGGAGCAGGCTTCTGGGCGCGGCGCAGCGCCGCGCTCTACCTGCTGGCCTGGCTGATGCTGGGCCTGCTGCTGGCCGGACTGATCGACGCCAGCACCGGCGCCGGCGCGTCCGCCAGCCTGCTGTTCGCGGTGCCGCTGGCCCTGGTCTATGCCGCCGCCTGCGGCTTTTCAAGCTATTACCTGTCGCGCGCCTATCCGCTGGCGGCCCGCCCCCTCGGCGTCGTGCTGGCGGTATTTTTCTTCAGCGCCGCCACCGCAGCGCTGTTGTGGTGCGCGGCGGGGGCCGCCTGGGCCGGGCTGTGGGCCTGGGCGGCGCCCCAGTGGCCGGGGGTGCCGGTGTCGCGGCCCCTGGTGGCGGTGATGTTCGGGGTGGGGATGCTGTTGTACGGGATGACGGCGGCGGCCCACTACCTGGCGATGGAGTTCGAGCGCGCCCGCAGGCTGGAGACCCGCGAACTCGAGCTGCGCCTGCTGGCCCAGGATGCGGAACTGCGCATGCTGCGCACCCAGATCGATCCGCACTTCCTGTTCAACAGCCTGAACTCGATCAGCGCGCTGACCGCGATCGACCCGGGCAAGGCGCGCGACATGACCCTGAGGCTGGCCGGGTTCTTCCGCCGCACCCTGGGGCTGGAAGCGCACCGCAAGGTGAGCCTGGCCGAGGAACTGGCCCTGGTGGCGGAGTTCGTGGCGATCGAGCAGGTGCGCTTCGGCCCGCGCCTCGGCTTCGCGAGCGAAGTCGCGCCGGAGGCGGCGTCCTGCCTGCTGCCGCCGATGATCCTGCAGCCGCTGGTGGAGAATGCGGTCAAGCACGGCATCGGACAGCGCCTGGAGGGCGGGGTGGTGCGGGTCAGCGCGCGGCGCAGCGGCTCGCTGCTGCGCATCCGGGTCGAGAACGAGGTGGACGGGGAGGATGGCGCCTGGCCGCGCGCCGGCAACGGGATCGGGCTGCTCAACGTGCGCCAGCGCCTGGCGGCGGCCTATGGACGGGAAGGCAGCGTGCACTGGGCGCGCGACGACAATCACTTCCGGGTGGACCTGGTGCTGCCCGCGGAAACGGGAGACGCATGATGCGAGTGCTGATCGTGGACGATGAACATCTGGCGCGCGCGCTGTTGCGCGAGTACCTGCAAGCCTGGCCGGACGTCGAGATCGTGGGCGAGTGCGCCAACGGCTTCGAGGCGGTCAAGGCGATCGCCGAGCTGGATCCGGAGCTGGTTTTCCTCGACATCCAGATGCCCAAGCTGGACGGCTTCGAGGTGGTCGAGCTGGCCGGCAGCAAGCCGCATTACATCTTCGCCACCGCCTACGACCAGTTCGCCCTGCGGGCCTTCGAGGTGCATGCGCTCGACTACCTGCTCAAGCCCTTTTCGCGCGAGCGCCTGGCCCAGGCCCTGGCCCATGCGCGCGCGCGGGCGCCACAGCCGGAACGCATGGCCGCGGTGGTGGCCGAGGCGGCCCAGCGCCATGCGCCGCTGGAGCGGATCCTGATCCGTGACGGGGCGCGGGTGCACGTGGTGGCGGCGGCCAGCATCGACTACATCGAGGCCCAGGACGATTACGTGCAGATCGCGGCGGCGGGCAAGAGCTACCTGAAGAACCAGCGCCTGTCGGAACTGGAAAGCCAGCTGGATGGGGCGGTGTTCGTGCGTATCCACCGCTCCTACATCGTCAACGTAGGCGCGGTGGCGCGGATCGAGGCGGTCAGCAAGGACAACCACTGCGCGGTGCTGAAGAACGAGGCGCGCCTGCCGATCAGCCGCAGCGGCTACCAGAAGATCCGCGAGCTGCTCGGCTAGCTCGGCGCGGCGCCATCGAGCTCCCACCAGGCCGGCATCAGCGAACGGATGCTGGCCTGGGCGAAGCGGTCGTCGATCAGCCAGACCACGCCCCGGTCGCTCTCGGTGCGGATCACGCGCCCCGCCGCCTGCACCACCTTCTGGATGCCGGGGTAGAGATAGGTGTAGTCGTAGCCGGCGCCGAACAGTTTCTGCATTCTTTCCCTGAGCTGCTCGTTGACCGGATTCACCTGTGGCAGCCCCAGGGTCGCCACGAAGGCCCCGATCAGGCGCTCGCCCGGCAGGTCGACGCCTTCGCCGAAGGCCCCGCCCAGCACGGCGAAACCGACGCCGCGCCCGCCCGGCGCGAAACGATCCAGGAAGGCCGAGCGCTCGGCCTCGCTCATGCGCCGCTCCTGGCGCCAGGCCGGCACCTCGGGATGGCGCCGTGCGAGCTCCGCCGCCACCTGCTCGAGGTAGTCGAAGCTGCTGAAGAAGGCCAGGTAGTTGCCCGGCTGCTGATCGTACTGGCGCGCGATCAGGTCCGCGATCGGCCGCGTTGATGCCGCCCGGTGCTGGTAGCGGGTCGAAATGTCCGCCGCCACGTGCACCTGCAACTGGTGGGCGCGGAAAGGCGATTCGACGTCGATCCACGCGGTGTCAAGCGGCAGCCCGAGCAGGTCGCCGAAGTAGTGCCAGGGACTGAGCGTGGCCGAGAACAGCGTGCTCGAATGCGCCAGCGCGAAGCGCGGGCCGAGGAAGGGCGCGGGCACCACGTTGCGGATGCTGATGGTCGAATCGCGCACGCCCTCGCGCGCCAGGTCGCACAGCGAGTGCTCGCCGAAGGATTCCGCGAGCCGGATGAAGTGCAGGGCGTCGAAGTGAAAGCGCTGCAGGTCGGGGTCGAGCGGACCGGGGAACTCGGCCAGGAAGTCGTTGACGGCGGAGGTCGCGTTCTGCAGGGCGTTGACGAGTTTTTCCGGCACGCCTTCCAGCACCTGGTAGGGCGCGGCCGCGCCGCGATCGACCTCGGTCCAGGCGCGGCCGACCTTTTCCAGCGCCTTCTTGAGCTGGGGCGGGGCGCCGGCGCGGGCCAGGCGCAGCAGATCGCGGCTCAGTTCACCCGAGTACATGGCGCGCGCCCGTGAGACCATGTTGTGGGCTTCGTCCACCAGCACGCTCACGCGCCAGCCGTTGTTCAGGCTGAGCGCGTAGAGCATGGCGCCGCCGTCGAAATAATAGTTGTAGTCGCCCACCAGCAGGTCGGCCCAGCGCGCCATTTCGCTGCCCAGGTAGTAGGGGCAGACCTCGTGCGCCGCCGCTACTACGCGCAGGGCTCCTCGGTCGAGCACCGGCACCTCGGACGCGGCCAGGCGGGCGGCGGGCAGACGGTCGTAGAAGCCCTTGGCCAGCGGGCAGGATTCGCCGTGGCAGGCCTTGTCCGGATGCTCGCACAGCTTGTCGCGCGCGCTCAGCTCCAGCACGCGCAGCGGCAGGCCGCCCGGACCGGCCCCGAGGCTGGCTGCCGCGTGCAGGGCGAGCTGGCGGCCCGGCGTCTTGGCGGCCAGGAAGAAGGCCTTGTCGATGCCCTGTTGGGGCATGGCCTTGAGCACCGGGAACAGGCTGCCGACGGTCTTGCCGATGCCGGTCGGGGCCTGGGCCAGCAGGCAGCGCTTGCTGGTGTTGGCGCGGTAGATGTTCTCGGCGAGCTGGCGCTGGCCTGGCCGGAAGTCCGGGTGCGGGAAGCGCAGATCGGAGAGCGCGGCGTCGCGCTTCTCGCGATGCGCCGCCTCGCGCGCGGCCCAGTGCGAGAAGCGCGCGCACAAGTCCTCGAAGTGGGCGGCGAGCCAGGCGGCGTCGCGGGTTTCACGGAGCACGGTTTCGACGCCGCTGCCGATGTCGTAGTAGACCAGGGCCAGGTTTACCTGTTGCATGCCCAGCTCCACGCACATCAGGTGGCCATACACCCGCAACTGGGCCCAGTGCAGTTGGCGGTGGTTGTCGGGAATGGATTCCGCCTTGCCGCGGTGGGTCTTGATCTCTTCGATCAGGTTCTCGTCGGGGTCGTAGCCGTCGGCGCGTCCGCGCACGGTGAGGTCTTGCCACTGGCCCGACAGGGCCACTTCGGCGCGATAGTTGCCGCCGCGCCGGCCTTGGACCACCGCGTGGCCGACGATGCCTTCCTGGGCGCTGGGCGAGGGCGTGAAGCGCAGGTCGAGGTCGCCCTGCTTGGCGGTGAACTCGCACAGGGCGCGGACCGCGACGGTATAGCTCAAGCAGCCTGCTCCCACTGCAGGTAGCACACCGCCACCGGCATCCCGTGGGCGGCGCAGTAGTCGATCCAGCGCAGCTGGTTGTCCTGCAGGCGGTCGCCCGGACCCTTCACCTCGATCATGGTGTAGCGCGCCTCGCGCGGCCAGAACTGGATCAGGTCGGGAAAGCCGCTGCGGTTTTCCTTGACGTCGGCCAGGATGCGCTCGCACCAGCGACGCAGGTGGGCGGCCGGGATGCAGGCCAGGGCCAGCTCGAGCAGCTCGGGCGTGAGCGCGTCCCAGTAGACGAAGGGCGAGGACAGGCCGGACTTGTCCGCGTAGTTGCGGCGGATGGTGTCGCGATAGCTGCCATCCTCCAGGCCGGCCAGGCAGGCCGCGAACTCGGCGGCGCGGCGCTGGTGGAAGTCGGCGCTGTGCAGGTCCGCCGGGCCGCGGTGGAAGGGGTGGAAGAAGGCGCCGGGGATGGCCGCGAACACGGCGCGCCAGCACAGCAGGCCGAACAGCGAATTGGCGAGCGCGTTCTCGACGTAGAACACCGGCGCTTCCTCGTGGGCCAGGTGGTCGCGCACCACGCCCTCGACCCACCAGTCGCCGGCCGGCAGCGGCAGGCGCAGGTCGATGCGCGCCACCTCCTGCTTGCGGCGTGGGGCCAGCCTCGCGTGGCCGAGCTTGCGCGCGAGGCGCGGCCCGATGCGCGACAGGTGCTGGCGCTCGGCCTCGTTCTCGGGTGCGGCCTGGGCCTGCTGAAGGAGGACATAGGCCTCGTCGAAGCGCTCGTGCTTTTCCAGCACCCGGATCGCGCGTCCGCGCGCGCCGGGGAAGCGGCACTCCTGGTAGACGGCGTAGGCCTGGCTCCAGTCCTTCAGTCGCTCGTAGTGCTGGCCGATCTGGAACAGCAGCTTTTCGCGCCGGCTCTCCAGCCAGTCGTTGCCGAAGGCCTGGCGTGGCAGGTCGCGCACCACCTCGTCGGGCGGCTCGCCATTGGCGAAGCGTTCCTTGCAGGCGTGCAGTTGGAGATAATGGTCGACGTCGCAGCGCTGGCGGAAGCCGCGCGAGTCCTGCGAGAACTCGACCTGCTCGAAGCGGTACAGGCCCAGGTCGGACAGCACGAACTCGGTCCAGTCCTGATGCAGGTTGCCGAAGAAGATCAGGCGCAGGCGCTCGCACAGCGGCTTGACCAGGATGCGCAGGGCCACGTCGGTGCATTCGCGGTGCCACTGGGAGAAGCGGCGGCTGTCGCCGAACTCCGCGCGCAGGGCTTCGAGCTGCTCGGCCTTGCGTGCGTTCTTGTGGCGCAGGTGGAGCTGAAAGACCTGGGCGATCTCGGGCTTGAGCAGCAGCTCGAACAATTCGTCCAGCGTGAGTTCGGGATCGGCCTCGACCCAGCCGGCGCCGGCCAGGTGGCGGGCCGCCTCGACCGGGCAGCCGATTTCGGCGTAGGCGAGCTTGCTGGCCCTGAACAGGTTCCCCTTGCGCATGACCATGCGCACGAACAGCGCGCGGGCGTTCTGCGGCAGGCGCGGGAAGGCGGACAGGAAGGCGTGCTCGCCCTCGTCGAGCAGGTCGGCATAGCGCTCGCCGATCCAGTCGAGGACGCGCTGGAAATTATCCAGATAATAAAACTCGTTTTCCAACACCCTGAGCATGACCGAACGCCTTACTGTACTTATGTACAGTATAACGTCCCGCGCCCGCAAACCCCAGCAGTTTCGCCCGCCACGGGTGCGAGCGCTGGCTTTTTACCACGCTAGGGACGGGTGCTGCGGGCCCGGCAGGCGTCGTCGGCGCAGGGCGGGTTCTCCTCGGTGCGGGCCTCGGCATGGCCATTGGCGTGCACGATGACCGCCGAGATCAGGGCGACGTCGCTGTCGACCGGCTGCTCGGCCGGCTTGGCCGGCGTCGCCGGGCGGGCAGGGCGGACGGCGGGACGGGGCGCAGGACGGGCTGCGGGACGGACCTCGGCACGCGCCTCGGTACGCGCCGCCGCCCGCTCGCGCTGGGCCGGCGCGGGGGCGCGCTCGGCCTTGGCCAGCGCAGCCGGTTTGGCCGCGCTTCGCGCGCCGCCTTTCGGCGCGGGCGCGGGCGCGGAAGCGGAACGGGGCGTGGGGGCGGGGGCGGGGCGAGGAACCGCCTGCCGTGCCGGCGCCGCCATTGCCGGCTCCGGCACGGCCGACGTCGCCACGGCCGCTACGGACGGCGTGGCCACGGCCGGCGGTAGCTTCTCCTTCTCGAGCATGCGCAGCGGCGGCGGAGGCGGCGGCGGCTCGTCGACCAGGGCCGCGGCGCCGCTCACCGGCGGCGGATCGGCGGCGGGCGCGGCCAGCACCGTGGCCTGGGCCAGGATGGGCTGCTGCTTGCCGGTGCCGGAGGCCAGCCAGACCAGGGTCGCGGTGAGCCCGACCGCGACCAGGGCGCTGGCGCCGTACCAGAGCACCCGGAGCGGCGAGTGGTTCCGGTGGCGGCGCGCCGGGTCGCGTTCGAGCTTGGCGAGGATGCTGTCCTCGCCGCCGCGGTGCGACGCCGACATCAGGTTGGGGCGCGTGGAGCTGGCTTGATTTTCGTCTGAAGGACGCACGGCAGTACTCCTAAGATGGGCTTTCCTGGTTCTGATTAGAAACAATTTAGGGAGCCCCGATGCTGATCTACCAGGTATTCGACAAGGGCGTGATGGACGATGCCGAAGGGCGCCAGATCGATTTTCGCAACACCATCATCATCCTGACCTCGAACCTGGGCTCGGGCCAGCTGATGCAGGCCTGCCTGAACAAGCCCGCCAGCGAATTGCCGACGCCGGAGCAGCTGTCGGAACTCCTGCGGCCCGCGCTGACGAAGCACTTCAAGCCGGCTTTCCTCGGGCGCCTGAGCGTGGTGCCTTTCTACCCGATCCGCGACGAGGTGCTGGCGGACATCATCCGCCTCAAGCTGGAGCGCATCGGCGAGCGCGTGGCGGCCAACCACCGCGCCGGTTTCGAGTACGACGAGGCGCTGGTGAACGCGGTGCTGAGCCGCTGCACCGAAGTCGATTCGGGCGCGCGCAACGTCGACAATGTCCTGAACGGGACCCTGCTGCCCGAGATCGCGGACAGCGTGCTGGCGCGCATGGCCGAAGGCGGCGGGATCGCCCGGGTCAAGCTGAGCGCCACCAAGGCCGGCAAGTTCAAGTACACGGTCGAAGCGGCCTGAGGAGAACGTCATGCTGAACATCGAGGCGTTGCTCGCGCCCATCAGTCCCGAGCACCCTTGCGGCGAAGACCTGGCCTTCTCGCCGGAGGTCGACGAAATCGCGCGCGCCCGCCTGGCCGACGATCCCTCGCTGGAGCAGGGCGCCTGGGTCACGGCGCTCAAGGAAGCCGACTGGAAGTTCGTCGGCAAGCGCTGCGCCCTGCTGATCGAGACCCGCAGCAAGGACCTGCAACTGGCGGTCTGGCTGGCCGAGGCCAGCGCCAAGACGGCCGGCCTGCGCGGCCTGGCCGAGGGCCTGCAATTGCTGGCCGCCCTGTGCGAGCGCTACTGGGACGGCCTGCACCCGCTGGCGGACGAGGACGGCTTCGAGCGGCGCATCGGCAACCTGGCCTGGATCGCGGCGCGCATCTCGCCGCTGGCCAAGGGCATGCCGGTGCTGGAAAGCGGCGCGAGCCTGATGCAGTGGGAGGCCGCGCATGGACGCGACGCCGAAGCGGCGGCCGAGCTGGACGCCGCGCGCAAGCGCAGCTCCACCGCCTTCTTCCAGGGCCTCGCCGAGGATGCCGACGCCTGCCTGACCGCGCTGGAAGAGCTGGAAAGGGTGGTGGACGCGCGCCTGGGCGCGGATGGGCCGAGCTTCAGCGTGGCGCGCGCGGTGCTGCGCGACCTGAAGGAATTCGCCACGCCCGCTACGGTCGCCACCCCGACGACGGCCCTGACGACCCAGGGGGCGGGCGTGGTCACCGGCACGGCCCTGAGCCACTCGCCGGCGGCTATCGTGCTGGGCGAGGGGCCGCTCCAGCACCGCGACCAGGCCCTGGCCCAGTTGCGCCAGGTGGCCGCCTTTTTCCGCCGCACCGAGCCGCACAGCCCGGTGGCCTACCTTGCCGAGAAGGCCGCGCGCTGGGGCGAACAGCCGCTGCACGCCTGGCTGCGTTCGGTCATCAAGGACGACGCCTCGCTGACGCGGCTGGAGGAATTGCTGGGAATCGAAGCGGCGGAATGAAAGAAACCCACCCGGCATGCCGTGGTGGGTTTCTTCCGGAAGAGCGGAAATCAGCCGGCCTGGGCGTCCTTGGCCGGCTTGGCGGCGCCCGGCTGCACCAGCGATGTGGCGCGCTCGAACTGGGCTTCGACGGTCTGGACCGCCTGGCGGGTAGCCTGGGTCACCTGCTCATAGCCCTGGAAGGCATTGTCGATCGCCTTCTTGATGATCTCGACCGCGTTCTCCTGGCCCGGCTTGACGTTCTGGGTGACGTCGTAGATCAGGGCCGAGAGCGTGCTCTTGGCCTCGGCCACGTGAGCGTCGGCGGCGTGGCGGAACTCCTCGTGCATCTCGTCGATGATGGCCTTGAGCTGGCTGTGGTACTCGGCCGCGCTGGTCGCGCCCGGCTGCATGCGCGCCGACAGGGTCTCGAAGGCCGACTTCGGATCGCCGGCCTGGGCCATGCTCTTGCCTGTCTCCAGGCCGCCGGCCAGGGAGTTCTTCGCCGTGTTCATGTTGAGGGCGACAACCTGCTCGACCCCCTTGACCGTCTTGCTGGCCAGGGCGTTGAAGGTCTGCACCTGCAGGTCGAACAAGGTCTTGGTGGCGTTGGCAAACTGCTCCGGGCTGGTAAACATGCTGTCTCCTCAGTGATGGGATTGTGAAGTGAGCGCTGCGCCTGCGTTTGTATTATTTAACAACAAGTGGCTTTTCGCAACGCGCGTCACGATACGGACCCGCGAATTTCACCCAGCCTTCGCCCAGCGGAGTCTGGGAACAGGCGAGGGCGCCGTCGACCGTGCTGCGCCATTGAAAGTAGGGCGCCGGTGCGGCGAAGCTGGACGTTGCGGCAAGCAGGAGGGCGGCGGTGGCCGCGAAGCGAGGGAAGTGCATGGCCCCAGCTTAACCGTACTGGGCGCCAAGTCAAGCGGGGTCTTGAGCTTCCCATCGTGGGAAGGTGTATGCTGCTCCGGGAAACAACAGGAGAACACCATGGCCCAGCATTGCCCGCCGTCCGGCGGCAGCTTCAACATCGGCGACGCCGCCGCCGCGTCCGGCGTGTCCGCCAAGATGATCCGCCACTACGAGTCCATCGGCCTGATCGGCGCCGCGCGGCGCACCGAGGCCGGCTACCGCGTTTACGCCGAGCAGGACGTGCGCGTGCTGCAGTTCATCCACCGCGGGCGGGCGCTCGGCTTTTCCCTGGACCAGATCCGCGACCTGCTGGCGCTGTGGCAGGACAAGGAGCGCGCCAGCGCCGACGTGCGCGCCCTGGCTCGCACCCATATCGATGAGCTGAACCGCAAGATCGCGGAGATGGAAGCGATGCGCCGCACCCTGGAAGCGCTGGCAGCCTCCTGCCATGGCGACGCGCGTTCCGATTGCCCGATCCTGGACGACCTGGCGGCGCACTGAGCAGTAGAGGGAGGGCGGAAACGCAAAACGCCGTAACCCTCTTGCAAAGGCTACGGCGTTTTGCGGGACCAAGGTCCGATGTCCGGTAGAGTTTGGTGCCCACGGAGGGACTCGAACCCCCACACCTCGCGGCACATGGACCTGAACCATGCGCGTCTACCAATTCCGCCACGTGGGCACTGATACTGCTGACACTACTGTACTGCTGAGGTAGATTTTGGTGCCCACGGAGGGACTCGAACCCCCACACCTCGCGGCACATGGACCTGAACCATGCGCGTCTACCAATTCCGCCACGTGGGCACTGAATCAATCTGCACTGCTTTATCGTCTCGTATTCATTGGTGCCCACGGAGGGACTCGAACCCCCACACCTCGCGGCACATGGACCTGAACCATGCGCGTCTACCAATTCCGCCACGTGGGCCAATCAATACTCGACTACTTTACTACCTTACTGCTGCGGATAACAACTCCGGTAGAGTGGTGCCCACGGAGGGACTCGAACCCCCACACCTCGCGGCACATGGACCTGAACCATGCGCGTCTACCAATTCCGCCACGTGGGCACTGAACTGCTAACTCTGCTACAATAGCAGACTTTGTCATTTTTCGCTAGATCAACTTTCGTCGATCGCCGCGTCAAACACTGTCCCGCTACCGCTGCATCCCTCTCGCAACCAGCTTGCGCTCACTGCTGAAGGGACCGAGATTATAGCGGACGAAATACAAAAGTCAAAGAGCAAGCCGACATGGCGAAAGCATGTCCGCTTCGCGCATGGCGTTAGGCGAATCGCGTGGACCTCCGTTACACTACGCCTGTCAAGCTGTCAACGAAACCTGGGGCCGGATGCGGCGCCACATCTCTCACATCAACGGCAACAAGAATAAAGAAACCGATTTGAAGCAACCTACTCATACCATTCCAAGCCGCGAGGAAATCCTCGCCGTCTTTCGCGACGCCGCTGAACCGCTCGACGCGGTCGCGCTGGCGCGCGTCCTGAAGGTCAAGCCAGCCGCGCAGGAAGTGCTCGGACGCCGCCTGAACGCCATGGAGCGCGACGGCCAGATCCGTGCGGACCGCCAGTCCGGCACCTATATGCTGACCGACCACACCGGCTTCGTCGCCGGCCGTGTCAGTGCGCACCGCGACGGGTTTGGTTTTGTGATTCCCGAGGAAGGCGGCGACGACCTGTTCCTGTCCGACCGTGAGATGCAAAAGGTCCTGCATGGCGACCGCGTGCTCGCGCGCGTCACCGGCACCGACCGCCGCGGCCGTCCGGAAGGCTCGATCGTCGAAGTCGTCGAACGCGCCAACACCCACGTGATCGGCCGCCTGCTCAACGAGGGCGGCGTGTGGATCGTCGCGCCCGAGGACAAGCGCATCGGCCAGGACATCCTGGTGGCCGGCTCACCCGGCAAGGCCAAGGCCGGGCAGGTGGTCAGCGTCGAGCTGATCGAACAGCCGGGCCGCTTCCAGCAGCCGACCGGCCGCATCGTCGAAGTGCTCGGCGAGCTGGACGACCCCGGCATGGAGATCGAGATCGCGGTGCGCAAGTTCGGCGTGCCCCACGTGTTCTCCGCCGGCGCCCTCAAGCAGGCCGCCAAGCTGCCCAACGAAGTGCTGCCCGCCGACCTGGCCGACCGCGTCGACCTGCGCGACGTGCCCCTGGTCACCATCGACGGCGAGGATGCGCGCGACTTCGACGACGCCGTGTACTGCGAACCGGTGAAGATCGGCCGCAGCAAGGGCTACCGCCTGCTGGTCGCGATCGCCGACGTCAGTCATTATGTGCGTCCCAACGACGCCCTCGACGCCGACGCGCTCGAGCGCAGCACCTCGGTCTACTTCCCGCGCCGCGTGATCCCCATGCTGCCCGAGAAGCTGTCCAACGGCCTGTGCTCGCTGAACCCGGCGGTGGACCGCTGCACCCTGGTGTGCGACATGGTCGTGTCCGCCGAGGGCGAGGTCAAGGCCTACCAGTTCTATCCGGCCGTGATGCACTCGGCGGCGCGCCTGACCTATAACGAAGTGGCCGAGATCCTCGGCAACACCAGTGGTCCGGAAGCCCAGCGCCGTCCGGGCATCGTGCCCCACCTGCTCAACCTCAACGAGGTGTTCCGTGCGCTGCTCAAGGCGCGCCAGGAGCGCGGCGCGATCGACTTCGAGACCACCGAAACCTATATCGTCTGCAACCCGCTGGGCAAGATCGAGAAGATCATCCCGCGCACCCGCAACGATGCGCACCGCCTGATCGAGGAATGCATGCTGGCCGCCAACGTGTGCGCCGCCGACTTCCTGATCCGCCACAAGCACCCGGGCACCTTCCGCATCCACGCGGTGCCGACCGAAGAAAAGCTGAACCAGTTGCGCACCTTCCTCAAGCAGGTGGGCCTGAACCTGGGCGGTGGCAGCAAGCCGAGCGCGCGTGACTACGCCGAGGTGATGCAGCAGATCAAGGAGCGCCCGGACGCAGCCCTGCTGCAGACCATGCTGCTGCGCTCGATGCAGCAGGCGGTCTACAGCCCGGACAACGTCGGCCACTTTGGCCTGGCCTATGAGGCCTATGCCCACTTCACCAGCCCGATCCGCCGCTATCCGGACCTGCTGACCCACCGCGTCATCAAGGCCCTGCTGCAAGGCAAGAAGTACGAGCCCAAGGGCATCGAGCTGGGCAAGCTCAACACCACCCTGTCGAACTCGGCCCGCAAGCAGGCCGCCAAGGACCGCGCCGAAGGCAAGCAGAAGCAGGAAAAAGACCTGACCATCTGGGACGCCCTCGGCGTGCACTGCTCGGCCAACGAGCGCCGCGCCGACGAAGCCTCGCGCGACGTCGAGAACTGGCTGAAGTGCTTCTTCATGCAGGACAAGCTGGGCGAGGAATTCACCGGCACGATTTCCGGCGTGACCACCTTCGGCATCTTCGTCACCCTCGACACCCTGTATGTCGAAGGCCTGGTGCACATCTCCGAGCTGGGCGGCAACGACTACTTCCAGTACGACGAGGCGCGCCACGAGCTGCGTGGCGAGCGCACCGGCAAGCGTTTCGGCCTGACCGACCGCGTGGTGGTCAAGGTGGCGCGCGTGGACCTGGAGTCGCGCAAGATCGACCTGGTGCTGGGCGACCAGCAGGCGCTGGGCGCACCGGGCACGGCGCTCGGCGCCAGCGGTGAAGCTGCCGCGCTGCCGAGCCCGCTCGAGCGTGCGCGCCAGGCCGCGCAGGAGGCGCTGGAACCGAAGCCGCCCAAGTCGCGCAAGGCGCGCGCCCGGGCCCAGGCCGACGAGCTGCTGGCCCCGCCCATCCAGGCCGAGCTGGTGGTCGAGGAGGTCGAAGAAGAAGTCGTGTTCGTCCCGCCGCCACGCACTTCGCGCGGGTCGCGGGGCGGGTCGGCAGGCAAGTCCGCCGCCAGGAAGTCGGCGGCAAGCAAGAGCGCCGCGAAAGCTGCCTCCAATAGCGCACCCCAAGGGGGAGCCCAAGGGGGAACTCAAGGGGGAGCCCAAGGGGGAACCCAAGACGCAACCCAAGGGAAAACCCAAGGGAAAAACCAGGGGAAAACCCAAGGCGCACCCAAGGCGGCCAAGACCGCATCCAAAACTAGTAAAAGAAGTAAGTAATGAAAAACAAAATGATTTTCGGCTTCCACGCGGTGACTTCGCGCCTGCGTCACGAAGCCTCGTCGGTGGAAGAGATCTTCGTCGACGCCGAGCGCCATGACCGCCGCATGCAGGACCTGATCGCCAACGCGAAAGCGGCCGGCGTGCGGGTCATGCCGGTGGAGGCTTCGCGCCTGGACAAGATCGTCGGCACCCGCCGCCACCAGGGCGTGATCGCCTTCGCGGCCCAGCTGGCGCTGGCGCGCAACCTGGACGAGCTGCTGGATGCGATCGAGGGTCCGCCGCTGCTGCTGATCCTGGACGGCATCACCGACCCGCACAACCTCGGCGCCTGCCTGCGCGTGGCCGACGGCGTCGGCGCGCATGCGGTGATCGTGCCCAAGGACCGCGCGGTGGGGCTGAACGCCACCGCCGCCAAGGTGGCCAGCGGCGCGGCCGAGACCGTGCCTTACATCACCGTGACCAACCTGGCGCGCACCATGCGCGAGCTGAAGGAGCGCGACATCCTCCTGATCGGCACCTCGGACGACGCGGACAAGGGCTTGTACGAAGCCGACTTCACCGGGCCGGCGGCGCTGGTGATGGGTTCGGAAGGCGAGGGCATGCGCCGCCTGACCCGCGAGACCTGCGACGTGCTGGTGAGCATTCCCATGATGGGCTCGGTGGAGAGCCTGAACGTGTCGGTGGCCTCGGGCGTGTGCCTGTATGAGGCGCGGCGGCAGAGGATGGGGCGGGAGGGCTGATTCGTTCTGAGCAGCTGGGCTGCTGGCAAACTTGGGTCCCGGCCTTCGCCGGGACGACGTTTACAAGCTAACCAAGAAGACGGTACGGTCACTAAGAAGACTGATACGGTCGGCTCTATGCTGCTGCGACAGCACGTCGTCCCGGCGAAGGCCTAGGCGGCCCCGCCGTGACCCAAGTTCGCTCCGCAGCCACCTCCCCATCCTTCCCCCCGCTTTGACTTCACATTCAGCAATCCGCCCCCACATACGCTACCATGGGCGTTGACTTGCATTGGTGACCACCATGTTTTCCTCTCTTCGCGACGATATCAGGAGCATCATCGAACGTGACCCCGCCGCCCGCAACGGCTGGGAGGTGCTCACCTGTTATCCCGGCCTGCACGCCGTCATCCTGCACCGCTGGGCGCACGCCTGCTGGACGCTGAACCTGAAGTGGCTCGGCCGCTTCATTTCCTACATCGCCCGCATCATCACCGGCATCGAGATCCACCCGGGAGCCGTGATCGGCCGCCGGGTATTCATCGACCACGGCTTCGGCGTGGTCATCGGCGAAACCGCCGTGGTCGGCGACGACTGCACCATCTACCAGGGCGTCACCCTGGGCGGCACCACCCTGGTGGCCGGCGCCAAGCGCCATCCCACCCTCGAGCGCGGCGTCATCGTCGGCGCCGGCGCCCAGGTCCTGGGCGCCTTCACCGTGGGCGAATACGCCAAGATCGGCTCCAACGCTGTGGTCATCAAGCCGGTGCCGGCCGGCGCCACCGCGGTCGGCAACCCGGCCCACATCATCCGCAAGGAAGACCAGTCGCGCAGCGCGCGTGTGTTCGCGGCCTACGGCATCACGCCCAACGGCGACGACCCGCTCTCGAAAGCCCTGCGCCACCTGATCGACCACGTCGCCAACCAGGACGAGCAGATCGAAGGCATGAAGGCCACCATGAAGGCGGCCGGCCTGTGCTGCAATAACATCGCCGAGGGTGATAAACTCGATTCGGAACAGCTCAACCGGCTGGTCGACTAAGCACTTTTCCAGGAACGCGCATGACGAATGAAACGACTGGCGGCATGGACGCCGCAGCCGTATTGGACCCGATCGAGATCCGCGTGCTCGCGGTGCTCGCCGAAAAAGAGGCGCTCACACCCGACAATTACCCGATGTCGCTCAACGCCATCGTCAACGGCTGCAACCAGCTGTCCAGCCGCGACCCGGTGATGCAGCTCACCGACGAGGTGGTGCAGGACACCCTGCAGCGCCTCATCGAGCGCAAGCTGGTCAACGGCATCTCGCAGGCCGGCGCGCGCGTCATCAAGTACGAGCACCGCATGCGCATCAAGTGGACCCTGGAGCAGGACAAGGTCGCCGTCCTCGCGGTCCTGATGCTGCGCGGGCTGCAGACCGCCGGCGAGATCCGCACCCGCACCGGTCGCCTGCACGAATTCAAGAGCGTGGCCGAGGTCGAATCCGCGCTCCAGTTCCTGATCGATAAATACCCGCCGCTGGTGGCGCGCCTGGAGCGCGCCCCGGGCACCAAGGAGCCGCGCTACGGCCAGCTGCTGGGCGGCGAAATCACCGTGGTCGGCGGCGCCGAGCAGGTGAGCAGCGCCGCCGCCGGCCTGACCCAGGGCGGCCGCATCGGCCAGCTGGAGCAGGAAGTCGCGGCCCTGCGCGGCGAGCTCGAGGAGCTCAAGGCGCAGTTCGAGGCGTTTCGCCAGCAGTTCCAGTAGGCGTCTCGGCCGGGGTCAGCTCCACCAGGGCCTCGTCGCTCCAGTCACCCTCGTGCAACGGGATGCGGAAACCCCGTGCACTGCTCTGGAGCGGCTCGCTGCGTTCACCTTCCTTCAGCACGGCGGCGCTGGCCGGCAACTGGGTGCTGAACCAGAACCCGCGCTGCCTGTCGTTGAAGAAGCCGCACCAGTCGGTGGTGCGCAGCAGGGCGTTCACGGTCAGGGTCTTGAGCAGCCCGATCTCTTCCTTGGCGATCGCCACCTTCACCTTGCATTCGAGCCGCAGGTCGCCCAGGCGCCGCACATGGGCGGGCAGCCCCGGCGTGCGCACATGGGGCTCGATCCGGTAATGACGCCGCTTCTGGTTCAGCAGCAGCTCGCTGTCGGCCGCCAGGGCCGCTTCGCTGCGCGGCACCTCCAGCAGCCCGGCCGCGTCGATGGCGAGCGGCAGCAGGAAGCCATCCTCGCCTTCGAGCCGGGCGGCGAGCGGCCCGTCGCCGGTGGCGCGCGCCGTGCGCTCGACCCGGAAGCGCAGGGCGTCGACCTGGGGCGCAAGGGCGTGATGCCGGTCGAAGGCGTCCAGTCCGGCCAGGATCGCCTGGTACTTGCGCACCTCGGGGTCGCGCATGGCGCTGACGTGAATGGTGTCGGGACTGCTGGGTGGGGAGGGCTCTGCCGCGGCGGCCATGCCGCAGCAGAGTGTCGCGCCGATCAGGAAGCTGGAAACGGCGCGCATCGCATCAACCTTCGTCGCGCCAGCGGCGCAGGCGGGAGGCGGCGAACAGCATGGCGACGCCGGCGATCGCGCCCAGCCACACCCCGGGGCTGGCCAGCGCACTGTACGAATGCGCCAGCAGCAGGGTGCCGTCCAGGCCGCGGTCCATCTGGCTCAGCACGCTGTTGTCCATGTCGGCCAGCCAGATCGCCGGCACCAGGCCGCCCAGGCCGCGCGCCACCACTTCGTCGATGAACCAGTCGGCCGGCAGGCGCAGTCCGCCGAAGCGGCTGAGCAGGAAGTCGACCCACTTGAGCACCGCGATCGCGGCCAGCGGCGTGCCCACCGCCCACAGGAAGGGTTTCGAGCGCGCCCAGCTCGACACCAGCATCAGCCAGCCGACGGTCGGCAGGGCGAACAGGATGTAGAGCGGCAGGAAGCCCAGCAGGTAAAGCGGCGACAGGTAGAGGTTGCCGTCCGCCAGCACCGGCGCGACCAGGTTCAGGCCCTTAAGCGCGGAGCCGGCCAGGCCGATCGCGAGCAGGGCGAGCGACGCCGCGCAGCCGACCGCGAAGGTGATCAGTGGCGCCACCAGCAGGGCCATGGCGGCCTTGGACAGCACGGTCTCCTGGTCCGACAGGGGCAGCGACTTCCAGAACAGGATGCTGCGGTCGCGACGGTCGTCGTAGAGCGCGGCCAGGCAGTAGAAGAAGACCACCACCGGCAGCACCAGGAACAGCGGCGCCGAGACCGCCATGTAGCTCGAAGCCACGATGTCGGCCAGCTTGTGGCGCAGGGTGTGCGGGATGCCGTTGACGGCGACCACGTGGTGGCCGTCGACCTGCATGTCCAGGCCGGAAGTGACGGCCATGCTGTACAGGAAGCCGCCGCCCAGCATCGCCACCAGGGCCGCGCCGATCACCACCGGCGCCCAGAAGAAGGCGCCCTTGTGCTCCCAGAACTCGCGCCGGAGCAGCCATTTCATCGTGTTCACGCGGGTGTTCATGCGTAGGTTCCTTTCATGGTGGCGACGAACAGGTCGGCCACGCTGGGGTTGCGGGTTTCACCGAGGGCGGCCAGTTGCTCGCGCGAGACGCCGGTGCGGTTGGCGTCGAACAGCATGACCGATTTGCCGAACACGGTGCGCTGGTCGAGCGGCTGCAGGGCGTTGGCGGCGCTGACTTTCTCGGGCTGGACCATCACTTCCATGTAGCGCTCGCCGATTTCCTCCATCGAGGCCGAGAGCACGATCTTGCCTTCGCGGATGAACAGCAGGTCGGTCAGGATGTGCTCCACTTCCTCCACCTGGTGGGTGGTGATGACGATGGTCTTCTGCTCGTCGAAGTAGTCTTCCAGCAGGTTCTGATAGAACTGCTTGCGGTACATGATGTCCAGGCCCAGGGTCGGCTCGTCCAGCACCAGCAGGCGGGCGTCGATGGCCATCACCAGGGCCAGGTGGAGCTGGACGATCATGCCCTTGCTCATCTCCTTGACCTTCATGCTCGGTTTCAGCTTGGTGCTGGCGATGTAGCGCTCGGCCTTGCTGCGGTCGAAGCGCGGATGCACGCCGGCCACGAAGTCGACCGCGTCCTGCACGCGCAGCCAGCGCGGCAGGATGGCGACGTCGGCGATGAAGCAGACCTCGCGCATCAGCTCGTCGCGCTGGGTGCGCGGGTCGTAGCCCAGCACCGAGAGTTGGCCTTCGAAGGGCACCAGGCCCAGGGCCGCCTTGAGGGTGGTGGTCTTGCCGGAACCGTTGGGGCCGATCAGGCCGACGATGCGCCCGGCGGGGATGTCGAAGTCGATGCCGTCGACCGCGACCCGCTTGCCGTAGCGCTTGGTGAGACCCCGTGCGGAAATGATGCTGCTCATGCGGCACCTCCGGTTCCCGGCGCCTGCTCGGCGGCGCGCAGCAGCTGCTCGACGCTCAGGCCCAGGCGGCGGATGCGTTCGACCATGGCCGGCCAGTCCTCGCGGATGAACCGTTCGCGCTCGCTGGCCAGCAGTTTCTCGCTTGCTCCTTCGGTGACGTACATGCCTATTCCCCTTCGCTTTTCCACTAAGTTCTCGTCGACCAGTTCCTGGTAAGCCTTCGATACGGTGATCGGATTGAGTTGGTACTCGGCCGCGATCTGGCGCACCGAGGGCAGGGCGTCGCCGGCCTTGAGTACGCCGTCGAGCATCATGCCGACCACCCGCTCCTTGAGCTGGCGGTAAATGGGGGTGTTATCGTTCCAGCCGACTGACATCGCGGGCCTCCCTGGTCTTGCGGCGCAGCGTGGTTTCCATCCCTGCCTCCATGTTGGTGATGTGATGAAGTGGTGTTGTAGTGAAGTATAACAGTGGTCTTGTCATTGTCAACATGCATACGTCAACTCTTTAGGGGGAGGGAAGGCCGGGGCGGATGCCCCGGCAGGGTCGAATGCTCAGCCGTGCTCACGGCCAAGCCAGGGCCACGGGCGGACTCCGGCTTCAGGCGCCCGTCTCGGCCTTTTCAGCGTCGATGCGTCGGATCAGCACGCGCGCGATGCGCCGGTCGTCGGCGGCGGCGATCTCGAAGCGCCAGCCGTCACGCTCCAGCGCCTGGCCGCGCGCGGGCATGCTCTCGAACTGGGCCAGCAGGAAGCCGGCCAGCGAGCTGTACTCGTCGTCCTCGCCGACCAGGCTGTCGGTTTCCAGCAACTGCTCGAGCTGGTGCAGGTCCGCCGCGCCGTCGGCTTCCCACAATCCGGGCGCGAGGCGCTGCACGGCCGGCTGCTCGTCCTCGTCCGGGAATTCGCCGGCGATCGCTTCCAGTACGTCGATCGGCGTCAGCAGGCCTTGGACGCCGCCGTATTCGTCGGTGACCAGCACCAGCTGGCCGCGGGCGCGCTTGAGGGTCTCGATGGCCTTCAGCACCCCGGCCGCCTCGGGCAGCACGATGGGCTGGCGCAGGGGGCCGTCGCGGCCCTGGTCGTCGATCCGGCCGTGCAGCATCAGGCCGGCGATCAGGTCCTTGGTGCGCGCCACGCCGAGCAGCTCGTCGACCTGCCCGCGGCAGACCGGCATCTGGCCATGGGGCGACTCCTGCAACTGGCGCAGGATGGCGTCGGGCGCGTCGTTCAGGTTCACCCAGGACATGTCGGCGCGCGGGGTCATGATCGAGCGGATCGAGCGGTCCGCCAGGGTCAGCACGCCGCTGACCATGTTGCGCTCCTCGGCGGCGAAGGCCTCGCGCTGTGGCGAGGGCGCATCCTCGCCCTCGGGTGCGGCGGCGCTGCGGCCCTCCCTGCCCAGCAGGCGCAGCACGGCGTCGGCCGTGCGCTCGCGCAGGGGTGTGCGCGCCTGGTTCTTCAGGAAATTACGGCGCGCGAACTGGTTCAGGGTTTCGATCATGATCGAGAAGCCGATCGCCGCGTACAGGTAGCCCTTGGGGATGTGGAAGCCCAGGCCTTCGGCGACCAGGCTCAGGCCGATCATGAGCAGGAAGCTCAGGCACAGGACCACCACGGTCGGGTGGGCGTTGACGAAGCGGGTCAGCGGCTTGGACGCCAGGATCATGACGCCGATCGAGATGACGACGGCCGCCATCATGACGCCCAGTTCGTCCACCATGCCGACCGCCGTGATCACCGCGTCGAGCGAGAACACGGCGTCCAGCACCACGATCTGGGCCACCACGGCGCCGAAGCCGGCGTAGGCCCGCGAATTGCTGGGAGCGTGCACCACGCCTTCCAGGCGCTCGTGCAATTCCATCGTGGCCTTGAACAGCAGGAACAGGCCGCCGACCAGCAAGATCAGGTCGCGTCCGGAGAAACTCAGTGAGCCGAGCGTGAACAGCGGCGTGGTCAGGGTCACCAGCCAGGACACGATGGTCAGGAGGCCCAGGCGCATCCCCATCGCCAGCGACAGGCCGATCAGGCGCGCCTTGTCGCGCTGGTGCGGCGGCAGCTTGTCGGCCAGGATGGCGATGAAAATCAGATTGTCGATGCCGAGGACGATTTCCAGCAGCACCAATGTAAACAGACCCACCCAGATGGTGGGGTCGAACAGCCATTCCATTGTAAAACCTCGTACGTGTAAGAACAGGGAGCCCGGCGATGCGGGCGGATGCCTCCAGGACCGGCGCGGCGCGTCCGCATGGGACGGGCAGGGCGGGACCGGAAGGGCGCGGCGTCCTAGCGGGCGGGCGGGGGCTTGATGGGCGGGAAGGCGGGATTGGCCCGCAGCGGGCGCAGGTAGGAGGGCGCGGCCCAGGTCGGCTGGAAACGGACGCCGGACTGGCGCGGCTCGTGCGCGGAATCGTAGAGGTCGCCCGTGGAAGGCGGCTCGTCGGGATCGAGCTCGCAGCGCTGGTCGCAGTCGAAGTCGGCCGCGCCGAGGTCCGCGAGCGCCGGTTGCCCGGCCGCCTCCAGGGCGACGCCGTGCGCCGCGCTGGCGGAGCTCGCGAGCGCCACCAGGTTCAGGGGGAAGAGCAGGATCAGGAAGACGAGGAAGAGGCGCCGCATGAGGCTAGAGGGCCTCGTGGCGGGTGATCGTGCCGTCGTGGGCGAGCGCGAGCCAGCCGCCGCGCCGCGGTTCGGCGTCCAGCTCCCAGTCCGGCAGCACGTAGCGCAGCTTGCCGCCGGTCTCGTGCAGCGCCGGCCGATGGGTGTGGCCGTGGATGATGGCGTCGGCACCGGTAACGTCGAACAGGGCCTGCACCGCCTCCGGCGAGACGTCCATGATCTCGTAGGCCTTGCCGGCCTGGGCCTCGCGGCTGCCTTCGCGCAGGCCGGCGATGATGGCCTTGCGCTGGGCCAGCGGCATGGCCAGGAACTGGCGCTGCCAGGCCGGATCGCGCACCTGGGTGCGGAAGGCCATGTACTTGGTGTCGCGGGTGCACTGGGCGTCGCCATGCACCAGGGCGTAGCGGCGGCCGCCGGCCTCGATCAGGTGGGGTTCTTCCAGCAGGCGCAAGCCGGCGGCTTCGGCGAAGCCCGGCCCGACCAGGAAGTCGCGATTGCCCGCCAGCCAGTACACGGCCACGCCGGCATCGGCGACGGCGCGGATGGCCGCGATCACGCGCTGGTGGAAGGGCTCGGCCAGGTCGTCGTCGCCGGCCCAGTATTCGAAGATGTCGCCGAGCAGGTAGAGCCGCTCGGCATGCACGGCGCGCTCGGCCAGGAAGCGGAAGAAGGCTTCGGCCGTGCGCGGGTGCGATCCCTGCAGGTGCAGATCGGAAATGAAGAGCGCCAAGGGCGCGGGCATCGTCATCGGATCGACAGGTGCAGCTGGTGCCAGCGCAGACTCGACGCTGGCGTCATCAGACGATCTCGACTTTCTCGATGACGACCGGGTCGACCGGCACGTCCGAGTGCATGCCGCTGCGGGTGGTCTTGACGTTGTTGATCTCGTCCACGACTTCCTGGCCCGAGGTCACCTTGCCGAACACGGCATAGCCCCAGCCGTCCTGGCCCGGGTAGTTCAGGAAGGCGTTGTCCTTGGTGTTGATGAAGAACTGGGCCGAGGCCGAGTGCGGGGCCGAGGTGCGGGCCATGGCGATCGTGTACTTGTCGTTCTTCAGGCCGTTCTTGGCTTCGTTCTCGACGGTGGCGTCGGTGGCTTTCTGCTTCATGCCCGGCTCGAAACCGCCGCCCTGGATCATGAAGTCCTTGATGACGCGGTGGAAGATGGTGTTGCTGAAGTGACCCTTGTTGATGTAGTCCACGAAGTTGGCAACGGTCTTGGGCGCTTTCTCGGCGTCCAGTTCGATGGTGATGTTGCCCTTGTTGGTGGTCATGAGTACGGTGGTCATGGTGTGTCCTGTTCAGTTGGTTATTGTTGAGACGCTTCCGGTTGTGGCGCGTATTTTACAAGCTTGTCGCCTTTTAGTTGGGTAGCGGACTTAATGAAGATCGGCGTGACCGGCACGTTTTCCATGCCGCGCACGTCGTCCACGACCACGGCCTTGATCTTGTCCACCACTTCCTGGCCCTTCACGACCTTGCCGAATACCGTATAGCCGCTGCCGTTCACGTTGGGGTAATCGATGCCCGAATTGTCGGCGACGTTGATGAAGAATTGCGAGGTGGCGGTATCGGGATGGTTTTCGCGCGCCATGGAGATGGTGTACGGCTGGTTCGACAGCCCGTTGTTCGATTCGTTCTGCACCGGCTTGCGGGTCTTGCGGCCTTCAAATTTCTCGTTCATGCCGCCGGCCTGGATCATGAAGCCGTCGATCACGCGGTGGAAGATAGTGCCCTTGTAAAAACCCGATTTCACGTAAGCCATGAAATTCGCGACCGTCTTGGGCGCCTTTTCCTGGTCCAGTTCGACCACGATCTCGCCCATGCTGGTCTTGATCGAGACCTGGGGATTGTCGGCGGCCAGCACGGCCCCGGACAGGAGCAGGCCGCAAGCGGCGGCGGCGAGGCGAACGAGGACGGAACGGCGGGACGGTGCGGTGATGGGCATCTGGCTTCCTCTGGTGGACATGGCGCAAGGTACTGTCAAGGGTTTTCCCGAAAAATAAAAGCTGGGCCATATGCGGCCAGACAGGATTTTATCAATGCTATACTTTGCGCAGAACGTCCCATTCTATCAAATAAGAACAACACCGAGGATCAAGACGAACCCGACGCAGGCCCCGCCCGGCGTGCGCCTTTCATGGCGCCCACGCCCGGCCCCGGCATTGCCGGCTCGTCTTCCTCTCCGAAACGATATTCGATGAGCCAACTCAAGATTTACAACACGCTCGCGCGTGACAAGCAGGTGTTCGTACCCAAGGTCTCCGGCAAGGTCGGCATGTATGTGTGCGGGATGACGGTCTACGATTACTGCCACGTCGGGCACGCGCGGATGATGATGGCCTTCGACGTCATTTACCGCTGGCTGCGCGCCTCGGGTTACGAGGTCACCTATGTCCGCAACGTGACGGACATCGACGACAAGATCATCAAGCGCGCCGTCGAGAATGGCGAAACCATCGGATCGCTGGTGTCGCGCTTCGAAAAATACATGGACGAGGACACCGCCGCCCTGGGCATCCTGCCCCCGAGCGTGGTGCCGCACGCCACCCAGTACGTGCCGCAGATGCTGTCCATCATCGAGAAGCTCGAACAGAAGGGCCTGGCCTACCGCAGCGAGGACGGCGACGTCAACTACGCCGTGCGCGGCTTCGAAGGCTATGGCAAGCTGTCGGGCAAGTCGCTCGACGACCTGCGCGCCGGCGAGCGCGTCGACGTCAACAGCACCAAGCGCGACCCGCTCGACTTCGTGCTCTGGAAGGCCGCCAAGGACAGCGAACCGGCGGAAGCCAAGTGGGACTCGAAGTGGGGCCAGGGCCGTCCGGGCTGGCACATCGAGTGCTCGGCCATGTCCTGCGCCACCCTGGGCGAACATTTCGACATCCACGGCGGCGGCGCCGACCTGCAGTTCCCCCACCACGAGAACGAGATCGCGCAATCCGAGGGCGCCTTCGGCGGCCCGATGGTCAACTACTGGATCCATAACGGCTTCGTGCGCGTGGATAACGAAAAGATGTCCAAGTCCCTGGGCAACTTCTTCACCATCCGCGACGTGCTCAAGAAGTACGACGCCGAAGTGGTGCGCTTCTTCATCCTGCGCGCCCACTACCGCAGCCCGCTCAACTATTCCGACGTCCACATCGACGACGCCAAGGGCGCGCTGACCCGCCTGTACACGGCCCTGGCCGACGTCGAGCTGGGCGCGGACACCCCGGCCGTGGACTGGGACGAGACCCGCGCCCGGCGCTTCCGCGAGGCCATGGACGACGACTTCAATACCCCGCTGGCCGTGGCCGAGCTGTTCGACCTGGCGGGCGAAGTCAACCGCACCAAATCGGTGGCCGCTGCGCGCCAGCTCAAGGCCCTGGCCGGCGTGCTGGGCCTGCTGGAGCGTTCGCCCCAGCAGTTCCTGCAGTCGGGCGGCCAGCAGGAGGGCGGGCTGTCGGAGGAGGCCATCCTGGACGCCATCGCCCGCCGCGCCGCCGCCAAGAAGGCGCGCGACTTCGCCGAAGCGGACAAGATCCGTGCCGAACTGACGGCTGCCGGGATCGTCCTGGAAGACAAGCCGGACGGCACGAGCTGGCGCCGCGCGTAATGGCAGCGAACAAGGACAAGACGGCCGGCGCCGTGCCGGACGCCCCGGCATCGGCGGCTCCCGCGGGCGGCGCCGAGGCGGCCGCGCCCGGCGTGTTGTCCGTGCCCGCCTACTGGGCCGAGGCCAAGCTCGAACTGATGCAGCGCGACCGCATCATGAACAAGCTCATCCCCCAGTTCGGCGACCTGCACCTGCGTGGCCATCCCGATCCCTTCACCACCCTGGCGCGCTCGATCGTGGGCCAGCAGGTGAGCCCGAAGGCGGCCGACCTGGCCTGGGGCAAGCTGCTGGCCCTGTGCCCCAAGCTCGCGCCCAGCCAGGTGATCAAGGTTGGCGCCGTCCAGCTGGCCGGCTGCGGCCTGTCCAAGCGCAAGACTGAATACATCCTCGACCTGGCCGACCATTTCAAGGCCAAACGGGTCCACGCCGACCTGTGGTCGCAGATGGAAGACGAGGCCGTCATCGCAGAGCTGGTGCAGATTCGCGGCATTACCCGCTGGACAGCGGAGATGTTTTTGATATTTAATCTGCTCCGGCCGAACGTCCTGCCCCTCGACGACCCCGGCCTGATCCAGGGTATCAGCCAGAATTATTTCTCCGGTGAACCTGTTTCGCGCAGCGATGCGCGCGAGGTGGCGGCCAACTGGGAACCCTGGCGTACGGTGGCCACTTGGTACTTATGGCGTAGTCTCGACCCGGCCTCGGCGGCCAACTGATAGTCGCCGCAGCGCCCGTTACGGTAAAATAGCGCCCGATTCGCCGCGCGCACGGAAACGCTGCGGCCACGAAACAACCCGGAGGTACAATGACTAAAACAACTTTCCTCAGTTTTGAGCAGCCGATCGCCGAGCTGGATTCCAAAATTGAAGAGCTGCGGTTCGTGCAGGACGACTCCGCCGTCGACATCTCCGAAGAGATCGACCGCCTGGCCAAAAAGAGCCAACAACTGACCAAGGACATCTACGCCAAACTGACTCCGTGGCAGGTTTCCCAGATCGCGCGTCATCCGCAGCGTCCCTACACCATGGACTACGTGAACGCGATCTTCACCGATTTCCATGAACTGCACGGCGACCGCAGCTTTGCGGACGACCAGTCGATCATCGGCGGCCTGGCCCGCTTCAACGGCCAGGCCTGCATGGTCATCGGTCACCAGAAGGGCCGCGACACCAAAGAGCGCGCCATGCGCAACTTCGGCATGCCCAAGCCGGAAGGCTACCGCAAGGCCATGCGCCTGATGAAGCTGGCCGAGAAGTTCGGCCTGCCGATCTTCACCTTCGTCGACACCCCGGGCGCATTCCCCGGCATCGACGCCGAGGAGCGCGGCCAGTCGGAAGCGATCGGCCACAACCTCTACGTCATGGCCGAGCTGAAGGTGCCGCTGATCGCCACCATCATCGGCGAAGGCGGTTCGGGCGGCGCGCTGGCGATCGCCGTCGGCGACGCGGTGCTGATGCTGCAATACGCCACCTATTCGGTGATCTCGCCGGAAGGCTGCGCCTCGATCCTGTGGAAGACCTCGGAGCGCGCCGCCGATGCGGCCGACGCCCTGGGCCTGACCGCCCACCGCCTCAAGGCCATGGGCCTGATCGACAAGATCGTCAACGAACCGCTGGGCGGCGCCCACCGCGACCCGGCCCAGATGGCCCAGCTGCTCAAGCGCGCCCTGGCCGACACCCTGCGCCAGTTCCAGGGCATGAAGACCAAGGACCTGCTAGACGCCCGTCACGCCAAGCTGATGAGCTACGGTAAGTTCAAGGAAACGCTGGCCCGCGAAGAGTGAGCCGTTCCACCGCCGGCGCCCTGCCGGCCGCTTTCGCGCAGGCCATGCACGGCCTGCGCGCGCAGTATCCCGATGCTTCCCCTGCGATCGCCCTGAGCGGCGGACTCGATTCCATGGTCCTGCTGCGGCTCGCCCATGCCTGGGCGGCGGAGCAGGGCGTCGCGCTGTCCGCCTTCCACGTCCACCACGGGATCAGCCCGCATGCCGATGCCTGGCTGGCGCATTGCGAGCGCGCCTGCGCCGCGCTCGGGGTCGCCTTCGATCACCGCCGCGTGAACGTCACCAGGGACAAGTCCGGCCTCGAGGCCGCCGCCCGCCGCCTGCGCTACGCGGCGCTGGGCGAGATGTGCCGCCTGCATGGCGCCGGCCTGCTGCTGACGGCCCACCACCTCGACGACCAGGCCGAGACCGTGTTGCTGCAACTGCTGCGCGGCTCGGGCCCCGCCGGACTATCCGGCATGGACGCCGCCAATCGCGCGCCCGGCCTCCTGGGAAGCGAGGAACTCGTGATGGCGCGCCCGCTGCTGACGCAGAGCCGGGCCGCGCTCGAAGCCTATGCCGCCGCCTCGGCCCTGGCCTGGGTCGAGGATGAATCGAATCTCGATCCGCGTTATGCGCGCAACGCATTACGCCATCAGGTGATGCCGGCCCTGGCGTCGGCCTTCCCGGGCTTCCAGGAGCGGATCGCGCGCAGCGCGGCGCACGCGGCGTCCAGCCAGCGCCTGCTGGACGAGCTGGCGGCCCAGGACCTGGCGGCCAGCCTCGACGGCGAAGCCCTCGACCTGGGGCGCATCGCCCACTTCAGCCCGGACCGCATCCACAACCTGCTGCGCCACCTGTTCGCCGTGCGCGGCCTGGCCATGCCCTCGACCGCCTGGCTGGAAGAGATGGTGGCCCAGCTGTTCTCGGCGCGCGAGGACGCCCAACTCAAGGTGACCCATCCGGGCTGCCACATCCGCCGTCATCGCGGCAAGCTCCACCTCACCCCGCGCCTGCCCGACCTGGCCGGCATGCGCGACCCGGACGACATCGGCGTGCTGCAGCGCGATGGCGAGCACTTCCGCTGGACCGGACAGGCGGCGATCGCCTTTCCCGCCTATGGCGGCGTGCTGCATTTCGATATCGGGGAAACCGGTTTCGACCCGGCCTGGCTGAAGGCGCAGGACTTGACGATCGATTTTCGCAGCGGCGGCGAGCGCCTCAAGCCGGCGCCCAACCGGCCCACCCGCAGCCTCAAGGCCCATTTCCAGGCCCTGGGCGTGCCAGCCTGGGAGCGCGAGCGCCTGCCGGTGGTCAAGCGCGGCCTGGACCTCCTGTTCGCGGCGGGCATCGGCATGGATTGCCATCTTCAGGCTAGAGGCGGGGAAGGGCTGGTGGCCCTGCGCTGGGAAGCGAATCCCGCATAGTTTCTATGCGATAAAGGTATTACTTTATTTTCTTTTCGTATAGCTTTTTAGCTTCCGAGCCTTGTGATGGCGCGCTGCAGCATGCTAGAGTAAGAGTCCCCTTTGATCTTTCTACAAGCTGGAACTCTTCCTGATATGGCTTTAATTGTCCACAAATACGGCGGGACGTCGATGGGCTCGACGGAACGCATCAAGAATGTCGCGGCCCGGGTGGCCAAGTGGCATGACGCGGGTCACCAGATCGTGGTCGTGCCCTCCGCAATGGCTGGCGAGACCAACCGCCTGATTGGCCTGGCCAAGGAAATCATGCCGCAGCCGGACCCGCGCGAACTGGACATGATCGCCTCGACCGGCGAGCAGGTGTCGGTGGGCCTGCTGGCCATGGCCCTGCTGGCGATCGGCAAGGATGCGGTGTCCTACACCGGCTGGCAGGCGGGTATCCGCACCGATTCCTCCTTCACCAAGGCGCGCATCCAGTCGATCGACGACACCCGCGTGCGCGGCGACCTGGATGCCGGCAAGATCGTGATCATCACGGGCTTCCAGGGCATGGACGAAGATGGCAATATCTCGACTCTTGGCCGGGGCGGCTCGGACACCTCGGCGGTGGCGATCGCGGCCGCGCTGAAGGCGGACGAGTGCCTGATCTACACCGACGTCGACGGCGTCTACACCACCGACCCGCGCGTGGTGCACGAGGCGCGCCGTCTCTCGAAGATCACCTTCGAGGAGATGCTCGAACTGGCCTCGCTGGGCTCGAAGGTTCTGCAGACCCGTTCGGTCGAATTCGCGGGTAATTACCAGGTGCCGACGCGCGTGCTGTCGTCGCTGACCGATCCCCTGATGTCGCTGGAAGAAGAAGCCAACTCCGGTACCCTGATTTCGTTTGAGGAAGAGAGCAACATGGAACAAGCCGTCATCTCCGGCATCGCGTTCAATCGCGACGAAGCAAAGATCACCATCCTGGGCGTGCCGGACAAGCCGGGCGTCGCCTTCCACATCCTGGGCCCGATCGCCGACGCCAACATCGAAGTCGACATGATCATCCAGAACCAGTCGGTGGACGGCAAGACCGATTTCACCTTCACGGTCTCGCGCAACGACTACGTCAAGGCGATGAACGTGCTCGAGGGCCAGAAGGAAGCCCTGGGCGCGACCAAGGTCATCGGCGACGCCAAGGTCTCGAAAGTCTCGGCCGTGGGCGTGGGCATGCGCAGCCACGTCGGTGTGGCCTCGCAGATGTTCCGCACCCTGTCGGAAGAGGGCATCAACATCCTGATGATCTCGACTTCGGAGATCAAGATTTCGGTGCTGATCGACGAGAAATACATGGAGCTGGCCGTGCGCGCGCTCCACAAGGCATTTAACCTCGAGCAAGCTTAACTTTTTTCAAAATTTTGGTCGTGTTTTCTTGACCAAACGAGCACCGACCATTAATATGCGTGCTCTCAGTGCTAGCGATGCTTGCTGGTACTGAAAGGAGGCGTGGCCGAGTGGCCGAAGGCACTTCCCTGCTAAGGAAGCATACGGGCTTAAACCTGTATCGTGGGTTCGAATCCCACCGCCTCCGCCAAGTTAGATGAAAAAAGCCACCGCAAGGTGGCTTTTTTCTTTGTTGGCCCGACAGGCGAGCAGGGCGCCTGCGCGCCCTGCGGGTGGGATTCGAAGGGCATCGCGTACTCGCGATGCCGCGGCCTGCAGGATGTAGGCGAATCCCTTCGCCTCCGCCAAGTTTGATGAAAAAAGCCACCGCAAGGTGGCTTTTTTCTTTGTTGGCCCGACAGGCGAGCAGGGCCCTGCGCGCCCTGCGGGTGGGATCCGAAGGGCATCGCGTACTCGCGATGCCGCGGCCTGCGGGATGTAGGCGAATCCCTGCGCCTGCGCCAAGTTTGATGAAAAAAGCCACCGCAAGGTGGCTTTTTTCTTTTCCGCTGTATGACCATCGCCCGCCCATTGTCCAGCCAAGTCCACCGGCTTTCGTCATGCGGAATTCAGGCTCACCGTGAGGCGTCTATCGACCGCTGCGATCGTGCCAGTAGATGCTGCACTTAGAATGTGTGACTTATGCCAATGGTCGTGCCGCGGTTACCGGTGCCGGATTCGCTGGCGTTACCGGATGTGTAGCCAGCACCGTTCTTGTTCTCGATGCGGGCATGGACTGCATAGACGCTGGTGCGCTTCGACACGGTATAGCGGTAGCCGATCGCTAGCTGATTCGCATCCTGGTTGTGCCTTGTCCGATCATCCTTCTGGATGTACGAGGCAAGCAGTGTGTGCGGTCCTAAGGGCACGGTCAAGCCTACGAGCATGTCACGGCTGTCGGTCGACGCCACTGGGGCGGTAGCCTGACCGAATGGATTGGCGGTATTCCGCAGCACTGAACTGTTCAACCCACGGTTGACGCCGTACAGCACATGCGCCTTGATCACGCTAAATTCATAGACGGCAGCCACGACCGCGTTGCGGGCGCTTCCCTCATTCTTCAGCGTAGCGGTATCGTTGTGACGGTTGTGATACCCGATTCGTACTTGCAACGGCCCCAGCGCGTAAGCAATCGACCCGCCAATTTGTCGACCTGCACTGTTGTCACCCGAAATTTCCCCGGGCGCGGCAGCAAGTTCTACGGTTAGCCCGGCGACCGTCGGCGACAGATATTTGATCGTGTTGTCCATTCGGCTGAACGCATTGCCACTGGTAGCGACAATGTTCTTGCTGTCTGCTACATAGCCGGATCCAAATGGATCCGCGAAGGCGACGACAACATATTCTGGCGTGTACTGACGACCTACCAGTACTGAGCCGAATCTGCCACGCAGGCCGACATAGGCCAGCCGGCCGAACAGTACGCCGCCTTGGCCAATCGTACCAGTGTCGCCGTGGAAGCCGTTTTCCAGGACAAATACTGCGGACAATCCATTCCCGAGGTCTTCCGTTCCCCTGAAGCCGAGGCGCGATCCTACGCTGACACCGCTGGTAAGCTTGGTTACCGAACCGGCGCTGCCGCCACTTTCGCGGACGATGGCCATGTCGATCAATCCGTAGGGTGTGACCGCGCTTTGAGCGCTGACCGTAGCGGCACTCACGGTGCACGTTGCGCCGATCAGCCCAATTATCAGATTACTATGCTTCATCTCTCATCTCCACATTGACAGGGCCGGGCAGTGCGACAAAGCCAGGCGATGCCACCTGGTGTGGCAAAGCGAGCCCTTTCTCCGCGTTGCGGACGCGGAGTGTCAGTCGGGCATTGGTGTATCGAGAGGAGAAACCGCTCAGCGGTCGACCATCTGCTTTGGCACCAGGGTCAGTAACAGGGTGCCAAGCAGAAGAGCGCCCGAGGTCAGCCACAGCCCCGCGCCTTGCTGGCCTGTGACGTCGTTGAGCCAGCCCACCAGGGAAGGAGAGAAGAAACCTGCGAGGTTGGCGATGCAATTGATGGTGGCGATACCCGCCGCCGCAGTCATGCCTCCCAGGAGGGCGGTCGGCAGTGCCCAGAACTGCGCGGTGGCACAGATGGCGCCTGCCGCCGCCACACTCAGCAGGGCAAGCGCCATGCCGATGCCATCCGTGAAAGGCAAGGCGAACAATGCGGCCGCCGCTACCAGCATCGGCCCCCCGCAATGCAGACGGCGCGCCAGCGTGCGATCCGAACTGCGGCCGACGAACGGTAGCGTGATGAGGGCCACGGCATAGGGGATGCCGGCCAGCAGGCCCACCTTGGTCAAGTCGTATACGCCGGCATTCTTGACGATGGTTGGTAGCCAGAAGGTGATGCCATACTGTCCCATTACGATGAAGAAGTAGATGCCGGTCAGCAGCCATAGACGGCGGTCCGCCAGGAAGTCCTTTGCGGAATGGTGCGCTACCTTGCCGCCTTCCTCGTCGGCGATGTTTCGCTGCAGGATGGCTTTTTCTTCAGGCGTGAGCCATTTTGCCGACGAAATTCCGTCGTCGAGGTAGAACAGGATCGCGATCCCCAGCAGTAGCGAGGGCAGGGCTTCGAGGACGAACAGCCACTGCCAGCCGCGCAGCCCCTGCACGCCGGCGAAGGCATCCATGATCCAGCCAGACAGCGGGGCGCCGACGATGCTTGCCAGCGGGATCGCCATGAAGAAGATCGCCATCACCTTGGCGCGTCGCGCCGACGGGAACCAGTAGGTGATGTAGAGGATGACCCCGGGAGCGAAGCCGGCTTCGGCCACGCCGAGCAGGAAGCGCAGCGCGTAAAAGGCGGTCGCCGATTCGACGACGCTGAAGCTGGCTGAAATCATGGCCCAGGTGATCATGATCCGCGCCAGCCAGCGGCGTGCGCCGAAGCGGTGCAAGATCATGTTGCTGGGAACCTCGAACAGGAAGTAGCCGATGAAGAAGACGCCGGCGCCGAGTCCGTAGACGGTGTTGCTCCACTGCAGGTCGCTCATCATCTGGAGCTTGGCGAAGCCGACGTTGACCCGGTCAAGGTAGGCGCCAAGATAGCATAGCATCAGGAAGGGAACGAGGCGGCGCACCACTTTGGCGTAGGCGCGCGATTCCAGGTCGGCAGCCGGCGCGAATGCGCCTGCCCCGGATGTGACGGTTTGCGATTCCATGGGTGTCTCCATAATGTATTGTAGGCGCCGCCGTCGAACACGCGGCGTGTCGCGAAGCGGGAGAATCTTGGCGCCCTCTGTCCGCTTGTATTGCCGTGTTTGGTTCAGCCAGGCTTATTTCAGCCAGGACCTGATGCTGGCTACCATCGCTTCCGTCGAGATGCCGTAGCGCTGGTGCAGGGTCGGTAGCGCACCGGCGTCCAGGAAGGCGTCCGGCAGGGCGATCTGGCGGAAGGCCGGGGCCACGCCCGCGCGCAGCAAGCTTGCCGCTACCGCTTCCCCTAGGCCGCCGACTTCCGAATGGTTCTCGGCCACCACCACCAGCCGGCCGCTGCGCGAAGCTTCGCGCACGATGGTCTCAGTGTCGAGCGGCTTGATGGTGGGCGCGTGCAGCACCGCCACCCCGACATTGTCGGCCTTGAGGCTTTCCGCCACTTCGAGCGCGCGCATGGTCATGATGCCGCTCGAGATGACCAGCACGTCGCGGCCGTCGCGCAGCAGCTTCGCCTTGCCGAGTTCGAATTTGTAATCGTATTCGTCGAGCACCAGCGGCACCTGGCCGCGCAGCAGGCGCATGTAGACCGGGCCCTTGTGCTCGGCCATGGCGTGCACGGCCTGCTCGGTATCGAGGGCATCGCAAGGGTCGATGATGGTCAGGCCCGGCACGCCGCGGAAGATCGCGATGTCCTCGGTGGCCTGGTGGCTGGGGCCATAGCCGGTGGTGAGGCCCGGCAGGGCGCAGGCGATCTTAACGTTCAGGTTCTCTTCCGCGATCACCTGGTGGATGAAGTCGTAGGCGCGGCGCGAGGCAAACACCGCATAGGTAGTGACGAAGGGCGTGAAACCTTCCTTCGCCATGCCGCCGGCGGCGCCCATCAGCAGCTGCTCGGCCATCCCCATCTGGAAGAAGCGTTGCGGGAACTCCTTGGCGAAGATGTGCAGGTCGGTGTACTTGGCGAGGTCGGCGCTCATGCCTACGATATCCTGGCGCTGGCTGGCCAGCTGGACCAGGGCGTGGCCGAAGGGCGCAGCTTTGGTGCGCTGGCCTTCGCCGGCGATCGAGGCGATCATCGCCGAGGTGGTCAAACGTGGCTTTTGTGCGGTTGCGGTGCTCATTTCTTGTCCCCTGCGTTGTCGGCATCCAGGATGGCGATGGCCTGCTGCCATTCGTCGGCTTCGACCCGGATGAAGTGGTTCTTGTCGCGCTGCTCCAGGAAGGGCACGCCGGTGCCCATCAGGGTGTCGCACAGGATGACCCGCGGCTGCGGATCGGGGTGCTTGCGGGCGGCGTCGAAAGCGTCGCGCACGGCGGCAATGTTGTTGCCGTTCACGCGCTGCACGAACCAGCCGAAGGCTTGCCATTTGTCGGCCAGCGGTTCGAAGCCGAGCACCTTGCCTGACGGGCCGTCGGCCTGTTGGTTGTTGATGTCGACCAGGGTGATCAGGTTACCGAGGCCATAGTGGGCGGCGGACATGGCCGCTTCCCAGGTGGAGCCTTCGTCGAGCTCGCCATCGGACATCGAGTTGTAGACGAAAGCGGGATTGTTCTTCTGGCGCAGGCCGAGCGCCATGCCCACAGCGATCGTGAGACCCTGGCCGAGCGAGCCGCCCGAGATTTCCATGCCCGGCGTGTAGGTGGCCATGCCCGACATCGGCAGGCGGCTGTCGTCGCTGCCGTAGGTTTCCAGTTCGTGTTCCGGCAGGATGCCGGCCTCGAACAGGGCGGCGTAGAGGGCGATGGCGTAGTGGCCGTGCGAGAGCAGAAAGCGGTCGCGGCCTTCCCATTCAGGTTCGTCGGCGCGGTAGTTCAGCGCGTGGCGGTAAGCAACGGCCAGGATGTCGGCCATGCCGAGCGCCTGGCCGACGTAGCCCTGGCCCTGGACTTCGCCCATGCGCAGTGCATAGCGGCGGATGCGGTAGGCCGCGCTCTTCAGCGCGGTGAGGGACGCTGGGGAGTGTGCATGCTCCATCTGATTGTCTCCGGTTGGTTGATCGTTCGCGCGTCTCTGTCAGCGCTTGGTCCTTCGATAAGACCAGTGTATGGATCGACATCTGGTCCGTATAGCGAGTAATATTTGCGGATACATGAAACCAGTTCAGCGATACCGCGCCTTGCGCAAGGCATCCCTCAAGGGCTTGCAGGCCTTCGAGGCAGCCTATATGCACGGCTCCTTTGCCAATGCGGCGCAGGAGCTGTCGATCACGGCGTCGGCTGTGAGTCATGCGATCCAGACTCTCGAAGAGGCACTCGGCACGCTGCTGTTCGAGCGCGCGCGGCGCGGCGTGGTGCCGACAGAGGCGGGGGCTCGCCTGTACGACGTGATTCGCCGGTCATTCAGCGATATCGATGACGAACTGCGCACCATCCTGGACCGCAGCAGCAAGCAGCAAGTGGTGACGATCCAAAGCGCACCGAGCTTTGCGGCGATCTGGATCATGCCGCGCCTGCCGGCCTTCCTGCGCGCCAATCCGGGGATCGATGTGCGTCTGTGGGCGGTGCACCAGGCTCCGGACTTCTCGCACAGCGGCGTCGACGTGGCGGTGACCTACGGCCGGCCGGCCGCATCGGCCGGCATCTCGGCCATGCCGGTGTCAACGCGCGAGCGCTACCTGCCGGTGTGCAGCCCGAAGCTGGTGGAAGGATGGACGCTGCCCCTGCCGCCAGGCGATATCGAAAATTTTTACTTGATCCAGAACGACGTCTCGCTGACCTCGTGGGATGAATGGATTGCTCGCTTCGCTCCAGAGTGCGGCAACCCGATCCGCGGCCTGCGCCTGGACCGCGCGTTCATGACGCTGAGCGCCGCCGAAAATGGATTGGGGATGTGCATCGAGAGCACGGTGCTGATCCACGAATATCTGGAGCAGGGCAAGCTGGTGTGTCCGTTCGGGGAGTTGGCGATCGAGGCGACCGCGCACTATCTGTCGGTACCAAAGAGCAAAGAGAGGCTGCAGGCGGTGGGCAGCGTGGTGGAGTGGATCAGGGGCTTCGCCGACTTCGACGCGGCGACGTACGAACGGGCTGCGCCTGAAGCAGGGCAGCCCGGTACAGCGGTTTAGTGAATGAGCATGCCGCCGTTGACGTCGAGCGTGATGCCGGTGCAGTAGGCGGACAGGTCGCTGGCCAGGAAGACCACGGCGCCAGCGATGTCGTCCGCGCGGCCCAGGCGCGCCAGCGGAATGGTTTCGGCGATCTCGCCCTTGCGTTCTTCGGTCAGCTTGCCCTTGATGATGTCGGTGGCAATCAGACCCGGGGTGATTGCATTGACACGGATGTTGTCAGGGCCGAATTCCCGCGCCATGGCCCGGGTCAGGCCAAGCACGCCGGCTTTTGCCGCCGAATAGTGCGGGCCGCCCAGGATGCCGCCGCCGCGCTGGGCCGAGACCGACGAGGTGGAGATGATGCTGCCGCTTTTCTGTGCCTGCATCGCAGGCAGCACTGCCTGTGACATCAGGAGCGTTCCCCGCAGGCTCACGTCCAGCACCGCGTCATAATCCGAGGCCGAGATGTCGAGCGTCTTGCGCGCCTGGGTGATGCCGGCGTTGTTGAACAGGACGTCGATACGCCCGTAGCGTTCCAGCACTGCTCGGGCTGCAGCCTGGCACTGTTCCTCATTGGTGACGTCGGCCACCAGGCCGAGGTGCTGCGGCCCCAGTTCAGCCGCGGCAGCGGCTGGGTTGGCGGCAGCGAGGTCGGTGATGACGACCTGGGCGCCGTGCGCGGCCAGCAGGCGCGCCGTGGCAAAGCCCAGGCCATTGAAGCCGGCCCCGCCGGTGACGATTGCGACGCGATCCTTGAGTAACATGTTCCGTCTCCTTGCGTGTTGTTAGTGGAGGCATGTTCGGGGATTGCTGCTTCGGTGACAAACGAGGAAATCTCAGCGAATCGCAAATTCAATTCATGCCACTGGCTATCGGTATATGGCGTCTCTCGTTCCGCCGACTTTTTGCACGACACAGTAGGGGACAGAGCGGCGCGATGCCCTCGATGCCGATTGATGTCACGCTTTGCCCGAACCGGCCAACATCTAAAGCACACTTGTCTTGCCATCCGGCAGAATTTGTTGGCAAGTAGGTGCTTGGTCATGCCCGCTTGGCGCGTGAGCATTGCGAAGCCTGACGAATGCGAGGGAGAGTTGAGGATACTCACCGTAACGCTATTGTTACTGTAGCTTCAGGATATAAGAAGGTGGATAGATGCATATGAGCCGGTTTTTCCGGTCTCTAAGTTCTACTGACACCGCCTCCGCCAGAGCAATTCCTTCGAAGGAATCTTCAACCATCGAAAAACTCGCAGTTCGTCGAGAGCGGCGGGGTTTTCATTTGTTGGATCTCCAGTGTCGCCGATAGAAGATCTGGTGGTCTTAATTATTAACATCACTGGGCAGACCTGATTCGCCACATTTCGCTTCCAATTGCTCTCAAAGCGACGCTTCAGTGTTGCCCGCACCTCATTGAAATTCTAAAACATCATGTATGGGCTAAACGCCCACCTGTGTTGCTATCGCTAAACGAAAACGAACGTGTCGATCCACTCGACAGGCGTCGAATAACTTTACAGTTCCATTCGCTCAACCATTGTAAAACACTGTTGTTAAACGATAAAAACTACTGGGTACATATTGTGCTTAGCAGTCTGTACGAGTGTAGACCAGTACGAACTCGTCAAGGTAACGACATCAACTTTGGAAGAGGAGTAAATGATGGCAAAGTTAAAATGTATTGCAGGACTCATACTGGTTCTCGCGTTCATGGGCTCCGCTCAAGCAATGTTAATCACTTACTCGGCGGAATTCATCGGAGGGACCGACTGGCGTTACCGATATACGGCGACTAATGATCTTCCCGGTGAAGATGTCAGCGAGATTACCATCTATTTCGATCGCCAGTTTTACAGCAACTTGTCAATCGAAGCAACGCCGGTGGGTTGGGATACGCTTGTCGTTCAAGCAGATCCGGGGATTCCTGCAAACGGATTTTTTGACGCGCTGGCAATGGTCGACGGCATCGCTCCCGGGAAGACTGCCGGCGGATTCGTTGTGCGCTTTACTTATCTCGGGCAGGGGGCTCCTGGCGCCCAGGCATTCGACGTTCTGGACAATGAATTCAACGTGATCGGCACCGGGTCGACGTTGCGCGAGATGCCCGGCAATACAGTCCCCGAGCCGCATGGATTGTTATTGTTCCTAGCCGGGGCGCTTACGCTGGTGACTAGGAAATGCGGCCACAAGAGCCACGTCACGCCATTCACGCGTGGCGAAACCACTCCCCACGGTGGCCAACATGCGTAATCTTCTCAAACTCGGGCGGGGTGCCCTTGCGATGCTAGCGTTGGTCCCGAATGCCGTCCTCCACGCCGCGCCCACCGTCATGGGTATGCAACTCATCGGCGAGAAGCGCGTTTCGCGGACTGTGTTCGACTACACCTACCGCCTGACCATTCAGAATGACGGCAGCACCCGCCGTAATGTCGCAGTGCAGGTAGGGGCTGTGGGCGCCGGCACTTCCGTTCAGGATGGTGCTGTCACAGTGGGGGATCTCGCGGCCAACCAGCAGATCGTAGCGGCCGATACGGTCACTCTGCGTCATGATCGCGTTCTGCCATTTTCTCAGGCTGCTGTAACTTGGATCTTCACGGGAACCGAAGTGCCCCCCGAAGGCAACCCGCCGCCGGGCATTCTTGTTCCGGGAAACCCGACGGCCAAAATCGGCGATGCGATGCCTAATCACGATTCTTCGCGCGTGGTGCCTGCGTCTGAAATCAGCGTGGACTCGAGTTCGGGTTATCGGATCATCAGGACGGCCCTATACATCGTGTTTCGGCAGGAGTCCACCGTCTCCGACGTCAACGCGGTATTGAACTCGATTAATGGTCGTATCCTGTCGAGCTTCGCAGGCAATGGCGCCGTCTCGGTTGGCATTCCGGACCCGGGCGGTCTGCCGGCGCTATATGCGCTAATCGACAACCTCAGAAAGCGCCCGGAGATCGAGATCGTCTTGCCGGACGATATTGCCGAGCCAGAATCCTTGCCTCAGGAAGGCTATTCAGCAAACACATTGTCCTTACTCGACCATCATTTGGCGATTCGAGGTGCGGCCGCTTGGAACGCGCGGAAAGCCTTAATTGCTAGCGGCTCGCAGCCGCCGTCGTTTCTCATCTATGACACATTCGGCAACGGGGCGCCGCAAGCTGATTTCAGCCAAGTGAACTGGAAACTCGGTGCGGGGACCGGATTCAGCACAAGCTGTAATCCGTTTCAGCTGGACGACCCGAGCACCCCGACAATCGACGAGGATACGACGGATTGCCAGCATGCCTACCATGTCACGGGGATCGCGTTGGGAAATTTCGGTGGTACGGGCAATATAGGTCAAGTGACTGGGATGTACCCGTCGGGAGGCATGATCAGCACGGTTGTCGACGGCTATGCCATCGATCGTTGGACCGTCTGGACGGGCCAAAAGACGCAGATGAGGAGAGCGCTCGAGAACATCAGCGGTCGAATAGTCATCAACACCAGCATGTCGGAACGCCTCAAATGCGATCCCCAGGTTGACGATGCGCTGGCGATTGCACATGGACGTTTCTGGCTCCGCTTGCTTCGGGGAGGCAATATCGCCCAGCCTTCTCCATTTGAAGCCCGCTTTTTTCATGCGGCAGCTGCGGCAAACAACACTTGTGGCGGGTTCGAGAAACCAGTCGCCGGAATTGTCGACGCGCCTGCGAAGAGGGTGGGCAAATTTGCAGCTTCCTGGACGGCGGCCAGCTTGTATTCCGATGCGGAGCTGGGCGGCCCGGCGCTTACGAATACAGTGGTTGTAGAAAACCGCAAGGTCGCGCCTAGCCTTCCAGCACCGGCGGCGTCAGCGGCCAGACCGGACTGTACCTATCTCGGTACCGCAGTCACTGGTACCAACGGAGTGGTGAATCCACACTATGGCGCCTCGTATTCCGGCGGGCATGTCGCGGGGATCGGATCTCGTGCCGACTCGGTAGCTGGCGTATGGTCGTATCTTGACGCAGGACCTACGCAAGCCGGTGCCAGCTTGGGAACATCAATGTCGACGCCCCAGGTAGCCGGCTTGGCAATTTATCTGTGGACTTTACGGCCTGATTTGACCGGACAAGAGCTTGCGGAGCGCATTAAGGCTCACGTTGTTCCTGTCTCCTGTACGGGTGATTTCTCGAATACCCCTGTAGTCGACGCCTACGCGACGATCCTGAGCGCGGACGAGGGCTTCACGTCGAATAACAATCCTGCTCGCGAAGCGATGCTGGATGTGAATGAGGACGGAAAATTTGACGATCAGGACACGCAAGTGTTCCTCGATGCTATCTTCGCTCCGATCGCGGGTCAAACGGCAGATTATTCTCGATATGATTTGAATGGCGACGGCTTTACTGGCGGGCCCAAGACTGCAGCTCTCAATCTGGACATGTCTTACGACGCTCAAGGGAGGAGTACATACTCGATCCTCACCTCGGCGCAAAATGCATTTCCGTTGCGAGTGGACGAGGCGCAAGTATCGGACTTTGAAGTTTTGTGCTACTACGTCAATAGCAAATTTTTCTCACAGGGCAGCTTAGGTGCGTTCGAGGAACAATTGAAGGTCGTGCGGGAAACCGCTGGTCGCGCGAGAGTCACCTGCGCCTCGCCCGTAGCCGCTACCATTACACTGTCCGATTCCTTGCTTGGCTGGACAGGAATGCCCGGCACAGCCCAGGTCGATACTCTGCAGGCTGTATCGATTTCCCGATTCCAGGCATTTGGTAACAATTCATGCCAGTTTGGCGAGCGTGGTGGCCCCATTTTCAGCAGTACCGTCGACGCCGACGCTGTATTCTTCGGGGCCTCGAACTCGAGCAACGTGCCTGCCCAGATTTTTCCTGGCATTAATCGCAGAAATTGCTCAAGTTTTGTAGCGTATAAGAACCTTGCCATCCCCGGCGCCATTGGCCCGCAGGTCAAGCTCTGGATTAATGCTACCGGTCGAGCGGTCGCGTTCTCGGGCTCCATCACGTTAGATTGGGAATACCAAACCCGACTATTCTCTGATGGCACGACAACGACTTGCCGCGTGGGAGTGGTACCTGGCTCCGGAAATTTCTCTGCAACATACACGACAAACAACTGCATCGGCCGAATCCTGTTTGCACCGACCCAATGAAGACTTTGTCAAATCCAAAAAGTCCTGTCGAACAGGGCCATCACTTGACGCTCTTTCGGGCAGGTCTGTAAGAGACAGTCTAACTTAGCCGCTGCGGCCGTCCGGTGGACGTAGGCTCCACCGGGTGGCTTTTCTTTGTCCGCGACTGCCTCGGACGAGGCGGCCAGCACCCCGGCTGCACGCATCCGCCGCGCTACGGTCCCGCCTCTCGTGGCGATGGCGCGAGGAATAGCGGCAGGCGCAGATCGTTGCCACCGGTAATTGCAAAAACGTATACTGCAAGGAGCAAGTTCCGACGAACGCTTAAGCAAGGTGCCCCGTGAGTTTGTTCCAACATGTCGCGTTACTGGTCGGCCTGGTGATGGCCGCAGGTTTCCTGTCCCTGACCGAAATCGCTTTCGCCGGCGCCCGCAAGATCAAGCTCAAGCTCCTGGCCGAGGCCGGTGACGAGCGCGCGCTCAAGGTCATGGCCCTGCAGGAGCAGTCGGCCGAGTTCTTCGCCGCCTCCCAGATCGGCCTGAACGCCATATCCATCCTCGGCGGCATCCTGGGCGAGGGCGCGCTGCGGCCTTTCTTCATCGAGTGGATATCGGCCTTCTATGCCGGACCAGCACTGGACGAGATCGGCTTCGCGCTGTCCTTCCTGTTCGTGACCGTCCTGTTCATCCTGTTCGCCGACCTGATGCCCAAGCGCCTCGCGATGCTCGCGCCCGAGCGCATCGCGGTCGCTGTCATCGGGCCGGTGCAGCTCTTCATCCGCGTCTGCAAGCCGCTGGCATGGGCGCTCAACCTGGTGGCCAACCTGATCTTCCGCATCTTCAAGGTCGACACCCGGCGCGAAGACAGCATCACCTTCGACGAAATCTCGGCCGCAGTCGAGGCGGGGGCCCAGGCCGGCGTGCTGCAGAAGCAGGAGCAGCATTTCATCGAGAACGTGTTCGAACTCGAATCGCGCTCGGTGGCCTCGGCCATGACCACGCGCGACAACATCGTCTACTTCAACCTCAACGAAAGCGAGGAGGCGATCCGCTCCAAGCTCGCTAGCCATTCGAAGTTCCCGGTCTGCGACGGCGTGATCGACCGCGTGATCGGCTACGTGGACACGCGCGACATGTTGGTGCGCCTGTTGAACAAGGGCTCGCTGTCCCAGCTGAACGATTCCAGCATCCGCACCGTCCTGATCATCCCCGACACGCTCACCCTGTCCGAGCTGCTCGACAAGTTCCGCGCGACGAAGGAGACCTTCGCGGTGGTGATCAACGAGTACGCGCTGGTGATGGGCGTGATCACGCTCAGCGACATCATGCTGACCGTGATGGGCAGTTGGGGCAGCCCGCTCGACCAGGACGAGCAGATCATGCAGCGCGAGGACGGCTCCTGGCTGATCGACGGCATGACGCCGATCGGCGACGTCAAGCGCACCATCGGCCTTGAGAGCCTGCCCGAGGAAGAGAACTACGAGACCGCGGCCGGCTTCATGATGTACATGCTGCGCAAGGTCCCCAAGCGCACCGACAGCGTCGAGTACCAGGGCCTCAAGTTCGAGGTCCTGGACGTCGACCACTACCGCATCGACCAGATCCTGGTGCGACTCCTGAAGCCGGGCGACGGCGCCTAGCGCCCGCCCGGCCCGAGGCTTACTGCTTGGCCGCGGCGCCCAGGTGGCGGTCCAGGAAAGCCTTGATCTCGCGCGTGATTTCCGGACCGTGGGTCTCGAGCGCGAAGTGGCCGGTGTCGAGGAAGCGCACCTCGGCTTTCGGGTTGTCGCGCTTGTAGGCCTCGGCGCCCGGGGGCAGGAAGAAGGGATCGTTCTTGCCCCAGATCGCCAGGGTCGGCGGCTGGTAGCGGCGGAAGAAGGCGTGCACCTGCGGGTACTGCTTCACGTTCTGGCCATAGTCGGTCAGCAGGTCGACCTGGGGCTCGACGCCGATCCGCTGCACCGCCTCGTGGGCCAGCAGCCAGCCGTCCGGCGCGACCCGCGACGGGTCCTTCACGCCTTCCAGGTACTGCCACTTCAGCATCTCCAGCGAATTGAACTTGCGCAGCGCGGCGCGGTTCTCCGCCGTGGGATTGGCCCACGCCTCGCGCATCGGCGCCCAGCCCGCGCTCAAGCCCTCTTCATAGGCGTTGCCGTTCTGGCTGATGACGGCGCTGATTTTCTGCGGATTGCGCACCGCCAGGCGCCAGCCGACCGGCGCGCCGTAGTCGAACACGTAGATCGCGTAGCGGTTCAACCCCTTGGCGACGGTGAACTTGTCGATCACGCCGGCCAGGTTGTCGAAGCTGTACTTGAAGGAGGGACCGGCCTCGGTCATCCCGAAACCCGGCAGGTCGGGGGCGACCACGCGGTAGCTGCCGGCCAGCGCCGGGATCAGGTCGCGGAACATGTGCGAGGAGGCGCCGAAACCATGCAGCAGCAGCACCGCCGGCGCGTCGGCCGGGCCGGCCTCGCGGTAGAACACCTTGACCCCATCGACCTCGAGGCTGGCGTGGCGCACCACCGGCGCCTGGACCGGCTCGGTGGCTTGGGCGGCGCCGGCGCCGGTGGCAAGGGCGGCGGCCATCAGGAAGGGCTGGATTCCGAATTTCATGACTTCTCCTTGTTCGTGGTTGTAGTAACCGTTAAAGATATCTCTTAACGGTTATCGCAGTATGCGCCATGTCCGCTAACCTTTCAAGTATAATTTTGATGGTTACGAAAATTTTTTTGTATGAGGAGACGACGATGTCCGATCGACAAGACGCGGCCCCGACCGACCCGCTGTTCCTGGCGGATCACCTGGCGCTCGACATGCTGAACACGGAAGCGCGCGCGGGAGAGGGTTGGCACGATTTCTGGCAAGACGGCCGCCAGCTCCTGCGCTGGCTGGCGCAGGCCGGCATCGACACCGCCGGGGTGGTGGACGAGGAAGCGCTGCTGGCGGGCGCCAGGGAGCTGCGCGCCATCGCGCGCGAACTGGTCGCAGCGCGCAAGGAGGGCCGGCGTGGCGACCCGGCCCCGCTCAACGCCTGGCTGGCGGTGCTGGAGTCGCGCCCGGTGCTGGAATGGGCGGAGGACGGTCCGCGGCTCGGGCGGCGTTACACGGGGGGATCGCCGCTGCAGCCGCTGGGCGTGCTCGCCGAAGCCGTGGCCAGGCTCTTGAGCGAAGGCGAGTTCGAGCTGGTGCGCCAGTGCGAGCACCGCGATTGCGTGCTCTGGTTCTACGACCGCACCAAGTCGCATCGGCGCCGTTGGTGCAGCATGGCGGTGTGCGGCAACCGCCACAAGGCCGAGCAGTTCCGCCGCCGCAGCGGCGGCGCGGCCTGAGCGGGCCGCCGCCCTTCAGACCAGGGGCAGGACGGGCGGCGCCGGTTTGCGCGCCAGCAGTTGGGACAGCCGGCGCAGGCCGCCGGCCAGGCGCTTGCGCTCGGTCACGCTGCCCAGCGAGATGCGGATCGCATTCGGCGCCGGCGGCTGCGCGCTGAAGCCGGCCGCGGGCGTCACCGCGAGGCCTTCGGCGGCCGCCGCCCGCGCCAGTTCGGTAGCCGACCAATAGGCCGGCAGCGGCAGCCAGATGTGCAGGCCGCGTCGAGCCGGCTGATCGCGGCCGGCCAGCAGGCCCTGCGCCAGGTCCTGGCGCGCCTGCGCTTCCTTCCTCACGCCGTCCAGCAGGCGCGCGGCGTCGCCGTCGAAGATCCATTGGGTCGCCAGCGCGGCCGTCAGCGGCGCCGGCATCAGGGCGAAGGAGCGCAGCGCCGCCAGGAAGCGGCTGCGCTCGGCCGCGCCGGGCGCCAGCACGAAGGCCACCCGCAGCCCCGGCGTCAGGCATTTCGACAAGGTCGAGACGTAGTAGGCGTTGGCCGGCGCATGGCTGGCGAGCGGGGCCGGCGCATTGTCCTCGAACAGCCAGTAGGGATCGTCCTCGATGATGCGCAGGCCGAGCCGGCTGGCGAGGGCGGCGATCTCGCGCCGCCGCTGGGCCGGCATGGTGGCGCCGGTCGGATTCTGCAGGGTGGGGTTCAGGTAGAGCAGGCGCGCCCCCGACAGGGCGGCGCGTTCGAGCGCCTCCGGCAGCATGCCGTGGGCGTCGGTCTCGACCGCCTGCAAACGCCGCCCGAACTGGGTGGCCGCCGCGCGCAGTCCCGGATAGACCAGGGGCTCGGCCAGGATGGTGTCGCCCGGCTCGGACAGGCTCAGCACCAGGGCGGCGAGGGCGGCCTGGGCGCCCGGGCAGACCACCACGTGCTCGGGGTCGACCCGCCCGAACATCGCTTCCAGCCAGCGCGCGCCGGCGGCGCGGTCGGCCGCGCCGCCGCCACCCAGGTGGTAGGTCATCAGCAGCTCGTTGTCGGCGCGCAGCAGCACCTGCGACAAGCCTTGGCGCAGCAGGTCGCCGAAGTCCACGCCCTCGGGCGGCGGCGGGGTGTTCATGCTCAGGTCCAGCACCGGCGCCAGCTCCACCTTGGGCGCCGCCACATAGGTGCCGCGCGCGCCGCGCCCCTCCAGCAGATGGCGCCGCCTGGCCTCGTCGTAGGCGCGGGTCACGGTGGTCAGATCGACCCCGAGCCCGGCCGCCAGGCGGCGCTGGGTCGGCAGGCGCTCGCCCGGCTTGAGGCGGCCGTCGATCATGGCCCGCTCCAGCGCGTCGGCGATCTGCAGGTAGTGCGGACCCTTGTTGCGGTCGAGGAGGTCGATCCAGCCGAGCTCGACGTCAGCCTCTTGTATGGAGTTTGCCTTGGACATTTTGTCTTAATGTATGGAATTTGCTTCTCGCTAGTATGAGCCCAATCGTGAGCGAGCTCCATCCAACTGAAGCTCCTCACGCCACCATCCATCCGGGCGTAGGGCCAAGCGGCCTGCGCCCCTGGCGAGAGAACTGCGATGAGCAAACACCATGCTGGTTCCGGCGAACCGGACAAAGCTGGCCGCTGGACGGCCTTCCTGCCCGCTACCCAGGCCCGCGCCGCCGAGGCGGGCGTCCTGACGGTATCGGCCGGCCTGATCCTGGCCACCCTCAACGTCATGACGAGCGAGCACCAGCCGGGGCAGTTGCTGCTGCCGGCCCTGCTGGTCCTGTGCGCGGCCTGGCTGCTGGTGCAGAAGGTCTGGTCCCTGCAGCCCGGCAAGCGCAAGGGAGGCATGGAACCGATCGTGGCCTACGCCGGCATCGCCTTCCTGATCGTGACCGCCAGCGTGATCGGCGCGTCGTTGTGGGTCATGCAGCATGCGGACGCGGGCACGACCAGCTCCGTGCAGGCAGGGGTCCATGCCCAGCCGTCGCGGGCATAGCCCGTCTTTCACCGGAGGTCTCACCGTGACTACCAAACGCTCTTTCCTCGCCACCCTGGGCGCGATCGCCTGGTCCTTCGTCGGCCTGCGCCGCAAGCGCGATTTCGAGGTCGACGCCGATGGCGCCTTCAATCCGCTGTACGTGGTCGCCGCCGCCCTAATCGGCGTGGCGATCTTCATCGGCGCGCTGCTGTTCGCGGTCCGGATGGCGGTGTAATGAGCGCCGTCCTCGACCAGGAATTCAGCGCCTGGCTGGCCGGGATGGCCGAGGCCCTGGACAGCGTGCCGCATCACGCCGACGCGGTGCTGCCGGCGCTGGCGGGCGCCGGCCTGCTGGGCGCGGGCGTGCCGGCGCAGCAGGGAGGGCGGGGCGGCGCCCCGGGCGAGGCGCTCGCCGTGACCGCCGCCATCGCCGAACATTCGCTGTCCGCCGCCTTCGTGTACTGGGCCCAGCGCGTCGTGATCGAGTGCGTACTGGCCAGTCCCAACCAGGCGCTGGTCGCGCGCCTGCTGCCGCGCCTGCTGGCGGGCGAGCTGGCGGGCGCCCCCGGCCTGTCGAACGCGATGCGCGCGCTGAGCGGCCTGGGCCGCATGCAGAACCGCGTCAGCCCGCAGGGCGACGGGGTGCTGCTGGACGGCGGCATCCCGCGCGCCAGCAACCTGCGCCGCGCCGGCTTCGTCGCCGTGGTGGCCGCCGAACACGCCGGCGGCGAGGCCGCGATCTACGCGGTGCCGCACGATGCGCCGGGCGTGCAGCGCGAGGGCGACCACGAGATGCTGGCGCTGCGCGCCACCCATACCGCGGCCTTGCGCTTCGAGGGCGTGGCGCTGGGCGAGGAATGGCGCCTGCATCCGCAGGCCGCTAGCTTCCTGCCGGCGCTGCGTCCCTTCATGCTGGCGCTGCAATGCGGTCTGGGCATCGGCCTGGCGCGCGCCAGCCTGGACAGCGCGCGTCGGCATACGCCGAAGCATTCCGTCCTGTCACCCGAGATCGTCTGGCTGGACGCGGCCGTGGCGCTGCTGGAGCGCCGCCTGGCCACCGGACTGGCCGGGGGCGGCCTGGGCGCCAGTCCGGCCGAGCTGATCGGCATGCGCATCCGCATGGTGCAGCTGGCGAACGACGCGGTGCAGCTCGAGCTGCAGGCGCTCGGCGCCCAGGCCTATGCGCGCGGCAATGGCAACGGCTTCGCGCGCCGCCTGCGCGAAGCGGCCTTCCTGCCCATCCTGACCCCCACCCTGGTGCAGCTCAAGACCGACCTGGCGCGCATGCCGGCGCCGGCCAGGGCCGCCTGAGGCCTCAGTCTCCGCGGTGGAAGCGGTGCAGTTCCACCGCGCGCGCCGCCGCCGGCATCTGTTCGCGCAGCGCCGCCATGTCGCGCTCCAGGCGCTTGCGCATCGCCACCAGCATGTTTCTGGCGAAGCCGGCCAGCGGCCGGTCCGCGGGCCACACCGTCAGCGCAGCGAAGTCCAGGCGCTCGGAGAACGGCCGGAACACCAGGCCGGCGCCCAGGTAATCGAAGGCCGTGATCGGGTTGACGATGCCGATCCCGACCCCGTGGCGCACCAGTTCGCACAGGCTGATGGTATAGGAGCTCTCGACCACGGTTTGCAGCTGCACGCCGTGGGCGCGGCAGATCGCGTCCAGGCGCATGCTGGTGACGTCGTCCGGATTCAGGGCGACGAAAGGATATCTGGATAGCTGCTTCGGCGTGAGGACGGCGTGACGCGCCAGCGGATGGCCGGCGGGCAGGGCGACGACGCCGAAATACTGGGCGAACAGCGCATGTTCGAGGCCGTCGAGCGCCACGCTGTCGGCCACCAGGCCGAGTTCCACCTCGCCGCGCAGCACCCGGGTGCGTACCTCGGGCGAGCCCATGACCTGGAGCGAGACCAGGGTGCGCTCGCGCTCGGCCTTCAGGTCGGCCAGCACGCGCGGCACGAAGCCCACCCCCAGGCCGGGAAAGCTGGCGATGCGCACCCGCCCGGCGCCGAACTGGCGCAGGCTGCGCATGCGGTGCTCGATGACTTCCATCCCAATGAAATGCTGCTGGACCTCGGCCAGCAGGGCCTGGGCCTCTTCGGTGGGCAGCAGCTTGCCGCCGGTGCGCTGGAACAGGGCCAGGCCGGCCTGCTCCTCGAGGCGGCGCAGGGCCATGCTGACGGCCGACTGCGACAGGCCCAGGAGTTTGCCGGCGCGGGTGGCCGAGCCCGAGGTCATGACGACCCGGAAGATGTCGATATCGCGGCTGAGCATGGACGTGATTAGGGGTTGGACCGGCTCGATTGTACCCATCAATGGCGCTTATGGGGTCATCAGCGGGCCGGCGCGCCAAGGGGGTCGCGCGCCCCTACACTTGATCCATCTCATCGACGAAAGGAGCGACCATGAAGGGATTCCAGGAACACCGCCGCAAGCTCTTGCGCAGCGCTGCGGGACTGGCGCTGGGAGGAGCGGCCATGCGCGCCGACGCCGAGACGCAAGCCAAGGCCGAAGCCAAGGCCGAAGCCAAGGCCGAGGCCAAGCCCACCGGCCCGCAGTGGGATACGCTGGCGTCCGAATACGAGGTGGCGAGCGAGTTCGCCAACCTCGAGAACGGCTACTACGGCATCATGGCGCGCCCGGTGGCGGAGGAGTTCAAGCGCAACATCGACTACCTGAACCGCTGGAATTCCTGGCACCTGCGCCGCCATTTCGACCGCGAAGACATCGAGACCATCCGCGCAGAACTGGCCCTTCATGCCGGCGCGTCGAAAAGCGAGATCGCCATCACCCGCAGCGCCACCGAGTCGCTGCAGAACCTGATCTCGAACTACCGCCTGCTCAAGCCGGGCGACGCGGTCATGCTCGGCAACCTCGACTACGACATCATGATCGACGCCATGCACGCCAAGGCGGCGCGCGAGGGCGCCGAGGTCGTCAAGGTGGAGGTGCCCGAGCCGCCCACCCGCCAGAACGTGATCGAGGCCTACGAGCGCGCCCTGCGCGCCCACCCGCGCACCCGCCTGCTGCTGCTGACCCACATCAGCCACCGCACCGGGCTGGTGCTGCCGGTGGCCGAGATCGTGCGCATCGCGAAGGAGCGCCAGGTCGACGTGATCGTCGACGTGGCCCACTCCTGGGGCCAGCTGGATTACAAGATTCCGGATTTCGGGGCCGACTTCGTCGGCGCCAACCTGCACAAGTGGGTCGGCGCGCCGCTCGGGCTGGGCTTCCTCTACATCCGCAGCGGCCGCCTGCAGGACATCGCGCCCGAAAGGGGCAGCACCCTGTTCCCGCAGGACGACATCCGCTCGCGGGTGCACGCGGGGACCGTGAACTTCGCGGCCGTGATGACGATTCCGGCGGCGCTGCGCTTTCACGCGCGCATCCCGCTGGCGGAGCGCAGCGCGCGCCTGCGTTCGCTGCGCGACTACTGGGTGGAGCGGGTGCTGGACGAGCCCCAGGTGCAGGTCCTCACGCCCCAGGATCCGGCCATGTACGGCGCGGTGACCTCGTTCCGGCTCAAGGGACGGACCAGTTTCGAGGCCAACGTGGCCCTGTCGCGCCGCCTGGCCGACGAGTTCGGGGTGTTCACGGTGGCGCGCAGCGGACCGGCGGGCGGCAGCTGCATCCGCGTCACGCCCTCCTACTTCACGCGCACGGCCGACCTCGACCGCCTGGTGGCGGGGATCCGCAGCCTGGCCAGGGCCTAGACCGCGCCCAGGATGGGCCCAAGATGCACCCAGGGTCAGCCTAGAGCCCGAACCCGCCCGCGCTCTCGGTGAAGCGGTTAATCCCGGCCGTCATGGCCGTGATCATCGCGCGCTCGGCCTGCGACAGCTGGGGGTGCCAGACGTCGAAGATCAGGACCACGCGCAACTGGTCGCTGTCGTTCCAGGCCTCGTGGTCGATGGTGTCGTCGAACACCCAGGCTTTGCCCTCGACCCACTCGCGCACGTCGTTCCCGACCCGGAAGCCGCAGCCGGGCGGCACGATCAGGGGCAGGTGGGTGACCAGGCGCACGTTGCTGACGCCGGTGTGCGGCGGGATGCGGGTGTGCGGCTTGAGCACCGAGAACATGGCGCTCGGAGTGCGGCCCGGCTGGTCGGGCTGGGGCGCGCCGCGCAGGGCGGACATGGTGCGCGGGCAGCGCGCGGCGTTCTCCTCGACCACGGCGCCGTTGTCGATCAGGCGGAAGGCGCTCCAGCTCAGCGACTTGTTCAGCTCCGCCCACTGGGCCAGCGGCTGGTCCTCGCCATAGTTGATGTAGGGCGTGAAGCCCTGGTCCTGGGCGGCGACCGCCAGGAATTCGGCGCGGATGTCGGCCGTCGCAGCCTCGATCGCGTCCAGCCAGGGAAACTCCTCGCGCTCGAAGAAGCTCACCGGGGCCAGGCCCTGGTAGTGGAAGAGGGCGGGCTGGGAGTCGTAGCGGCGCTTGCGGCCGGTCATGATGTCGACCGAGTCGCGGAAGCGCTTCAGGTTCTCGCCCTGCAGCTCGCGCAGGTAGGGCGCGAGGAAATCGTCGAGGTAGTCCCCGAACTCGCGGTTGTAGCCGTCGTACCAGGCCAGGGCCTCGCGCACGGCCGGCTGCAGGTCGGGCGGCAGGGTATGCAGGGGCGGGGCCACCGCCGCCACCGCGGCGCATGCGCCGGCCGCGGCCTGTCGCTTGCCCTGGCGGATGTACAGCCGGCTGCGCAGCACCAGGGCCACCAGGTCGTAAGGGTCGACCGCCAGCGCGCCGCGCAGGGCCGCTTCTTCGCCTTCCTCGTCCTTCTGGGCCAGGCAGACCACGGACAGGTTCAGCCATTGCTGCTTGTCGCGGCCGTCGACCTCGACCAGGCGCTGCAGCAGTTCGCGCGCGCGTCCCAGCTGGCCGGCGGCGAAGGCCTCGTGCGACAGCGAGCGCAGGGCGCGCGGGTGGTCGGGGGCGCGCGCCAGCAGGGTTTCCCACAGGCGCAGCGCGCGTCCGTTGTCGCCGCGTGCCGCCGCCTGCAGGGCTTGCTGCTCGAGGGCCGCGATCTCGTTCTTGTCCGTCGTGGTCTGCATCTTCTCACCCTAAATCATGTACATACATTTTTGTGCATACATATGCATATTGGCAAGTTGTATTTATTTGTAGCCAGCGCGCCCCGGCCGAGGGTGTGGCAAGCGCACCACCCATTCGTGTCTTTCGCCAGGCGGGCGGCTCGCCTAGGATGTGCCCGTTTCGATCTCGCACTGGATGACACGATGGCGTTTCCCCAACGGATATACCTGCAGCCGGCAGCCTCCGGCACCGGCCTGGTGGTGCGGCTCTGCCTGCTGCTGCTGTGCGCCGCCTACCTCCAGGGCGGCATCGAGAAGGCGCTCGACTTTCCCGGCGCGGTGGCCGAAATGCGGCATTTCGGCCTGGCGCCGGAGGCGCCGCTGGCGCTGGCCGTCATCGTCGGCGAGCTGGGCGCCTCGGTGCTGGTGGTGGGCGGCTGGTGGCGCTGGCTCGGCGCGCTCTACCTGGCCGGCTTCACCCTGATGGCCAACCTGGTCGCGAACCGCTTCTGGGAAATCGAGGGGCCGGCGCGCCGCATGGTCGAGAACGGCTTCTTCGAGCACCTGGGCCTGGCCGGCGCCTTCCTGCTGGTGGCCTGGCTCGACCTGCGCGCACGGGGCGCGGCCCGTGAAGCGGGAAGCGGCGCCGGGAGACGCGTTTTATAAGGATTAACTTGCCGGCGCGCGGCCAGCGCTCTTACACTCCCGCCCTTGTCAGCCGAGGGAGCGCGAGGTGAGCGCAAAGTGAGCGCAATGAGCGAACAGTTCCGGTCCGTGCACGCGGCCAACCGCTGGGCCGAGGTGGGCGGACGCAGGCTGGCCTACCGTTCGATCGGCAGCGGCAAGCCGATCCTGCTGTGCGCCCGCTGCCGGGGCAGCATGGATAGCTGGGATCCGGCATTCCTGGACGCGCTGGCCGCCAACGGCCTGCGCGTGCTGACCTTCGACTACAGCGGCTCCGGCTATTCCAGCGGCGCGCCGGCGCGCGACCCCTTCGACCTGGCGCGCGACGCCCGCGACTTGATGGAAGCGCTCGACCTGCGCGACGCCGTCATCGGCGGCTGGTCGCTGGGCGGGCTGGCGGCGCAGGCGGTGCTGGCCCGCTACCCGGAACGGATCTCGCACGCGGTGCTGATCGCGACCGCGCCGCCCGGCCCCCTGGTCAAGACGGGCGAACAGCGCTTCTTCGACACCGTGGCGCTGCCCGAGCACACGCTCGAGGACGAGGCCCTGCTGTATTTCGCGCCGCGTTCGGCGGCCAGCCGGGCCGCCCACCTGCGCTCGCGCGGGCGCCTGGCGCTGCGCGCCAGCGGACGCAGCCCCGAGGCGCCGGCCAGCCTGGCGGCGGCCCTGCTCGGCGCGGCGCCGCGCAATCCGGCCTTCGCCGACGAGGCGGTGCTGGCGGCCCTGAAGCGCACCGGCCTGCCGCTGCTCCATATCGGGGCCGACCAGGACGCCGCCTTCCCGGTCGAGAACTGGTATGCCCTGAGCGGCCACTTGCCGACCCTGCAGCTCCTGACCTTCCCCTCGGCCGGCCACGGCCCCCACCACCAGTACCCCGAAGCGGCGGCCAGCTACATCGCCACCTTCGCCCGCAGCGCGGCGCCCGCGCCGCCGGCCTAGCCGCTTGCGCCGGCGGGCGCTATTAAACCTGAGTATATTTGTGCGCTCGACAATGCGGGGCTACACTGTGACGCATCAGTAAAGACAGGCTTTGCGCATGACCGACGACACGCCCACCTATGAATTCGGCCCCTTCCGCCTGCAGCCGGCGCGCCGCGCCCTGGCGCGCGCCGGGGCTCCGGTGGCCCTGGGCGGGCGCGCCTTCGACCTGCTGGCCCTGCTGGTGGAGAGGGCGGGCGAGGTGGTCAGCAAGCGCGAGCTGATGGCGCATGCCTGGCCGCGCGTGGTGGTCGAGGAATCCAACCTGCGCGTGCACGTCAGCGCGCTGCGCAAGGCGCTGGGCGAACAGGCCGGCCAGCCGCGCTTCATCGAGAACGTCGCCGGGCGCGGTTATTCCTTCGTGGCGCCGGTGGCGCGCCACGGCGTCGCCGCCGCGCCTGCGGCCGCGGCGTCCCGGCGCGGCGCCACCCGCCTGATCGGACGCGCCGAGGTGCTCGAGACCATCGGGGCCGAACTGGGCGAGCGCCGCCTGCTCACCGTGGTGGGGCCGGGCGGCATCGGCAAGACCAGCGTGGCCGGCGCCCTGGCCGAGCAGGTGGGGCCGGGCTTTCCCGACGGCGCCGTCACCCTCGACCTGACCCTGGTGCGCGACCCGCGCCAGGTGCCGGGCGCACTCGCCTCGACCCTGCGCGTGCCGGCCGTCGCCCATGATCCGCTGGCGGCGGTGCGCCTGCACCTGAAGCGGCGCGAGCTGCTGCTGGTGCTGGACAACTGCGAGCACGTGGCCGATGCGGTGGCCGGACTGGCCGACGAGCTGCTGGCCTGCGCCCCCGGCCTGCGCATCCTGGCCACCAGCCGCGAATCGATCGGGCTGCCCTACGAGCGGGTCGTGCGCCTGCCGCCGCTGGCCCTGCCCGAGGACGACCAGGACCTGGGCGCGGACGCGCTCGAGGCCTATGGCGCGCTGGCGCTGTTCGCCGAGCGCGCCGGCGGCGCGGTCGACCCGGCCCGCCCGCAGCCGGAGCAGCTGCGCCTGATCGCCCAGATCTGCCGCCGCCTGGACGGTTTGCCGCTGTCGATCGAACTGGCGGCCGCGCGCGCCGAGGTGCTCGGCCTGCACGGCCTGGCCAAGGGGCTGGACGACTGCCTGGCCCTGCTGTCGCGCCATCGCGGCGGCGGCGACCCGCGCCACCAGACCCTGCGCGCGGTGCTGGACTGGAGCTACGCGTTGCTGGCCCCGGGCGAGCAGCGCCTGCTCGAATGCCTGGCCGTGTACCGCGGCCCCTTCACCCTCGATTGCGCGCGCGCGGTCGGCGCCGCCCTGAGCGAGGGCGCCGGCGGCCCGCATGCCGAGCTGCTGTTCAACCTGGCCGCCAAGTCGCTGCTGGCCTGCGAATGCGAGGGCGGCGAGGTGCGCTACCGCATGCTGGAGACCACCCGCAGCTATGCGGCCGACCGGCTGGCGCGCGCGCCGGAGCGCGAGGCCGTGCTGCGCGCCCACGCCCTGCGCTGCCTCGAGCTGGCCTCCCAGGCCCAGCAGGACTGGGAGCTGCTGGACGCGCCGCGCTGGCATGCGCGCTACGCGCACCGCGTGGCGGACCTGCGCGCGGCCCTCGACTGGTGCCTGGGCGGCGGCGACCCCGCGCTCGGCGTCAGCCTGGCGAGCGCCTCCAGCCTGTTGTGGATCGAGCTGTCCCAGCTCGACGAGCAGCGCATGGCGGTCGAGCGCGCGCTGCCGCATGCGCGCGAGCCGGCGGCCGAGCTGGCGCTGCAGGCCGCGCTCGGCAATGCGCTCTACCACCTGAACGGGCCGCGCGAGCAGGCCGCGGCGGCCTTCACCCGCGCCTACGAGCTGGCGCGCGCGCTCGGCAACACGGCGGAACTGGCGCGCGCCTACAGCGGGCTGTGCGCGCACTACCTGATCGAGGGGCGCTACCCCCAGGCCCTGGCCCTGGGCCACGTGTTCGCGCCCTACCGGCACCGGGCGCACGAGCCGGTGGCGCACCTGATCTACCACCGCATGATGGGCCTGACCCTGCATTTCTGCGGCCAGCAGCGGCAGGCGCGCTTCCATGCCGAACGGGTCTACAGGGCGCCGCGCAGCACCTTGCGCAATACCCGCAACAGCGGGGTCCAGTACGACCAGCATGTGGCGGCCACCAGCCTGCTGGCGCGCATCCGCTGGCTGGAGGGCTATGGCGAGCAGGCGCTGCAGCTGGCGGCGGAAGCGGCCGAACGCGCGCTGGCGATCGACCACCCGATCTCGCTGTGCTACACCCTGGCGGTGGCCGGCTGCACGGTGGCGCTGTGGAATGGCGAGATGGACGAGGCGACGCGCTACCTCGGACTGCTGGGCGAATGCGCGCACAAGCACGCGCTGCCGCAGTGGCAGGCCTGGGCGCGCTACCTGGGCGCGGTGTGCGAGGGCGAGCGCCTGGGGAGCGCGGCCGCGCTGCAATTGCCGCCGGGGCCGCTCGTGGAAACCCTGTACACGCTGGCGCCCGATCTGGCCGGCCCGGCCGACTTCGCCAAGCCGGGCCAGGGAATGGCGGGCTGGTGCGCGCCGGAACTGCTGCGCCTGCAAGCCCTGGCCCTGCGCCGCGAGGGCGGCGCCATCGCGGCGGCGGAAGCGCTGCTGGCCCGGGCCGCGGAACTGGCCGACAAGCAGGGGGCGCTGGCCTGGAGCCTGCGGGTGGCCAGCACGCGCGCGCTGCTGTGGCTCGAGGACGGCCGGAAGGAAGAGGCCGGCGCCATGCTGGCGGCGGTGGTGCGGCGCTGCCCGCCGGGCCGGCCCGGCCGCGACTTGCGCTACGCCGCCATGCTGTGCGAGCGCCTCGCGCAAAACTAGGGCCGCGGCGCATCCCGGCCGGGAAGCCTTTACTGGAGCGGCAGGTTGCGCGGCTCGCCCGCCGGCACGGTCGTCGCCGGGCGGATCTCGGTGCTCTGGTGCAGGGTGTTGCGCCAGCCTTCGGGGTGCAGGGTCCAGATCCGCACGTAGCGGCCACGGAACTGGCGCACCATATGCAGGGTCTGCATATGGGCGTGGAAGCGCCCGGTCACAACAGCGGCGCGGCCGCCGCCGACCAGGGTGATCTCCATCTCGTCGACACCGTAGTTGGATAGGCGGAATTCATCGCGGGCCAGGGCCTGCAGGAATTCGGTCTTGGTGCGCACCCGGCCATTGCTTTCCACATGGTAGTACTCGCCGCCGATCAGGTTGCGCAAGGCCTCGACGTCACGGCCGGCGACGGCCATGGCGCGCTTGTGCTCGGCGTCGCGGATGGCCGATACCTCCCGCGACGCCACGCTGGCGCCGACGCCGCCGCCGGCCGCGTCGGCATGGGCTGGGGCAGGAAGGCAGGAGGAGAGGGCGGCAAGCAGAAGGACCGGTAACAAGCGCATGGAAACGTGGGCAGTGAGATATCCAGACAGTATATAAATTCTTTTCAGTAAGAATGTAACGAACTGTACCAATTGCCTTCACAATCGGACAATTTCTGTTGTCCGTGGGCCCGCCGCCCGCCGCCCGCCGCCGGCGGCAGGGAGCCCGCGCGGCTGGTCGGGCCGGCACTGGGCGGCCGCCCGGTGAAGGCAGTGTGGCAGGCGGGCGCCCTGGCTGACGCGCAGGCGCGGCCGGCCGGGCCACACAGCGGCGCGCAGGAAAAAAGCTGGGACACGGCTTGACCTTCCCATCGTGGGAAGGAATATGCTTCGGGTAGTCAATCGAGGAGCACGACGATGAACCCCATTTCCCCCAGCGCAGGCGACACCACGCTGCGCATCGAAGGCATGACCTGCGCGTCCTGCGTGGCGCGGGTCGAGAAGGCCCTGCAGGCGGTGCCCGGCATCGACAGCGCCAGCGTCAACCTGGCCACCGAGAAGGCCAGCGTGCGGGGCAGCGCCACGGCCGACGCCCTGGTCGAGGCGGTGCGCAAGGCCGGCTACGAGGCCGCGCTCGACCTGCCCGCGGCGCCCGGCGCGCCTGCGCCGGCGGAGGAGGGCGGCTTGCCGTCCTGGTGGCCGGTGGCGGTGGCGGCCCTGCTGAGCGCGCCCCTGGTGGCGCCGATGCTGGGCCAGCCCTTCGGCATCGACTGGATGTTGCCCGGCTGGCTGCAATGGGCGCTGGCGACCCCGGTCCAGTTCTGGCTCGGCGCGCGCTTCTACCGCGCCGGATGGAAGGCCGCGCGCGCGCTCAGCGGCAACATGGACCTGCTGGTCGCGATCGGCACCAGCGCCGCCTATGGGCTGTCGGTCTACCTGCTGCTCACCGGGCAGGGCCACGGCAGCCGCCACCTGTATTTCGAGTCCTCGGCGGTGGTGATCACCCTGGTCCTGTTGGGCAAGTGGCTGGAGGGCCGGGCCAAGCGCCAGACCGTGGGCGCGATCCGCGCCCTGGAAGCGCTGCGCAGCAGCGATGCCCTGGTCCGGCGCGGCGGCCGCGAGCTGCGCGTGCCGCTGGCCGAGCTGGCGCGCGGCGACCTGATGGTCGTGCTGCCGGGCGAGCGCGTGCCGGCCGACGGCCGCGTGCTCGAGGGTTCCAGCCACCTGGACGAATCCCTGCTCACCGGCGAAAGCCTGCCGGTGGCGCGCAAGCCCGGCGACAAGGTGACCGGCGGCGCGGTCAACGGCGAAGGCCTGCTGCTGGTCGAGGCGACCGCGGTGGGGGCGGAGTCGATGCTGTCGCAGATCATCCGCATGGTCGAGGACGCGCAGGCGGTGAAGGCGCCGATCCAGCGCCTGGTCGACAAGGTAAGCGCGGTGTTCGTGCCGGTGGTGCTCCTGATTTCGCTCCTGACCCTGCTCGGCTGGGGCCTGGCCACTGGCGACTGGCAGGCGGCGCTGCTCAATGCGGTGGCGGTGCAGGTGATCGCCTGCCCCTGCGCCCTGGGCTTGGCCACGCCGACCGCGATCATGGTCGGGACCGGCGCGGCGGCGCGCCACGGTATTTTGATCAAGGACGCCGAGGCCCTGGAAACCGCCCATGCGCTGCAGGTGGTGGTGTTCGACAAGACCGGCACCCTGACCGAGGGCCGGCCCCAGGTGGTGGCGGTCGAGGGCGGCGACGCGTCGCGGCTGCTGCAACTGGCCTGGGCGGTGCAGCAGTACAGCGCCCACCCGCTGGCCAGGGCGGTGGCCGAGGCGGCCGCCGCACGCGGCCTGGCCCTGCCGCGCGCCGAGGGCGCCGCGGCCTTGCCCGGGCGCGGCGTGCGCGCCGAGGTCGAGGGCGCCACGCTCTACCTCGGCAACCGCCGCCTGATGGAGGAGCTCGGCGTGCCCGTGCTGGACGGCGCCGCCGCCCACGAGCAAGCCGGCCGCACCGTGTCCTGGCTGGCCGAGGAGCGCGCGGGCCGGGTGCGGGTGCTGGGCCTGCTGGCCTTCGGCGACCGCGTCAAGCCGGGCGCGGCGGCGGCGGTGGCGCGCCTGCGGGCGATGGGCGTGGAGCCGGTGATGCTGACCGGCGACAATGCCGGCGCCGCCCGCGCCGTGGCTGCGGAACTGGGCATCGCCGACTTCCATGCCGAGGTGCTGCCGGGGGACAAGGCGCGGGTGGTAGAGGCGCTGCGCGCGCAGGGGCGCAGCGTGGGCATGGTGGGCGACGGCATCAACGACGCCCCGGCGCTGGCGGCGGCCGACGTCGGCATCGCGATGGCGGGCGGCACCGACGTCGCCATGCACACCGCCGGCGTGACCCTGATGCGCGGCGATCCCGGCCTGGTGCCGGACGCGATCGCGGTCTCGCAGCGCACCTACCGCAAGATCCGCCAGAACCTTGGCTGGGCCTTCGTCTACAACGTGGTCGGCATTCCGCTGGCGGCCTTCGGGCTGCTCAATCCGGTGCTGGCGGGAGCGGCGATGGCCCTGAGCTCGGTGAGCGTGGTGGCCAACGCGCTGCTGCTGCGGCGCTGGGCGCCGGCGGCCGGCGCCCGGACCGATGAACAGACAAGCATTTCAACCACTGGGGCACAGACGCCCCGCGAACCAGGAGGAAACACCATGTATGAACTGACCGTGGAAGGCATGAGCTGCGGCCACTGCGTCGGCCGCGTCACCAAGTCGGTGCAGGGCGTCGACCAGGACGCCAAGGTCACGATCGACCTGCCGACCAAGAAGGTGAAGATCGAGAGCGGCGCCGACCTGGACGCGATCGCGGCGGCGATCGACGAGGCCGGATATCCGGTGAGCGCGCGCTCGGCGGCCTGAACCCGATACCGCGTCCCGAACAGGGCGCCGGTTCCGTTGGCGCTGTCACCGTTGGCTATGGATGAGTACTGAACTGCTGAGCTTCTCCGTGGTCCAAGTCCTGTCACCTCTCGACAGGAGCGATCATGAAGGCGCCGGGGTTCCAGAAGTGGTTCGACAAGCTGCCCTCGCTGAACCAGCCGCAGCGTTTGCGCGTGCTCGCGGCGCTGCGGCCGGCGGCCGGGCTGGCCCAGATCGTCGTGCTGCTCACGGCACTCCGCGCGGCGGACCGGCGCTGTCCGCGTTGCGCCAGCCCATTGTGGCACCGCCATGGTCACGCCAATGATCTGCAACGTTACCGTTGCCGCCAGTGCGGCCGCACGTACAACGACCTGAGCGGCACGCCGCTGGCGCGCCTGAGGCTGCGCGGTAAATGGCTCGATTATCTGCAGGCGCTGCTGGCCTCACGGCCCGTGCGGGCGGCGGCAAGTGAGGTCGGCGTTCACCGCAACACCGCCTTTCGCTGGCGTCACCGCTTCCTGGACCAGGTCAAGCACGACCGGCCGGCGCGCTTGAGCGGCATCGTCGAAGCCGATGAAATGTTCCTGCTCGAATCACAGAAGGGGGCGCGCAAGCTCGACCGGCCGCCGCGCAAGCGGGGCGGCGCGGCCAGCAGGCGGGGAATTTCGCGCGAGCTCGACTGTATTCTGGTCGCGCGCGATCGTGGCGGCCAGACCATCGATGCCGTCACCGGACGCGGCGCTTTAAGCGCACGGCAACTCGAGCGACATCTCCTGCCAAAGCTCGACCCGCAGGCGCTCCTGGTCACCGATTCAAACGCCGCCTACCGGGCCTTTTCTCGCCAGCATGGCATCGCGCATGAGGCGGTGAACCTGCGCGCCGGCGTGCGGGTGCGGGCCGGCGTTTCCGGCGCCATCCACGTGCAGAACGTCAATGCCTATCACCACCGATTCCGGGGCTGGCTGGCCCGCTTTCACGGCGTGGCCTCGCGCTACCTGCCGAACTACCTGGGTTGGCGCTGGGCGCTCGATGGTGGACGGATCAATACTGTCGAGCAACTCCTGCGCATCGCACTCGGAGTCATCAACAGGTAACGATGACAGCGCCGTTCCGTTCGCGGGATCGGCGCCTTTTTCATTGCATGCACGCCTGCGCGCAAGCCGCCGGCGGCCGTGCAAGCCGCCGGCGGAGTGCTGGCTCAGTGGCGATGCGAGCCGGGTTTGCGCGCATTCATGGCTTCGCCCTTCGGCGCCTTGCCGGGCGCCGCATCCGGCGCGCTGTGCGGCGCCGGCAGCTCCCCGGTCCATTCGCTCGCCACCGTGCCCGGCGGATTGCGGTACCAGCCCGGGTCGCGGTAGTCGCCGCGCTTCTGGTCCGCCCGCACCTTGAAGACGGTGAACATCCCGCCCATCTCCAGGTTCCCGAAAGGTCCGCGCCCGGTCATCATCGGCAGGGTGTTGGCGGGCAGTTCCATCTCCATGTCCCCCATCGAGCCGCCCTTGTCGCCCATGACCATGTAGCCCGGCACCAGCTTGTTGATCTTCTGCGCCACGCCGCGGTGGTCGACGCCGATCAGGTTCGGCACCTCGTGCCCCATGGCGTTCATGGTGTGGTGCGACTTGTGGCAGTGGAAGGCCCAGTCGCCCGGATTGTCGGCCACGAACTCGATCGCCCGCATCTGGCCCACCGCCACGTCGGTGGTCACTTCCGGCCAGCGCGCCGAAGGCGGCACCCAGCCGCCATCGGTGCCGGCCACCTCGAAGCGGTGGCCGTGGATGTGGATCGGGTGGTTGGTCATGGTCAGGTTGCCGACCCGGATGCGCACCTTCTCGTTCAGGCGCGCCACCATCGGGTCGATGCCCGGGAACACGCGGCTGTTGAAGGTCCACAGGTTGAAGTCGAGCATGGTGTTGGTGCGCGGCGTGTAGCTGCCCGGCTCGATGTCGTAGGACGAGAGCAGCAGCACGTAGTCGCGGTCGACCGCATGCTTGCGCGGGTCCTTGGGGTGGGTCACCCAGAAGCCCATCATGCCCATCGCCATCTGGTTCATCTCGTCCGCGTGCGGGTGGTACATGAAGGTGCCGGCGTGGCGCGCCACGAACTCGTAGACGAAGGTCTTGCCGGGCGCGATCCCGGGCTGGTTCAGGCCGGTCACTCCGTCCATCCCGCTCGGCAGGATCTGGCCGTGCCAGTGGATGCTGGTGTGCTCGGGCAGCTTGTTGGTCACGAAGATGCGCACCCGGTCGCCCTCGACCACCTCGATGGTCGGGCCCGGGCTCTGGCCGTTGTAGCCCCACAGGTTGGCCTTCATGCCGGGCGCGAGCTCGCGCACCACCGGTTCGGCCACCAGGTGGAATTCCTTGACGCCGTCCTTCATGCGCCAGGGCAGGGACCAGCCATTCAGGGTCACGACCGGGTTGTAGGGACGCCCGTTGGGCGGCGCCAGCGGCGGCGCGGTGGCGGACGAGGACTGGACCGGGGCTTCGGGCAGGCCGGCGGCGCCGGCCCGGCTGACCAGGGTGGCGCCCAGCATCGAGACGCCGGCGCCGGTGAGGAAGGATCTGCGGTTGCTCATTGCTGGTGTTCCTTGTTGGTGTGCGCGGGCGCGTGGCCCACGCGGCCGCCGAGCGCGCCCTCAAGGGCGGCGTGGGCGAGCCAGAAGTCCTTGAGGGCGTCGAGATAGCCGTTGACGGCGCCGACCTGTTCGCGGGCGTCGGCCAGCAGCTCGAAGGTGCTGGCCAGCATGCCGTTGTAGCGCAGCAGGGTCTCGTCGGCGATCTTCTTGCGTTGCGGGATAATCTCGTCGCGGTAGCGCTGCGCGATGTCGTAGCTGGCGCGGTAGCCCAGGTAGTGCTCGCGCGCCTCGCTGCGGGCGGTGATGGCGGTCTCGGCGACCCGGTTCAGGGCCTGCATGTAGACCGCTTCCGCCTTCGCCACGCGCGCGCCGCCCCAGTCGAACAGCGGCAGTTCGAGGCCGACCTCGTAGCCCTTGGCGCGCGGCTCGCCGGTCTCGCTCTTGTTGGCGACCCCGAGCTCCAGCACGTTGACGAAGCGGGTGCTGCGGGTCAGGCCGAGGTCGGCCGCGGTGGCGGCGGCCTGCTCGCGCGCCGCGCGCACGTCGAAGCGGCGTTCCAGGGCAAGGCGTTCGATCTGCTCCGGTTCGGCCGGCGCGGCCGGCAGATCGGGCAGGCGCTCGGGCAAGGTATAGCCGGCCTGTTTTCCCCACAACCCGAGCTGGCGGGTCAGGGTTTCGCGCGCGCCGTCGGCGGCGCGCTGGGCGCGCAGGACGTCGGCGCCGGCTTCGGCGTAGGCGGCGCGCTCGCGCGCCAGGTCGAGCTGGCTGGCGTTGCCGGCCTGGGCCATGCGCCCGGTCAGCTCCGCCGCCGCCTCGTGCGCCTCGGCCACCTGGCGCGCATAGGCCACGGCCTGGCGCGCCGCCACCGCCTCGACCCAGGCGCGGCGGGTCTCGAGGGCGTGACGCTCCATCGCGGCCGCCGCCGTCAGCTTGGCCTGCTCGTAGCGGCGCGCCTCCATGCGCTGGCGCAGCGGCAGGGTCAGCAGGCCGGCGAGGTCGAAGGACAGGCTGCGTTCGATCTCGGTGTAGTGCGCATTGTGCAGGCGCGAGAAGCCGAGCGAAGGATTGGGCAGGCGCGAGGCCTGGACCAGGTCGGACTGGGCGATGCCGAGCTCCCAGTAGGTCGCCTGGAGGCCGGGGTGGCGCAGCAGGGCGATGCGCACGGCGGCGTCCATGCCGAGCGGCTCGCGCAGCAGCGCGTCGATGTGGGCGTCGAGGGCGCGCAGCTCGTCCTCGCCGCGCAGCAGGCGGGCGTCGACGCCGGTGCGCTCGTGCGCCAGTTGCGATGCCGCTTCCAGGCCGCGGTCGGGGGTGATGCTCGCGCAACCGGCCAGCGCGAAGGCCGCGGCCATTGCCGCGCAAAGTCGTGGCGCCGCCATCAGTGATGTCCTTTCGCGTGGCCCTCGTGCTGGCCGTGCTGGCCGTGTTGCTGGCCGTGTTGCTGGCCGTGCTGACCGTGCTGGCCATGCTGGCCATGCTGACCGTGCTGACCGTGCTGACCGTGTTGACCGTGTTGACCGTGCTGACCGTGTTGGCCATGTTGGCCGTGTTGCTGGCTGTGCTGGCTGTGCTGGCTGTGCTGGCCGTGCTGACCGTGTTGGCCATGCTGACCGTGTTGATCGTGCTGGCCCTGCTCCTTGCCCGATGGCGCCTGCGGCGCCGGCGCGCCATGCCCGGCGTGGGCGTCCGGCATGGTCAGGGACATCGAGTCCAGTCCGGCGACGGTCTCGTTGAGCGCGCGCCACTGGCGGTCGGGGGTGGTGGCGGCTTCAAGCGCCGGCCGGTAGGGGTGGGCCGGATGGTAGCGGGTCTCGGGAACCGCCGCGCGCGGGTCCTCGGGGCCGCGCTGCTGCGCGCCGGCGGGCGCGAGGGCGGCCAGGGCGGCCAGGGCAAGGGCGGCCATGCTGCAGATGGCAGGATGCTTCATATGCATGATGTGCTCGTTCGATGAATGTGCGTGTATCGGCCGCGCAGGGCGCGCGGACTTCGCGCGCCGCGTGAAAGGGCGGCGCGCCGGGATCAGGCGAACGGGAAGCGGGGAGGTCGTTCCGGCAGGTCGAGGTCGACCGCCGCCAGGCGGCTGGCGCCGGCGGGGGCACGCGGCACGGGCAGGGGATCGGCGCTGGCGGCCGGAATGGTCGCCGGCGCCATGGCCGCGCCGAAGCAGCAGGCCGCGCAGGAACCGCATTGCGCGTGGTGGTCGGAGGGGCTTTGCGCGCCCGGGTCGTGCATGTCGTGGTGGCCTGACGCGGCCTGGCCAAGCGGCGCCGCGCCGTGGCCGTGGTGGGCCGCGTGCATCGCATCGTGGCCGGCATCAGGCGCATCGGCGGCCGGCGCCCCCTGCGTCGTGCGGTGCGCGCACGCCAGCATGGCTGCCGAGGCGAATCCCTGGAAGGGAACCGCGATCAGCATCAGCCACAGGAGCAGGGTGCGGGCAAGCGTCTTCACGGGGGGAATTCTAGCATGGCGCGCGCGCAACACCAGCGACCGCTTGTTGGTCGTTTTTCTTTGCCAACTTACAAGCTTTTTGATAACATTTAGTTAATCTCAATGAGGGGGGGAAACGCCGTGCAATTGCTCTCTCGCCTGTTCGCGCCACGCCGGCGCCGCAACCAGCAGGAGATCGCCGGCCGGGCCGCCGAGGTCGTCGAGCACGTCCTGTACGACATCGGCATCGACCGCTTCCTGAATGGCAGCATGATGCTCGACGCCCGCCTGCGCCTGCGCTTCTTCGCCGTGACCGCGCCCGCCGGCGCCCCGCCTTTCGCCATCGTGCCCTTGCGCGAACTGCCCGAGGCCCTGGTGCTGCGCGCCTATGTCGACGACGTCGGCCTCGACGCCACGGCCGTTTCCCGCTTCGTCCCCCTGCTGGTCGAGGGTCTGATGCGCGAGCTGCTGGCGCGCTCGCCCGCGCTGCGCGCCCTGCCGCCGAGGCGCACCCTGCACTGATCCGGTGCGCGCCGGGCCTCGAAGCGGCGCTATGCTTGCGTGGCGCGGCCTGCCGGCCGCCGGCTTCCCGCCAAGCCAGCCCAGCCAAGGAAAGGTCCCGTCCATGCCCAGCGCCGCCGTCCGCCCCGTCGTTTGTCCCGCGGCCCGCCCGTCCTGTCCGGCCGATTCGGCACATTCGGCCCATTCAGCCCGCTCCGCCCAGTTGGGCGTTCCGGCGTCCAGGAGCCCGGCATGAGCGTGCGCAACCTGGACAAGCTGTTCGCGCCGCGTTCGGTGGTGCTGATCGGCGCCTCCGAGCGCGAGGGCAGCCTGGGCGCGACCCTGCTGCGCAACCTGCTCGAGGCGGAGTTCCGCGGCCAGCTCTACCTGCTCAACCCCAAGTACGAGCAGCTGGCCGGGCGGCGTTGCTACGCCGGCGTGGGCGAGCTGCCTGCCGCGCCCGACCTGGCGGTGATCTGCACCCCGCCGCCGACCGTGCCCCAGCTGGTGCGCCAGCTCGGCGAGCTGGGCACGCGGGCGGCGGTGGTGCTCACCGCCGGCTTGCACCAGGCGCGCGACCTGCGCGGGCGCAGCCTGCGCCAGGCGATGCTGGATGCCGCGAATCCCTACCTGCTGCGCCTGCTCGGGCCGAACAGCGCCGGTTTGCTGGCCCCCGCCATCGGCCTGAACGCGAGCGTGGCGCACAGCGGCGCGCTGCCGGGACGGATCGCCTTCGTCTCGCAATCGGGTTCCCTGATGACCGGGGTGCTGGACTGGGCGCGCACGCGCGGCATCGGCTTTTCCCACTTCATCGCGCTGGGCGATTCGGCCGACGTCGACCTGGGCGACGTGCTCGACTTCCTGGCCAGCGACGGCGGCACCGGCGCGATCCTGCTGTACGTGGAGAGCCTGCGCTACGCGCGCAAGTTCATGTCGGCGGTGCGCGCGGCGGCGCGCAGCAAGCCGGTGCTGGTGCTCAAGGCCAGGCGCGACGAGGAGGGGCCGCGCCCGGCCGCCAGCGAGAGCGGCGCCCTGGCCAGCCCGGACGACGTGTTCGACGCCGCCATCCGGCGCGCCGGCATGCTGCGCGTCTACAGCACCGAGCAGCTGTTCGCAGCGGTCGAGACCCTGGCCTACGCCCGGCCGCTGCACGGGGAGCGCCTGGCCATCGTCAGCAACGGCGCCGGGCCGGGCATCCTGGCGCGCGACGCCCTGACCCATGGCGGCGGCGTCGCGGCGACCCTGTCGCCGGCGACCAGGGAGGCGCTGGACGCGCTGCTGCCCTCCGGCTGGGGCGGGGGCAATCCGGTCAACCTGTTCGGCGGCGCCCCGCCGCAGCGCTACCGCGACACGCTCGAGATCCTGCTGCGCGACCCGCAGCTGGACGCGGTGCTGGTGGTGCATTCGCCGACCGCCGGCGTCGACAGCCGCGAGGTGGCCGAGGCGATCGCCCCGGTGGCGCGCCAGGCTTCGCGCACCGTGCTCTCGTGCTGGCTGGGCGGGGCCTCGGTGCTGGAAGCGCGCGCCATCGCTTCCAGCGCGCGGCTGCCGAACTACCGCACCCCCGAGGACGCGGTGGCCGGCTTCCTGCAACTGGTGAATTTCCGCCGCAACCAGAACCTGCTGATGGAAGTGCCGCCCTCCCTGATCGGCACGGTGGCCCCCGACCGCGCCGCGGCCAGGGCCCTGGTGCGCGAAGCGATCCAGGCCGGCCGCTACCTGCTGTCCGATCCGGAGACCAAGGCCATCCTGCGCGCCTACGGCATGGCGCTGGTGGAGACCCGCGCCGCCCAGGACGTCGAGGCCGCGGTGGCCGGCGCGCGCGCGATCGGCTTCCCGGTGGCGCTCAAGATCCTGACCCCGGACGTGATGCACAAGTCGGACTTCGGCGGGGTGGCGCTCGACCTCGACTCGGAAGAGGCGGTGCGCGCCGCCGCGCGGCGCATGCGGCGGCGCCTGGGCGAGGTCTTTCCCGAGGCGCGCTTCGAGGGCTATTCGGTGCAGGCCATGTGCCGCCGCTCGCACGCCCACGAGCTGATCGTCGGCGCCGCCCTCGATCCGGTGTTCGGGCCGGTGATCGTGTTCGGGCAGGGCGGGGTCTCGGTGGAGGTGATGGACGACCATTCGGTCGGCCTGCCGCCCCTGAACCTGGTGCTGGCGCGCGACCTGATCGACCGCACCCGGGTGGCGCGCCTGCTGGCCGGCTACCGCAACCGTCCCGCCGCCAACCTGGACGCGGTGATGGCGGCCCTGATCCAGGTCTCGCGCATGGTCTGCGACATTCCCGAGATCGTCGAGCTGGACCTCAATCCTCTGGTGGCCGACAGCCAGGGCGCGGTGGTGCTGGACGCGCGCATGCGCCTGGCCCTGGCCGACAAGTCAGGCAGCACCCTCGACCGGCTGGCGATCCGCCCGTATCCGCGCGAGCTGGAAGAAACGATAGACTGGAACGGCGGCAAGCTGCTGCTGCGCCCGATCCGGCCGGAGGACGGCCCCGCCCACCTGGCCTTCTTCGACGCGCTCACGCCGGACGACATCCGCTACCGCATGTTCGTGCGCATCCGCGAGCTCCAGCCCTCGCAGCTGGCGCGCTTCACCCAGATCGACTACGACCGCGAGATGGCCTTCATCGCGACACGTCCGAACGGGGAGGGCGTGCCCGAGACCCTGGCCGTGGGCCGGGTGGTGGCCGACCCCGACAACGTGAGCGCCGAATTCGCGGTCACGGTGCGCTCCGACCTCAAGGGCATGGGCCTGGGCCGGATCATGATGGAAAAGCTGATCGCCTACTGCCGCCTGCGCGGCACGCGCGAGATCGTGGGCGAGGCGCTGCCGCAGAACGCGCGCATCGTCGCCATGGTCAGGAAGCTGGGCTTCGAGGTCAGCATCGGGGAGGAGGGCATCCGCCACATGCGGCTGGCGCTGCGCTAGCGGCCGATGCTATCCTTGGCGCGGCGAGCCCGTGGAGCGCGCTTCGACAAGGACCCCATGCTGACAGCGATCGACAAGCATTTGCTGGACACCCGGCCGCGGCAGATCGAAAGCCTGCGCCGCTGGGCCCTGGAATTCCTCTACTTCGGCGTCAAGGAGGCGCGCGCCTGCCTGTTCGTCGGCCTGTTCATGGTGGCGATGCTGGTCACGCCGCGCGCCGGGGTGCTGGGCATCCCGCGCTACGACGTGCTGCTGGTGGTGGCGGTCGGCCTGCAACTGTGGATGGTCTGGGCCAGGCTCGAGACCTGGGACGAGCTGAAGGCCGTCTGCCTGTTTCACGTGGTGGGCTTCGCGCTCGAGGCCTTCAAGGTCTCGTCCAGCATCCAGTCCTGGAGCTACCCCGATTTCGCCTACACCAAGCTGTTCGGGGTGCCGCTGTTCTCGGGCTTCATGTACGCCACCATCGGCAGCTACATGATCCAGTCCTGGCGCCTGCTCGACCTGCGCGTGCGCCACCATCCGCCTTACTGGATGGCGGCCACCATCGCCATCCTGATCTACGCCAATTTTTTCACTCACCATTACATCGGCGACTACCGCTGGTACCTGGCCGCCTGCGCCCTCGGCCTATACTCGCGCACCATGGTCACCTTCCGGCCGCTCGACCGCGACCGACAGATGCCGCTGCTGCTGGCCTTCGTGCTGATCGGCTTCTTCATCTGGCTGGCCGAGAACATCGGCACCTTCTGGGGCGTGTGGCGCTACCCGAACCAGCTGGGCGCCTGGTCGGTGGTCCACCTGAGCAAGTGGAGCTCGTGGTCGCTACTGGTGATCATGACCTTCACCATCGTCGCCAGCCTCAAGCACATCAAGGAAAAGATCCACGTGCCCGGGCCCTGAGCGGGAAGCCGCTCAGCGCCGGAAGCGCACGTCCTCGCTGACCACCGCCGCTTCGCCCTTGGGCTTCTTGGGCTTCTTGGGTTTCTTGACGATCTGGCCGCCGGCCGTGGTCTCGGGCACCCGGTGCTCGGGCGCGAAGCCGGGTTCCTCGACGCGCTTGATCACCTGGCTGGTCAGGCCCTCGATCGCGGCCAGCAGTTCGACCTCGTCGGCCGCCACCAGCGACACCGCCTCGCCCGAGGCGCCGGCGCGCCCGGTGCGGCCGGTGCGGTGCACGTAGTCCTCGGCCACGATCGGCAGGTCGACGTTGATCACCGCCGGCAGGTCCTGGATGTCGAGGCCGCGCGCGGCGACGTCGGTGGCCACCAGCACCCGCACCTCGCCGGCCTTGAAGCGCTCCAGCGCGCGCAGGCGCGCCGGCTGCGGCTTGTCGCCGTGGATCGAATCGGCCGTGATGCGCTTGGCTTCCAGCAGGCCGACCAGCTCGTCGACGCCCTTGCGGGTGCGGGCGAAGGCCAGCACCTGGGTCCAGGCATGGCGCTTGAGCAGGTGGACGAAAAGCTCGGGCTTGCGCTTCTTGTCGACCGGGACCAGCCACTGGGTGATGGCCTTGACGGTGCTGTTGCGCGGCGTCGCCTCGATGCGCACCGGGCTGACCAGCAGGCGGTTGGCCATGGCGCGGATCGGATCGGAGAAGGTGGCCGAGAACAGCAGGGTCTGGCGCTTCTTGGGCAGCAGGGCGAACAGCTGGTCGAGCTCGCGCGAGAAGCCGAGGTCGAGCATGCGGTCGGCCTCGTCCAGCACCAGCACCTTGACTTCGTTGAATCGCACCGCGTTCTGGCGCTGCAGGTCGAGCAGGCGCCCCGGGGTGGCCACCAGCACGTCGATGCCCTTGCGCAGGGCCATCATCTGCGGATTGATGCTGACCCCGCCGTAGGCGGCCAGGGTGCGCAGCTCGAGCCCGGCGCCGTAGGCTTTCACGCTCTCGTGCACCTGCTCGGCCAGCTCGCGGGTGGGCACCAGGATCAGCGCGCGCGCCGCATTGCTGGACACCTTGGCCCCGCTTTTCACCAGCCGCTGGAGCAGGGGCAGGGTGAATCCGGCGGTCTTGCCGGTGCCGGTCTGGGCCGCGGCCATCACGTCCTTGCCGGCCAGCACGGCGGGAATTGCCTGCTGCTGGACGGCGGTCGGGGTCTGGTAGGCGAGCGTGTCGAGGGTGGCGAGGATCGGATCGATCAGGCCGAGGGAAGCAAACGACATGGAAAAATAAACCTTGCGGCTAGAAAATAGACAAGCCGTAGTTTACCTTGCCCGGGCGGGCAGGGTGTGGCGGAGGGCGCCGGCTCAGTCGGCGTCGAGCATGAGCGACAGGTCGACCGTCGGCTTGACCGGCTCGTTGTGCTCACGGCAGCCGGCCACCAGGAGGAAGACGATGGCGAGGGCGGCGGCAAGATAAATGCGCGGTTGCATGATGGAGTCCTCAGGGAAGGCTCCATCATACGCCTTCCGCCCCGCGATTTGTGAGCGGATCGACAGCTTTTTCCCGATCCGCCGCCTGCGGCAACGCCGCTCAGAACTGGTAGGAGACGCTGGCGCGCAACACCGGGAAGAACTTGTAGTCCTTCAGGTCCTCTTCCAGGCGGGCCTGTTCGGCCGCGACGTCGCGCGCCAGCACGATGCAGGCGGCCGCCGCTGCCTGGCAGCCGGTGCTGGCCAGCTTGAGGTGGGGATTGCCGTGGTAGATCACGCCCAGGTCCGCGCCCAGGTTCCAGCCCTTGTTCGGGGTCAGGGCGTTGCCCCAGCCGATGCCCAGGTAGGGCGCGGCCTTGCGGAAATCGACCCGGCCGCGCAGATTGCCCACCGTGGCCGCCGAATAGCGCCGCCCGTTGATCGTATAGAGGCCGTCGCCCGCCGGGGTGGCGTGCGCGTCGAGCTTGCTGCCGTTGTAGACCACGCCGCCGGTCAGGCGGAAGGCGCTGCCCGGGCGCACATACCAGTCGAACAGCAGGTCGTAGGTCTGCAGCTTGGCGTCCACCTTGTAGTCGACGCCGCCGGAGCGCAGCGTGGTGTCGTGCTTGAAGTAGTTGATGCCGAAGCGGCCGTTGAGATAGCTCTCCATCGGCAGCACGAGGTGCAGGCCGGCGCCGGTGGTGCCGAGGTCGGCGCTGACGCCGATCTGGGCCTGGGCCCCGCCGGCGGCCAGGGCGGCGGCGAGGAAGACGGCGGTCTTGTTGTGCAACATCTTGAAACCTTTCTAGCGGGAAAACCCGAGATTGTACTCGCAGCGCCGGACTTTTTTGTCGGCCCCGGCCCCGGTTTCGTCGGCGAATGGCGGCATCCGTCGCATAATGCTGACTAGCAAGGCATGGCGTGGCTATGCTGGCCATACCAATGACCATCGAAGGACCATCATGCTCGCAAGTACTTTCCATCTCGGCCGGCTGCTGGCGGCCTGGATCGCCGTCTACATGGCGGTCGCGATCACGCTCAACGAAACCTGGCTCGAGTACATCGACGTGCACCCGGAGGGCTACATCGTCCTGCTCGCCTTCCTTCTGGGGGCCTGGGTGCTGTCGGTGGCCTTTTCGCACGTGCGCCGGGTGCGCCTGGTGGCGGGTGAGCTCAACCGCAGCACCCTCTCGAACCGCCAGCGCCGCCGCATCGAGGTCCCCTTCGAGGCCGGCGAAGCCTTCGACATGATCGACGCCGCCATCCGCGAACTGCCCGGCTCGGTGGTGGCCGACAGCGCCCGCGACAGCCTGCAGGTGCGCGCCAAGATCAGGCGCATCAATCCCTACGGCGCCCACTCGGCCTACGGCTGGGCGCTGGAACACCTGTCCACCCCCAACAACCAGATCCTGGCCACCGTCACGCCCAACGGCGACGACGCCGGCAGCGTGACCCTGATCTGCGAGCCGGAAGGGCCGGCCTGGACCGACTGGTTCCTGGTCGACCACGGCACCAACCTCGAGAACGCCGAGGCCATCGTGCGCGCCATCACCCGCCGGGTGGCCGAGCGCCGCCGCTGCGAGCAGGCTCAGGTGCGCGACACCGTCACCGAGAAGGAGCTGACGGTGGCCCGCCTGAACCTGCTGCACGCCCAGGTCGAGCCCCATTTCCTGTACAACACCCTGGCCAGCGCCCAGCTCTTGACCCGCAGCGACCCGGCGCGCGCCGACGAAATGCTGGGCAACCTGATCTCCTACCTGCGCCATTCGCTGCCGCGCACCGAGGACGCGCCCTCGACCCTGGGCGAAGAGCTGGAAAGGGCGCGCAACTACCTCGACATCCTCAAGATCCGCATGGGACCGCGCCTGAACCTGCAGGTCGACCTGCCCGAGGCCTTGAACAAGGCGCTGTTCCCGACCATGATGTTGCAGACCCTGGTGGAAAACGCGATCAAGCACGGCATCGAGCCCAAGCCGGGCGGCGGCACGGTCTGGATCCTGGCGCGCGCGCTCGACAGCACGCTGTCGGTGACGGTGGCGGACGACGGTCGCGGCTTCAGCGCCGAGGGCGGCGGCACCGGGATCGGCCTGCGCAACGTGCGCGAGCGCCTGCGCCTGGCCTACGGCAGCGCCGCCTCGTTCTCGATCGTGTCGAATTTCCCGAGCGGGGTGGCGGCCACCATCACGGTCCCGCTGGCGCTCCAGGGAGGAGGGAAGCAGCATGCCTGAGCCGATGCGTACTACTTTCCGCTGCGTGGTGGCCGAGGACGAGGCCCTGCTGCGCGACGCCCTGGTCCAGTTGCTGCGCGAAGCCTGGCCGGAACTCGAGATCGTGGCCGTGTGCGAGGACGGCGGCAGCGCCCTGGACGCCATCGCCAGCGAGCGCCCCGACCTGGCCTTCCTCGACATTCGCATGCCGGGCCTGAGCGGGTTGGAGGTCGCGTCCGCCATGCTCGACGCCGGCCTGAAGACCGAGGTGGTGTTCGTCACCGCCTACGACCAGTACGCGGTCGAGGCCTTCGAGCGCGGCGCCGTGGACTACCTGCTCAAGCCGGTGGCGCGCGAGCGCCTGGCGGCGACCCTGGCCCGGGTCCGCGAGCGCCTTGGGCGCGGCGGCGTGGACGGGGCCCAACTGGCAGCCCTGTTGGAGCGCCTGGCCCAGGTGGCGCCGCCGGCGCCGCGCGCCGAGCCCCTGGTCTGGCTGACCGCCAGCCGCGGGGTAGAGACGCGCCTCATTCTGGTCGACGACGTCGCCTACTTCCAGGCCGACTCCAAGTACACGGTGGTGATGACGGCTGAGGGCGAGTCGCTGCTGCGCAAGCCGATCCGCGACCTGCTCGAAGTGATCGACCCGAGCATGTTCAAGCAGGTGCACCGCTCGACCATCGTCAACCTGCGCGCGGTGGCGGCCGTGACCCGTGATGAAAGCGGGCGCGGCATCATCCGCCTGAAGAACCGGCCAGAGCAGTTGCCGGTGAGCCAGCCTTTCATGCATTTGTTCCGTCATATGTAAGCAAATGTGAGAACACGCACAGACTGTAATAATGTGGTCTGGCGCACACAGTAAATGACGTTGCAAATGGTAAAGTTCGTCCCACAATATTTTTTTGCGAGACGCAACATGAAAAAACTGATCATCGGCGCGGCCTTCCTGGCCGCCGCTCTCCCTGCGATGGCCCAGACGGGCGTCAGCATCAGCGTCGGCCAGCCCGGCTTCTACGGCCGCATCGACATCGGCGACTTCGCCCGCCCGCAGGTGGTGTACACCCAGCCGGTGATCATCGAGCAGCGCCACTACCGCGCCGAACCGGTCTACCTGCGCGTGCCGCCGGGCCACCGCAAGAACTGGCGCAAGCACTGCGCGAAATACGGCGCCTGCGGCCAGCCGGTGTATTTCGTGCGTGACCAGTGGTACAACAACGTGGTGGTGCCGCGTTACCGCGAGCACCACGCCTATGCCGCGCCGGTGCGCTACGAGGAGCACGGCGGCGGTCATGGCGGTCATGGCGGTCACGGCCGCGACCACGGCGACCATGGCAAGGGGCATGGCAAGGGCCACGGTCATGGCAAGGGCCACGGCAAGGGCCACGACTAAGCTCACGAGCAGGGTTACTAACGAGCAGGGGGGCTGGCGAACCGCCCCCTTTCGCCCGGCGTAGTAAGATTGCCACATCGCCCAAGGCCCGGCGCACTGCCGGGCGGGCGCCATGACGGAGGCAAGCTTGCGAAGCGAGATCGTGATCGTGGGAGGCGGCGCCGGCGGGCTCGAGCTGGCGTGCAAACTGGGCCGTAAACTCGGGCCATCCAAAGTGACGCTGGTCGACAGCCGTCTCTACCATATCTGGAAACCCTCGCTGCACGAGGTCGCGGCGGGCACCCTCGACATCCACCAGGAAGGCCTGTCGTACCCGATGCTGGCGCACGACAACGGCTTCAACTTCGTGTTCGGCCCCATGACCGGCCTGGATGCGGACGCCAAAACCCTCACCATCGGCGCGGTGCGCGCCGCCAGCGACAACGACGAAGTGCTGCCCGAGCGGCGCCTGCACTACGCTTCGCTGGTGATCGCGGTGGGCAGCACCTCCAACTATTTCGGCGTGCCGGGCGCGCGCGAACACACCATTTCGCTCAATGCCACCGAGGACGCGGAGCACTTCCGCCTGCGCATGCTGCGCCTGATGCTGGCCGTCGAGCAGCAGCGCGAAGAGGGCAAGGACGCCGGCCTGGACGTGGTCATCATCGGCGGCGGCGCCACCGGCGTGGAGCTCGCGGCCGAGCTGCGCGAAGCTTCGGGCGCGTATGCGAACTACGGTTTCAACGCACTCGACGGCAGGCGCGACGTGCGCATCACCATCCTCGAAGGCGCGCCGCGCATCCTGGCGCCGCTGCCGGAGAAGGTCTCGAACGCGGCGCTGGACCTGCTGCAAAAGCGCGGCATCAAGGTCATCACCGACTGCCGGGTCACGGCGATCGAGCGCGACCGCGTGACCGACAAGAATGGCAATGTATATCCGTCCGACCTGTGCGTGTGGGCGGCGGGCATCCGCGCCCCGGAGCTGCTGGCCGGCTTGGGCCTGCCTACCGCCAAGGGCGGGCAGATCGAGGTCGACGCCCACCTGCGGGTAAAAGGAGTGCAGGGCGTGTACGCGCTCGGCGACTGCGCGGCCTGCGTGGACGGGAACGGTCAGGCGGTGCCGCCGCGCGCCCAGGCCGCGCACCAGCAGGCGGACTACCTGGTCGCCACTTTCCTGCGCCTGGACAAGGGGCGCCCGCCCCAGGACACGCCCTACGAGTACCGGGACTACGGTTCGCTGGTGTCGGTGGGGCGCAGCACCAGCGTGGGCAGCCTGATGGGATCGCTGCGCGGCGCGAGCTGGTTCGTGCAGGGAACGGTGGCGCGCACCATGTACGCCAGCCTGCACCTGATGCACCACCGGGCGGTGCTGGGATCCGTGCGCACGGCCTTGCTGGCGGTGGCGCGCTTCCTGATACGGCGCAGCACGCCCCTGGTCAAGCTACACTAAAGAAGGTGCTTGCGGCCGCGCGTGCGGCCGTTCAGCGTCGGATCAGCGTTGGATCAGCTTCAGATCAGCTGACGATCGGCTGCTTCGGCAAGGTCATGCGCAACACCGCGCCGCCCGTTTCTCCCCGCGCCAGCACCAGTTCGCCGCCCAGGAAGCGCGCCCGTTCGCGCAGCAGGCGCAGGCCGTGGCAACCCCTGGACGACATGGCCCGCTGCGGATCCTGCGGACCGGCGCCGTTGTCGCGCACCGTCAGCATCGCCTGCTCACCGTCGTCGTCGAGGATGACCTCGATCTCGCTGGCGCGGCCGTGCGCGACCGCGTTGCGCAGGCCTTCCTCGGCGCAGCGCAGCAGCACCACGCCCTGGGTGCGCGAGTAGTTGCCGTCGTCGTCCGGCAGGCTGGCGCGCGCCTGCACGCCGCGCTCGGCGCCGAAGGCCGGCACCAGCTCGGCCAGGGCCGCCCTCAGCCCCAGGAACTCGAGCTTGTCGTTCCACAGCGCGAGCTGCATCTTGCGGTTGGTCTCGATGATGGTGGTGAGCAAGCCCTTCATCTGGGCGCTGCGGTCGCGCATCGCCTTGTTCTCGGCCGGGATGTGCTGGGTGAGCAGGGCCAGGTGCATGGTGAGGGCGGTCATCGAAGAGCCCAGGCTGTCGTGCAGCTGGCGCGCCAGCAGGCGCTTTTCCTCGTCCCAGCAGGAGGCGAGGTGGGCCAGCATTTCGGTCAGTTCAGCGGTGCGCTCCGCGACCAGGCGTTCGACTGCCGGGTCGTGGTGCGGATGGGCCGGATCGGTCATCGTGGGCTCGGTTCAATGTTTCCCAAATCATACAACAGTTGGTGCGGCGGCGGCGCGCAAGCGCCGGTGGGAACAGCGTGCGGTGCCGCACGGTCTGTCGAGCTGTTGTAGGCGAAGCTGGACCTGTGGCCACAGCGCTGCCACACCAACCAACCAATTTGAAAACGGGGGCACCACATGGCGACCAATGAAGCGAAAGATGCGATCGAGCTGCTGACCAAGCAGCACCGGGAAGTGACCGAACTGTTCGATCAGTTCGAGAACCTGGGCGACCGCGCCAAGGCCAGCAAAAAGAAGCTGGCCGACAAGATCTGCGAGAACCTGGTCATGCACACCATGATCGAGGAAGAAATCTTTTATCCGGCCGTGCGCGGCCACGGCAAGGAAGCCGAGGAGATGGTCGACGAGGCCGTGGTCGAGCACGCGTCGGCCAAGGAGCTCATCGCCCAAATCCAGGAAATGGATCCTGATGAAGACCTGTTCGACGCCAAGGTCAAGGTGCTGGGCGAACAGGTCGAGCACCACGTCGAGGAAGAAGAGAAGGAAATGTTCCCGAAAGTGCGCAAGATGGACCTGGACCTGAAGAGCATCGGCCAGGAAATGGCCGCGCGCGCCGACGAGATCATGGCGTCCAGCTAAGGCCCGGCAAGACCCATCGCGGGTCTTGCGCAGGGATAGGCGGCCTCAGGCCGCGGCCGAGTGCACGTGGGGCGCCCCGTTCGGCTCGCTCAGCGCTTCGAGCAGGCGGTCGAGGTTGACCGGCTTGACCAGGTGCAGGTCGAAACCGGCCTCGAACACCCGGCGCTGGTCTTCGGCCAGCCCATAGCCGGTGAGGGCGATCAGGCGGATGCCCTGCGTGGCCGGATCGGCGCGCAGGCGGCGCGCGACCTCGTAGCCGTCGATGCCCGGCAGGCCGATGTCGACCAGGGCCGCGTAGGGCAGGTGAGCGACGGCGGCCGCCACCCCGGCCAGGCCGTCGGCCGCCTGGTGCACCGGGTAGCCGTGCACGGCCAGCATGGTGGCCATCATCTCGCGGCCGTCGTCATTGTCTTCGATTAGCAGCACCGGACGCTTGCCGCCTTCGCCGGCGGCGGCCTCGGCGGGCTTGGCCGCCTCCACCTGCTCGGTGCGCGGCAGGCGTATCACGAACACGCTGCCGCTGCCGGCGCCGGCGCTGTCGGCGCTGACGCTGCCGCCATGCAGTTCCACCAGGCGGCGCACCAGCGACAGGCCGATGCCCAGCCCGCCCTGGGAGCGGTCGATCGAGATCGCCCCCTGCACGAACACGTCGAACACGTGGGGGAGCAGCTCGGGCGGAATGCCCACGCCCGAGTCGCGCACCTGGAGCACGACTTCGTCGGCTTCGCCCGACAGGGCGATGTCGATGCTGCCGCCGCTGGGCGTGTACTTGAGCGCATTGTCGAGCAGGTTGGAGACGATCTGCTCGAGCCGGGTCGGGTCGCCGTCGACCCAGCCGGGCGCCAGTTCGACGTTGATGCTGTAGCCGGTGGTGCGGCCGGTGGCGCGGAAGGTTTCCAGGCAGGAGGACACCAGCCCCGCCAGGTCGGTTGCCTGGCGCGCCAGCAAAATCTTGCCGGACATAGCGCGGGACAAATCGAGAAGGTCGTCGACAATGCGCGACAGGTGCTGGCTCTGGCGCTGGATGATCTGCTTGGCGCGGCCGACCGTGTCCGGGCTTGCCGCTGGCAGGCTGATCAGGGCCGAGGCGCTGCTGATCGCCGACAGCGGGTTGCGCAGCTCGTGGCCGAGCATGGCCAGGAATTCGTCCTTGGCGTGGCTCTTGCGTTCGGCGGCGCGCCGCTCCTCCATCTCGCGCACCAGGCGGCGATTGGTCGCGGTCAGTTCGGTCGTGCGCTGGGACAGTTTTTCTGCCTGGCGCTTGAGCTGTTCGTTCTTCATCGCCAGGGTCACGAAGACCGAGACCTTGGCGTGCAGGATCTGGGGAATCACCGGCGTGAACAGGAAATCGGCGGCGCCGCGCTGGTAGGCCTTGAGACGGTCGATCTCGTCGGCCAGGAAGGCGGTGACGAAAATGATCGGGATGTCGGCCGAGCGCGGGCGCTGATGGATCGCCTCGGCGGTCTCGAAGCCGTCCATGCCGGGCATGTTCACGTCGAGCAGGATGACGGCGAAATCGTGCAGCAGCACCTGGCGCAGCGCTTCCTGGCCGGAGCGCGCGGACAGCACCGTGTAATTACTTGAATCCGCCCACTGTTCGAGCAGGCTCGTCAGCGCAAGCAGGCTCGCGGCATCGTCGTTGACAACCAAAATCTTCGGTTTGTCGGTGGACGTCACATCGGTGGGCACGGTAGTGGACACGGCGGTAGACACAGTGGTTGACACGATGGTTCCTGAAGCTTTGCGTCTTAATTAGAATTCTTTTGCCCTGACTACAGGATAGCAGACACGGAATGTTTCATGTCGGAAAAATCCGTGACGAAATGAGCCATGATAGCACGCGCATTTACGTGCAAATAAGCAAATATATCAATCGTGCGCGGGTGTCGGTGTACGCTGTCGCACATACGTTGCAGAGGGGCTGTGCGATAGTCGGGGCGTGTCCAGTTCAACCGCATCGATGGAGGACGGGGGCGCCTACTTGAGAGGACAGATTATGAATATCGACACCATCGTGAACCAAGCATTCCACGGCAAATCGTTCAGCGAACTCGTGAATGCACCCTTGACCGCCCTGAACGGCATCGGCGACAAGGAAGCCGCAGCGCTGAAGGCGCTGGGCGTGAATACCATCGGCGAGCTGGCGGGTCTGAAGGTCGTCAACTACGCCATCGCGATCAAGGCCCTGGCCGGCTGCGAGGGGCTCTCCAGCAAGGAGGAGGCCGAGGAAACCCTGCTCGACGAGGGCGTCGAGATGACCTTCCCGGCCAGCGATCCTGTCGCCGTGCAGTCGAGCATCACCCGCATCGAGGTGGCGCCGGAGAAGGTCGACGCCAGCAAGGACCATCAGCATGCCCAGGCGATCGAGGCGCACAACCAGGACTCGCTGAGCAACAGCGCCTTCCACACCGGCTATCTGCAGCAGGGCAAGGACGGCAATCGCTGAAGGCAGCGGGCAGAACGGTGGGCCGGCGAATCCGGCCCGCCGGCTGAGCCAGCGATCGTATCGTTGGCGAAACAACAAGGGCCGCTGATGCGGCCCTTGTTTCATTTGTGGAACGATCAGTGGTGGACTTTTTCGGTCGCCGCCGGCGCGCTCGGGGTGACCACGGGCGCGCTGACGGGCGGCTTGAGCGAAGCCGACTGGCGGTTGGCGGCCGGCGAGCAGAAGCGGTTCTTGCCGGCCCGCTTGGCTTCGTACAGCGCATAGTCGGCGATGCTGATCAATGCATCCACCGATTCCGCATCGTCCGGGTAGATGCTGATCCCGATCGAGGTCGACAGGCGCAAGGTCAGGTCGTTGACGAAGAAGGGTTCGGACAAGGCCTCGACCAGCTTGGCCGCCGGCCCCTGGGCGTCGGCCAGGCTGTGGACGTCGCCCAGCACCACCATGAATTCGTCGCCGCCCAGGCGCGCCACCGTGTCTTCCTTGCGCGAATTGGCCAGCAGGCGCTGCGAGACCATCTTGAGGATCTCGTCGCCATAGGCGTGGCCGTAGGTGTCGTTGATCGCCTTGAAGCCGTCCAGGTCGAGATACATGATCGCGGCCTTGGTATGGCTGCGGTTGGCGTGCTGCAGCGCGGTCTCGATGCGGTCTTCCAGCAGGCGGCGGTTGGGCAGGCCGGTGAGGGCGTCGTGCAGGGCCAGTTCCTGCTGGGCGCGGCTGTACTGGGCGAGTTCCTTGTACAGCAGGCGCACCTCGAGCATGTTGTGGATGCGCTTGTGCACTTCCAGCAGGTCGAAAGGCTTGCTGATGAAATCGCGCGCGCCCGCTTCCAGGGCGGCGATCTTGAAGCTGGGCTGGGCGGTCAGGGCCAGCACCGGCAGGTAGCCGCCCTGTTCAATTTCCTTCAGACCCTTCATGACCTGGAAACCGTTCAGGCCCGGCATTTGCAGGTCGAGCAGGATCAGGTCGTAGTTGTGTTCGCGGTGAAGGGGACAGACCTGTTCCGGCAGCATGGTTGAACTGACACAGGTGTAGCCTTCCTCGCGCAATATCTCTTCCATCAATTCGATATTGTCTGGCGAGTCGTCGACCACGAGGATCTTCGCGTTCAAAATGTCTTGTCTGCTCGGCATGCTGTCTTCTCTTCTGCGGTACTGGAGAGCCGTTCCTTTCTTGCTGGAATCGGGCTAACCCCAACTCTCCATAGTCTAGCAAACCCTACAAACTTTCTTGTAGGACAGCGCCGCGTCCTCTGGTAGGAAGGTCAGCGACCTTGGCCGCGGGCGCTCGCGGCCAGCATCGGAGCCGTCGGACCGACCGCCATGCCCACCGCGGCGATCAGTTCCGAAGGTTCCACAGGTTTAGAAATATGCGCATTGAATCCCGCTTCCAGGGCCTTTAAACGGTCTTCCGAACGGGCGAAGGCGGTCAGCGCGATGGCCGGGGTGAGGCCGCCGGCGTCGCGTGGAAGCTGACGTACCCAGTTTAGCAGTTCCAGGCCGTCGACCTCCGGCATCCCGAGGTCGCTGACCAGGAGGTCGGGCGGCTGCTCGCGAAGCATGCCGAAGGCTTCGCGCGCGCTGGCGGCGATGCGCACCCGCGCCTGGCAGTCGCCCAGGATGCGGGCGATCAGCTCGCGCGAGTCGCGGTCGTCGTCGACCACCAGCACGTTCAGCCCCGGCAGCTCGCGCAGGCCGGCGTCCGGCGGTGCGGCCTCGGGCAGGGCCGGCGGCGCGGGCAGGCGCTGGCCGCGCGGGCGCGCCGGCGCCTGGGCCAACGGCAGCTCGATCGTGAAGCTGGCGCCCAGGCCTTCGCCGGCGCTCTCGGCGCGCACGGTGCCGCCGTGCTGCTCCACCAGGTGCTTGACGATCGACAGGCCCAGCCCCAGGCCGCCGTGGCGGCGCGTCATCGAGGCGTCGGCCTGGCGAAAGCGCTCGAACACGTGGGTGATGAATTCGGGACGGATGCCGGCGCCGTTGTCGCGCACCGTCACCGTCACATGGTCCTGGCGCTGGCCGATTTCCACCGTGACCAAGCCGTCGCGCGGGGTGAACTTGATGGCGTTGGACAGCAGGTTCCACACCACCTGCTGCAGGCGCCCGGGGTCGCCCGCGACCATGCCGGCTTGCGGATCGTAGCGGCGCTCGAGGCGGATCTGCTTGGCGTCGAGGGCAGGGCGCACGGTCTCGATGGCGGCGTCGACGAAGGAGGCCGGCGCCAGGGTCTGCATGTCGAGCAGCACCTTGCCCGAGGTGATGCGGCTCATGTCGAGCAGGTCTTCGATCAGCTGGGCCTGGGCGCGCGCGTTGCGTTCGATGGTCGAGAGCCCGCGCTGCAGGTCGGCGCCGTCCTTGCTGCCGCGGCGCAGCACCTGGGACCAGCCCAGGATCGCCGACAGCGGCGTGCGCAGCTCGTGCGAGAGAGTGGCCAGGAATTCGTCCTTCATCTGGCTGGTGCGCTCTGCTTCCTCGCGCGCCTCGCGTTCGTTCTCGAGCAGCACCTTGCGCTCCTCGGCGGCGCGGCGCGCGGCCTCGTACAGGCGGGTGTTGTCGAGCGCGATCGCGGCCTGGGCGGCGATGCCGGCCACGATCCGTTCGCTGCGCTCGCTGAAGATGTCGGGCTCGGGGTGGCCGAAGAACATGGTGCCCAGCAGCTCGCCGGAACGGGCCACCACCGGCACCGACATGTAGCTGCGCACCGCCGGGTGGCCGGCGGGCAGGCCGAACTGGGGCGCGCTGCCGGCCAGTTCCGGATCGCTGGCGATGTCCGCCACCCGCACCAGGCCGCGCTTGCGCAGCCCGGGGCCGAACAGGGCGGTGGCGCGCGGCTCGCCCAGGGTCTGGTATTCGGCGGTCGTGGCGCCGGACAGGGTGGCCAGCGAGAACAGGGTGCCGTCGCCATCCTCGCCGTCGCCGTACGCGCCGTCGCCGTAATAGAAGAAGGCGCCGAAGCGCGCGCCGCAGACCCCGCTGGCGGCGTCGGTGGCGGCCTGCAGCAGCGAGCGCAGGTCGCGGGTCGAGGCCAGGATGCTGCCGGTGCTGTTGAGCAGTTCCAGCACGTGGGATTCCTCGCGCAGGGCGTGCTCGGCGCGCTTGACCTGGTCGACGTCGGTATTCGTGCCGAACCAGCGCACCACCCGGCCGTCGCGGTCGCGCACCGCCTCGACCCGGGTCAGGAACCAGCGGAAGTGGCCGTCCGCGCCGCGGATCGGGAATTCCATCTCGAAGGGCGCGCCGGTGCGCACCGACTCCTGCCAGTGTTCCAGCACCGCCGGCAGCACCGCCGGGTCGTGCACCGCCTCCCAGCCCCAGCCGGTCGCCTGTTCCGGCGTGGTGCCGGTGTATTCGTACCAGCGCTCGTTGAACCAGACGATGGCGCCGCTCGGGTCGGCCATCCAGGCCAGCTGGGGAATCGTGTTGGCCAGCACGCGCAGCAGTTCTTCGCTCTGGCGCAGGGTGTCCTCGGCCTGCTTGCGCACGGTGATGTCCTGGACCACGCCGCTCATGCCGCGCACCTCGCCCGGCAGTTCGGGGCTGGCGGCGCCGGCGCCGCCGGCGGGGTCGGGGCCGAAGTCCGGGCGGCCGACCAGGGCGATCCAGCGCACCGCGCCATCGTCGGTCAGCATCCGGCATTCGATGTCGAGGTCGGTGCGCGCGGCGAAGGCTTCCAGCACGCCGTGGCGCAGGTGAATGCGGTCGTCGCGCTCGAGCCGGGTGCGCAGGGCGGGCCAGTCGAGCGGCACCTCGGCCGGCAGGCCAAGGATCTCGGCGGCGCGCGCGCCGAACAGGATGCGGTCCTGGGCGGCGTCCCAGCGCCAGTCGCCCAGGCGGCCGGCGGCCATGGCCACCTGCAGCCGGTTGTTGTTCTCGACCAGGGCCTGCTGGTCCAGCTTGCGCTGGGTGATGTCCTGGAAGTAGAGCGTCAGGCCGTCGGGCGAGGGGTAGATGCGCATGTCGAGCCAGCAGCGCAGGCGGCGGTAGTAGAACTCGCGGGTGACGGTCTCGCGCCGCTCCATCGCGCGCCGGCAGTCGGCCGCCACCGAGGTGCCGTGCAGGTCCTCGAACTCGTCCCACAGGCTGCGCCCGAGCAGCCCGCCGCGGCTCTTGTTCAGGGGCGCGACCATCTCCAGGGCGCGGCCGTTGATGTAGGTGATGCGCCAGTCGCGGTCGACCGCGCAGAAGCCGTCGGTCAGGCTTTCGAGCATGTTCTCCATGCGCTCGTTGGCCTGGCGCAGCGCCTCCTTGGCGGCGATCAGCTCTTCCTCGGCGCGCTGGCGCGCGGCCAGCACGCTGCTGGCGTTGGCCAGGGCCACCGCGCGCATCGCTTCCAGTTCGTCGCGCTCGCCGTTCATGGCGCGCCTCCCAGGATGGCGCTCGCCAGGCGCGTGCCCTCGACCCGGGCGCGGATCTTGGCGAAGGCGGTGGCGCGCCCCAGGCCGGCGTCGTCGAAGAAGGGCGCGAAGCCGCTGTCGTCGGTGGTGCCGAGGCGTTCCGGCGCAATGAAATCGGCGGCGAACAGCACCCGGTCGCGCACCTGTTCCGGCGTCTCCACCTGCGGATTCGACGGGTCGGTCACGCCGACGAAGATGCGCTGCTCGGGGCGGGCATAGTCGCGCACGATGCGCAGGGTGCGGGCCGGATCGCTGCTGCCGGCCAGCGACAGGTAGACGTTCCCGGTGCGCAGCTCGAACAGGGCCGGCAGCAGCTCGGCGTATTCGGCGTCGAGCGCGCTGGCGCCGTCCGACCACGGGGCGGCCGACACGTGGACCCCGATCAGGGCGCGCTGCTCGGGCGAGAAGCGCCCGAGCGCCAGGTTGTCGAGGTCGATGAAGCTGGACAGCAGGGCGCCGCCCGGGTCGAGCTGCATCGCCAGGCGCGCATGGGCGAAGTCGATCTGCACCTTGTGCGCGCCGGCTTCGAGGCAGCGCCGCACTTCGGTCTCGTGTTCGCGCACCAGGTCGTCGAGGAAGTGCTCGCGCGGGTAGTCGGCGATGCCCTCGGCCGGATAGATCAGGGATAGCGCCGAGGGCGAGATCACGGCCTGCTTGACCGGCTGAGTGGCGTGGCGGCGCGCGGCGCTCAGGTACTCGTCGGCGTAGCGCTGGTAGCGCAGCGGACCGCGCACCAGGCGCGGCATGCGCTGGCCGTGCCCGCCCGCGAGCGGGATGTGGAAGCCGTCGGGCGCCATGTTGGGGGCGCCGTCGACCGGATAGCACCAGAAATTCCCGAACTTGGCCTGCTCGCCGTCGCTGACCACCGGGCAGCCGAGGGCCTCCAGCTCCGCGATCGTGGCGCGCACGGCCTCGCCGGCCAGCAGGGCCAGCTCGGCAGGGTCGCGTCCCTCGCGCCAGGCCGCGACCAGCGCGGGCGGGCGGGGGATGCTACCGATGGGCTCAGTGGGAATCATCATCGAAGGCCTGGTACGGGGCCGGCGCGGCCGGGGCGGGTGCGTCTGTCATTGTAGTCCAGCCGGACCGGGCCGGCACACACGCTTGTCACGCCCTGGCCGCCGGCATGGCCGCGATCTTCGCCAGCGCGTCCTGCAGCTGATCCAGTTCGTAGGGCTTCTGGAGCGACAGGTGCGGAAACTCGACATGGCGCAGCAGGGTGTCGCCATAGCCGGAGGCGAAGATCACGCGCAGGGCGGGCTGGTCCTGGAGGGCGCGGCGCGCCAGGTCCACGCCGGACATGCCGGGCAGGCTGACGTCCGAGAACAGCACGTCGTAGCGCTGGCGCGCCATCATGGCCAGGGCGTCGTCCGGGTGGGCGGTGCCCTCGGCCTCGTGGCCGAAGGCCTTGAGCATCTCGCACACCAGGTATTGGGAATCGAGATTGTCCTCGACCACCAGGATGCGCAGGCTGGCGCCGGGCGCCGGATCCTCGCTGGCCGCCGGGCTGGCGGGAGCCAGGGTCAGCAGCACGCCGGCAACCTGGCCGGCCTCGTCGCGCACCGGGGTCAGGCGCAGGTCCCAGCGCTCCTCGCGCAGGCCCTCGGGGTGGCGGAAGGCCAGTTGCACGCCGGACAACACCAGCGGCTCGCCGCGCCAGGCCTGCTGCAGGGCCTCGCCGGCGGCGGCCAGGGGCGGCGGCATCACCGGCGGCACCGATCCGCCCGGCGTCCGGCCGTAGCCGGGGCCGGCGAGGGCGCCGTAGGCTTCGTTGAAGACCAGGACCATCTCGCGCCCCCAGACCAGCAGGGACGGCAGCGGCGCGTTGAGCAGCAGATCGGCCGCCAGGCGCAAGGGCAGGGGCCAGCGCGCGGCCTCGCCCAGCGCACTAGCGGACCAGTCGTAGGACGCGGTGCTCCGGGCGGACTTGTCGGTGTCAAACATGGGCGCAGTGTTGTAGGAACAAAAACAGCCGCATCCTACCACCAATCCTGAACGTACCGCCGCGTCTAGCGTGCGCCCGCCGGCCGGAAACCGGGCAAAAAAAAGCCCGCTTCGTGGGAAGCGGGCTGAATCTATTTCCTTGGAGGAGAATAGAGGAGACAGGAAGCATGATGCTGCAACGCGGCAAATTCGTCCAATTTATCTTTATAATGACAGTCATTGTTTCCATCAATAACTAATCTGTGGCGGAAGTGGCGCGCCGCGCCTGCACGATAGGGTGCACGCTTGGTGTGCGAGGGAAAATGTTCTACGATGGCAACTATGTTAACGATGCCGCTCCCCGCCCGCGCCACGATCGCGCTGCCGCCCCGCGCGCCGTCGCCCCGCTGCGCCACGGCGGGCGGGCGCGCGACGCCTTTCCGGGCCGCGTCCGCGCCGGATGGCCGTACTGATGCGCCGCGCCGCGCGCGCCTGCGTCCGGCTATCATGCACCTCATGCGCCGAGCGGGCGGCAGTCTCGCTTCCACCCCATGCAGCCCCGACCCGGCAACGCCGCGTCCTTGACTGGCCAATCTCTCATGACCTTTTTGCAATTTCAGGCTGCCGAAAAGGACCAGCCCGGCCGACGCGGCGCGGCGCGGCGTCGGCTCGCCCTCAGTCTGCTGGGCCTGCCGCTGCTGCCGCTCCTGCTGGCCGCCGGCCCGGCCCTGGCCGACAACGCCGGCGCGGCGCTGCTGGAACGGCGCGTCAAGGCGGCCTTCCTGTATAAATTCCTGGCCTACGCCGAATTCCCGCCCCAGGCCTTCGCCGACGCCACCACCCCGCTCACCATCGGCGTGGCCGGCTCGGACGAGATGAGCGCGGAACTGGCGCGCATCGCGGCCGGCCGCATGGTGAACGGACGCAGCATCGCAGTGCGCCAGTTGCGCGAAGGCGAAGACCAGGCGCCGCTGCACCTGCTGTTCGTGGCCGGCAGCGACCCGGCGCGGGTCGGCAAGGTATTGCGCGCGTCCCCGCCCGCCTACCTGACCGTGACCGAGTGCGGCGACCAGCGGCACTGCGGCAGCGTCATCAACTTCCGCGTCGTCGACGAGCGCGTCCGTTTCGACGTCTCCCTCGACGCCGCCGAAAAGAACAACGTCAAGCTCAGTTCGCGCCTGCTCACGGTCGCGAACCGCGTGCAGAAAGGAGCCCCATGATGGCGATGCACGATACCGGCTCCGTGCGAAGCAAACTGATCATGATGGCGGTGTCCACCACCGTGGTCGCCCTGCTGGCGGCCGGCGCCGCCATGCTGCTGCTCGACCTGCGCACCTTCCAGCGCTACTGGGTCGACGACCTCACCACCCAGGCCGACATCGTCGCCAGCGTGACGGCGCCGGCGCTCTCCTTCAACGACGTCAGCGGGGCCACCCAGAACCTGCGCCTGCTGCGCCTGCGTCCCCAGATCGAGGCCGCCGCCATCTACGGCGCCAATGGACAGCGCTTCGCCACCTACGCCCAGCCGGGCGTGGCGCCGGACTTCCCGGCGCGTCCCGAAGCGCCCGGCTACCGCGTCGAGCAGGACGAACTGGTCCTGTACCGCAACATCGTCGAGAACGGCGAGATCATCGGCAGCGTCTACCTGCGTTCGCGCTACGGCCTGCTGGACCGCGTGATCGACTACGGGGCCGTGCTCGGCGGCGTGCTGCTGGCGGCCCTGGTGATCGCGGCCCTGGTGGCCTCGCGCCTGCAGTCCTCGATCACCCGCCCGCTCGAAGCGGTGACCAACGTGGCGCGCCAGGTGATGCTGCGGCGCGACTTCAGCCTGCGCGTTCCCGGCCATGACAAGGGCGAGATCGGCGTGCTGGTCGAGGCCTTCAACGACATGCTGGCCGAGATCGGCCGCCGCTCCGACGCCCTGCAGGCCGCCAACCGCACCCTGGAGCACGAGATGGAAGTGCGCCAGCGCGCCGAGCAGGCCCTGATCGTGGCCGATCGCCGCAAGGACGAATTCCTCGCCACCCTGGCGCACGAGCTGCGCAACCCGCTGGCGCCGATCCGCACCGGCCTGGACATCCTGCGCATCCGCAGCGGCGACGCCCAGGCCACCCAGCGCGCCACCGACATCATGGAGCGCCAGCTGCGCCAGATGGTGCGCCTGGTGGACGACCTGCTCGACGTCTCGCGCATCAATACCGGCAAGTTCACCATCAAGATGGGCCGGGTGGAGCTGAAGGCGGTCGTCAACGACGCGCTCGAGGTGGTGCGCTCCTATATCGAGCTGCACGGCCACGAGCTGGTGCTGGACTTGCCGGACCGTCCGGTCTTCCTGCACGGCGACGCCACGCGACTGGCGCAGATCCTGTCCAACCTGCTCAACAACGCCGCCAAGTACACCAACCGCGGCGGCCGGGTCGAGCTCAAGGGCTATGTGGAAGACAGCACGACCCTGGTGCTGGAAGTGATCGACACCGGCATCGGCATCGCCGCCGACATGCTCGACAGCGTGTTCGAGATGTTCGTGCAGGTCGATTCGACCCTGGAGCGCAGCAATGCGGGCCTGGGCGTCGGCCTGTCCCTGGCGCGCAAGCTGGTCGAGCTGCACGGCGGCACCATCACCGCCCACAGCGAAGGCATGGGCCACGGCAGCCGCTTCGTGGTGCGCCTGCCGATCGTGGTCGAGCCGGAACCGCTGACCAAGCCGACGCCGGCCGCCTTCATCAGCACCGAGACCTATCGCATCCTGCTGGCCGACGACAACGTCGACTTCGTCAACAGCATCGGCGCGCTGCTGACCGCCATGGGACACAGTGTGGTGATCACGCACAACGGGCCGGATGCGCTGGCCGCGGCGGCGCGTTTCTGCCCGGACTACGCCTTCCTCGACATCGGCCTGCCGCACATGTCGGGCTACGACCTGGCGCGCGGCATCCGCAAGCTGTCCTGCGGGGCGATGACGGTGCTGATCGCGGTCACCGGCTGGGGCCAGGAGAAGGACCGCCAGCTGGCCTTCGAGGCCGGCTTCGACCATCACATGGTCAAACCGGTGCGTTTCGAGCAGATCGAGGAAATCCTGGGGAACCGCAGCATCATCAAGAAGCTGCGCACCTGAGAATGCGACTTGGGGCAGGGCGGGGCAAGCGGTCCGCCTTGCGCCGCATCGTGGAGCGCAGGCGAGAGCTTGCGCTTGATTCCACGTGGGCAGTGCTAAGAATGATTTCGGCAAGCCTGGCGCCTGCATGAGCGCTCCTGTCGGCGATGACAGGACTCGGACCGCGGATCAGCCCGGCGGTTCGGAACTCGTCCCTCCAAGGCCGTCAGGGCAAAAAAGCATGTCTGCTTCTGTCGGCAATGACAGGAAGCGGACCGTGGAACAGCCCAGCGGTTCGGCACTCATCCATTTCCCAGGCCGTCAGGGCAAAAAAAAACGGAAGCGCATGACGCGCTTCCGTCCCAACTCAAACCAGACGCTGCTTAAGCTTGCTTTGCCTTGCGACGACGTGCCAGGAAGCCGAGGATACCCAGGCCGCCCAGCATCATGCCGTAGGTTTCAGGTTCCGGAACCGGAGCCAGCATCACGGCGCCACCGAACGACGCGCCGGTGTCGGACACCAGGGTGCCGTTCACTTGCAGGTAGTAGTCACCAGCGGCCAGGTTGTCGGCCGAGATGCTCCACACGTCCATTTCGCCGCTCATCAGCGACGAACCCGAGGCGATCAGGGTGTCACCTTCGCCGTACAGGGCGAGGCCGGTGATGTCCAGGCCGGTGTCTGCGCTGCGGCTGATCGACGAGATGATCGCATCCAGGTTCCAACCCAGGTCGCTTTCCACGGTGAAGGTAAAGCGGTCGGCGAAGGTGTTGCCTTCGTTGTCAGCTGCGAAGGTATCGCCAAAGAAGGCGGTGTTATCGATCAGGTTCAGTTCCTGCGGCGAATCGCCGATGACGGTTTGGGCCATCACGGCCGACGAACCGAACGAAGCGGAAGCCAGCACCAGTGCAGCAATCAGAGATTTTTTCATTTCTTTCCTCGCATAGAATCAGCCGCGTCCTGCAGCTTGGGTTTCAAGAATCGGGGAACTCCATGCTATCAAAAAGTCATGAATGCGCACGGGTGCGCACGGTTCAGATCGCATCTCGTGCGCCACATTCCAAAAACCAATAAATTTCCGCCAGGACATCCCAAAAATGCGTTCTTCATAGGAGAGAAGCCCTTTTTTCCGTTGATGAGTAGAAAAAAATCGTCGAGTTGCACGTCATATGTCAGGCGATTCCTACGCAAAGAGAAGCGCGAGTCCGGCGCAGAGCGAACGGCAGATGAGCGCATTTATTAAGCAAAGGCTAAGAAATGCGTGCGCGTTGAGCGATATTGCTGAGCTGGCGCAAAACCCGGGGGAGAATTGGGGAGAGAAGATGGCGAGAAAACGAATATTCTCGGCAGAAAAGAAAAATGGCTCAGAATTTCTTCTGAGCCATTTAGGAAAAACTGGCGCGGCTGGCAGGAATCGAACCCACGACCCCTTGGTTCGTAGCCAAGTACTCTATCCAGCTGAGCTACAGCCGCCCGAGGCACGCATTATAGCAGCATGAACCGGATTGGCAAAGTCCCGGCCCCGGCCAGGCGGCCTGGACGCCACATCTCCGGGCGACTCCCGCACTCCGGCCCGCGCGCCGGCATTCCGAAACGCCAGGATCGACGCACATAACGAAAAAAGGGACCAGATCTTTCAATCTGGTCCCTCATATTCTGGCGCGGCTGGCAGGAATCGAACCCACGACCCCTTGGTTCGTAGCCAAGTACTCTATCCAGCTGAGCTACAGCCGCCCGATGCACGCATTATAACCGCTGGGTGGACTCTTGGCAAAGGTGTATGCCATTTCCGTATTGCTGACGGCTCGCAGGCTGCCGGTGGCGAGGCGGTAGCCGGCGCGCGCAAGCCACAGCAAGGGGGGGTAGAGGCGCACGCGGGAAGAGGCGGCCAGCACCGAAGCGGCTAGCCGGAAGAAACGGCAAGCCCGAAGAAACGGCAGGCGGAAAATAGCGGAAAGCGGGAAGAAGCGGCAAGCTCGAAGAAACGGCAAGCCCGAAGAAACGGCAAGCGGGAAGAAGCGGCAAGCGGGAAGAAGCGGAAAGCGCAAAGAAACGGCAGGCCGGAAGAAACGGCAAGCGGGAGCGCGCAACGAAAAAAGGGACCAGATCTTTCAATCTGGTCCCTCATATTCTGGCGCGGCTGGCAGGAATCGAACCCACGACCCCTTGGTTCGTAGCCAAGTACTCTATCCAGCTGAGCTACAGCCGCCCGATGCACGCATTATAGCGGCGCCTGCGCATCTTGGCAAAGGCTCATCGCCGATTTTCTGCGCCAATCCGGTATCGCCAGGTGAGCGCGGCGCGCTCCGGCGCGAAGGCGCAACGAAAAAAGGGACCAGATTTCTCAATCTGGTCCCTCATATTCTGGCGCGGCTGGCAGGAATCGAACCCACGACCCCTTGGTTCGTAGCCAAGTACTCTATCCAGCTGAGCTACAGCCGCCCGATGCGCGCATTATAGCAGCAGCATGTTGTTTCCGGAAGACTCATTTTCTTTCTCAGCCCGGATTCCTCTGGTAGATTAGGCAGAACGTTTCTCAAATGGAATAAATATGCTGGGACTTACCGGGGGCGGACGCGCCCTGATCCGCATGACCTGGACGCTGGCGGTGGCACTGCTGTTGGCGACGGGCATGCAGGGCGCGGCGCAGGCGGCCCAGCGCAGCCTGCGCTTCGAGCGTCTCTCGATCGAGCAGGGCCTGTCCCAGCAGTCGGCCCTGAGCATCCTTCAGGACCGCCAGGGCTTCATGTGGTTCGGCACCCAGGCCGGCCTGAACCGCTACGACGGCTACCGCATCACGGTCTACCGGAACGACCCCAACGATCCGGGCAGCCTGCCGGACAACTACGTCGCCGCCTCCTACGAGGACGCCGAAGGCCGGCTGTGGTTCGGCACCAAGGGTGGGCTGGCGCGCTTCGACCCGGCCAGCGGCCGCTTCCAGCGGCACCTGCCGCCCGATCCGGACGCCCAGCGGGGCGGCAACCGCGCCGTCTACGCCATCGTGCCCGCCGCCGGCGGCGGCCTGTGGCTGGGTACCAGCGACGGCCTGCTGCACTTCGACCCGGACAGCGGCGCCTTCCGCGCCTGGCGTCATTTGCCGGAAGATCCGGCCAGTTTGCGCGACAACCGCATCACTTCGCTGGCGATGGACGGACAGAAGCAGCTCTGGGTCGGCACCGAGGGCGGCCTGGACCGCTTCGATCCGGCCAGAGGACGCTTCACCCATTTCGCGATCGAGCCCGCCATCGACCCCCAGCGCAACACCGTGCTGTCGCTCTCGATGGGCCCGCGCGACACGCTCTGGATCGGCACCGCCTCGGGCCTGGAAGCCTGGCGCCTGGGCGAGGGCAGCCCGCAGCGCCAGCACCTGGGGCCGGAGCAGGGCATGCAGGACGTGCGCATCCAGAGCCTCTACCACGACAGCGGGGCCCAGCTCTGGGTCGGCACCGACTCCGACGGCCTGAAGTGGCGCGATCCGGTCAGCGGCCGCTTCGACACCTGGCGCCACGCCGCCAACGACCAGCACAGCCTGTCCGACAACCAGGTGCCCGCGGTGCTGGTCGACCGCACCGGCACCCTCTGGGTCGGCACCTACTTCGGCGGCGTCAACCGCACCGACCTGGCCAGCGGCGGCTTCACCCGCTATGGCGAGAGCGAGCGCCTGGGACGGGCCAAGGTACGCGGCGTGGTGGGCGACGGCCACGGCAAGCTCTGGGTCGGCACCACCGGCGACGGCCTGCTGCTGCTCGACCCGGCCCTCGGGCGCGCCCAGCCGGCGCCGGGCGCGCAGGAGGTCGGCGACGTGGTCACTTCCGTGACGCGCGCGCGCGGGCGGCTGTGGATCGGCACCCCCACCGGCCTGCTGTGGCGCGACGCCCAGGGGCGCCTGGGCCGGGTCGGGCTGGGCGCCGGTCCGGCCGCCAATTACGTGCATGCGATCCGCGAGGGGCGCGACGGCACACTGTGGGTTGTCACCCGCGGCGGCCTGTCGGCCCTCGACCCGGGCTCGGAGCTGGCGCATAGCTGGCGCCACGATCCGGACGATCCCACCAGCCTGGGCGACAACTATGGATTCACCGTGCTGGAAGACCGCCAAGGCATCGTCTGGGTCGGCACCGAGAACGGCCTGCAGCGCTTCGACCGCCGCAGCGGCGTGTTCACCCGCTACCGTCACGATCCGCACGACAGCCACAGCTTGCGCCACAGCCGGGTGTACTACCTGGCCGAATCCTCGCGCGGCGACCTGTGGGTCGGCACCGCCGGCGGCCTGCACCGCATGGACACCGTGGGCGGCCAGCCGCGCTTTCGCTACATTCCCTTCGCCGCCGGCCAGCAGGCCTTGCCGGTCGGCGCGATCCTGGAAGACGCGGGTGGCGTCCTATGGGTCAGCACCACCGCCGGCATCACGCGTTTCGATCCGGCCAGCGGCCAGGTCAAGAACTACACCTCGAAGGACGGGCTGATCGACGGTTCCTATTTCGTCGGCTCGGGCTGGCGCGCGCCGGACGGGCAGCTGTATTTCGGCGGCATCAACGGCATGACCTCCTTCCAGCCCGAGCGCGTGCGCGACAATCCCTATCCGCCGGTGCCGGTGATCACCGACCTGCTGGTGCTGAACCGTTCGCGCGCCGACAGCCTGGGCGCCAATCGGGAGATCACCCTGTCGCACCGCGACTCGGTGTTCGCGCTGGAGTTCGCGGGCCTGCACTACGCCGACCCCCAGGGCAACCGCTACGCCTACCAGCTCGAGGGCTTCGACCAGGGCTGGGTCGACACCGACGCGCGGCGCCGCTTCGCGACCTATACCAACCTCGATCCGGGGCGCTACGTGTTCCGGGTCCGCGCCAGCAACAAGGACGGCCTGTGGAGCACCGGGGCTGCCACCCTGGCGATCACGATCCTGCCGCCGTTCTGGAAAACCTGGTGGTTCCGCACCCTGGCGGCGCTGCTCGCGCTGGCCCTGTCCTGGCTGGCCTACCGCTGGCGCGTGGGCGTGCTGGTGCGCCAGAAGGGCGTGCTCGAGCGCGAAGTCGGCGCGCGCACCGCCGAACTGCTGCTGCAGAAGGAGGCGGCCGAGCGCCAGAAGGAGACGGTCGAACGGGCCCACCGCGACATCGCCCTGCTGTCGGACATCGGGCGTCTGCTGACTGCCAACCTGGACAACGAAGCCATCATGCGCACCCTGTACGAGCACGTGCAGGCGCTGATGGAGGCCCCCAATTTCGCGGTCGCCCTGCGCCAGCCGGAGCGCGGGGTGCTGGTCTTCCCCTTCGCGGTGGTTGAGGGCGGACGCGTGGCCGCCTACGAGCAGGACGACGCGCCGCAGCGCTTCCTGGCCGCCTGCTGCGTGGCCCAGGCGCGCGAGATCCTGGTGAGCGAGGCGGTGCGTGAATTACCGGCGCTGCTGGCCGCCCACCTGCCGCAGGCCGGCGACGAGGCCTCCGCGGTGGCGATCCGGCCGGCGCGGCGCGCGCCCGGTTCCTTCCTTTACGTGCCGATCGAGGTCGGCGGGCGGGTGGTGGGCGCGCTCACGGTGCAGAGCCCCTACGCCGGCGCCTACGGCCAGGTGCACCTGGACATGCTGGCGACCCTGGCGGCCTACGTCGGGGTGGCGATCGATAATGCGCGCGCCTACCAGCAGCTCAAGGAAACCCAGGCCCAACTGGCCTCGCACGAGAAGCTGGCTTCGCTCGGCTCGCTGGTGGCGGGCGTGGCCCACGAACTGAACACGCCGATCGGCAACAGCCTGCTGATGGCCAGCACCCTGCAGGAACGCACCCACGAGGTGGCGTCTTGTTTCGACGCAGCCCAGCTCAAGCGCTCCGACCTGGCCGAGTACATGGCCGCGTCGACCGAGGCCACGGACGTGATCGTGCGCAGCCTGCACAACGCGGCCGAGCTGGTGAGCAGCTTCCGCCAGGTCTCGGTCGACCAGGCCAGCGCCCAGCGCCGCCGCTTCGACCTGGGCCAGGCCTGCCAGGAGATCGCCGCCACGCTGTCGAACACGGTGCGCCTGGCCGGCCACCGGCTGGTGCTGGAGGTCCCGGCCGGGATCGTGATGGACGGCTTCCCGGGGCCGCTGGGCCAGGTCCTGATCAACTTCGTCAACAACGCGCTGCTGCACGCCTTCACGGAGCCCGGCGGGACCATGCGGCTCACGGCCAGCTCGGGCGAAGGACAGGTGCGCCTGCAGTTCCGCGACGACGGGCGCGGCATCCCCCAGGAACACCTGGCGCGCATCTTCGATCCCTTCTTCACCACGCGCATGGGGCAGGGCGGCACCGGCCTGGGGCTGAACATCGCCTACAACATCGTCACCACGCTGTGGGGCGGCGCGATCCGCGTGGAGAGCGCGCCGGGCGCGGGCGCCTGCTTCATCCTCGAACTGCCGCTGCGCGCGCCCGATCCGCGCCCCGCCAGCGAGGAGCTGGCGGCGCCGGCCAGGCTGCCGGCCTAGACCAGGTTCTGCGGCCGGCCGGCGGCCCAGGCTTCGAGATTATCGACCAGCATGTCGGCCAGGCGCTGCATGGCCCCGCCGCTGGCCCAGGCCACGTGCGGGGTCAGGATGAAGTTCGGCAGGCGCAGGCGCAGCAGCGGGTTGTCTGGCAGGGGCGGTTCCTTGCTCAGGACGTCGAAGCCGGCGCCGCCGATCCTGCCCTCGCTCAGGGCCGTGGCCAGCGCGGCCTCGTCGACCAGGCCGCCGCGCGCGGTGTTGATCAGGAGGGCGCTGCGTTTCATCAGGCCCAGCTCGCGCGCGCCGATCAGGTGGCGGGTCTGCTCGGTGAGCGGCAGGTGCAGGCTGACCACGTCGCTGGTGGCCAGCAGCTCGTCGAGCTCGAGCTGGCGCACGCCGGAGTCGGCGATGGGCGAGCGCGAAGTGGCGCAGATCTCCATGCCGAAGGCGCGCGCCAGCGCCGCAACCTGCTTGCCGAGGGCGCCGTAGCCGACGATGCCGAGGCGGCTGCCGGCCAGGTCGCCGATCGGGTGATCGAGTAGGCAGAAGCGGGTCGAACGCTCCCAGCGTCCGGCCTCGACGTCGGCGATGTAGGCGCGCAGGTTGCGGCGCAAGGCCAGCAACAGGGCCATGCAGTGCTCTGGCACCGAGACCAGCGAATAATTGCGGATATTGCTGACAACGATGCCGCGCTCGCGGCAGGCGGCGAGATCGACGTTGTCGGTGCCGGTGGCGGCGATGGCGACCATTTTCAGCTCGGGCAGCTGGGCAAGGGCGGCGGCGCGCAGCGGCACCTTGTTGGTGATCGCGATGGTCGCGCCGCGCAGGCGCTCGACGACTTCGTGCTCCGCGCTGGCGGCATGGTCCTGCCACGCATGCGCGAAGGCGGGCGGGCGCACATCGGCGATCAGGCTGTCGCGGTCGAGGAATACGATACGGTGCATGGCGTCTCCGGGCGGGCAAAGCACCCATTGTAGAACAGCGCGCATGCCGGCGTGGGGGCCGCCGAAGATGAAGCGCGAAGACGGGCCGGGGGACCCGCCTTCGCCATATGGTGGGGCTCGAGCGTGGGGGCTTGAGCTATCGGGGATAGTGTTTTATTTGTGTTCGGCCTTGGCGGCCACGTGCTCGGCCTTCGCTTCGGCCTTGTCGGCCTTGGCTTCGGCTTTCTTCTCAGCAGCCTGCTTGTCGGCCTTGGCCTTGGTCTTGGCGGCGTCTGCTTTCGCTTCGGCGACGTCCTTCTTGGCTTCGGCGCTGGCCTTCTCTACCTTGGCGTCGGCCTTGGCGACCTTCTTGTCGTGCTTCGCGTCGGCCTTGGCTTCCGTTTCCGCGGCCTTGGCTTCGGCCTTGGCCTCGGCCTTCACCTCTGCAGCGGGCGCGGTGGCCTGGGCGTACACGGAGGTGGCGAACAGCCCGGCGATCATGGTAGCGATGAGTTTGCTCATAGTGTCTTCCTTCTGTGGGTGAAAAGGTGAAACGCTTGCTGTGCTGCTGGTCCCTTCAACGCCGGCGCCGCGTGCGCGGTTGACGCGTTTTTCGATTGATTTACATCCGCTTACACTTGCTCATCCAATGCCCGTCTAATGCTCATCAGCAAGGCGCGATTGTTCGCCAGCGGCAGGGTACGCTGGCGAACAGTCGCGCCTGCGTGCCGGGACTAGACTCGGCGCATCGGACTGAAGACGAGGTGTTCCATGCCTGACGCGCTCAAACTCTACAAGGCCAAGCGCAATTTCGCGATCACGTCGGAGCCCGCCGAAGGCGGCGAAGCGCATCCGGATGCGCTGACCTTCGTGATCCAGAAACACTGGGCCTCGCGCCTGCACTACGATTTCCGGCTCGAGCTCGACGGCACCATGAAGAGTTGGGCCGTGCCCAAGGGGCCGAGCTACGACTCGCGCGACAAGCGCATGGCGGTGCACGTCGAAGACCACCCGATCTCCTACTCGGACTTCGAGGGCACGATTCCCGAGAAGCAGTACGGAGCAGGCAAGGTCATCATCTGGGACAAGGGCACCTGGACCCCACTCGAGGATCCGCACAAGGGCTTCGCCAAGGGCAGCATCAAGTTCGAGATGCACGGGCACAAGATGCACGGGCGCTGGACCCTGGTGCGGCTCAAGGGCCACGAGGACGAGCGCCAGGAGCCCTGGCTGCTGATCAAGGAGAAGGATGAGTACATGCGCTCGAGCGAGGAATTCTCGGTGGTCGACGAGATGCCCGACAGCGTCAAGCACCTGCCGATGCCGGCGCCGGCCGAACGCAAGCTGGAAGCGCTGAAAGAAGATGCCGAGGAGCAAGCGGAGGACACGCCGCCGAAGCCGGCATCGAAAAAGGCGGTGGCGGCCAAGGCGCCCGCGAAAAAAGCGGCGGCGGCCAAGGCGCCCGCGAAGAAGGCGGCGGCGCGCAAGAGCGCGAAGGGGAGCGGGGCGGCGCTGCCCGAGGGCGCGGTGAAGGCCGCGCTGCCCGAAGCCTTCCAGCCGGAGCTGGCGACCCTGGTGGACGCGCCGCCGGCGCGCCCCGAGGAATGGGTATTCGAGGTCAAGTTCGACGGTTACCGCATGCTGGCGCGCATCGAGCAGGGCGAGGTGCGCCTGATCACACGCAATGCCAATGACTGGACCGATCGGCTACAGCCGCTCAAGGACGAGCTGGAGCGCATGGGCTTGCCGGATGGCTGGTACGACGGCGAGATCGTGGTCCACGACGAGAACGGCAAGCCCAACTTCGGGCTGCTGCAACTGGCTTTCGACGGCAGCAATCGCGCCGACATCCTCTATTTCCTGTTCGACGCCCCTTACTTCGATGGCCATGACTTGCGCGAGGTCCCGCTGGTGGAGCGCCGCGCCGTGCTCCAGCAAGCGTTCGCCAAGTCCACATCGGGCCGGGTGCGCTTCTCGGATGAATTCGGCACCGATCCCGGACAACTGGTGGAAGCCGCCTGCCGTATCGGCCTGGAGGGCGTGATCGGCAAGCGGCGCGACTCGCGCTACGTGTCGCGCCGTTCGCCCGAATGGATCAAGCTCAAGTGCGGCCTGCGCCAGGAGTTCGTCATCGCCGGCTTCACCGATCCCAAGGGGTCGCGCACCGGCGTCGGTTCACTGCTGCTGGGCTACCACGACCAGGACGGGGTGCTGCGCTACGCCGGCAACGTGGGCTCGGGCTTCAACCATTCGTCCCTCAAGTCGGTCGCGGCCGAACTGGAGAAGCTGCGCACCGACGAGAGCCCCTTCCCGCCACGCACGGTGCCGGGCCGCCAGCACCACTGGGTCAAGCCGGTGCTGGTGGCCGAGGTGAGTTTCTCGGAGTGGACCAATACCGGCTCGGTGCGCCACCCCGTGTTCCAGGGGCTGCGCAAGGACAAGCCGGCCAAGAGCATCACGCGGGAGCAGGCGAAGCACGTGGACGGCAAGGAAGGCAACGCTAAAGCCAGGCCGGACGCCAAGGCGGAAGCCAAGGCTAAAGCCAAGCCGGAAGCCAAGGCCGAAGTCAAAGCGAAAGCCAAGCCTGTGACCAAGGCCAAGGACAAGGAGGACGCCAGCGTGACGAGCATACTGCCTGCCACCATGAAGGTGACCAACGGCGATCGGGTGATCGATGCCCAGACCGGCTCGACCAAGCTCGACCTGATCCGCTACTACGCCCTGGTGGGCGAATTGATGATGGAGCACCTGAAGAACCGGCCGGTGTCGCTGGTGCGCGCGCCTGAGGGCGTGGGCGGCGAGCTGTTCTTCCAGAAACACGCCGACATCGCCAAGTTGCCGGGTGTGAAGCACCTGCCCGAGGAGCTCGACCCTGGCCATCCGCCTTTCCTCGAAATCGCCAGCGTGCAGGGCATCCTCTCGGTGGCGCAATGGAACGTCGTGGAGATCCACACCCAGAACGCGACCGGCAAGTCGTACGCGAGCCCGAACCGGATGATCTTCGACCTCGACCCGGGCGAGGGCGTGGAGTGGCCCGCGATCCAGGAGGCAGCCCAGCTGATGCACGCCTTCCTGGAGGAGCTGGGGCTGCCGTCCTTCCTCAAGACCAGTGGCGGCAAGGGCTTGCACGTGGTGGTGCCGCTCAAAGGGGGGCATGACTGGGATACGGTGAAGGGCTTCTCCCAGGCCATCGTGCACCACATGGCGGCGACCCTGCCGGACCGCTTCGCTTTCAAGAGCGGGCCCAAGAACCGGGTCGGGAAGATCTTCATCGATTATCTGCGCAACGGACAGGGCGCGACCACGGTGAGCGCCTGGTCGGCGCGGGTGCGGCCGGGCCTGGGCATTTCGGTGCCGCTGGCGTGGGAGGAGCTGGAGGGGCTGAAGTCGAGCACGCAGTGGGACATCACCAACGTGCACACGCGGCTCGACGTGGGCAATGCGCCCTGGGAAGGCTATGCCAAGGCGGCGAAGACCTTGACCAAGGCAATGAAGGCATTGGGATACCAGCCCTAGAAACTCGCAGACATCGCGATCACACGCGCCCCCACCACGTCGTTCCCGCGAAGGCGGGAACCCAAGTTCTCCATGCGCTGTCGAGACGCTTGCAAACTTGGGTTCCCGCCTTCGCGGGAACGACGTAGGTGCCAGCGGCGCGTACGACGGAGGTGCTATTGGCGCGTACGACGTAGGTGATATTGGCGCCTACGACGTGTTAGGGCAGCAGGCTCGGAAACTCAGTCGACGTTGCGACCCAGCGCCTTGAGCGAAGCGCGCACCCCGCGACCATACTCCGGATCCGCCTTGTCGAAGTGCCCCAACTGGCGCTCCAGGATGTCGGTATCCACCTGGCTGAGCGGCGCGGCCAGGTTGTCGCACAGCGCGAGGCGTTCGTCCGGCGTCATCAGGCGGAACAGCGCCCCGGCCTGGGAGTAATCGTCCTCCTGCCCACGGAAGTCGAAGCGGCCGGCATTGCCCTCGAGCGCCAGTTCCGGTTCGCCGTAGCCCATGCCGGTGGCCCCGGCGCCACGCGCATTGAGCGTATAGTAGTTGCGCGCCGCGCCGCCGTTGGCGATCGCCATCGCGCCGTCGCGCTGGTGGTTGTGGACCGGGCAGCGCGGGGCGTTCACCGGCAGGTGCTGGTGGTTGGCGCCGACGCGGTAGAGCTGGGCGTCATGGTAGGCGAACAGGCGGCCCTGCAGCATCTTGTCGGGCGAGAAGCCCAGGCCCGGCACCACGTTGGCCGGCGACAGCGCGGCCTGTTCGACCTCGGCGTGGTAGTTGTCCGGATTGCGGTTCAGCTCCAGCACGCCGGCCGTCAGCAGCGGGAAGTCGCCGTGCGGCCACACCTTGGTCACGTCGAAGGGATTCCAGCCGGTGCGGGCGCTCCAGTCGGCCAGCTGCTGCTCGGTCGCCACCTGGAACTTGACGTCCCACTGCGGGAAGTCGCCCCGGGCGATGGCGTTGAACAGGTCGCGCTGGGCGTAGTCCGGATCGACACCGGCCAGGCGCGCCGCCTCGGCCGCGCTCAGGTTCTTGATCCCCTGGCGGGTCTTGAAATGCCACTTCACGTAGCGGCGCTCGCCGGCCGCATTGATCATGCTGAAGGTGTGGCTGCCGAAACCGTCCATGTGGCGGTAGCCGTCCGGGGTGCCGCGGCTCGAAAACAGGATCGTCACCTGGTGCAGGCTTTCCGGCGCCCGGCTCCAGAAGTCGAACATCATGTTGGGCGACTTCAGGTTGGTCTGCGGGTCGCGCTTCTGGGTGTGGATGAAGTCGGGGAAGTTGATGGCATCCTTGATGAAGAACACCGGGGTGTTGTTGCCGACCAGGTCCCAGTTGCCTTCCTCGGTGTAGAAGCGCAGCGCGAAGCCGCGCGGATCGCGTTCGGTGTCGGCGCTGCCCTTTTCGCCGCCCACGGTCGAGAAGCGCAGGAACACCGGGGTCTGCTTGCCGACTTCCGAGAACAGCGCGGCCTCGGTGTAAGGACGCAGGTCGTGGGTCACGGTGAAGGTGCCGTAGGCGCCCGAACCCTTCGCATGCACCACGCGCTCCGGAATGCGCTCGCGGTTGAAGTGCTGGAGCTTCTCGATCAGGTGGAAGTCCTGCAGCAGCACCGGGCCGCGTGGGCCGGCGCTCAGCGAGTTCTGGTTGTCGGCGACGGGGATGCCGGAGGCGGTGGTCAGGCGTTCTTGGGTCATGAATCTCTCCTTCATTGAATGCGTTGCAATGGAAGAGATTCTAGTTTTTCAAGTATGAAAGGAAAAGCTAATTGATTTTATTCTTTCGATAGCTTTTAATGATTTAGGACTCCTGAGTGGCTGCGTCCTCGTTCTTGAAGATGCCGCGGATGTTCATCGCCATCAGGGCCGCCTGCAGGGTGATCAGCGCCCAGGCTTCGTCATGCCAGCCCCAGACGATCCAGAGCACATTGCTGAGGATGAACATGCAGAAGCCGAACACCCGCCGCTCAGGGCGCTTGGAGCCGATCAGGTAGGCCGCGTAGAGCGTGACCAGCATGGCCGGCCACTGGAGGAAGTCGAGGAATTCGTCCATCCTTCAGGCCGCCTTCCTGCGTCGGGCGGGCGCTTTGGCGGGGGCGGCCTTGGCTGCCGCTTTCTTCGCCGCCGGCTTGGCTGGCGCCTTCGAGGAAGTGCGCTTGGCGGAAGCGGCGATCCGCTCCGCGCCCTGCGCCGGGGCCTTGCGGGCGCGCGGCGGCGGCGCCTCGTCCTCGTCCGCATCCTCGGCCGCAGGCTTGCGCGACTTGCGCGGCGGCGGTTCGTCGTCGTCGTCCTCGTCCTCGTCGGCGGTGGTGGCCTTGGCGGGCTTCTTGCCCAGGCTGGCCTGGAGCAGGGCGACCAGGTCGATGACCTTGCCGGACTCGCGCTTCTCCTTTTCCGGCTCGGGCATGGTGATGGTCTTGGTCTGCTTGGCCTTGATCTTCTTTTCGACCAGGGCCAGCACGTCCTCGCGGTAGGTGTCGTGGTACTGGCTCGGGTCCCAGTCTTCGCTCATGCCCTGCACCAGCGCCATCGCCATCTTCAACTCTTTGTCGTTAAGGGCGGCCTTCTTGTCGCTCTTGGCCGGGATCTTGAGGTCGCCCGCGTCGCGGATCTCGTCGCTGTAGCGCAGGGTGTTCAGGACGATGGTGTCGCCCACGCACACCAGGGCCGCGAGGTGCTGCTTGACGCGGATGACAACGTTGGCGATGCCGATCTTGCCGGCCTTCTTGAGGGTCTCGCGCAGCAGGGCGTAGACCTTGTCGCCGCCCTTGCCGGGCGCCAGGTAATAGGGCTGCTCGTAGTAGAGCAGGGGCACGTCGCCGGCGTCGACGAAGGCCAGGATGTCGATCGTCTGCGTGGCTTCCGGGTTGGCGCGGCGCAGGTCCTCGTCGGACAGGACCACGTATTCGCCGGGCGCGTACTCGTAGCCCTTGACGATGTCGTCCCAGGTGACTTCCTTGTTGTTGCTCTTGTTGTAGCGCTTGAAGCCGACCGGCGAGAAGTCGCGCCGGTCCAGCATGTTGAGGTCCAGGCCCTTGTTGTCCACCGCCGCGTACATCTCGACCGGGATGTGCACCAGCCCGAAGCTGATCGCACCCTTCCACATGCTGCGCGCCATGAGCCGCCCTCCTTATTCGCCGACGACGCCCGTGATCGGCAGGACCACGCCGGTGATGTAGCCCGAGCACACGCTCGAGGCCAGGAACACGTAGGCCGGCGACAGTTCCTCCGGCTGGGCCGCACGCTTGAAGGTAGTGCTGGCGCCGAACTCCTTGATCTGCTCGGGGGACTGGTCGGCCGGGTTGAGCGGGGTCCACACCGGGCCGGGGGCCACGGCGTTGACGCGGATGCCCTGGTCGATCAGGTTGGCCGCCAGCGACATGGTGAAGGCGTGGATCGCGCCCTTGGTAGCCGAATAGTCGAGCAGCTTCTTGGAGCCCTTCAGGCCGGTCACCGAGCCGGTGTTGACGATGGCGGCGCCGCGCTTGAGGTAGGGCAGGGCGGCCTTGGCCATGTGGAAGTAACCGTAGATGTTGGTGCGGAAGGTCTCGTCCAGGCGCTCCTCGGTGATGTCGAGCAGCGAGCTGGCGTGCTCCTGGAAGGCCGCGTTGTTGACCAGGACGTCCAGGCGGCCGAATTCGGCCACTACTTTCTCGACCGCGTCCTGGCAGAACTCCCAGTCCTTGACGTCGCCCGAGATGGTCACGCAGCGTCGGCCCTCGGCCTCGACGTAGCGCTGGGTCTCGGCGGCGTCCTCGTGCTCGTTGAGGTAGAGGATGGCGACGTCGGCGCCTTCGCGCGCGTACAGCACCGCGACCGCGCGGCCGATGCCGGAGTCGCCGCCGGTGACGATCGCCACCTGGCCATGCAGCTTGCCGCTGCCCTTGTACTGTTCGGCCAGGAACTTCGGCTTGAGGTCCATCTGCGCCTCCAGGCCCGGCTTGGCCAGGTGCTGCTGGGGCATGGGCGGGGCCGGCTGCTCGATGCCGGTCTGGACCGCGTCCTTGTTCTCGGCCTTCTGCATGCTGCCGTCGAGCTGGTCCTGGCGGCTCTGGATTGCCTTCTGCTGGTTCGCCACGTCGTCCTGCTTTGCCATCGCGCTTCTCCCTGAATATGCTGTGTCGACTGCGGCCAGTATTCAATGCGCGGGACAGGCGGACGGTGCGCTTCCACACACAGTGACACATTTCCGATATCCCAGGAGTAAGCTTTATGGCAAACTTGTCTGGATTGCCAATCGTTCGGTATGAAGGAGAGCAGATGTCCCAGCAGGACGGCGCCCGCGCCGGCGCCCAGTACTCCGGCCTCTATGTCAACGCGGTCGGCCAGCGCCGCGCCGAATTCCGCGAGGCCTGCGCCGAGCTGTTCGGCCAGCTCGCCCTGGCGGAGGGCGCGGCCCAGGCCCAGGCCCTGCTGGACACGGCGCCGGTCGACCTGCTGGTGCTCGACCTCGAACGCTTCGAGCTGGGGCTCGACCTGGCGGCCCTGGGCGCCCTGGTGGCGGCGCGCGCCGGCGCCCCGGTGCTGGTGCTGTGCCCCTTCCGCAATGCGCGCTGGCTGCCGGCCCTGATGGCCTTCGGACCGCTCGACTACGCCATCGGTCCGCTCGCCCCGGCGCAGACCCGCGAACTGCTGGCCGCGCGCCTCGCGCGTGGTTTCACGCCGCCCGCGCAGCCGTCCGCGCGCGAAACCCAGATGCAGGCTTTGCTGGCCGCCGGCGCCGCCGCCCAGCGCGCCCTGAGCGAAGCCGACGACAGCGCGCGCTTCGCCGAACGCCTGGTCGAGGCGCTGGCCGCCTGGCCGGGGGTGGCCCATGCCGCTTTGTTCTACCTGCGCGATGGCGACGTGCACGTGGAAGCGGAGCGGGGCGTGGACGGCCTGCACCTGGGGCCGCTCCTGATGCGCGGGGGCGAGCGCCTACTGCACTCGCCGCTGCGCCACGCCTTTCCCGGTCTGCTCGCCGCGGCCACCGGCGAATTCGCGCTGCTCGACGACCTCGAAAAAGCCGGTGAGCCGGAACTGGCCGCCAGCCTGGGCGCACATGGACTGCGGATGGCGGTCGGGCTGCCGATCCCCGCCGACGGGCCGGGCGCTCCGCGCGGCTCGCTGTGCCTGCTGTTCCGCGAGGCCGCCAGCCTGTCGCGGGCCCAGTTGGCCGCCTTCGACGAGCTGGCCGCGCTCGCCGCCTTCGGCCTGCGCATGGCCGAGCTGACGCGCGAGAACGAAGCCTTGCTGGCGCGCGTGACCCAGCTCGCCACCCTGGACGCCCTGACCGGCGCGGCCAACCGCCGCCACGGCGAAACCCTGCTCGAGAACGAGATCCGGCGGGCGCGCCGCTATCGGCTGCCGCTGGCCCTGATCGGCTTCGACATCGACCGCTTCAGCAACATCAACGACGCCTACGGCCACCCGGTGGGCGACCTGGCGCTGCGCGCCGTGGCCGAGCTGGCGCGCGGCCTGCTGCGCTCGAGCGACGTACTGGTGCGCGCGGGCGGCGAGGAGTTCCTGGTCATCGCGCCCCACACCAGCGCCATCGACGGCCTCAAGATGGCCGAGAAGCTGCGCGCCGCCATCGAGCAGGCCGAGATTCCCGGCTGTGACCATCTCACCATCAGCCTGGGCGTGGCCCAGCTGGGCGAGACCGAGAGCGGCGACTCGCTCGCGCTGCGGGTGAACGCGGCGCTGGCGCGCGCCAAGCGGGCCGGGCGCAACTGCGTCGAACTGGCGATGCAGTAAGCGACGTGCTAGGCTAACGGCTTTTCGTTCAGGCAAGTATCTGATGCTCCAGTGGTTGAGGCAGTACCGGCGCGCCATGCTGCCCGGAGACGTCAGCGCCGGCGTGGTGGTGGCGATGATGATGATCCCGCAGGGCATGGCCTATGCCCTGGTCGCCGGCTTGCCGCCGGTGGTGGGCATCTACGCCAGCATCGTGCCGCCCCTGCTGTACGCCCTGTTCGGCACCAGCACCACGCAATCGGTGGGGCCGATGGCGATCATCTCCCTCATGACGGCCTCGATCCTGGCGCCGCTGGCCGCTCCGGGCAGCGGGCTGTATGGCGTGCTGGCGGCCCAGCTGGCCCTGCTGTCGGGCGCCGTGCTGCTGGTATGCGGCCTGCTGCGCATCGGCTTTCTCGCCAATTTCTTCTCGCGCCCGGTGATGAGCGGCTTCACCATCGGCTCGGCCATCCTGATCGCCTGGGGCCAGCTCAAGACCCTGCTGGGCGGGCCGCTCGACGCCCCGCACTGGACCAGCGCGGCCCTGGGCCTGGGCTCGCTCGTCCTGCTGGCGGCGGCGCGCAGCCACCTGGCGCCCCTGTTGCGGCGCTTGCGCGTTCCCGCCACGGCGGCCGACATCGGCGCCAAGCTGGCGCCCATGCTGGTGGTGCTGGGCGCGACCCTGCTGGTGGCGCTGGGCGGATTGCAGCATGCCGGGGTGGCGACCACCGGCGCGGTGCCGTCCGGGCTGCCGCGCCTGAACCTGGCGCTCTCGCATGCGCACTGGGAGACCTTGCTCAAGCCCGCGCTCCTGATCGGCTTCATGGTCTTCCTGATCAGCATGTCGGGCGCCCAGGCGCTGGCGCTCAAGCGCGGAGAAAAGCTGTCCAGCAACCGCGAGCTGATCGGCCTGGGTGCGGCCAACCTGGGCAGCGCGCTGTCGGGCGGCTTCCCGGTGACGGGCAGCATTTCGCGCTCGGCGGTGAACTTCGCGGCCGGCGCCAATAGCCAGCTCGCCGGCATCATCACCGCGGGGCTGCTAGCCCTGGCCCTGGTGGCGCCCACCGACTGGCTGGCGCTGCTGCCGCTGCCGACCCTGGCCGCGACCATCATCGTCGCGGTGCTGGGCATGCTCGACCTGTCGACCCTGCGCACCGCCTGGCGCTACGACCGGGCCGACGCCGCGGCGCTGCTGGCCACCGCCGGCGGGGTGCTGGTCATGGGCGTGGAGGCCGGGGTGGTGATCGGCGTCGCGCTCTCGATCGGGGCCCTGATCTGGCGCGCCAGCCGTCCCCACATCGCGGTGCTGGGGCGCATCCCGGGCACCGAGCACTTCCGCAACGTCGAGCGCTACGAGGCCGCTACCGCGCCCGGCCTCCTGATGCTGCGCATCGATGCCGGGCTATTCTTCGGCAATGTCGAGGCGGTCAACGAGCGCATCGAAGACGAACTGGCGGCCAACCCGGGCACGCGCCACCTGGTGCTGGTACTGTCGGCCGTGAACGCGATCGACACCACGGCCCTGTTCGCGCTGTCCGAGCTGAACGCCTCGCTGCGCCAGCGCGGCGTGCTGCTGCACCTGGCCGAGGTCAAGGGGCCGGTGATGGACCGGCTGCGCGACAGCGATCTGCTGGATAGCCTGAATGGTGAGCTTTTCCTCAGTGCGGCCAAGGCCTGGGAGCGGCTCGCCTGATCCCGCGCCCTGTGGCGTGAATCTATCTCTACGGCATATTTTTGTTGACCGGCAATTCTCGCGGGTCTAGGATGATTCCGCGCGGCATGAGATTTTTCCGTGCCGTTTCCAAGGCCGAATCGACAGACAATGACGAGACCGTTCACGTCCGCATGCCGTTTCCCAGTCGGATCGGCCCGGCGCGCCGTCCGGCTCACCTTTCGGCTTGCCGTCCGGCTTGGCCTCCGGCTTGCCGTTCGGCCCGCCTGGCCCACCCGCCTCGCCCTTGCCGTCGCCTTGCTGTCGGGCGGCGCCTGCGCGCAGGGCGCCGAGCTCAAGTTCAGCGGCCGCATTACCTACGGCGAGGTGCTGCGCACCCAGGAACGCGACCCCGATCTGCTCACCGGCGTCAACGCCGCCGCCATCGGCCTGGTGGGCACAGGCAGCGGCGGCAATGCGGACGACGCCAACACCAACTACGGCAAGTGGGATGCGGCTTCGCGCGCCATCAAGGGCATGTTCGAGCTGAGCGCGAGCGAAGGGCCGCTGTCCGGCATGCTGCGGTTCAAGGCCTGGCGCGACTTCGGGCTGCGTGAGGATGCCCGGCCTTGGGGCAATGTCGCCAACTCCTACGCGCCCAATGCGCCGCTGAGCGACGCCGGCGCGCCGCGCCTGTCGCGCTTTTCCGGCATCGCGCTGCTCGACGCCTGGGTGCAGGGCGCCACGCGGCTGGGCGAGATGCCGGTCATGGTGCGGGTCGGCCAGCAGTTGCTCGACTGGGGCGCGCGCTCGCTGACGCCCGGCGGCCTGGAAGCGCTCAACCCGCGCGACCTGCCTGGCCTGCGCCGCGCCGGCGCGATTCCGCCGGAGACCCTGGTGCCGCGTCCGATGCTGTTCGGGCGCATCGAAGCGGCGCCGGGGCTGGCGCTCGAAGCCTACTACCAGACCCGGTTCCGGCCCACGGCGCTCGATGTCTGCGGCACCCTGTGGTCGCTCAACGACTATCTGGTCGACGGTTGCGACCGCGTGATGACCGGGCAGCCGGTGGTGAGCGATCGCGCGCGCATTCCGCTCGGGGCCTACCAGAAACGCCTGGCCACGCCCAAGCCGGAGCAGGATGAATTCGGCGCCGCGCTCACCTGGCGCCACGCGCCGCAGGGGCTGGACATCGGCCTCTACCACGCGCGCTACAACGCGCGCACCGCGCTGCCGGGGCTGCGCCGCAGCACGCGCGCGAACGGGCCGGCGCTGATCCCGGGCGATCCGGACGGGCGCAACATGGCGTATTTCACCGAGTACCCGGAAGGCCTGCGCATCACGGCCCTGAGCCTCGCGCAGCGCCAGGGCGCGCGCAGCCTGCACGGCGAACTGTCCTACCGGCCGCGCACGCCCTTCATGCTGGCGCCGGGCGACGTGCTGCCGCCTTTCCTCAATCCGAACGCGCCTTCCTTGCTGCGCGCCCGCGCGAACGCGGTGGCGCCGGGCGCGCTGTTTCATGGCTACGACCTGTACGCGATGTGGCAAATGCAGCTGGGCGCGCGCCAGGAGTTCAGCCTGGGCGGGTTGGCGCTGGTGGCGGCGCTGGAGGCGGTGGGCAAGCACGCGGCCGGGCTGCCGGACCAGGCGGTGCTGCGCTACGGACGCGCGGACATTTTCGGGGTCGGCGCGATCAACGGCAACTGCGCGGTGAACACCGGGAACGCGGCGCGCCAGTGCAGCCTGCGTGGTTATGCGACGGCCAAGGCCTGGGGCTACCGCGCGCGCCTGGATGCGCGTCTGCCGGCCTTCGTCCCGCAGCTGGCCGGCAGCGCCAGCCTGCTGTTCGTGCACGACGTGAAGGGATGGTCGGGAGACTTCCTGCTCAACGAAGGGCGCAAGTCGGCGCTCGTCGGCTTGAAGTTCGAGTACCGACAGCGCTACCTGATGGAGACGGGGTATGCGCCGACCTGGGGTGGGGACTATCACCAGGTGAAGGACCGGGATACGGCGTCGTTGGCGCTGGGGGTGAAGTTCTGAGGGCGCCGGCGCAAGGACGCCGGCGTGGGAGCTGGCGCGCGCCCGCGCGAGCGCGCCGCCGGAATTGCGGGCGCGGTCAGGCCCGCCTGCGTTCCGGTTCCGCGCGCTTGTCGGCGCGCCTGTCCGTGTTGTCGCGCTTGGCCAGTTCGATCGGCGCCGCATCCTCGGGATGCAGGGCATGGGTGTCGGCATACACGGCGCGGATCGCCGCCATGTCTGCCTCGACGTCGCCGCTCAGGCGCAGGTGGTCGGTGACGCGCAGTTCCTTCTTCTTGTAGTCCAGGCTGACCAGCAGCAGCGGCACGTCGGCGGTCAGGGCCAGGTGGTAGAAGCCGCTCTTCCAGTGCGGACGGTAGCCGCGCGTGCCCTCCGGGGTGATCGCCACCCAGCACCACTTCGTGGCCAGCATATCCTGCGCGAGCTGGCGCGTGGCGCCCATCGGCGCGCTGCGGTCGACCGCGATGCCGCCCCAGTAGCGCATCACCTTGCCCATCACGCCGCGGAACAGCGAATCCTTGGCCAGCCAGCGGAACTGCAGGCCCACCGCCCACTTGCCGAGCAGGCCGATCGGGAAATCCCAGTTCGAGGTGTGCGGGTAGACCACGGCGATGCCGTGCGGCCCCGGCAGGGGCTTGAAGTACATCTTCCAGCCAAGCAGGTTCAGCAGCCGTAGGGCGGTGCGCTGACCCCAGGTCGGCAGGGAAGCGGGCCGCATCAGATTGTCGCTCATGGTCACTCCGTCGCAGCGTAATAAAACATTAACAGACGGCAGCTGTCATTACGCTATAGAAAATTAAGCGAGGAATTCTAGCGGTCTGGAGCGGTGGGAACAAGCAAAAAAGCTGGTGCATGGTATGAGGTGTGGTTATCATGCCGCTCTTTGTCAGGCTAACAAGGAACATGCATCCAGATGGAGATCACGATTTATCACAATCCCCGCTGCAGCAATTCGCGCAATACGCTGGCGGCGATCCGCGAAGCGGGCCATGAGCCGCGGGTGGTCGATTACCTGGCGCAGCCGCCTGCGCGCGACGAGCTGCAGGCCATGATCCGCGAGGCCGGCCTCTCGGTGCGCGAAGCGATCCGCAGCAAGGAAGCCGTGTACGCCGAACTCGGGCTCGGAGCGCCCCGCGTCGATGACGAGGCGCTCCTCGACGCCATGCTGGCCCACCCGATCCTGATCAATCGTCCTTTCGTGCGCACGCCCAAGGGTGTGCGCCTGTGCCGCCCGCCTGAACTGGTGCGCGAAATCCTCTGAGCCTCCGCCAAGACCAGCGCTAGTTGCCATAAGGGCAACGCACCTATACACTGAGCCGTTCTGGCCGTACTGGCTGTACTGGCCGTCCGCTAGCGGCCAGTACGGGTTTCCTACCGACGCGCCAACAAACTGACGATGTGTTTGTGATAAGGCTGAACGCCGACACATCGCACCGGGTGGGCGCACCCGACAATGGACGGCCCCAATCCGCGCCACCAGGGGGAATCAAAGGCATGCACAGCGAGTTCACTACTTCCTTACCCTACCTTCATACGGAACGGCTCATCCTTCGTGAATATCGACGGGAAGATTTCGACGCCTTCGCGGCCCATGTCGCCGACCCCGTCAGCTCGGCTCACCTGGGCGCGGCCGACCGTCATGTGGCATGGCGAATCTTCTGTTCACAGGCGGGACTGTGGCTGATCGATGGCGCAGGATGGTGGGCGGTCGAGGAAAAGGAGACCGGTCGCCTGGTCGGCAATGTCGGCGCGTTCTTTCGTGAGCAATCCACCGTGATGGAACTCGGCTGGAATACCTTTCGTGCCTGTTGGGGCCGGGGATATGCGAACGAAGCGGCGGCGGCGGCCTTGCATCATGCCTTCGAGATCCGGCGCGAACCCAAGGTCCGGGCGCTCATCGCCGCGGCCAATGCGTCATCGCTGGGCGTTGCGAGGCGGCTTGGCCTACGGTACGAAGCGGACACCGAGATGGACGGCAAGCCGATCGGCATCTACACCCGAGAGCGCGCCGGCCCCCTAACCTAGGCTTGCAGCGCTAAGGTTCGCTGTAGGGCAGGGCGCCGATGTCGACCTTGCCCAGGCCGCCCAGGGCAGGCGCGGCGCCCGACGCCCTGGCTCCAGGCTCGGCGGCCAGCCCCTGGCCGATGGCGGGCGAACCGGGGCTGAGCCGGAAGTCCGGCGTGCCGACCGGCGCGTAATCGACGAACAGCGGCGCGGCGCTGACCGTGCCCGTGTGCTGGCGGCCGGGCGCGAGCTTCCAGTCGGCCTTGGTGTTGCCGTGCACGAGGTTGTTGCGGAAGCTGATGTTCTCGCCGGTGTCGCCCTGTTCGAGGATGCCGTGGACGTTGTCGACCACGATGTTGTTGCTGACGTGGGTGTCGTCGTTGGGCTTCTTGCGGTGATAGAAGTCGCCCGCGCCCACCACGATGCCCGTGCCCGAGCCCGCGATGGTGTTGCCGCGCACGGTGACATGGCTGGCGTCGTGCCACATGTGGATGCCGGCGCCCGCGATGCGGTAGATCACGTTGTTGCGCACGCTGGCCGTGGTGCTCACGTAGATGCCGTGCATGTAGCGGCAGCCGGCCGGCCCGATGTCGTGCACGTGGTTGCCGACCACCTCGGCGTCGTTGCCCTTGTAGTAGCTGTCGATGCCGATTCCGGCGCCGCCCTTGGCCTCGCAGGGCACGTCGGTGCCCACGTGGTGGATGCGGTTGTCGACGATGCGGTTGTGCGAGCCGCCGTTGTAGATGCCGCTCAGCCATTTCATGCCGCTCTGGTACTGGCTGCCATCGATCTCGAAGCCGATGATGTCCACATAGTTGCCCCGGTTGTCCCAGGCCGCGCTCTGGCGCGCGTCGAGCGGCGGGACCAGTTTCGCGCCCCAGCGCTCGGTGGACTGGAACACGATGCGCGCCTCGGCCGTGCCGTTGGTGGCGGTGCGCAGGCCGCCCGAGTAGCTGCCGGGCGCCACGTGCACGGTGGTGCCGGGCGAGACCACCTGGGCCGCGCGGCCCAGGGTGCGGAAGGGCTCGGCGCGCGTGCCGGGATTGCTGTCGGAGCCGTTGGGGGCCACGTAGAGATGGGTGCGCACCAGTTCGGGCACCACCAGTTGCTCGCCGCCGCCGTCGCGCAGGCGGCAGCCGGACAGCAGGGCAGCAAACAGGATCGCCAGCGACAGCACCGGCAGCAGCCTGCCCGGGAAGAGGCGGGCCGCGCAGGGCGGCGGCATGGAAGAGCGGGGGGCGTGCGGGTGACGGCGCATCCTTTCCTCGTGCGGGTGGCGATGGACACCTCCAGTCTGATCCGGCCCAAGGCGCCCGATTCCCGAAACGGTCAAGTTCCGCTTTGAGGATGCGCAATACGCGGCCTCGGCCGCGCACGGCGCAGGCGCTTCAGGCGGCCCCGGCCGCCGGGACCACCACCGGCATGTAGGCATCCAGGAATTCGGCCGGCATGCGGCGCGGCCGGCCGCTGCTGATCTCGATGCAGACCAGGTCCCAGCGCCCGCGCAGCACGGTTACGCCGTCGCGTTCGCGCACCAGCTGGAAGCGGCGTTCCATCGCCAGCTTGCCGTCGCCGCCGACCAGCCAGGTGGCGAGCAGCAGGGGCTCGTCGAGCAGGGTGGGCAGCAGGTAGTCGTACTCGCCGCGCCGGATCGCCATGGCGCGGTCGAGGCGCCGGTAATCCTCGAGCGAGAGCCCGAGCCGTTCCGAATGGGCCCAGCCCGCTTGTTCGCACCAGCGCACGTAGACCGCGTTATTGGTGTGGTTCAGGCCATCGATGTCGCCGGCGCGCGGCGTGACCGGCAGGATGAAGGGTTGCGGATAATCCCAGTCCAATGCGTTTCCTCGTGGGGCGCCGCGCTCGCGGCCGCCATGTCGCTCATGAGGCGCTATTGTAAGGCCGCGAGGGAGGGCGCGTCAGTGCCTGCCGTTCCTGTGCCAGTCGAGCTCGACCGAGATGGCCTGGTGGTCCGAGCCCTGCTCGCTGGCGTCGACGCGCATGCGGCGCAGCCGGGGCTCCAGGTCGGCGCTGGCGAACACGTAGTCGAAGGTGAAGGGCGGCGCGGCCTGGGGATCGGTATCGTGCAGGCCGACCGTGGGCGCATGGCGCCGGCCGGGCTGCAGCGCTTGCCAGGCATCCTGCCAGGCCGGCGTGTCGTCGTCGAAGGGCGCCAGCAGGCGCGCGTGCTCGGGCGAGCCGGGCAGCATGTTGAAGTCGCCCGCCATCAGCGCCGGCAGGGGGCGCGGCACCGCCTCGAAAGCCCCGCGCCCGCTGGCCCGGCCCCGGCGCGCATGGACCGCCGCTTCCTGCTGCAGGCCGCGCAGGGCGTCGACCTGGGCCAGGCGCTGCTGCAGCGAGAAGTATTCGAGGTGGACATTGAGGATGCGCAGCAGGCCGCCGGGCGCGGCCACGGTGACTTCGAGGGCCAGGCGCGGCATACTGGGCACCACCGGATCGGCCGGCCAGGGCAGGAGGTGGCGCAACACCTGCAGCACCGGATGGCGCGAAAAGATCATGCTGCCCAGGCGGCGGCGCGGACCGTCCGGGGCGGCGCCGGGGACGGCGGTGTCGAGGGCGAGGGCCTCGATCGCCGCGTGGCCGGGGATGCCTGCGCGCAGGGCGGCGAACTGGTCGCCGCCCTCGGCATAGCCGTCAGACACTTCTTGCAGGCACAGTATGTCGTGCCGGCCGAATCGTTCGAGACATGCGATGATACGGTCAAGATCGGGCTTGCCGTCGGGGCTGCGGCCGGACTGGATATTCCAGGAGATGAGCGTGAACATGGGCGTCCTTTCTGAAGAGGTCCCATGCTAGTGCGCGGCCTGCGGCCCGGCTTGACGGCGCTCAGGCGTGCGCGGGTGGGAGCCCGGCATCCGGCACGCGGCGCGACCGGGACCGGGACCGGGACCGGGCTTTACAAGAGAAAAGCATGTTTACGATGATCCTCCTGCTGTACCTCCAACAGTACCGCGACGTGAGCCTGGAGAGCAGCAGCCTGCGCGGCGAGTTCGCCACCAAGAAGGAGTGCGAGAGGGCGGCGCAGCGCCTGCGCGGCCCGCTGCCCACGCCCGACGGCTATGCGGCGGCCTGGCACGACGTGATCTGCATCCCGATCAACCGCAACGTCAGGGTCAACGAAGGCAAGCCGGTGGACCTGGGGCGCCTGCTGCAGGACCGGCCGCCGGTCGTGTGCGAGGCCACCGGGGCCTGGCGCCGGGTGCAGGAGCTGTGCGCTCCCTCCAAGGCGGCGCAGCCGCCGCAGACCTCGCGCGCGCCGGCTGGCGCGAACCGCAAGTCCGGTTAGTCGGGCCTGAAGCTGGCCTGGGCCGGGCAGCGGATCGTGCCGGCCGTGCCTTCGCCGCCCAGCTTGTCGAACTGGAGCTCGCCGCCGCGGTCGCGCACGTAGTCGAGGGCGCTCGGCACCGGCTTGACGCTGCCGCCGGTGCGGCAGAACACGCGGTTGCCGATGCGGAAGCGGTAGATCGTGGTGCCGTCCGGCGCGGTGTAGCTCTCGCGCGTCATGGTGCGCGCATGGTCCTTGTAGGCCACCGCCACGCGCTCGCTGAAGCGCGACCAGCCGCCTTCCGGCGCCCGCAGCTCGGCGGGCTTGTTCTCGCGCAGCGCGCGGTCGGCGTCGCCCGCGGCCAGGCGCGCCCGCTCGGCCAGGCCCGGCGCCCTGGCATCCCCCTGGGCCGGCGGATCGTCCATCGGCCGCGCGGCGGGCGCCGCCGGCGCATCCGGGAACGGTGCGGGTCCCGTGATCGCTTGCGGCTCGGTTGCGGTCCTCGTCGCCGCGCGCCGCCCGGCCTCGCGCGGACGCAGCGGACGCGCCGCCAGCGGCGGCAAGGCGCGCTCGCGGCGGGCATCGGCCGGCGCCGACAGCGGGGCGGGAATCAGCATGAATTCACGCACTCGCTGCTCGTCCGGCGCCGGCGGCGGCCCGGAGGCCGTGCGCCACAGCCAGGCCAGCAGCAGGTGCGCCCCGATCGTGAGCGCGAGCGGCCAGGCCGGGGCGCGCCGGCCCATCAGGCCCGGTTGCGCGCGCATCCGGGCCTCAGGACTTCGGCGCCGTCATGGTCTTCCTGATCGCCACGCAGCGCTGGTCCTCCTGCAGGGCGTCGAGCAGCGAGCGGCGGGTGAAGGCAGACAGGTCCTTCATCTGGTCCGCCGCGCGCGACAGGCGCTGCACGCTTTGCGGCGTGCAGGTGGCCGGGATCATGGCGCTCGAATAGGCGCGCATGTAGACCGGGCCGGTGGCCTTGTCGAGCGCCGGCAGGCTGGCCAGCCGCTTGTCCGCGGTCTGCTCGGCGAGCTGGACCTGCTCGGCCGGGTACAGGTGGTTCATGGCGGTGCGCACCTTGGAGAACGGCAGCTTGGTCTTGTGGTCCTCGATGGTGGCCAGCCATTCGGCCTTCACCTTCGGATCCGGACGCGCCACGGTGGCGGCGACGGCGGCGCCCTGGCCGCTGTCGGATTTGTCGCGCGCCGCCTCGGCCTCCACCAGCGCTGCGGCGTTCGGGTAGCCGAAGCGGCTCAGGCGGCCGATGATGGCCCAGCGCTGGTCCTGGTTGATCTGCAGGCCGGCGCCATCCTGCTTGCCATCCAGGAGGCCGGCCAGGCGGGCCAGGGCGTCCTCGCTGCTGGCCAGGTTCAGGTAGGCCCCGAACCAGCGGCGCTGGAAGTTGTCGTTGCCCTTGTAGGCGAGCACGCCCTTCCAGGCCATGTCCTCGAGCGCCCGGGTGGTCTGCTTGACGTAGGCCTGGTCGAGGTTCATCGCGTCCAGGTAGTTCTTGGACGCGACGATCTTGCCCACCACGTCGCCGAGCAGGGTGTAGTCCTTCTCCTGGGGCGCGTTGTTCAGCGCCACCTTGATGAATTCGTCGAGCGGCAGCTTGGCGTCGCGCACGCCGTCCCACAGGCTTTGCCACAGCATGGCGCGCAGCAGCGGGTCCTCGACCTGGGCCAGGCTGGTCTTCGCGGTCTCGAAGGAGCGCTGGTCGAGCTGGACTTTCACGAAGCCCCAGTCCTGGTAGTTCGGGTAGACCAGGTCGGGGCAGGCGCTGCCGTTCAGGGCCGGGACGGCGGTCCTGGCGCCCTTGTAGGTGACCGGCTGGTTCTTGATCAGCGAAAGCTTGCCGCCGTCGAGCTTGAAGGCGGCGACCTGGACGCGCTGCTCGCGCAGGGTCGGCAGTTCCTTGCTCGGCGCGCTCTGGGCCAGCGCGAAGTTGCCGATCTTGCCGCCCTGGCAGGTGTAGGAGGCGGCGATGGTGTTCACGCCCGCCTCGTACAGCCATTCCCTGGTCCAGCCGCTCAGGTCGCGGCCGGCGGCGTCGCCCAGGCTCTTGACGAAGTCCTGCAGGGTGGCGTTGCGCCACTGGTACTTGACCAGGTAGTTGTGCACGCCCTTGCGGAAGGTCTCTTCGCCCAGCAGGTGGCGCAGTTGCTTCAGGGTCGAGGCGCCCTTCGAATAGGTGATGGCGTCGATGTTGTCGAAGGCGTTGGCCGACGAGGGCACCGGCACCTCGATCGGGTGGGTGGTGACCTTCTGGTCCTGCACGTAGGCGGCGCCCTTGCCGGTCTGGTAGAAGGACTGCCAGGCGTCCTTGAACTCGGTCGCCTCGGCGGTGGCCAGGGTGCCCATGAAGGACGCGAAGCTCTCGTTGAGCCACAGGCCGTTCCACCACTTCATGGTGACCAGGTCGCCGAACCACTGGTGGGCCATCTCGTGCATGATGACGGCGGCCAGGCGCTGCTTCTGCTCGGCCGTCATCGCGGCCTTGTACAGGAAGCCGGCTTCGGCGAAGGTCACGGCGCCGGCGTTCTCCATCGCGCCGTACAGGAAGTCCGGCACCAGGAGCTGGTCGTATTTCTCGAACTGGTAGGGGATGCCGAAGTAGTCTTCGAAGAACACCAGGCCGTTCTTCGTGTAGCGGAACCAGTCTTCCGGCGTCACCTGGGGGGCGACCGACTGGCGCGCGAACAGGCGCATCGGGTAGCGCGCGCTGTTGTCTTCCCACACCTTGTAGGGACCGGCGTGCAGCGAGAAGTTATAGGGGCTCAGCTTCTTGGTCGTCTTGAAGGTCCAGCGGCGGTTCGCGCCCTGGTCGGCGATGGCGGTTTCGCGGGTGGTGGTGATCACCTGCCAGTCGCTCGGCGCCGTCACGGTGACGGTATAGGTGGCCTTCAGGTCGGGCTGGTCGAACACGGCGAACATCTGGTGCGCGGCGGCCGGCTCGAAGTGCGAGTAGGTGTAGACGCGGCCGTCGACCGGATCGACCATGCGGTGCAGGCCTTCGCCGTTGGTGCTGTGCAGGCGCTCGTAGTCGACCACCACGGTATTGCGGCCCTTGACCAGGTCCTTGGGCGCGATGGTGATGAACCAGTTGTTGTAGCGCGCGTCGACCTTCTTGCCGTTAACGGTGACCGATTTCACGGTGGCCTTGTCGAGGTCGATGGTGAGCGGGGCGTCGAGGTCCTTCAGGTCGAAGCTCGCGGTGGTGGTGCCGGCGAAGCTTTCCTTGCCGGTGAGGGTGAAGTCCAGCACGTAGTCCACGTTCGACACCCGGGTCGCGCGGATCGCGGCGTCTTCCTGCGACAGGTAGGCGTTCTCGGCGCGCGGGGCGCTCGGCGCGGCCTGGGCGGCGCTGCCGAAGACGAAGGCGGAAGCGATGGCCAGGGCCATCACGCGGCGTGCGGGAAAGTTCACGGTTGCTCCTCTCTGGGGAAGGGCGCATCGGGTGCGCAAAATAATAATCGCGCAAGAATAGCATGGGGTAGAGGGCGTTCACACCACATGCATATCGAGTTTTAGAACGTATGTACGGGTCGCGGCAGGTTCTCCGCAAGCCGAAAAACCTCGTTTCCGGAGCCCCCAAAGCGTCATTCTTGCGGTCCAAGAACGTCGTCCACGCGGCCCAAAGACCTTTTCCGCGCCGCCCAAAAACATCTTCCGCGCCGCCCAAAAACATCTTCCGCGCGGCCCCAAAACGTTATCCCCGCGGCCCAAAAACGTCATCCCCGCAGCCCACAAACGTCATCCCCGCAGCCCAAAAACGTCATCCCCGCGGCCCCAAAACGTCATCCCCGCAGCCCAAAAACGTCATCCCCGCGAAGGCGGGGATCCAAGTTTGCGTGCGTCGCCGCTGCGCTGAGAAACTTGGATCCCCGCCTGCGCGGGGATGACGATTTAAACGTTAACGAGGTTTGTTAAGCCTGCAGCGCCGGATAGTCGGTATAACCTTCCGCACCGGCGTGATAGAACAGCTCCGGACGCGGCGTATTCAGCGGCGCGTTTTCTTTCAGGCGCTTGGGCAGGTCCGGGTTGGCGATGAACCACACGCCGAAGGCCACGGCATCCGCCTCGCCCGAGGAGATCAGCTGTTCCGCGCTCTCGCGGGTCAGCTTCTCGTTGGCGATGTACACGCCGCCGAATTCCTTCTTCAGCAGCGGGCGCAGGCTGTCCTCGCCGATCGCTTCGCGCGCGCAGATGAAGGCGATCTTGCGCTTGCCCAGTTCGCGCGCCACGTAGCCGAAGGTCTCCGCCGGGTTCGAGTCGCCCATGTCGTGCGAATCGCGGCGCGGCGCCAGGTGCATGCCGACGCGGTCCGCGCCCCACACCTCGATGCAGGCGTCGGTCACTTCCAGCATCAGGCGCGCGCGGTTCTCCACCGAGCCGCCGTACTGGTCGGTGCGCTGGTTGGTCTTGTCTTGCAGGAACTGGTCGAGCAGGTAGCCGTTGGCGCCATGGACCTCGACGCCGTCGAAGCCCGCCTTCTTGGCGTTCTCCGCGCCCTTGCGGTAGGCCGCGACGATGTCCGCGATCTCCGCGGTTTCCAGCGCGCGCGGGGTGGCGTACTCACGCTTCGGACGCACCAGGCTCACGTGGCCGGCCGGGCGGATCGCCGAGGGGGCGACCGGCGCGGCGCCGTCCAGGAACACCGGATCCGAGATGCGGCCCACGTGCCACAGTTGCAGCATGATGCGGCCGCCCGCCTTGTGCACCGCGTCGGTGACGATCTTCCAGCCTGCCACCTGCTCGTCCGACCAGATGCCCGGGGTGTCGGCATAGCCCACGCCCATCGGGGTCACGGCGGTCGCTTCGGACAGGATCAGGCCGGCCGACGCACGCTGCACGTAGTATTCGGCCATCAGGGCGTTCGGCACGCGGCCGGGGCCGATGGCGCGCGAGCGGGTCAGCGGCGCCATCACGATGCGGTTCGGCAGCTCGAGGGCGCCCACTTTGATGGGGTCAAACATTGTCGTCATTCGGTACTCCTACAGTCCGTCGTTCAGTTGATCGAGGAAAGCCTGGATGACCTCCTCGTTGCGTTGGTAGAAGACCCATTGGGCGACGCGCCGCGTGCTCACCAACCCGGCGCGCTGCAGCGTCGCCAGGTGGGCCGAGACGGTGGACTGGGACAGGCCGGTGCGCCTGTCGATCAGGCTGCAGCACACGCCGAAGTCGAGCGGGTGCTCCTGCTCGGCGAAGTGCTGCTGCGGGTCCTTCAGCATCTGCAGGATTTTCCGCCGCACCGGGTTGGCCAGGGCCTTGTGGATCGCGTCGATGTCCATGGTGTCTTCCTTATATCGGATTTTTACGATCCGAATATCGTCATCTTACGATATACGGAAAAAGTTTGCAGGGAGTGGGCAAAAACCGGGTGGGGAGGGGCTGCTATACTCGCCGCTTTTCGCAACAGACGGGGAGTGCGGATGAGTTGGCTATATCTGTTCATCGCGGGTTTGCTGGAGGTGGCCTGGGCGGTCGGCCTCAAATACACCGCCGGTTTCACCCGGCTCTGGCCTTCGGTGTTCACCCTGGTCACGATGGCGGGCAGCGTCGGCATGCTGGGCCTGGCCCTGCGCCAGCTGCCGCTGGGAACCGCCTACGCGGTGTGGACCGGCATCGGCACCATCGGGACCGCGGCCTTCGGGATGGTCCTGCTGAACGAACCGGCCGGCGCGATGCGCCTGCTGGCGATCGGCATGATCGCCGGCGGCATCGTGCTGCTCAAGCTCCTGTCGCCGGCTTGACGCGGCCTGAGGCGTCCGGCTTACTGGCCGAAGCCCGGGTTCGGGCGGGTCAGGTAATACCATTCCTTGTTGGCCAGGGCTTTCGCGTCCGGGAACAGGATGCGGCCCGAGAACTCGGCCAGCACCGGGGTGCCGTCGGCGCGCACGCCGATCTGCTCGCCCTCGCTGACCGGATCGAAGCTCGACCACGGGCGGGTGAAGCGGTCGTCCGCATGCAGCTTGTCGTGCACCACCACCATCGACAGGGCCTCGATCTCTTCGCGCGGCGCCGGTTGCGGCGCGGGCGCGTCGATCAGGCCGTGGAAGGCGAGGGTGTTCATGATCGCGGTATAGGCCACGTCCTGGCCCTGCGGGTCGGCGTGCTGGCCGCACTCCAGGGTCAGCGCGTAGCCGCCGGTGCTGCGCATGTATTCGGTGGTGCCGACGCCGTAGCGCAGCACGGTCTTGAGCTCGTCGGCGTCGCGCGAACGGCGCTGCACGCCGGCGCCGTAGGTCGCCAGCCAGCCGTCGACGAAGCGGCGCACGCCCAGGCGCAGGGCCCAGGCGCGTTCCTTCTCGGCGTGGCGGAAGGGCTGCAGCTCGCCTTCGTTGTTCTCGGGGCCGACCATCACGAAGGGCTGGCCGGGGGCGTTGAAGGTGTGCAGGTCGAGCAGCACGTCGTGCTGGGCCAGCAGGGGGCAGAGCCAGTTGGCGACATGGTCCTCGAAGTCCTGCGGTTCGCTCTTGGGGAAGAGGTCGCGGTTCAGGTTGCGGTCGCCGTTGCGCTCGCCCTTGGCGTAGGCCAGCGGGTTCACGACCGGCACGAAGGTGAGGCTGCCGGCCTGGATGTGCAGCTTGCCGCCGTCGATCTCCTCCATCACGCGCAGGATCGCCTTGGTGCCGGCCACCTCGTTGCCATGGGTCGCCCCCATGATGATCAGGCGCGGGCCCGGGGCCATGCCGGTGTAGTTGACGGATTTGAACTGGAACTTGCGGGAGGAAGTCATTGCGTGCGTGGGCTGAGGTGGAAAGGGTGGCGGCTATTTTAAATGACAATGCTGGCGCCGGCACGGCGGCCGTGGCATGATCCGCTTCCTCCCCCGCAATTGACGAGAGCATGAGCAGTTCCCGCATCCACGGCCTCGACACCCTGCGCGCGATCGCGGTCAGCCTCGTCGTGCTGCATCACTACGTGCTGTTCGTGACCGACCGGCCCACCTTCGGCTGGGTCGGCGAGATCGGCTGGGCCGGCGTGGACCTGTTCTTCGCGCTGTCCGGCTACCTGATCGGCAACCAGATCTTCAAGGCGATCGCCGGCGGGGAGGGGCTGTCCTTGAAGCGCTTCTACGCGCGCCGCCTGCTGCGTACCCTGCCGAACTACTGGGTGGTGCTGGCCCTGTACTTCCTGTGGCCGGCCTTCCGCGGCGACGGGCCGCTGCTGCCGCTCTGGAAATACCTGAGCTTCATCCAGAACCACCACCTGGAACCGGGAACGGCGTTCTCGCACTCGTGGTCGCTGGCGATCGAGGAGCAGTTCTACATGCTGCTGCCGGCCCTGGCTCTGCTGGGTGCGGCGGTCAGCCGTTCGCTGCGCGGCGCCTGGCTGGCGATCCTGCTGGCCTTCGCGGCCGGCATGCTCACCCGCGACTGGCTGTGGCGCGACGTGGTCGCGGGGGAGCGCTACTGGATGCACCACTACTTCAAGTACATCTATTACTCGAGCTTCTGCCGCTTCGACGAGCTGCTGGCCGGCGTCGCCGTCGCCCTGCTGCGCAATGGCCATCCCCAGGCCTGGGCGCGCCTGACCCGGCATGGCGACCTGCTGGGCGCGGCCGGCCTGGCGATCACTGGCCTGGCCTTCTGGTGGTTCGTGCAGGACCGCTACGGGCATGCCCCGACCGTGTTCGGCTTCCCCCTGCTGGGACTCGGTTTCTCGCTCCTGATCGTGGCCGCCGTCTCGGCCGGCTCCCTGCTCAACCGGGTGCGGGTGCCAGGGGCCGGCGCGCTGGCCCTGTGGTCTTACGCCATCTACCTGTTGCACAAGCAGGTCTGCGTGCTGGGCGCCGGGTGGCTGGCCGAGCGCGGCGTGGGGCCGGAATCGCCGCTCGCGATCGGGCTGCTGCTGGCTTTGTCCGTATTCACGGGCTGGCTGCTGTACCGCCTGGTCGAGACGCCCTTCATGGCGCTGCGCGAACGCTGGGTGCCGGGCAATACCGCCCGTCCGGCCGCGCGCCCGGTCGAAATTTGAGGCAGCGCAGACCGCCCGTTTGCGGCCGAGCAAAGCCTTGATAACCGACAAACTCGTGAACGAGCGCTCTGTGAGCATGGACTTTTTCAGGAGGGCTCATGCTTTACTTATATAGAATCTTGGGCAGATCAGCCGCGGCGGCGCCGCGCGTCGACGCCGCCGCGCCCACCGGGGACCAGGACGCCGCCTGCCTGGCGGGATGGCTGCTGGCGGCCATGCGCCTGCTGCCGCTGCGCTGAGGCCTCAGAACGGCGGCTCGGCGTCCCGGACCGGAACCTGATCGAGGTCCACCTCGGTCAGCACCAGGCCCGCCAGGTCGAGTTCCGCCAGCAGGGCGTCGGTCTCGAAGGTGGCGTAGGCGCGCGCGTTGCTCGCCTTGGCCGAGACCAGCATGATGGGCAGGGCCGGGAAGTGCGGCGCCAGCCTTTCCAGCAGCACGTCGCCGACGCCGGGGCGCACGTAGCTCGGATGGGGAAAGGCGAGCACCATGCGGATCCCGCGCACCATGGTGACGGCGGTCGAGACGATGCGCACGGCGCGGCTTAGTGGCGGGCTTCGATCACGCCGAAGCCGGCCGGCGCGTCGGCCAGCCAGGCCAGCACCGCGTGCGACTGGATCGCGAGGTCCAGCCCGGCGTTGGCGGCGATGGCCTCGCGCAGTCCCGGGACCACGTTCGGCGTGTGCGGGCTGCGATAGGCTTCGATCAGCAGGCGCACCAGGTCGGCCGGCGCGTCGGCGCGGCGCAGGCGCGACTCGATCACCGCCAGCAGGGCGCGCTGCATGCGCGGCGTGGGGTTGCGGATGTGGGCGAACACGAACGGGGTGTTCGAGATCGCCGTGCACACCACGGTTTCCATCTCCTCGGCCGAGAGGTCCGAGGCGACGTCGAAATAGGCCTTGTTCCAGCGCGTGCGCGGGTAGGCGTGACCGGGCGGGAAGGCGTCGACGGTTTCCAGGCCCAGGGCGCGGCTGGCGCGGGAGAGCAGGTCGGCAAGCGTGTCTAGCAGCGGCATGGCGAAACGGAAGGTGGTACGGAAAGAGAGGGCAGTGTAGCGCAAGCCCGTTCGCCGCGCCAAAAAAGGAACGGCCGCCCATCTGGGGCGGCCTTGAAGAGGCGGTCGCGCGGGACGCGGGCGTGCGTCCCGCCGCGACGGCGTCAGGTGAAGCGGCCGGCGCGGAAATCCTCGACCGCCTGGTACAGCTCTTGTTCGGTGTTCATGACGAAGGGACCGTATTGCGCGATCGGCTCGTTCAGCGGGCGGCCGGCCAGCACCAGCACGCGGGCCGGCGCGGACGCCTTGATGCGCACGCCGTCGGCGCCCGGCGCGTTGTCGAGGATCGCCATTCGACCCGACGACACGCCCTTGCTATCGACGACCACTTCGCCGCGGAACACGTAGACGAAGGCGTTGTGCCCCGCCGGGATCGGCTGGTCGACCGTCACGCCGGTCGGGATCTCGAGGTCGAGATAGAGCGGCTCGGTGTGGGCGCGCTGCACAGCGCCGTCGACGCCGTGGGTGCTGCCGGCGATCACCTGCACGGTGACGCCGCCCTCGAGCGCGAAGCGCGGCACTTCCTCGGTCGGGATGTCGCGGTACCAGGGTTCGCTCATCTTGTCCTTGGCGGGCAGGTTGAGCCACAGCTGGAAGCCTTCCATCAGGCCTTCGTTCTGCTCCGGCATCTCGGAGTGGGCCACGCCGCGGCCGGCCGTCATCCACTGCACGCCGCCGTCGGTCACCAAGCCTTCGTGGCCGGCGCTGTCGCGGTGGCGCATGCGCCCGTGCAGCATGTAGGTCACGGTCTCGAAGCCGCGGTGCGGATGCTCGGGGAAGCCGGCGATGTAGTCGCCCGGCTTGTCGCTGCCGAAGGCGTCGAGCATCAGGAAGGGATCGAGGCGGCGCTGCAGGGGGCCGGTCAGCACGCGGTTGATTCTCACTCCCGCGCCGTCCATCACGGACTGGCCGGCGACGATGCGCTCGACGCCGCGCGTCTTCGCAATCGCCTGGGCCTGTACTGTCTTGGTCATGCCATTCTCCTGTTGGTTGCCGCCCCGTTCCTTGGGGCGGCGTGGATTATGCCAGCGCTGCGTCGATGGCGGCGTTGGCTTCCTGCTGGCCTTTGGCGGCCGCGTCCGGACCCATTGCCATGCCCGACGAGTAGATGAAGGTGTGGTCGGTCATGCCCAGGAAGTTCAGCAGCATGCGCAGCTGCGGCACTTGCGGGTCGGCGTCGGTCGGGTAGACACCGCCGCGCGAGGTGGCCACGTAGACCTTCTTGTTCTTCAGCAGGCCTTCCGGGCCGGTCTCAGTGTAGCGGAAGGTCACGCCGGCGCGGGCGATGGCGTCGAACCAGCCCTTGAGCTGCACCGGCATGCTGAAGTTGTACATCGGGGCGCCGATCACGATCACGTCGGCGGCCTGGGCTTCGGCGATCAGGGCGTCGTCCAGGGCCACGCGGGCAGCCTGCTCGGCGTTGCGCTGTTCGGCCGGGGTGAACAGGGCGCCGACGGCGGCGCCGTCCAGCAGCGGGTGCGGGTTGGCGCCGAAGTCGCGGCGCACCACGGTGGCGCCCGGGTTCGAGGCCAGCAGCTTGTTCACGATGTGGTTGGTGACGCGGGTCGATTCCGAATCATTGCCGCGGACGCTGGAGGTGATGTGCAGGATGTTCATGGTGTGTCCCTTCGTTTCCAAGAAAAGTTTCGATGGAGCACACTTTAGCAATCCCAAAATCATTGCGGAAGACGTTAGAATGGATAACATTTTCCCGTCAATGGAACAATCATGGACGTAGAACCGAATGACCTGCTGCTCTTCGCCCGGATCGTCGAGGCCGGCAGCTTCAGCCGCGCGGCCGAGCGCGTGGACCTGCCCAAGTCGACCGTGTCGCGCCGCCTGGCGCTGCTCGAGGAGCGCCTCGGCGAGCGCCTGCTGCAACGGACCACGCGCAAGCTGGTGGTGACCGAGTTCGGCGCCATCCTGCTCGAGCACGCGCGCCGCGTGCTGGAGGAAGTCGAGGCGGCCGGCGCCCTGGCCCAGCACCGCCAGCAGCAGCCGAGCGGCAAGCTGCGCATCTCGGCCCCGGCCGATTTCGCCAACGCCGGCCTGAACGACGTGGTGGCGCGTTTTTTGGCCGCCTATCCGGCGGTGTCGATCGAGATGGACCTGACCCCGCGCCGGGTCGACCTGGTAGCGGAGCGCTTCGACATCGCGATCCGCATGGGCGACCTGCCGGACGACGCGACCCTGAGCGCGCGCCCGATCACGCTGGAGCAGCCGGCCCTGTACGCCTCGCCCGGCTACCTGGCGCGCCACGGCTTTCCCGAGCACCCGGACGACCTGCTCGAGCACGAGGTGCTGTGCATCCTGAGCCGGCACGGCGGGGCAGCGCCCTGGACCCTGACGCGCGGAAAAGTGAAGTGGGAGCGCTCGCTGAGCGCGCGCATGCTGGCCAATTCGCCGGACATGCTGGCGCGCCTGGCCGCGCGCGGCTCCGGCATCGCGATCAGTTCGGTGCTGTTCGCCGAGCCCTATGTGCAGACGGGGGAACTGGTGCGCGTGTTGCCGGAATGGGAGATGCCCGGCTCGAACGGCTGGGCGGTGTTCCCGAGCCGTAAACTCATGCCGGCCAAGACCCGCGCCTTCCTGGAGATGATCGGCGCCCTGTGCCGCGAGAAGGGGCACCACCTGCATCCCATGTACGAGCCGGAAACCGGCGCCGGCGCGACGCCGGAAACGCTCAGTTGACCGGGCGGTCGCCCATGGTCTCGCCCAGGCGCACCGGGCGCTCGGGCGACCAGTCGGGGTCGAAGGCGATGGCGCCGCGGCGGAACAGCATCACCACGGTGGAGCCGAGCAGGAAGCGGCCCATTTCCTCGCCTTTCCTGAGCACGATCTGCTGGTCGTCGTAGCGCCACTCGCAGATGCGCGGCATGCGCGGCGGATTGACCACGCCGTGCCAGACGGTGGCCATGCTGCCGACGATGGTCGCGCCCACCAGGGTCATCACGAAAGGCCCGTGCTCTTCGGACTCGAACACGCAGACAACGCGCTCGTTGCGCGCGAACAGGCCCGGCACGCCGCGCGCGGTGGTCGGGTTCACCGAGAACAGCTTGCCCGGCACGTAGATCATGCGCGTCAGCCGCCCGTCGCAGGGCATGTGGATGCGGTGGTAATCCTTGGGGCTCAGGTAGAGGTTGGCGAAGTGGCCGTGCTGGAAATGTGCGGCCAGCGACTCGTCGCCGCCTACCAGTTCGGCCGTGGTGAACTTGTGGCCCTTGGCCTGGAAGATGTGGTGGTCGTCGATGTCGCCGAACTGGCTGATCGCGCCGTCCACCGGGCAGACGAAGTCGGCCACCGCCAGCGGCCGCGCGCCCGGGCGCAGCGGACGGGTGAAGAACTCGTTGAAGCTGGCGTAGCTTGCGATGTCCGGATTTTCCGCCTCGTCCATGTTGACGCCGTACTTGCCGACGAACCAGCGGATCAGTCCGGTGGTCATGGAGCCGCCCTTGGCGCCCGCGACGCGGCCGGCCAGGTTGGTGATCGCTGATTTCGGCAGCACGTATTGGGGCAGGACTTTTATCCGGGACACTTTGGTAGGCCTCTAGGTTTGCAAACGATGGCGCATTATAGCGGCGATAACGTACAGCAACGCAGGTTTATCGGAAAGCCTGGGGGCAGTGTACCGCAGTGTGCGCCGGTCACAGGATTCGCCAGTCATGCGTGCATCATGCCGGGTGCATGGACCGCCCCATGCCAGGCAAGGCCCGCGTCCATCCTGCTTCGTAATGGAAGTTGGCATTGCTATGCTGTGGCAATAAGATGTTCCGAATGTAGTTTACACATTGCTATTCTGTGGAATATAGTCGTTCTCACAATTTGAACAACTATTTCTGGAGAGTAGAGCATGGCCTTGCCTTATCCGCGTTTTCTGGCAGTACTCGTGGCCGGGCTCTGCGCCCAGGCATCCGCCCAGGACCAGGGCGTCAAGGCTGGTGTCCAGCAGGTGGAGGTGAAGGGCGGCGCCTACGACCCGCGCCGCGACGACACGGCCGCCCGCATCGTGGTCGGGCGCGAGGACATCGCCCGCTACGGCGACGGCAGCCTGGCCGAGGTCCTCAAGCGCATTCCCGGGGTCACGGTCACCAGCACGGGTGGCCGCAGCACCGAGATCCGTATGCGCGGCCTGGGCGGCGGCTATACCCAGATCCTGCTGGACGGCGAACGCGCCCCGGCCGGCTTCTCGATCGACAATCTGGCGCCCGAGCTGATCGAACGCATCGAAGTGCTGCGCGTGGCGACCGCCGAGTTCTCGACCGAATCGGTGGCCGGCACCATCAACATCGTGCTGCGCAAGACCCCGCGCAAGCGCGAGCGCGAATTCAAGCTCGGCCAGCTGCTGGCCAGCGACTTTCATGGCCCCAGCTTCAGCACCCAGGTGGCCGAGCGCGGCGAGCGCTCATCCTGGTCGTTCACGGCCAGCGGCAACCACGACAGCATGTCGCGCGACTGGAGCGGCTACCAGGAGAATGTGCGGCCTGACGGCGTGACCGACCTGCTGCGCACCACCTACACGCCGGAACATGGCAGCATGAACCGGCTCAACCTGAGCCCGCGCATCAACTGGACCCTGGAAGACGGTGATACGCTCGCCTGGGAAACCCTGTTCAACAGCAGCAGCTTCCGCAACCACGGCCACGCCCGCATCACGACCTACCTGGGCGCGCCGCCGCAGGCGCCGGACCTGCACACCCATGGCGAGTTCGATGACCGCCTGCTCAAGACCAGCCTGGACTGGACCCGCAGCCTGGCTTCCGGCACCAAGTTGGAGGCCAAGCTGAGCGCCGAGTGGTCTTCGCGCAAGATGTTCGTGTGGCGCCTCGGCAGGGACGCCGCCGGCGAGCCCGAGAGCGACGGCAGCACGCTGTCCGACAGCCACGTGCGCGGCCTGAAGTCGACCGGCAAGGCCACGCGCACCCTGGACGGCGGCCATCTGCTGGCGCTGGGCTGGGACCTCGGGTTCAGCGCCAGTTCCGACATCCGCGCCGAGCGCGACCGGGTGCGGGTGTTCCCGCCGGGCTTCTTGCTGGACGAAGACTTCCGCGCCCGGATCGGCCGCGCCGCGCTCTACGTGCAGGACGAGTGGACCCTCAACCCGCGGCTCTCGGTCTACCTGGGCACGCGCTGGGAGGGCGTGCGCACCCGGGTGATCGGCAGCAGCGTGGTGCCGACCACGGTGCGCTCCAGCGTGCTGAGCCCGATCGTGCAGACCCTGTGGAAGCTGCCGGGCGAAGAGGGCAGGTCCGACCAGCTGCGCCTGGCCCTGAGCCGCACCTACAAGGCGCCGGAACTGGACAGCATCGTGCCGCGCCGCTCCGCCTGGGAGAACAACAGCGCCACCGAAGCCGATTACCAGGGCAATCCGAACCTCAAGCCGGAACTGGCCTGGGGCCTCGACGCCGCCTGGGAGCACTACTGGGCCGAAGGCGCCATGGTCTCGCTCAGCGGCTCGCTGCGGCGCATCGAGGACTACACCAGCAACCGCATCTACTTCGACGGCCTGCGCTGGATCTTCACGCCGGTCAACGAGGACCGCGCGAGCCTGCGCAGCCTCGAGCTCGAGACTAGGTTCCCGCTCAAGGCGCTGCTGGAGGACGCGCCGGCGATCGAGCTGCGGGCCAGCGTCAGCCGCCATTGGTCCGAGGTCGATTCGGTGCCGGGGCCGGACAACCGCATGGAGCAGCAGATCCCCTTGTCGGCCAACCTCGGCCTCGACTACAAGACGGGGCCGCTGGCGGCCGGCGCCAGCCTGGCGCACCGGCGCGGCGGCCGGATCCGGGTGACGGCGAACCGCACTTTCTACCGCTACGCCCACACCGAGCTCGAAGCCTACGCCGCCTGGACCTTCAATCCGAAGCTCCTGCTGCGGCTGAGCGCCGCCAACCTGCTGGCCGAAGCCAACGCCTGGGACCTGACTTATGCCGATCCGGCCTCCGGCGTCGAGAAGCGCGGCTGGCATTATCCGAAAAGCGTGTCGCTGCGCGCCAACCTGGAAATGACGTTCTGAGGCCTCAGCCCAGGCGCAGGGCGGCCGCGCCGGCGGCGATCAGGAGCGCGCCGGCGATGCGTTCGCGCGCGACGCGCTCACGCAGCACCCAGGCGGCGATGGCCACGGCGAAGACGATCGAGGTCTCGCGCAGCGCGGCCACCACCGCAACCGGCGCCAGGGTCATGGCCCACAGCGCGATGCCGTAGGAAGCGGCAGTCGCCGCCCCGCCGCCGAGGGCGACCAGCGGCCTGGCCGCAAGATAGGCCGCGAGGCGCCCGCCGGCCCGGCGCCGGCAGGCGAGCGGGGCGAGCACCCCGGTGAGCAGGAACAGCCAGGCGGTGTAGGCCGCCGGGGCGCCCGAACGGCGCACGCCGAGGCCGTCGACCAGGGTGTAGGCGGCGATCACCAGCGCCGTCGCCAGCGCCAGCGCCGTGCCGCGACGGCGCGCGCGCAGGCCGCCGCCGCCGAGGAAGATCACCAGCCCGCCGGCGCATACCAGGCCGATCGCCAGCACCTGCGCCGGCTGCAGGGCTTCGTTGCCCGCGTTGGCGAGCGCCACCAGCACCGGCGCGGCGCCGCGCATCAAGGGATAGGCGTGGCTGATGTCGGTCTCGCGGTAAGTGGCCGACAGCAGCAGGTAGTAGGCCACCTGGAGCAGGCTGGACGCGGCGATGAAGGGCCAGCTCGCCGCCGCGGGGGCGGGCAGGAAGGGCAGGGCTGCTGCACCCAGCAGGGCGGCGCCGCTGGTGACGGCGAGGGTGGCGAGCAGCTTGTCGGCTTCGGTCTTGATCGCCGCGTTCCAGGCGGCGTGCAGCAGGGCGGCGCACAGCACGGCGGCCAGCACCGCGCCGCTCATGCGGCGGCGCGGTGGGCGCGGAAGTAACGCCGCGCGACGAAGATCGCCACCACCTGCATGGCCGCGCACAGGAAGAAGGTGCTGCCGATCCGCCAGTCGTTCGCCGGCAGGTGGCTGGCGGCGCCCAGGATGGCCGTGCCGACCAGCGGGGTGACGATCACGCCCAGGCTGCTGATCGATTGCAGGGAGCCCATCAGTTCGCCCTGCTGCTCGGGCGGCGTGGCCTTGGACACGATGCCCTGCAGGGCCGGCCCGGCGGCGAAGGCCAGCAGGTTGCACAGGATGAAGACGTACATCATCCAGCCGCGCGTGGCCAGGCCGTACAGCATGTAGGTCACCGCGCCCGAGGCCAGGCCCAGCAGGGCCAGGCGCACCTCGCCAAGACGCCGGATCAGGAAGGCCAGCAGTCCGGCCTGCACCACGGCCGACGCCAGGCCGACGCAGAACATGGCGATGCCGTTGTCGCGCGGCGTCCAGTCAAAGCGGAAGGTGGTGTACAGCACCCAGGTCGATTGCAGCATCATCTGGGCGAAGGTGACCAGGGTGAAGACCACCACCAGGCCGCGGATGTCGCGCCGGCCCACCAGGCGCAGCAGGGCGGCGAGGGGATTCAGGCGCGCCAGCTTGAGCGGCGCGCGCCGGCCGGGCGGCAGCGACTCGGGCACCATGAACCAGCCGTACACCAGGTTGGCGAAGGACAGCGCGGCCGCCACGTAGAAGGGCAGGTGCAGGCCGGCGTCGCCCAGCAGGCCGCCCAGCATCGGGCCGCAGATGAAGCCCAGGCCGAAGGCGGCGCCGATCTTGCCGAAGCTCTTGGCGCGGTTCTCGTGGGTCGAGATGTCGGAGGCGTAGGCCGAGGCCACCGACATGCTGGCCGAGGACATGCCGCCGATGATGCGGCCGACGAACAGCCAGGCCAGGCTGGGCGCCCAGGCGGTGATCAGGAAGTTGAGGGCCATCCCGCCCATCGAATACAGCAGCACCGGCCGGCGGCCGATGCGGTCGCTCAGCGCGCCGAGGGCCGGCATGCACAGGAACTGCAGCAGGCCGAAGGTGGTGGCCAGCACCCCGAACCACAGGGCCTGTTGCTCCTTGCCTTCGACGAACTGGCCCACCATCAGGGGCATCACGGGGACGATCAGGCCAATGCCGAGCATGTCGATGAAGATGCAGACCAGGACGAAGTTCAGGCTCCAGGTGCTGGACTTCTCAAGCGTGGTCGGACTGGACATGGACACCTCGGGCGGGTTGCGGTCCGCCTATCTTAGCATTGCTGAAGAGGCAAGAATCAAGCTTCTCCGGTCGGCTTGCCCAGCCATTCGGCGGCGAAGGCCGCGCGGAAGGATTCGAGATACGCCAGACGCTCCAGCCCGAGCTTGCGGCCGCCCTCGGTCTGCATCTTGCCCGGCAAGGTCGCCAGCTTGACCGCGATATGGTCGAGCGAATAGGACTTGTCGTCGGCGGCGCGGCGCTCGGCCAGCGGGTCGTCCGGATGGGCCAGGCTGCTGCCCATCATGCCGGCGATGTAGAACATGCGCGCCAGGCCGACGGCGCCGAGGGCGTCGAGGCGGTCGGCGTCCTGGACGATCCTGGCTTCGATGCTCTCGGCGGGAATCGCGGCCGAGAAGCTGTGCGCCTCGATCGCATGGGCCACCGCGTCCAGCTTGTCGGCGGGGAAGCCCATCCATCCCAGCTGATGGCGCGCGAGTTGCGCCGAGCGGCGCGAAGCCTGGGCGCGCTCGGGATGGTTCTTGGGCAGGTTGACCAGGTCGTGCAGGTAGCAGGCGGCCAGCACCACCAGCTTGTCGGCTTCGGGATGGTGGGGCAACAGGGCCTGGGCGTTGCGCCACACGCGGTCGAGGTGGTTGGCGTCGTGGGCGCCGTCGTTGCCGGCGGCGCCGGCGGCCAGGGCGGCCAGCTTGGTGCGCCAGCCGGCCAGGTCTTGCGGGACTTCTGTCATGCGGGGTATTCCGTTTCCGTGGTGTCGGGGCTGGGAAAGAGGGCGGCGCGCCGGGAGAGCGCGTCGGCGTCGAGGTTCTTATGGCGCGGCACCCAGACCAGGCGGGCGCCGGGCAGGCGCGCGAGCAGGGCGCGCGCTTCTTTGCGGTAGCTGCGCAGGGACGGCGCGGCGGCGGGTTCGGGCGCGTTCACGTCGTCGATCACGACCTGGCTGTCGCCGTGGATCGCGAGCCCGGCGGCGCCGTGCAGCACGGCTGCGCGCAGCAGCGCGATCAGCGCGCGGTACTCCGCTTCGCTGCTGTTGCCGTGGCCGGCGTCCTGCGAGATGGCGATCCGCTGTCCTTCAGGGCCGGTCAGCACCGCGCCGATGGTGCAGCGGCCCGGATTGGGACGCGCCGAGCCGTCGAACCAGGCCTGCCAGGCGGCCGTCGACGTGCTTGCGCGGCGCTGGCGCGACGCCTGGGCGGCGGCGGCGCGCACTTCGGCGCGCTGCTGCGCATGCGCGCGTTCGGCCTGGCGGCTGGCCAGCAGCTGTTCCAGTCCGGCGGCGCCGGCGCGCAGGCGCAAGGTGTGCTGCAGGGCGCTGGCGAAGCTGATCTTGGCGCGCGCGGCCAGCTGGCGGCTGGCGGCCAGTTCGGCCTTGAACGCGGCGGCCTGCAGGGTGGGGAGGTCGATCATGGCGAGAGCATAACCGGTTTCCCGGCTATTGACACATGTTGAGGGCTTTGCAACACTCGGACGGCTGTTCCCATCCCTTTCCCTCAGGAGCATTCATGCCCTCGTCCCGTCCCGCCTTGCGTCTTTCCCTGCTCGCCTTCCTCGCCGGCGCCCTTGTCCTACCCCTCCACGCGGCAGAAGCGCCGGCCAAGGCGCCGGCGGCGAAAAACGCCAAGAGCGCCAAGAAGGCGCCCAAGCGCTACACGATCGAGCAGTTCATGGCGACGACCTCGGTGACGGGCGCCACCTTCAGCAAGGACGAGAAGCAGATCCTGTTCAGCAGCAACGAGACCGGCATCTTCAACGTCTACACGATGCCGGTGGGCGGCGGCGCGCCGCGCGCGCTGACCAGGTCCACCACCGACAGCACCTATGCGATCGGCTATTTCTACAACGACGACCGGGTCCTGTTCCGGCGCGACCAGGGAGGCAACGAACTGCACCACGTCTACGTGCGTGAACTCGACGGCACCGAGCGCGACCTGACGCCGGGCGACAAGCACCGTGCGCTCTTCGCCGGCTGGCGCCCGGACGGCAGCGGCTTCTACCTCGCCACCAATGAGCGCGATCCGAAGTTCTTCGACGTCTACCTCTATGACGCCGGCACCTACGCGCGCCAGATGGTCTACCGCAACGAGAGCGGCATGCAGGTCTCCGCCATCAGCCGCGACGGCCAGTGGCTGGCGCTGGACAAGCCGAACACCACCTCGGACAGCGACGTCTACGTGGTCAACCTGAAGACGCGCGAGATGCGCCATGTCACGCCGCACACCGGGCCGGCCAGCCACTCGGCGGCGAGCTTCGACCCCGAATCGAAGCGCCTGCTCTACACCAGCAACGCCGAGGGCGAGTTCGCGCGCATCCTGGCCTACGACCTGGCCAGCGGGAAGGTGGAGGAAGTCGCGAAGGCGGACTGGGACCTGCTGGGCACCGATTATTCCCGCAACGGCCGGCACCGGGTCAGCGTGGTGAACCGCGACGGCAGCATCGACGTGCGCGTCCATGAGGACGGCAAGCCGGTGGCCATGCCCAGGCTGCCGGGCGGCGAGCTGCGCCAGGTGAGCTTCTCCGCGAGCGGCAAGCTGATGGCCTTCTACCTGAACGGCGACCGCTCGCCCAACAATCTCTACGTGCACGACTTCAGGAACGGCAAGACCACCCAGCTCACGCGCAGCCTGAGCAAGGACATCGACCCGGACGACCTGGTCGAGGCCGAAGTGGTGCGCTTCCGCTCCTTCGACGGCATGGTCATCCCCTCGATCTACTACAAGCCGAAGGGCGCCTCGCCCTCGGCCAAGGTGCCGGCCGTGGTCTTCGTGCACGGAGGGCCGGGCGGACAGACCATGCGCGGCTATAACGCCCAGATCCAGTACCTGGTCAACCACGGCTACGCGGTCCTGGGCATCAACAACCGCGGCAGCTCGGGCTATGGCAAGACCTTCTTCCGCGCCGACGACCGCAAGCACGGCCTGGAACCGCTGTGGGACTGCGTCGAGGCCAAGACCTGGCTGGCCAGCCAGGGCTACATCGATCCGGAACGGATCGGCATCATGGGCGGCAGCTATGGCGGCTACATGACGCTGGCGGCGCTGGCCTTCCGGCCCGAGGCCTTCAAGGTCGGCATCGACATCTTCGGGGTCAGCAACTGGATCCGCACGCTGGAGAGCATCCCTCCGTATTGGGAAGCCCAGCGCAAGGCCCTGTACGACGAGATCGGCGACCCGGTGAAGGACAAGGACTTCCTGACCGCGACCTCGCCGCTGTTCCACGCCGATAAGATCCGCAAGCCGCTGCTGGTGATCCAGGGCGCCAACGACCCGCGCGTGATCAAGGTCGAGAGCGACGAGATCGTGGAGGCGGTGCGCAAGCGCCAGGTGCCGGTGGAGTACATCGTGTTCCCGGACGAGGGTCACGGTTTCTCGAAGAAGAAGAACCAGGCCGAGGCCAGCGCGAAGATCCTGGCCTTCCTCGACAAATACCTGAAGCACTGAGCCGCACCGTCTCCTGAAGACGCACAGGCCGCCCGGTTGCCCGGGCGGCCTGTGTCGTTTCATGCGCCGCGACGATCAGTAGCGGTAGGGATTGTTCGGACGCTGGTCGTAGCGGTTGGGCACGCGGTCGCCGTCGCGGTCGCGGTCGTATTCGTTGCGCACGCCGTCGTTGTCGAGGTCGCGGTCATAGCGGTTCGGCACGCCGTCGCGGTCGGTGTCGCGGTGACGGCGCTCGTAGCGATCGGGGATGCCGTCGCGGTCGCGGTCGTAGCGCGGACGATCCCAGCGCTCGTAGCCCGAGCCGGCGTAGGGCGAGGCGTAGCCGTGGCGCTCGTAGCGGTCCGGAATGCCGTCGCGGTCGCGGTCATGGCGGTTCCAGCGCGCCGGCTCCATGTACCAGCCGCCTTGGCCACGGCGCCAGGCCGGCGGGGCGTAGACGTAACCCGGGCGGGCGGCGAGGTAGCGGCCCGGCACCCAGTCATGGCGATGGCCGCGCCATTCCCAGTAGCCCGGCGCCCAGACATAGCCGTGGCGCGGGCCGGGGATGCGTTCGTAGATCGGCGCCGGCGGGGGCGAACCGATGTAGACGTCGACACGGGCTTGCGCCATCGACGGCAGCGGGGCGAAGGCGGCGCCGGCGGCGATCAGGGCGGCAAGGGCGAGGGTGGCTTTCATGTTCGGTCTCCAGATCCAAAAGCGGATGACTCACTATATCGCCGAGGGATGTGGATCGGGGGGCTTTGAAGCAGATGCTTACAACTGAAACAGTTCAGCAGGGCTGGCGCGGGGCAGCGGGGAAGGACACGCGCTGAGGGGCCGCCGCTTGCCGCACGAGGCGGTCGCGGCGACCCTGGGCCATCATCCGCGGCTCCCGGCGGCGTCGGCCAGCAGCTCGGCCTTTTCTTCGGCGCTCAGGCGCTTGGCGGTGACGTTCACCACGGCGACCTTGCCCGAGGTGGCGATGGCGGCAGCGTCCGGGGTGTAGCTGCGGGCATGCGCTTCGGAGATCGGGCCGCCGAACTGGCTGACCGAGACGGCGAGCACGGCGGCGGTGAGGAAGACGGCTTCCATGTTCTTGAGGATGTTCATGATGTGGCTCCTTGCGTTGGCGGGTTGTCGATGTGTGTACTGTAGGCGAGCCGCGCGGCAAGCTCCATCGGATTGCGACGAGACGCGAAAAACACGGAATGACCTGTCGAAAAGCCCGCGCGAACGCGTGTTTTCGCCCGCCCTCCGCTAAGTCCGCATGAGCGGCCGCCCGGGCCGCCCTTACCGGACAGGCGCATGACAGGCATCCTCATCTCCATGCTCGACCAGCTCGCCGCGCGACGCACCGCCCGGCGCCGCGCGCGCAATCTGCGCGCCGGAACCCGGCTGGCTGCGCCGCGGCTTGCGCGGCAAGTCGGGCAGGGCGCCGCGCTGCGCCTGCGCCTGCCCTGGGCGGCGCTCGCCCTGGCCGCGCTCATCGGGCTCGGCGCGCTGGCACTGAGCCTGCACGCGCGCCGCCTGGCGCTGGCCGCCGACGCCTCGCACACGCCGGCCCTGTCCGCCCTCCAGCCCTGGCTGGGCGGCATGCACATCGAGGTGCCGGTCGGGGGCGGCGTCGGCCTGCGCCAGTTCGGCGACACCGCGCTCCTGATCGCCGCCGGCGCGAAGGCCGAGCCGGCGGTGCGCGTCGACCTGTGCAGCCAGGTCCTCGATCCGAAGCAGCCGACCCTGCTGCCGCTGCGCATCGGCTTCCCGCTGGAGGAGGCGGCCGCGCTGGCCCGCGCAAGCGGCAGCGCGCCGCGCACCGTGCTTCTGGGCGCGCCCGGATCGTCCATGCCGCGCGTGACCCTGAGCGGCAAGGCGGCGGCGGGCGCCGACCCGGGACTCTCGATCGCGTGGAAAGGGAGCGCGGGGACCGCCTGGGTCAGCGACGCCACCGGCGGACGGGTGGTGCGCGCCGCCGAGGGCGCGGCCCCGCTGGGCCGCAGCGGCTGGCTGGCGTGGCAGGGCGAGGCGCTGCGCTTCCTGCGCCGTCCCAGCCGCGCCTGCCCCGAGGCGGGCGAGCTGCTGGTCCAGCGCTACCTTCCCGATCCCGCCAGCCTGGCGCCGGCGCTGCTGCAGGCCTTCGCGCCGGGCGCCGAACCGGTGGCGCTGCGCCTCGCGCCCGGCAGCTACCGGGTGCCCGCCACGCCCGCGCCGGGCATGGAAGACCAGGCCCTGTTCGAGCAGTTGCGCGCACGCGGGCTGCTGCGCCTGAACCGCGACGGCCTGGCCGAGCTGGCCCCGCGCGACCTGGTCGCCTGGCATGCGGCCGACCCCGGCGCCCGTGCGCCGCTGCCGGGCTGGGAGCACCTGCACCTGGACCAGGGCGACCGCCGCCTGCTCGAACGCCTGTATTACCGCGCCGACGGCGCCTACCTGCGCGAACAGGTACGTATCTTCAATAGCGAACGGCGCTTGCTGGCCTGGCGCCTGCGTCCGTCCAACCCGATACCCTTCCAGGCGCTGCTGTCCGGCGCGCCGGCCGGGGTCGCGGAAGGCTTGCCGGTGGCGGCGATGCGCCTGTTCGCGCGCCTGCCGGAAGGCTGGGCGCCCTGGAACCGGGTCGCCGACTGGGACGCCGGGCGTGGCGGCCAGCGCGTGCGCCTGAGCGCCCCGGCCGGCGGCGCGCCGGTCGAGCTGCTGCTGGCCGGCCGCGTGCTGGCGGTCGAGGGAGCGCGCGCCAGCATCGCCGGCGCCTGCGAAGGGCGCGCCTGCCCTGACGCCGGCGCGGTCCAGCACCTGATCCTCACGCCCGAGCCGGGCGCCGCCCGGATCGGGCTGGAGGTGGCGCCGCTCGACCTGGCCGCGCTGTCCGGCGGCAGCGATGCGGCCTACCGCCACCTGCGCCTGGACGGAGGGCGCCTCGCCTGGTATCCGGTGCCGGCCGCCGCTGGCGGCGCCGCGCCCGGCCGCGCCCCGGTACGCCTGCTCGACCGGGAAGGCAAGCCGCTGTGGGGCGACGGCCAGCCGGCGTCCGCCGCGCTGGAGGCCGGCCTGGGGCCGCTGCTGGGCGTGCATCGGGCCCACGCCGGCAGCGTCGCCGGCATGCTGGCGCGCCTGGGCGGCTCGGCGCACGAGGCGCGCCTGAGCCTGGACCTGGCGCTGCAAGGCCAGGCCCAGGCGGTGCTGGACTGCATCGGCCTGCGCGAGGGCAGGTGGGACGGCCGCGCCTGCGCCGGCGGGCGCGCGCCTCCGGCAGGGCGCCAGGCCGGCCTGGTGCTGCTGGATGCCGAGCAGGGCGACATCCTGGCGGCCGCCTCCAGCGCCCAGGGCGAAGCCGATCCGGCGCGCTGGCCGGAGCTGCGCGACTTCGACCGCGCCGACCCGGCCCGCAGCCCGCTGCGCATCCCGGCTTTCCAGCATGACGGCGGCGCCTGGCGCGCCCCCGGCTCGACCTTCAAGGTGGTGACCGCGCTCGGCCTGGAGGCGGCGGCGCGGCGCGATCCGCGCTTGGACGCGCTGCTGTCCGGCATGCCGCTGGCCGAGATCGACCGACTGGCGCAAACGGGCGGCTATGCCTTCCGCAGCGCCAGCGCGCGCTATCCCGAGGGCGGCGCCGGCGCCCATGTCACGAATTTCCGCGAGCAGCAAGCCGCCAGCCGCGCCGACGCCGGCCGGCTGGGGCTCGGCCAGGCGCTCGCCTACAGCGTCAACACCTGGTTCGCCTGGAGCGCGGAGCTGAGCGACCGCACCCTGCTGGGCCAGCCGGAAGGCGGCGTGCCCGGCGCGCGCGAACTGGAAGCGGGCGCCTTCGCCAGTCTGCGTCCCGTTGACGCAATGGCAAGACGGCTCGGCTTCGGCAGCGCGCTGCGCCTGGACGGTGGGCTGCTGCCCGCCGACTACCGCTGGGCCGAGTGGGATGCGCTCCAGGCCAGCGCCTCCCAGCTCGACCCCGTGCTCACCCGCCACGAGCTGCGCCAGATGGCGATCGGCCTGCGCATGCAGGCCACGCCCCTGCAGATGGCCATGGTGGCGGGCGCGGTCGGACAGGGCCGCGCGGTCGCGCCCCGCCTTCTGCTGGAACTCGACGGACGCGCCGCTAGGGAAGGGCGCGGGGAAGCGCTCGGGGTGCGCCTGGACCGGGTGCGGGCCGGCATGAAGGGCGTGATCGAGCGTGGCACCGCCGCCGGGGTGTTCCGCGCCCCCGCCTTCGATCGGCTGCGCCCCGGCCTGTTCGGCAAGACCGGCACCGCGCCCACCGGCGCGGACGGCCTGGCCACGGTCTGGTTCATGGGCTGGCTGGAGCCCGGCAGCCTGCCCGGCCAGACCCGGCGCCTGGCCTTCGCTAGCTTCGTCAGCCATTCGGCGGCGACCGGCGGTGCGCACGCGGCCCCGCTGGTGGCCGCGCTGCTGCAGCACATGGAACAACAGTCCGGGGAACAGAAGGGGAAATAGCCGCTTCCTGAGCGCCTCGAATTTGTGTTTGTATGGCATTATTTGTTTCAATCCGCCATATGCGGAGGCCATCGAGGACGAGGTAGGTATGCGTTTGCCGGGGACCCGGTATCAGGAGCATGGTTGGGAGCAGGTCCGCAAACTGCTGGGACACTGTTCCCTGCAGGCGTTCGCCCGCGTCGACCCAGCCCTGCTGCTGGAGCCGGACCGGGACGCCGCGCTCGCCCTCTACGTCGACGCCGTGGCGCGCGCCCTGCGCGCCTGCGGCGGCCGGGGCGAGGCGAGCGGCAACAGCTATGGCGACACCGTGGCCGAGCTGGCGCTGGCCCTGGTCTATGAACTCCAGGCCAGGCCGGCCGACTGGGACGCGCTGTGCGCGGCGCTCGCCGGCGAGCATGCGCGCCTGGGGCGCTTCTGGGAGCAGCCCGGCGGCGACGCCTTGCTGCGCAAGAAATGCAATGACATGTACGCCGTCCTGCGCGACAAGGTCGACAGCAACAACTACGAGGTCGCTTGCGGACGCCCGTGCAGCCCGAACCGCATGTATGCTTATCGCATGCTGGACACCGCCTACCACGAGATCGCGCGCCTGTTCGACGGCTGGCGCGAGCACGCCGGCCAGGTCGGCGCCATTCTCGGGCGCCCGGTCGAGGCGATGCCGATCGAGGTGCGCCAAATGCGCTCGATCGCCGACTGCCGCGCCGAATGGGTGCTGCGCTGGAGCGAAAGCCTGGAAGAGCACGGCGGCGCGCCGGGCCCGCTGCACACCCGTTCCAAGCGCTTCGCCAGCCTCAAGACCAGCCCGGACAAGATCGCGGCCATGCTGCGCGAGATCGGCGAGTATGAACAGCTGTCCAGTAACGCCGACCGCGACTGGGCCCAGGACCTCGGCACGGCCGAGGCCTGGCTGGACGATTACTGGCGCGTGCTGGGCGAGTCGGAGCAGGGCGGCACGCCCGGCCCGGACCAGATCCTGGAAGCGCGCCAGGACGCGCTGGACGCCGGCGACGACGGCGAGGACGGCGACGATGGTGAAACACCGCCGCAGGACGAGGCCGTGGACGAAGCGGAGCGTGCGCGCCTGGCCGCACGGGCTAGCGAGGTTTCTCTTCCCCCCAGCTACCTGCAGTCGGCGGCGGGCGCGCTACCTGGCGTTGGCTGGGCGGCGCGCCGGATGGAAGGCGACACGCTGCCGGTGCGCCTGGCGGTGTATCTGAAACTGCTGGGCCCCTTCGACGACACGTATCCGGCCGAGTGGCTCGACCCGGCCACCGGCGAGCTGCCCACCATGCAGCAGCTCGCGGGCCTGGACGGCATCTCGTTGCCGACCCTGCGCAAGCGCCGCGACGCCACGATCGCGCGCCTGCGGGAGGCGACGCCAAGGGAGGATGATCGATGAGAATGACGGAACTGGATCGCAAGCTGGCGGCGCAACTGCTGGCCGGCCGGCGCGTGGAGGGCGACCGGCTGGTGCTGGACGACGCCGTGCTGCGCGCCGCGCTCGACGGCAGCCGGCCCCTGACCGGCGGCGAACGCGCCGCCCTGGAGGGCTCGCCGCTGACCCTGAGGCGCCTGCGCCGCCTGGCCGAACAGGCGCGCGCCGAGGCCGGGGAGGGCTGGCGCGAAAGCCGCGGCCTGCTGCGCGCCGCCGACAGCGGCGCCGCGCTCAGTGTGCTGGTGACGGACGACGGCATGTGGCGCCTGCATTTCACCCAGGGCCAGGTGATCCTGCAACTCGATGCCCAGGCAGCGCGCGCGCCCGCGCTGCTGGCGGCACGCCCGCTGCTGCGGGTCACGGATGGCGAGGGGGCGGTCGTGCTGGAAGGCCGCCTCGACGGCGACGGCGAATGCGAGGGCGCATGGCCTTTCGCGGCGCCGCCGGCCGAGCATTTCCAGCGACATGGGGCGGTCTTCAAGGTCGAGCCGGTCCCGGGAAGGTAAACGATGTTCGGATCCTTGTTCAAGCGCCCGCTGCGGCCCGTCGAATTCTCCTGTTCCAGCCTGGGGCGCAGCGCGATCGCTCTGCCGGCGCCGGCCAACTGCACCGTGCCGCCCGGTTGCGCCGCCGTGCTGGTGGACCGGGGCGGACGCACCCGCCGCCTGGGCGAAGGCGCCCGCATCGCGGTGCTGGACGGCGAGCGCGCCTGGGGCGTGCATCCGGGGCCCTACAGCTGCGACCTGACGCCCTTCGCGGCCAGCCCCGAGATCGGCCTGCGCCTGAGTTTCGCGATCGATCCCGACCCGCGCGCCAGCCAGCAGCGCTTCGACCTCTACCTGGCCAGCGAAGCCGAGGACGCGGTCGGCGTCGAGGCCTTCGCCCAGGTGCTGGAGGCGGCCCTGCAGCACGAGCTGGCGCAGGGCAACCTCGACCTGCCGCCCTGCACCACGCTGGAGGAGTGGAACGCCTTCCGCGCCGGCATCAACCAGCTGATGTACACCCGTTTCGGCGTCACCGTGGACGACTGCGTGCCGGTCGACCTGGGCGCCAGCCGCGACTACGCCCGCATGCTGGAGGCGCGCCTGGCAGCCCAGGCGGCGCTTCCAGCCGCCGCGTTGGCGCCTGAACCGGTATCGGAACTGGCACCGGGAACCCAGGAGGCGTTCTGCGCGGCCCGCGAGGACGCACGCGCCCTGCGCCGCCTGTTCCTGGAACTGCCCTGCGTAATGTGCGCGCTGCGCATGGCGGTCACGCCCGAGGGGCAGGCCCAGTTCCGCCAGTTGCAGGAACTGCTGCGCCGCCTCGACCTGGTCAGCCTGTCGGTCGGCACCATGCCGGCGCTGGAGCTGAGCGCGCCCAACACCCCGCTTCCCGCCGGCGAGCAGATGCGCCGCGCGCGCCACAGCCGCCGCGCCGCACTGGCGCTGGACGAAGCCTGGGCCCTGCTGGCGCGCATCAAGCAGGCCACGGGCGCGACGCCGGCTGCGCTGTTCGACGAGGCCGACCGCATCGTCAGCAATCTCGAACTCGAAGCCGGCGCGCGGCGCGCGCTGCGCGCGCCCGAGCTGGACGAGGTGGCCGCATGAACGCCGCGCCGGACAGCGCGAGCTGCCGCAGCCGCGACCCGCGCGGCGGCTACCTGACGGTGACCGCCACGCGCCGCCCGCGCGCCGGCCGCGCCGACGTGAAATGCAGCGTGCCCGGCGCGCCCGAGGTGGCCGAACGCATGCAGCAGGTGGTGCGCCTGGCGCGCCATACCGAGGCGCGTCACGACAGCCGCGACCAGGTGGTGCTGAGCCTGGACCGGGCCCCGGCCGAGGGCGACCGCGACTGGGAGCTGGCGGCGGTGCTGGCCGACCGCATGGTGCGCGGCGTGCTGCCGGCGCGCACCGAGGTCGCCAACGGCTGGTCGGACGCCTGGCACCTGGGGCGGATCGACGGCGGCGCACAGGACCTGACCCACCTCGGCCTCTTGACGGGCCAGCCCGATCCGGGCGCCGGTGTGGCGAGCGCGCGCGCCTGGTTCCCGCTGCACAGCGGGGGCGCCCACGACAGCCTGGGCTGGGTCGAGGTCAGCGTGCGGCCGCTGGCGCAAGGCGGGGAGGGCGAGGCCGCCGGCGAGGACCCCATCGCCGTGCCCGAGCTCGACGCGGCCGGCCAGGCGCAGGTGCGCGCGGTGCTGGCCGGGAGCCGCCACTTCGACGGGCGCGGCCAGGGCGGCTGGCGCACCACGGTGCGTTTCGGCGAAGCGCGCTTCCAGGGCGACTCCTACGAGCTGGCCCTGGTCATGGCCGACCGCATGGCGCGCGGCCGCGAATTCTTGGCGCGCGGACGGGTGATCGCCACCGGCCGCTCGTCGAGCTGGCATGCGGGCAAGGTCGAATCGGTCGAGGCGCTGGGGCCGAAGTGCGCGCTGATCCTGCGCGAGGCCCAGGCCGGCGACCGGGTGCTGCTGCCGAAAGAGTGGGAAGCCGGCCTGCCGGCCGGGCTGCGCGAAGAACTGCGTGCGCGCGGCGCCAGCCTGGCCTGCGTCGAGCGGATCGGCATCATCTGATGCGTGGCGTCACGGCGCTGATCCGCTTGCCCTGCTAGAATCCCTGAAGCGCTTGTTGTAAAGAGATAAACGGAGTCGCATATGTTCCAGATGTTCGGTGTGAAAAGCGCCAGCTGCCCGCGTTGCGAGCGCAAGGTCGGCAGCGAGGACCGCTATTGCGCCGCCTGCGGCCTCATTCCTGGCGCGCCGCGCAACGCGCCGGTGCTGCGCGAGAACCGCTGGGTGGCCGGCCCGGACGAACTGGCCGTGTTCTTCGGCGTGCGCGAGCTGTCCGGCGTGTTCGTGAAAACCCTGCGCGTGCCGGCCACGGCGCGCGCCTACATCCTGCAGGGCGACAAGGCGACCGAGGTGCCCCAGGGCGAGTACGAGATCGAAGGCTTCTTCACGCGCCTGAACCACCTGCTGCGCGACCAGCACGCCGAAATCCTGGTCACCCGCAGCGCCGCCCTCGCGGTCGACTTCAGCTTCGAGGACGTCCACACCTGCGAGCATCTTCCGGTCAGCGCGCGCCTCACCGTCAGCATCAGGATCGAGAACGTGCCCGCGTTCGCGCGCCACTTCATGACCATGCCCGGCACCATCGGCGGCGCCCAGCTGCGCGAGCTGCTGGCCCACCCGCTGCGCCAGCTCGCGGCGGATTTCATCGGCGCCCGTTCGATCCGCGAGATGGCCGGCAACCGCGAGCTGCGCGAGCAGTTCGCCGAGCGTCTGCACGGCGGTCTCAGGCTGCTGCTCGCCGAGTACGGGCTGGCCGCCACCCAGGTCGACACGCTGGAGCTGCGCCATGACAAATTCGACGCCAACCGCGCCCGGGTCGGCAGCCTGTGGCTGGCGGCGGACGAGAAGCACGTGCAGATCGAGCACGCGCGCCAGCTGGACGAGCTGTACACCGCCGAGGAATGGCAACGCATCGCGCGCGAGGAAGCGGAGCTGAAACTGCGCCAGCGCCGCGCCGAGCTGCGCCAGGACGATGCGATCGCGCGCGCCGAGCTCTCGCTGCAGGGCGCGGACCGCGCCCACGGCGTGCGCTCCCGCCAGATCGAGCTGTACGGCCGCATCCTCGAAGCGCAGTCGCGCAAGCAGGCGATCGAGCGCGGCGCCGGCGAGGTGCTGGCGGAACTGGAACACGAGATGGCCAAGAAGGGCGCGGCCCGCGCCGACGAAGCGGCCGAGTGGGCCCACCTGCGCGCGCTGGCCCAGGTGCGCATGCGCGCCGAGCTCGAAGCGGCGCGCCAGGACGCCACCCAGGCGGCGCGCCTGGCCCAGCAGCGCTTTTCCCAGCAACTGCTGCAGCAGCAGATCCGCAACAAGATCGAGCAGGCGGCCCAGATCGAGGACGCCGTGCGCCAGCGCGCCGAGCTGGTGCGCCTGCGCGAGGCCGAGGCCGACGCCGCGCGCCGCGTGCGCGAGATCGACGAGGCCCAGCACCTGGCGCGCCGGCGCGAAGCCGAGCGCCAGATCGAGTGGGACGACGAACAGGCGCGCCTGCGCATCGAGGCGGCGCGGCGCGGCAACGGCCAGGCCGAGGCCCTGGCCCAGCACGAAAAACTGCTGCGCACCATCGAGGCCGACGCCCGGCACGCGCGCAGCATGCAGGAAGTCGGCCTGGACGCCGAGGCGCGCCGCGCCGACATCGAGGAAGCGCGGCGCGCGGCCGAACGCGCCCACGCGCTGGAGCTGGCGCGCCTGGAGATCGCGCGCGCCGAATCGCTGGGCGCGATGGACGACACCGCCAAGCTGGCGCTGGCCGCCGCGCCCAACGCCCAGGTGCTGGGCGACTTCATGAAGACGCGGGTGCACGCGGGCATGGACGCGGGCCAGCTCACAGCGCTGGCCGCCGTGGCCGGCGCGGGCCGCATGACGGCCGACGAGGCGGCGCGCGCCGCCCAGGACGCCGTGCGCGCCGAGCAGGCGCGGCGCGAGCACGAGGTCGACAAGGACCGCCGCCACCAGCTCGACCTGCTGGCCATGCAGAACGACGTGAACAAGACAGCCCTGGCTTCGCAGGCCACCCTGGGCGCCGGCCTCGCCGCCAGCGCGGCGGCGCGCCAGTGCGTGCACGGCCATCCGGCGCGGCCTGAAGACCGCTTCTGCGCCGCCTGCGGCGCGGCCTTGCCGGGCTGACGGAGGCGCCTGCAGGACGATGCAAACCGCCATCGACAAGATCCGCGAACTGCGCGCCCTCCACGAGGACGGCCTGCTGAGCCGTCACGAGTTCGACCTGCGCAAGAACGCGATCCTGGACGCCGCTTATCCCCCCGATAATCTGGCGGACGACCCGGCGCCGCAGGCGCCCGCACCGGCGCGCCCGGGCACCGAGATCGGCCTGATGGCGGGACAGGAAGTCGGCCCACCCAACCGCCGCTACCGGCTCGAGCGCCTGATCGCCCATGGCGGCATGGGCCAGGTGTGGCAGGCCACCGACCTCGCCACCCACGCCGAGCTGGGACACAGCGCCCAGGTGGCGCTCAAGATCCTGCCGCCGCAGGCGACCCAGGCCGCCAGCCACGCCAAACTCCTGGTGCAGGAAGCCACGCGCGCGCGCAGGCTGGCGCACGAGCACATCGTGCGCGTCTACGAGTGGGCCCAGGATCCGGCCACGGCCAGCTACTTCATCATCATGGAATACCTCGAGGGCGAAGACCTCGACAGCATGCTGGCGCGCGAAGGGCGACTGGCGCTGGAGCGCGTGCTGGCCCTGCTGCGGCCGGTGGCCGACGCCCTGGACTACGCCTGGGAGCGGCACCGCCTGGTGCACCGCGACATCAAGCCCGGCAACGTCTTCGTGACCGCCAAGGGCGAGGTCAAGCTGCTCGACTTCGGCATCGCCGCGCGCGCCCGCGCCACCGGCGGCATGGCGCCGCTCGACGCGCCCCGGATGTCGGGCACCGCCGGCTACCGCGCGCCCGAAGTGGCCGACGCCGAGCGCCAGCCCGGCCCCGCGCTCGACGTCTACGCGGTGTCGGCCATGGTCTACCAGTTGCTGGAGGGTGAGCTGCCGCCGGCCGGCGCCGCGCCCGCACCCGGCGCGCTGCGCCCGCGCCAGTGGGCCGCGCTGCAGGCCGGCCTGGCGCGCGATCCGGCCGCCCGCCCGGCCACGGTGCGCGCGCTGCTGGAGCTGATCGAGCAGGGCGCGGGACCGACGCCCGAGGAAGAAGCGGCGCGCGAGGCGGTGCGCCGCGCGGCCGAGGAACAGGCCGCGCGCGAGCTGGCCGCACGGCGCGAGGCGCAAGCCCAGGCGGCGGCCGCGGCCCAGGCCCTGATCGAACGCCAGCGCCGCGAACAGCTGCGCGAGCAGCAGCGGCGCGAGCGCGCCGCCGCCGAGGAGGCCCGCGCCGCGCGCAAGGAGACCCTGCGCCAGCAGCTGCTGGCCCGGCGCGACGAGGAGGCGGCCAAGGCCAGGGCGGCGCAGGAGGAAGCCCAGCGCAAGGCGGCCCAGGCCAAGGCGGCCGCCGCCTACCTGGCCGAGCAGAAGCGCGTGCGCGAGGAGCAGGCCGCGCGCGCCGCCGCAGAACTCGAGGTGATGCTGCCGACGCCATCGAGCCCGGTGGCCGACCAGAACGGCGTGCTGCGCGACGCCTTCCTGGACGGCGCCGGCCAGGGCCCGGCCCTGGTCCTGATTCCGACCGGGCGTTTCCAGATGGGCTCCCCGGAGCACGAGCGCCGCATCGCGATGGCGGCCGGCGCGCAAAAGAACTGGCTGGCGCGCGAGACGCCCCAGCACTGGGTCGGCATCGAGCGCCCCTTCGCCATGGGCCGCTACCCGGTCACGGTGGGCGAGTGGCGCGCCTTCGTGCTGGCCACCGGCTGGCAGCCGGGCGGGGAAGTCGACTGGGCGGCCCCGGGCTTCCCGCAAACCGACGAGCATCCGGTGGTGGGCGTGACCTGGTTCGACGCCCTCAGGTACGTGCAATGGCTGAGCGAGGCCACCGGCAAGCGCTATCGGCTGCCCAGCGAGGCGGAATGGGAATACGCCTGCCGCGCCGGGACCCACACCGCCTTCAGCTTCGGCGACACGATCTCGACCGAGCAGGCCAACTACGACGGCACCTTCACCTACAACGGCGGTCCGCGCGGCGAATACCGGCGCGGCACCACGCCGGCCGGCATGTTCCCGCCCAACCCCTGGGGCCTGTACGACATGCACGGCAACGTGTGGGAATGGGTTCAGGACGTGGTGCACGAGAACTACGAAGGCGCGCCGCTGGACGGCAGCGCCTGGGAACTGGGCGGCGACCAGGCAAGGCGCATCCTGCGCGGCGGCTCCTGGCTGTACAACCCGCGCTACCTGCGCTCGGCGCTGCGCAACGGATTCTCGGCGGCGCTGTCGAACGACATCGTGGGCTTGCGGGTCGTGCGCGAGCTGATGTGACCGAATTCGAGGCTTCCCAATGGCAGGGAGACCACGACGCCGTTCTGGGGTAGAGTAAGGCATCGACTTTTTCTCCATGGGATCCGAGATGGCCATCGCACACCTGTTCAAATCGCACGACAAAGACCTCGGCGGCGGCTTCACCGTGCGGCGCATCCTGCCCGCGGCCGCGCGCCAGTCGGTTGGTCCCTTCCTGTTCTTCGACCACATGGGGCCGGTGGAGGCCCAGCCGGGCTCGCGCCACGACGTGCGCCCGCATCCGCATATCGGCCTGGCCACCGTGACCTACCTGTTCGAGGGCGCGATCATGCACCGCGACAGCCTGGGCACCGAGCAGCGCATCGAGCCGGGCGCGATCAACTGGATGACCGCGGGCAGCGGCATCGCCCACTCCGAGCGCACCCCCGAGGACCTGCTGGACAAGCCGCGCCGCACCCACGGCCTGCAGCTATGGGCCGCGCTGCCGCGCGAGCACGAGGAAGTGCCGCCCTCGTTCAGCCATACCCCGGCCGACCAGATCCCCGAGATCGGATTCGAAGGCGGCAAGGTCAGGGTGCTGGTGGGGAGCGCCTTCGGCCATACCTCGCCGGTGCCGACCTTCAGCCAGACCCTCTACCTCGACGTGCACCTCGCCCCCGGCGCATCGATCGAACTCGACCGCCTGCCGGAAGAGGCCGCGTTCTACGCGCCCTTCGGCAGCATCGAGATCGACGGCGAGCCGGTGGGACACAACACCATGGCCATGGTGGAGCCCGGCGCAGCGGTCCGGGTCAGCTCGGCCGAAGGCGCGCGCTTCGTGGTGATCGGTGGCGAGCCGCTCGACGGCCGCCGCTTCATCTTCTGGAATTTCGTGTCGACCAGCCGCGAGCGCATCGAGCAGGCGGCGCGTGATTGGGAGGCCGAGCGCTTCGTGGCGGTGCCCAACGACAGCGAACGCATTCCGCTGCCGCAATGGCCGCCGGCTTGGCGCAGGGATTGAGCGGTGTAAGCGGTTAACAACGCCGCGCTGTTTGCCAGCATGGGCAAGCCGCACTAGAATCGGGTAAACGATTACTAGGAGGCTTGCCCATGGCGTCGAGACTGATTGCCCACACGGTGGCGTCCGCGTTCGCATTCGCGTTCGCATTCGCATTCGCGCTGGCTGGACAGGGCGCAGCCTGGGCCTGCCCCACGCCGCCGCCGGCGGTGCGCGACATCGACGCCAACCGCTACTACACGGACGATCGGAGCTCGATCGTCGACCCCGTGCTCAAGGCGCGCAACGAGGCGGCCGTCAAGCCGGTCAACGACTATCTCGACGTGGTGGCGCGCGCGGCCAACCGCTTCCAGGTCGGAGGCGGGCAGGAGGACGCCCGCTGCGCGCTGGCCTGGCTCCAAGCCTGGGCGCGCCAGGATGCGCTGCTCGGCAGGATGAGCAGCAACCAGTCCTACTACACCCGCAAATGGACCCTGGGCGGACTGGCGCTGAACTACGCGCGCGTGCAGGCCGCGGCCCCGGCTGCGCAGCGCGCGGCGATCGAGGCCTGGTTCAAGCGCCTGGCCGATGCGACCATGGCGCATGCCGACGCCGGCAAGGGTATCCGCAACAACCACTACTACTGGGAAGGCCTGGCGGTGACGGCGGTCGGCGCGGTCACGCGCGATGCGCGCTATACCGACTGGGGACGCAAGGTGTTCGAGCATGCGATGGGACAGATCCAGCCGGACGGCTCGCTGCCCCACGAGATGGCGCGCGCGTCCAAGGCCCTGCATTACCACCTGTACGCGGCGGCCCCGCTGGTGATGATGGCCTCGATCCTGGACCGGCGCGATCCGGCGCTGGATCGCCTGGTGCGTTTCGCGGTGGACGGCGTGGCCGACCCCACGCCCTTCGAGCGCATGAGCGGCGTGGCCCAGGAACGGCCGGCGCGGGCGCCGGGCTGGATCGCCATCTACGAGCGTCACGCGGACAAGCCGCTGTCCGCCGCGCCTCCGCCACCGAACAACTGGGACGCGCGCATGGGCGGCGATCGCAATCTCCCGAATCCCCTCGAGCACCCGCGCGCCGGCTGACGGCTGGACGAAAAAACGCGCCCGGTCCGGCGCATGAAGGGAGGAGCGGGCGCGAAGAGACGAACTGTCGCCGTCCGGTCTACTGGTAGCGCATGGTCCAGCTGATCGTGAGCGGCTGGCGCATGGCGAAGGGGCCGCTGGTGCAGCTCACCACCGTGTTCATCTGGCCGTAGGGCGCGCGCCACGCCTCGCTGCCGGCCGCCGGCTCGGCCTTGCACGAGGCCATGCCATGCACCCGGAAGGACTGGACCGCGCCTTGCTTGAAGCGCACGGTATTTCCCTCGACCGTGGCGCCCTGCGAGAAGGAACCGAATTCGAGGCTGAGTTTCGCGACCTCGAGCGGCGCGCTGGCCAGGTAGCGGTCGGTGCGCGTGATCGCGCCGGGCTGCAGCAGGTATTCGGTCTCGACGCGGATGCGTGCGTCGGGCGCCGGCGTCCGGCCGCCGAGTTTCGTCAGCGCGTCCTGGCGGTAGCTCAGCACCTGGCCGGCCCCGCGCGCCTGGGACTGGATGTCCTTCATGAAGGCGGTGGCGATCAGTTCGCTGCCATCGGCCAGCGTGAACTTCGGCAGCAACTGGGGATGGGCGGGGCCGCTGTCGGCCACGCCCGCCACCACGCCGTGGGCAAAGGGCAGCGGATAGTAGGGGCTGTTGGCATGCTGGCCCTGGCCGCCGTTGATGATCGAGAGGCTGAACACGTGTCCCTTGTCGCGCCAGATCGCCAGCGCGCGATCGTGCTCGCCGCGCGCGAAGCGGGTCAGCGAGAACTTCGGCCGGCTGCGCTCCAGCCAGGCCGCCAGATCCTGGCGCGGCGCGGCGTCCTTCATGCCGGCCTTGTTCCACATCTCGTTGGTGGCGATGAGCTGGTGCAGCAAAGAGAAGTTCTCGCCCAGGATGCGGTGCTTGCCGCGATAGGCGTCGGTGCGGCGGCCCCCGTTCCACATGTCGACCGAACGCAGCTCCGGGTTGTACCAGAAGCGCATGTAGCGCTCGGCGATGCGGGCCGAGTAGGCATAGGCGTATTCCTTCTCCTCCGGCGACAGCACTCCGAGGTAGGCGGCGGTCGAGAGGATTTCGAGCATCGCGGTTTCGCCATAGGGGCCGAGGCTGCGGCCCATGGTGAAGCCGGTGCCCTCGGCGGTGGCGCTGTTGAGGGCGACTTCCGCCGACTTGCGCAGCAGGGCCTTGAGTTCGGGCGTCACGCTCAAGCCGGTTTCGATGAAGCGCTCGCAGATCTCGGCCGCCAGCAGGATGCTGTACCGGTCGAAGCGGCCTTCGCCGTCGGTCTCGTCGCTGAAGCCGTACTCGCCCGAGTACTTTGCGTAGTGCTTGAGCATCTTGTCGAGCAGGACCTCGCTGCCGCTGCCGTCCTCCCAGCCCATCAGCATGCGCAGGCGCGCGATGCTGAAGGCGACGCCGTAGTAGTTGGTCGGCAGGTCGATCAGCTCGTAGCTGGGCAGGCGCACGAAGCTGCGCCAGTCGAGGCGCTTGCGCAAGGTCTCCAGGGTCGCCGGGCGCACCGCGCGCTCCAGCAGGCCGGCCTGCTTGAGGCGGTGCAGGGCGCCGATGTAGTAGTAGATGCCCCAGGTGTCGTTGTCCATGCCGATGGTGAGCTCGGCGAGGTCCGCATAGTCGCGCAGCATGCCCGGCAGGCGCGGATCCTCGGGCGGCAGGTGCAGCAGCAGGTCGGCCAGGCCGGTGGCGATTTTCCCGGGCAGGAACTTGTCCTTGCTCTTGAAGGCCTGGCGGCCGTCGATCGTCAGGTTCTCCCTTTCCTTGACCAGCTTCTGGAAAAAGTAGTCGAGCTGCGGATAGGCTTGCTCGACGCTGCGCTGCAATGGGGGCGTGGCGTGGGCCGGCGCGGCCAGCAGCGCGCTCGCCGCCAGGTAGGGAAGGGCGTGACGCATGAAGTCTCCGGTTTTGTTAAACGTTTTCCTAAAGCATAGGGGAAGTATTCCGGAATGTAAAGCGCAGCTGTGGCGCCGCGCGGGGCGCCGGGGCGGAGGCTGTCTAGCTGGAGCGCGCCAGGGTCGAGGCGCGCAGGATCAGCTGGGGAGCGATCTTGGTGAGTTTTTCCACCGGCTCGCCGCGGATCACCGCCAGCAGCTTTTCCATCGCGCTGGCGCCCATGCGTTCGCTCTGCAGGTCGACGGTGGTCAGGCCGGGCGTGACGTACTTGCCGTAGGCGATATTGTCGAAGCCGACCACGGAGAGGTCGCGCGGAATCGAGACGCCCAGGTTGGCCGCCTCCTTCATGAAGCCGAGCGCCATCAGGTCGTTGTAGCAGATGACCGCGTCCGGGCGGTCCGCCCCCAGCACGATGCTGGAGCACAGGCGTTCGCCCTCTCCCAGCGAGGGGCTTTCGCCATCGAAGATGCGCAATTCCAGCCCGGCCGCGTCCAGGCATTCGCGGATCCCGCCCAGGCGCTCCTCGTCGCGGCGCGATTTCGAGAAGCCCAGGTAGGCGATGCGCCGGTGCCCCAGCATGCGCAGATGCTGGGCCAGCATGAAGGCGCCGCCATGGTCGTCGCTGGCCACGGTCGGCAAGGGCAGTTCGGCCAGGGAGCCGAAGAACACCAGCGGCTTGTCGATCTCCGCCATCCAGCCCATCTCGTGTTCGCGCATGCGCGAGAACACGATCATGCCATCCACCCGGCGGCTCAGTTCTTCCAGCACGCGCCGCTCGCGGCTGGGCGTCTCCTCGGTGTCGACCAGCAGCACCGAATAGCCCTGGTCGTGCGCGACCCGGTTGGCGCCCTTGAGGATGCTGGAGAAGTGCGGGTTGGTGATGTCCAGCACCGACAGGCCGATGGTGTTGGTGCGGCCGGTGATCATGGACTTGGCCAGCGGATTCGACCTGTAGCCCAGGCTGGCGATGGCCGCGTCCAGGGCCGCTTCGACCTTGGGCGAGAAACGCTGGGCCCCGTTGATGTACTTGGACACCGTGGCGGTGGACACCTGGGCGGCGGCGGCGACATCGCGGATGGTCGGGGCAGGGTTCTTCATGGTCGGTTAATCGTTACTCGAATGAACATCTTAACATGCGTGGTTGACGCGGCAACAGGTTCGGATATATGCTGGTTAAACGTTTAACCCCATCTGGAGACAGCCCATGAACGACGCGACCGCGCGCAAGCCCTTCCAACGATTGCTCCTGACCGGCGCCGGCGGCGGCCTCGGCACCATGCTGCGCGAGCGCATCAAGCCCTGGGCCGAGGTGCTGCGCCTGAGCGATGTGCGCGCCATTCCGGCGGCGGGGCCGGGCGAGGAGGTCGTCCAGTGCGATCTGGCGGACCGCGACGCCGTGCTGGCGCTGCTCGAGGGTGTGGACGCCGTGCTGCATTTCGGCGGCGTCTCGGTCGAGGACAAGTTCGAGCCCATCATGCAGGCCAATATCCTCGGGCTGCACCACTTGTACGAGGCGGTGTACAAGCAGGGCGTCAAGCGGGTGATCTACGCCAGCTCCAGCCACGTGGTCGGCTATTACCGCACGACCGAGGTGATCGACGCCAGGGCGCCGCTGCGTCCGGACGGGCTGTATGGCGTGTCGAAGTGCTTCGGCGAGGCGCTCTCGCGCTACTACTACGACCGCTTCGGGATCGAGACCGTGTGCCTGCGCATCGGCTCTTCCTTCGCCGAGCCGCGCACGGCGCGCATGATGGTGACCTACCTGGCCTACGACGACCTGGTGGAGCTGATCCGCTGCGCGCTGTTCGCGCCGCGCGTGGGGCATACGATCACTTTCGGCACCTCCGACAACGCGGTGCGCTGGTGGGACAACCGCGAGGCGGCGCACCTGGGCTATGTGCCCAAGCACAGTTCGCGCGAGTTCGCGGAGCGCTTCCCGCAGACCGGGGCGTGGCCGGCGCCGGAAGATGCGACGGCGACCTTCCAGGGCGGGCCCTTCGTGACGGCGGGGCCGATGTACGAGGATTGAGCGGAGCATTTTTCGCTGAGGGGGCGGCGTCCTGCGGGACGCCGTTTTTGTTTGTCGTGAGTGCGCCCCAACTGTCGCAAGGCTCGTCGACATACAAGGTCGTTCCCGGCAATTCCGGAAAGGACGTCCTGCGGAGGCGGGGATTCATGTCATGCGTCGTGGTCACCCTTGAAACTTGGGACCCCGCCTTCGCGGGGACGACGGGGTGGCGTTAGCGATACATGTCATGCGCCGTGGTCACATGTAAAACTTGGGTCCCCGCCTTCGCGGGGACGACGGGGTCGCGTTAGCGATACATGTCCTGCGTCGTGGTCACGCGTGAAACTTGGGTCCCCGCCTTCGCGGGGACGACGGGGTGGGGTTAGCGATACATGTCATCCGTCGTGGTCACGCGTAAAACTTGGGTACCCGCCTTCGCGGGGACGACGGGGTGGCGTTAGCGATACATGTCATGCGTCGTGGTCACGCGTGAAACTTGGGTCCCCGCCTTCGCGGGGACGACGGGGTGGCGTTAGCGATACTGCTGGAGCGGCTTAGAACTTCACATCGAGCTTGACGCTGAAGTAGCGGAACACGTCGCGCGGCGGCACCCAGCTGTTGACCGTGATCGCCGGCGAAGTCGGGGTCGGTCCTGCGCGGTAGGAGGGCCCGCTCGCGTTCGCATTGCCGATGTAGAAGCGGTCGAACAGGTTGTTCACGCGGAAGCTCAGGCGATAGCGGTCCTTCTCGTCGCGGATCCCGAAGCCCAGGTCGGCGATCGTGTAGGACTCGTTCACCGAGCGCGGGTCGTTGTTGATGTTGGTCTGGTAGTCGCTCTGGTAGCGCACGTTGCCGTTGATGAAGCCCCAGAAGGGCATGGAGCCGACCCGGAAGTCGTAGTTGCTGCCGATGTTGACCTTCACCTTGGGCGTGCCCGGGAAGATGCCGCCCGACAGGTCCTGCACGCCGGTGGTCGCGCCCTGGCGGATCGGGAAGCAGGCGCGGTTCCAGCCGCCCAGCGAGCCGCCTTCGCCCAGGCCGCCCGCGATCGGCGGGTTGGTGTTGTCCTGGTAGCAGGGGCCGTTTTTCCAGTCCTCGATGGTCGGCCGGGTATAGGCCAGCGAGGCGTTCATCGACCAGTTCGTGGTGAGCAGCATGTTGGCGTCGATCTCGAAACCCTTGGTGCGGATCTTCGGAATCGAGTTGAGCTGGGTATAGATGGTCGGGTCGTTCGGCAGCACGAAGGAGGTGTTCTGCTGGTAGTGCTTGAAGTCGGTCTTGTAGACCGTGGCCGCGACCGACATGCGGTTGTTGAAGAGGTTGCCCTTGGTGCCCAGCTCGTAGGTGCGGGAGGTTTCCGGGTCCACCGGGAAGGCGGCCGAGGCGCGCAGGCCGCTGGTCACGTCATAGGCCTTGCCCTTGTGGCCGGTGGCGGTCATGGCGTACACCATCCATTCGCTGCTCAGCTGCTTCTGGATGCTCAGCTTGCCCGTGGTGGCCCAGTCCTCGTTGCCGCTGCTGGAAAACACGTCCACGCCCACCGGTCCCGGCACGAAGGTCGAGCGGTCCAGCTGGTCGGTGTAGAAGTTGCGCTCGTAATTGAAGCCCGATTCCTCGAGGTTGCGGCGGATGCCGGCCACCAGGGTCCAGGTGGGCGCGAAGTCCCAGGTGGCCTGGCCGAACACGGCCTTGTTCACGTTGTAGATGTCGGTGTAGTAGTTGGTCGGGCTGGAGGGCGAGCTGGCGGTGCAGTTGGCCGGCTTGACGCAGAAGCCGCGGATGAAGTGGCGCTCGATCTCATTGCGCGCCCACCACAGGCCGGCCACGTAGCGCAGGCTGCGGTTGTCCGGCGAGATCAGGCGGAACTCCTGGGTCTTGGTGCGGATGTCGTAGGTGCCGAACTGGTTGTTGCCGACCGTGAGCCGGGTCTCTCCCGGCCGCGCCAGGGTCGGCACGTCGACGAAGTCCTGGTCGCGGTAGTCGTTGGCCTTGTAGCGGCCGTAGGAGGTGATCGACATCAGGATCGCATCGTTCGGCAGCGTGTACGAGAACTTCAGGCCAGCGCCCGAGGTGCGCGAGTTGATCCCGGTCGGAAAGTCGCGCCGCACGTTGCGGTTGCGCGGGTTGTAGGGATCGATCCCGGCCAGGGTGAGCGAGGCGGGCAGCTGCGGGTTGCCGTTCATGTAGGCGGTCGACAGGTCGGCCGGGGTCTGGACCAGGTTGCCCGCGGCCGCCGAGCCCGTGGTGCGGTAGAAGCCGTTCACCGCCGTCACGCCCCGGCTGTTGGTCTGCTCGTTATACTGCGGCATGAAGTCGATGTCCAGGTTGCGGATCGGCGTCCACGAGAACTTGGCCATCATGGTCTTGCCCGAGGAGCCGTTGACCTTCTCGCCGGTGGTGAGGTTGGTGAAGTTGCCCGGCATGTCGCTCTTGTTCACGGCCAGGCGCATGCCGAAGGTCTCGGTGAAACGGCCGCCGACCGAGGCCGCCACGCGCCATTCCTTGTCGTCGCTGTAGTAGGCGCTGCCGCGGTAGATCACCGGGCCGGTGATCGGCTTGGTGACGATGTTGATGGCGCCGGCCACGGCCGACTTGCCGAACAGGGTCGATTGCGGACCCTTCAGCACCTCGATGCGGGCCACGTCGGCCAGGTCGCGGAAGGCCTGGAACTGGACCGCGATCGGGATGTCGTCGATGATCACCGCCACGTCCGACTCGACGCCGATGCCCACCGAGACGGTGCCGATGCCGCGCATGAACAGGGCGTTGTTGGCGGCCGTGGTGCCGGATGCCTGGGTGAGCGAAGGCGTGAGGGCGACCAGGTCCTCGATCTCGCGCACGTTGTTGCGCTGGATTTCGGCTTCGGAAAGCACCGAGATGGCCATCGGCACGTTCTCCAGCTTCTCGACGCGCTTGTTGGCCGTGACCAGCACGGTCTGCAGCCGGTTCGGATCCTGGGCGGTCTCCTGTCCCTCCTGGGCGTGCACGGGCAGGGCCCATTGCGCGACGGCCAGCGCCACCACCGCCGCCACGGGTTTCACGGCGATGTCGAAGCCTTCGATTCTGTTCTTGTCCAACTCTGTCTCCTCCGGTTTCACTGAAAATGGCCAGGCCCGGGTAGCGGCGCGCGGCGGAAGTACACGCCGCGCGGCCGATCCCACGCTCCGGCCGAATCCGTTCTACCTTCCCGGCAGCGTGGCCTTCAGGCGCAGCAGCGCCTCGAGAAAGTAGTAATCCGCATAGTTGATCGGCACGTCGATCTCCGACTTGGCCGGCTTGTGGCCGGTCGCGTGCTTGAGCAGGAAGTTGCCGTTCTCGCCGGGGGCGGCAAGGTAGGCCGGCGAGGACAGGCTGCGCAGCTGGGCGGTCGCGAAATCGCGGTAGGCCCTGGCGCGCTCCGGGTCCGAGAAATTGGCCAGTTCGAGCAGGGCCGAGGCGGTGATGGCGGCCGAGGAACTGTCGCGCGGGGCGTTCGGGATGGCCGGGTCGTCGAAGTCCCAGTAGGGGATCTTGTCGGCCGGCAGGCGCGGATGCTGCATGTAGAAAGCGGCGATGCGCTGCGCCTGCGCCAGGTATTCCGGCTTCTTCGTCTCGCGGTACATCATGGTGAAGCCGTACAGGCCCCAGGACTGGCCGCGCGCCCAGGCCGAGGCGTCGGCATTGCCCTGCACGGTGACGCGGCCGCGGATGGCGCCGGTTTTGGGATCGTAGTCGACCAGGTGGTAGCTCGAGCCGTCCGGACGGAAGTGGTTCTTGAGCGTGGTGTCGGCGTGGGTCAGGGCGACTTCGCGGTAATAGGGTTCGCCGGCCGTGCGCGCGGCCCAGGTCAGCAGCTCCAGGTTCATCATGTTGTCGACGATGACAGGGAACTGCCAGGTGGAGTTGGGCCACAGGTCCCAGGACTGGATGCTGGCGACCTTGGGGTTGAAGCGGGTGACCAGGGTAGTGGCGCCGGCCAGCAGGGCGTCGCGGTAGGACGGGTCCCTGGTCAGCCGGTAGCCGTGGCCGTAGCTGGCGCCGAGCATGAAGCCGAGGTCGTGCTGGGTCTTGTCGAACTTCACGGGCGCCATGCGCGCGGTGTAGTCGACCGCGGCGGCGCGCCACTTGGCGTCGTTGGTCGCCTCGTACAGGTACCACAGCGAGCCGGGGAAGAAGCCGGAAGTCCAGTCGCGCCACGGCACCAGCTTGACCTGGCCGTTCTCGAGGGTGCGCGGGAAGCCGGGTTTGTCCTGGACCTTGGCCAGCATCGCGCCGTACTGGGCGGCGGCCACCTTCAGGTCACGGTCGATCATGTCGGCCAGCGGCTCGTCGGCGGGCGCGGCCTGCGCGGCGCCGCCGGCTAGGGCGAGGCCAAGGCCCAAGCCCAGGCTCAGGTCGCGGATAAACGTTTTCGCAGTGCGGACCGGCAGGGCGTGCGAAAGAATCGGCATGGTGGTGAGTCTCCAATATTTTTCTTGTTGATCAGATCCTAACTACAAGGTCAGGGGCTGTCAACAAATTTAGGAAAACGCTTAACTAAGCGTTGCGCAAGGGTTTCATCGGGTTTATCAGAGGGAGGTGATCGGGATGGCTGGTCCTTTTGAGGTCTGAATGGCAAGGGCGAGCGAAAACGTTTTGCTAACCCTGGGGCCGCAAAACGCCGGGCGAAGAAGCTGCATGGGACTGGAACTGGAAACGTTGCCAAATCTTGGCGAAAATCCTACCGTCAAGTGCAGGGGAAGTAAAGCAGAGCGGGCGCAAAAGCGCGCATGGCGCGCGCACATCCGGCGCTGGCAGGAGTATGCTGGTTATCCCTGAACGGGTTTTCCTGTCACGCTCAACATAAAGGATGCGCCATGAAAATTCCAGAACACCTTCGGGCTCCGGCCATCGTCTTTGCGCTGCAAATGGCGCTGCTGATCGGCACCTCGCTGGTCTTCCTGGTGCTGCGACCCGCTTCCGCCTGAGTCGTCAGGCGTTGTAGAGGGGAATAGCCGCCCGGCCCGGGCGCTCTCCCGGGCCGCGGTGGCGTGCGCGCGTTTCGGGATAGGCATCGGCCGTGAAGCGGACGCGCTGGCCGGGGCCGCCCAGGCGCTCCGTGGCGGCGCCCGGCGCGAGCGGCGTCTCGCGGCCACTGGCGCGGTCGAGCTGCCAGAAGCCGCCGTCGCGGTGGAACAGCAGCGGCAGCGCGGCAGCGCGCGGCAGGCAGACCGCGGGCGCCGCCGTGCCCGGCGCGCAATCAGGCGCCATCAGGTAAAAGCATTCAGCGGCGGCGCCGGCGTCCAGCCGGTGCAGCACCACGGCGTGCGGCAGCAGGGCCGTCACCTCCAGCGTGACGATGCCCTTGATGCTGGCCGTCAGCTCGAGGCGCATGCCGGGACGCAGCAGGACCGGCGTGTGCTTGCCGGGCCAGACGCCGTCGACCAGCAGGCCGTAGCGCGACACGTCCTCGATCTCGAAGCCCGCGCGGCCGCGCCGGATCAGGGCGTGGCGCCCCGAGATGCGCCGGGTCAGGCCGCCCTCGTCCAGGCCGTGCTCGCCGTGGTGGGCGAGCAGCAGGTCGGCCTCGGCCTTGGCCTCGGGATCGGTGGCCTCGAAGCGGCCGAGCACGCATTCGTCGAGGGCGAACAGGCGGACGTGGCGCTGGGTGGCCGAATCGGCCTCCGCATGCACCAGGCAGGCGCTGCTGGCCGGGCAGGGATGGGGCGCGTGTTCCTCGGGCAGGTCGATCTCGATCAGGTCCTCGTCCCAGGCGATGGTGGAAAAGCCCAGGTCGACCTTGCCGCCCTGGTGGTCCAGGTTGACCTGGGCGATCGAGGCATTGCGCGCGGTGACGTCGATGTCGACCCGGCCGCCGCCCGGCGCGTGCACGCGCGCGATGCCGGCATCGTCGGCGCTGACGCGCACGTTCTTGTGGGTGGCGAGGAAGGTCTGGTGGATCTCGCCCAGGCTGGCGTCCTGGCGCGGCACCAGGATCACCGGCGAGCAGATCCAGGTGCGGGCGCTCTCGGGCGCATGCGGGTGGCGGCTGTGCAGTTCGATCTCGATGCGGTACTGGCCGTGCTCCAGGCCGCGCGAGGAAAACTCGAGGAAGAGCGGGCGCCAGTCGCCGCGCGAGGTGCGCAGGAAGGAATAGCTTTCCCCGCCCGACAGGCGCAGGGCGGAGCGCACCAGCATGCGCACCTCGGCCGCGCAATCCATGGGCATGCCGCGCAGCTCCAGGCGGATCGCCTGGCGGCCGCCCGCCGCGCGCGGATCGAAGCCACTGATGTGCAATTGGGCGCGCTGGAGCGGCGCGGGCGCGGCCGCGGCGGCCGGCGCGATGGCCTGTCCGGCCTGGCGCCGGCTGCGCAGCGCGCTGATGGCGTCGAAACTGGACGGCAGGCCGGCCGCCGGCGCAGCCGCGACGGGCTGGTCCTCGGGCTGCGGATGCCCGTGCGCGCACACGCGCTCGCCTGGCATGACCCAGACGGTGCAGTGTGGATGCTCGGGGTTGCGGCAGCGGTTCATCGACGGGTTCGGGGTCGCGCGAAAAGGTAAGCCGGGCGGAACGGCAACATTGTTAGCTTACGCTGTTTTTGCCGTGTTGGGCGCGCCGGTTTCGTTGATAAGCAACATTATTTTCTCACAGTAACTATTTCGGCGTATCGGTCGGCAGGGCCGTTTCATCGCTCTGCTGAGGGAGGGGGCGCAGCACCAGGGCGGTCAGGTTGTCCGGGTGCAGGCCGGGCGGCGGATCGTGCTCGAGGGCGCCGAACAGGCGGTCCAGGATGGCGGCCGCGTCGGCGGCCCCGGCGAACAGGAGCGGCCAGTGGCAGACGAAGGCGTCCGGCCGCACGCAGGACCAGAAGCCGTCGGTCGCGAGCAGGTAGGCGCAGTCGGCGCGCAGGGCCAGCACCCGGCGGTCCGGCCATTGCGCGAGCCAGGGCGGCAGCTTGGCGGCGCCGAGCGGATACAGGGAGTCGGCCAGCCCGGCCGGGTCGGCGAAGGTGTTGCCAAGAATGAAAGCCTGGGCAATCTGGGGCGTGTGCTGGCCGTGCACCTGGCGCCACCAGCCGGCCTCGTCCAGGCGACCGGCGAGGGCGGCCCCGGTGGCCGGCACATGGTCGACCGTCAGCGGCACGGCCTGGTCGGGACGCAGTTCGTAGAGTCGGGAATCGCCCACGTGGTAGAGCAGGGGCGCGCCGCCGGCCGGCAGTTCGAGCAGGGTGAGGGTGGTGCCGGGCCGCACCGCCGCGGAGCCGCTGGCGCCCTCGGCGGCTTGGGCGAAGCGTTCCTGCAGCTCGGCGTGCAGCGCGTCCAGGCGGCGCGCCAGCTCGTCGACGCCGGTACAGGGCGGGATCGCCAGCAGGCCGGCGGCGACGGCCTCGGCCGCCTCGCGTCCGTGGCCATGGCCGCCCATCCCGTCCAGCACGGCGACCCGGCCGTGCCCGCGCGGCCAGCCGGCCACCCGGCTGCGGCGCGGCGCGCCGCCCTCCAGGCGGCAAGCCTGGCCCTCGAAGTCGATGACCACGAAGTTGTCCTGGTTTTCGGCGCGGGTGACGGGCCCGCAGCCGGTGAGGCTGGCCACGGCGAGGTCGTAGACGGGGGCGAAGCGGAAGTCGGCGATCGGCTGCATGGGCATGGTCGTAGTATCAAGCTTGCTACTGTACTAGCAAACGGCGCCGGGCGAAGCCGCGATCAGATGGGGTTTTTGCGGCTTCCAGTAAACAGCACCACGGCGTTGACCAGCACGCAGGCGCCGGCGCAGGCCAGGGCCGCGCGCACGCCCCAGGCGTCGGCCACCCGGCCCCAGAACAGGCTGCCGGCCACGTAGCCGCCGGACATCACGAACAGGTAGATCGACAGGGTGCGGGCCCGCACCTCGGCCGGAAAGGACAGCTGGGCCGCCGCGTTCAGGGTCGAGACCGTGGCCGACCAGGCCATGCCGCCGCACAGGATCAGCGGCACCAGCAGCGCCAGCGAGCGGGTGAAGGACATGGCCAGCAGCATCGCGCCATACACCAGCAGGGCCCCGGCCAGCACCCCGGTCTTGTCGACGCGGGCGCGCACCTGGGGCAGGAAGAAGGCGGCCGCCACCGCGCCCGCGCCCAGGCAGCCCATCAGGGTGCCGTAGACGCCGGAGCGCATATGCAGCACGTCGCGCACGAACACCGGCAGCAGGCTGGCGAAGGCGATGGTGGCGAAGAACACCGAGCACACGTTGCGCAGGATGCGGCGGTAGCGCGCGCAGCCGACCGCGCAGCGCAGGCCTTCGCTGAAGCGGGCGCGGAAGTCCTGGCGCGGCGCACGCTGGGGCGCACGCTCGCGCCACCACAGCCAGTACACGGCCAGCAGGCCGGTGAAGGACAGGGCATTGGCCAGGAACAGCGCGCCCGGACCGATCCAGCCGAACAGCGCCCCGCCCAGGGCCGGGCCGATCACGGCCGACAGGTTGTAGGAGAGATTGTTGAGGGTGGCCGCCGCCTCGACCTCGTCCGGCTCGACCAGCCCGGACAGCGCGGCCTGCCAGGCCGGCCAGATGAAGGCGGTGCCGATGCCCAGGCAACAGGTAATCGCCAGCACGGGCCCGCTGCTGACCTGGCCCGACCATACCAGCAGGGCCATCGCGCCCGCGCAGCAGGCCATGAACAGGTTGCAGAAGAACAGGAACTTGGGGCGATGCACGCCATCGGCGACCACGCCCGCGAGGAGGGCGAACAGGAAGATCGGGACGTAGGTTGCGGTCTGGACCAGCGAGGTGATGGCCGCCGATTGCGACAGCGAGGCCACCAGCCAGGCCGAGGCGAAGGTCTGGGTCCAGGTGCCGAGGTTGGACACCAGGTTGGCCAGCCAGATGCTGCGGTAGCGCGCGTGGCGCAGCGGCCTGGTCAGGGGCACTTTGCGGCGGGGCGCGGCGCTGCTTGCGGGAGGGCTCAGGCTGGCGTGGGACATGGTCGATCCAGTGTAAATGTGCTTGCCAGCAACGGTCAACGAAATTGCCATGCGGCAACTCAAAACTGTGGTATGTTGGCGGTTCCAGCACATTGCTGACCGACACTCGATCATGGAAATCCGACCGCTCGTCAACGCCGACATCCCGGCCGTGTCCGCGCTGTTGCGCGGCCTGGCGAAGGAATACATCGTCCACGAATCGTCCCCCGACGGGGCAGCCAGCTTCCTCGCCGAGAACGACGAAATGGGCGTACGCGGTTTCCTCGCGCGCGGCCACGTCTACCATGTGGCGCTGGTGGATGGCGAGCTGGCCGGTTTCGTCGCGGTGCGCGACCGCAGCCATGTGTTCCATCTCTTCGTCGACAAGCGCTGGCACCGGCGCGGGATCGCCCGCCGCCTGTGGGAAGCGGCGCGCGACGCCGCCGTGGCGGAGGGCGGCGAGGGCAGCTTCACCGTCAACTCCTCGAACTACGCGGTGCCGGTCTACGAGGCCTTCGGCTTCGTGCGGGTGGCCCCGATGCAGTGCGTGAAGGGCCTCTACTTCAATCCCATGCGCTATCCGGCCCCGGACGGGGACTGAGGCGGCCGGCGGCCGATTGTCAATTCCTTCTCCTTGATGATGTGACAATGCGCGGATTTCGCGCGCGCGTTTCTTGCTAAGCTGACGCTCCATGAACAGCAGGCCGGGAGCGAGCGTATGCAGATCGAGCGGGTGCACTTCGAGGAGGTATTCGACGTCGACACCTTTGGCGGCAACTTCAGTTTTCGCGGCAGGCAGCGCAGCCACTACGGCGTCAGGCTGCGCAAGGGCCTGATTCCCCGGCAGGGCTCGACCTATGCGATCGCCTTCGGACGCGCCGGCGACTGGTCCACGGTGCTGGGCTGGCGCGAGCTCGGCACGCCGGGCGTGATGCTGCGCTATCCGACCTGGTCCGCCTGTTTCGAGGCCTTCGACGATATCTACATGATCGGCATCGCCTTCATCGTGGCCGCCCTGCTGTTCGGCGGTCCGGTGCTGGCGCTGGCGGTGCTGGCGCTGGTCACCGGTGCGGCGGTCCTGCACATCCTGCGAACGGCGCGCCTCAACAGGCAGGTGGCGGCGGCACTGGCGGCCGCCTAGGCTCTATTCAATGCCGGCCTTCGTCGGCGCGGCGCAGCCAGAGGCTGCTCGCCCATCCCTCCCACTCCCGCCCTCCGATCTCGGCGCGCACCTGCCACCAGTCGCCTTCGCGGCGGCCGGTGACGGTCACCGGGCTCCCGGCCGGCAGCACCGCCAGGCGCGTCGACCCGGTCCCGGTTCCCGAGCGCAGGTTGACCGCATCGTGGGTGCGGTAGCGCGCGCCGGCCGAAGGCGGCGCGACGGCGGCGGCCGGCGCCAGCGCCAGCGCCGGTCCGCCGGCCGGCGCCTGGTCGGGCTGTTCGAGCAGCGTCGCCAGCGACCAGCCCAGCACCACGGCGCCGCCCGCGAGCAGGCCGAGCGCGCGCAGGTTGGGGCGCCGCCACCAGCTGCGCGGGGTCAGGTAGGCGCAGGCGATCAGGCTCAGCAGCAGGCCGGCGCCGAAGGCGGCGAATTCGGTGGCGGAGGGCATCGCAGTCCTCAGGCCTCGAAGCGCAGCACGTAGTGGCCGGCGACCAGGTGGTGGCCGGGCGGCAGCAGGTAGGGCTGGTCCGGCGTGGCTTCGGCGATCTGGGCCACCGGGCGCAGTTCTTCATCGAGGTGGAACAAGGCCTGGGTGGCGGACAGGCGGGCCACGCGCAGGCCGTCGGCACTGGCTTCCCAGCTGAAGGCCTCGCGCGACAGGCCCAGGCGGTCGGCGCTGCCCGTCGCCGCGCCCTCGGCCAGGCGCAGGCATTGGGGCGTGTCGAGCACGCGCAGCGCGGCCAGCGCCGGCATGCCGCGCCCGAACTGCTGGCGCGCGCCGGGCAGGGCCGGCTGGCTCGGACCCTGGGGCAGCACCAGCAGGGCCGCGTAGCGTTCGGCCAGCGGACCGGGCGCGGGCAGCAGGCGCAGGCTGGCCTCGTCGAGCGGCGCGAAGCTGGAGGGCACGGCCACGCGCTGGCGGCCGGCCCTGGTGATCGCGTGCAGCCCGTCGGCTTCGTCGACCGCGAAGCGGATCAGGTTGTCGCTGGCGGGCGCGCCGGGCAGCAGGCGGGCGTCGAGGCCCACTTCCAGCGCCTGGGCGCCGGTCTCGCGGAAGCGGCTCAGGCGCGGCAGGGCCAGCGCGGCCAGGGTGATGCGGTGGCGCGCGACCGGGGCGTAGGTGGCGTCCATCTCGGCCGGGGCCGCAGCCGCAGCGGCGGCAGGGGCGGGCCGTGGCGCGGCCAGCGGCATCACCGTCATCTCGAGTTCCGGCGCCGCGCCGCGCGTCTTCCAGACCGCCGGCGGGCGCTGGGGCGGCGCGCTGGGGGATGCCGGCGTGGCCGGGTCCACGCGCGGCCGGGGCGCTGCCTGGGACGACGCCGCGCGCGCGATCTTCAGCAGCAGGCGCGCCGGCGCCTGGCCCTTGCCGCGCAGGACGTAATAGCCGGCGGCGGCGTCGTAGCGGCATTCGAAGGCGTCCTTGGGGCGCACCTGGAGCTCGACCGGGGCGTCCGGCCCGTCGTTCACCAGCAGCAGGGCGGCGTCGACGCCGAAGGGCCAGCCGGGCGCCGCGAAGGTGGCGCCGGCGGCGTCGTGGCCGACCAGGGTCAGGCGCTGGTTGGGATAGACCGCGCACACCGGCTTCCAGATCGCGGAATCGAGCGAGGCCGTCACGGTGTACAGCACCTGTTCGCCCGGCGCCGGCAGGTAGACCGCGTGGCCGAACTTGACCTTGACCTCGCCCGGCGCAACCGCCTCGTTGCCGACCACGTGGTAGCGCACCTCGTCGCCGCCCAGCAGGTCGGCGAAGTCCTTCTGGTGCAGGGCGGCCAGGGACTGGGCCAGGTCGCGCACGCGCGCGCCGCGGGTCAGGTGGCGGTCGTCGTCGACCTCGTCCTGGGGCAGCATCAGGGTCACGTGCGAGAAACATCGGGTGGCGGCGCGGCCGCGCTGCTCGCGCGGGCTGCGTTCCAGCAGGTCGCGCAGCAGCGGACGGCGCGCGAACAGGGACAGCCCGGGCGCCTGCCACAGGGCTTCGGCATTGAAGACGTCGCTGACCTTGGCCAGGACCTCGTGTTGGACATAGACCGGCATGATCACATCTCCTCGTGTTGGTGAAGGGTCGCCATGGCGAAACCTAGCAGGGGGCAGATGAAAAACAGCAGGTGCGAGCCGCCCGAGGACAGGAAGCTCATCGGCTGCCCCATCACCGGGAACATGGCGAGGTTGGTGCCCCAGGACAGCAGCAGGTGGCCCATGACGAAGGCGGCGCCGCCGCACAGGGCGAAGCACTGGAAGCGCCCGAGCCAGGCGCGCCGGTAGTCGCCGGCCGCCAGCGCGGCGCGCCAGGCTTGCGCCGCCGCGCCCAGCAGGGCGGCCAGGAACAGGGCCTGCACGCTCCACAGCGCCAGGCCGCCGGCCAGGCCGTGGCGGTGCAGCAGCCAGGACGGGGCGAAATCGTCCTGCACCGCCGGAATGGCGAGCGCCTCGCCGGCGGACCGGCCCAGGGCCGCGAGCCCGAGCAGGCCGTCGGCGCCCAGCCAGCCGCCCTGGCCGAGCGCGCGCGCGCCCAGGAGCACCTGCTGGCCGGTGTGCGGGTGGCGGCCGGGATCCTGCCACACCTGGAAGCGCTCGGCGTAGAACTCCATGCCGCCCAGCGCATTGCCCGAGCCCTGCAAGGCCGCGCTGCCGGCCAGCAGGACGCAGGCCGCGCCCGCCAGCAGGCCGGCGGCGGCACGCCGGCCGGTGGCCCAGCACCAGGCCAGGCTCATGGTGCCGGCCCAGACCAGCAGCAGTACCAGCGGGGAATAATCGTCCACCCGCACCAGGGCCGCCGCCAGCAGGCCCGTGAACAGCAGCGCCGGTGCCGCCATGCGCAGCCAGAAGCGCCAGTCGCGCGCGACGGTTCCGGGCGGCGCATCGAGGCGGGCGGCGGCCAGCGCCAGGCAGTGGGCGCTGAGCGCCGCAAGCGCCAGCTTGGCGAACTCCACCGGCTGGATCTCGAACACGCCGGTCTCGCCGCCGAACCAGACCTGGAGCAGCAGCAGGAAGAGGGCCAGGCCGGCCAGCGCCAGCAGCACCCGCTCGGCGAGCTGGCGCGCGAGCGCGCCGCGCGCCACGCCGGACAAGGCCAGCAGGCTGGCCGGCAGGCCCAGGGCCAGCAGGGCGGCGCTGTTCTGGAAGTGGCGCAGCCAGGCGCTGTCCTGCGCGCCCAGGCCCATGTCGAGCTGCACCAGCAGGCCGGCCCCGAGCAGGGCCACCGCGCTGGTGGCCAGCAGCCGGGGACGGCGGGCCCAGGCCAGCAGCAGGGCGAGCGCGCCCCAGGCCAGCAGCAGGGAGATGCCTGCACCCGGCGCGCCCACCGTGCGCTGGGTGAGCAGCACCAGCAGCGCGGCGGCGGCCAGCAGGCCGGCGGCCGCCACGCGCCAGCGCCGCTGCCGGTCCGCCCTGGCGGCCAGCAGGCCGGCCAGCAGGACCGCGAGCGCGCCGGCCCAGGCCAGCGTCGGCGCCGGGGGCAAGCTCCAGTGCGCGCGCTGGCGCCAGCGCCAGGCGAGTTCCGGCGGCAGGTGGTTCGTGGGCGCCGCATAGAGGCTCACCTGGCCGCGCGGCGCCAGGCGCAGCGTGTCGCCCTCGGCGCGCAGGTCGAAACGGGTGCGGCCGAGCGCGAAGGCGTCGGCGCCGGCCAGCGGCAGCGCGCGCAGGGCCAGGTCTTCCCATCCGGACGCGCGCGCCGCCAGGACCGGCTGCACGCCGCGCACCGCCAGGCTCAGGACCCCGTCGGCGGCGCGCGTGACCAGGGCATTGCCGGACTCGAGCGCGGGGATCGCGATGCGGTTGCCGCAGTGGAGATTGCCGCCCAGGACCAGCGGGCGGGCCAGGGTCAGGGCGTGCGGCGCGAGCCGGTTCCACCAGGCGCCCAGGCGCGCCGCCAGCGGCGTCTCCGGGCAGGCCGGCTGGGGCGCGCCGTCGCGCAGCAGGGTCGCGCCGTCGTAGCGCCAGGTGTGGCGGCCGTCGCCGAGCTGCACCCGCCCCGGGCTGCTGGCCGCGACATGCAGCAGCGCGGCGCCGAGATGCAGGCGCTGGCCGGCGCTCAAGGGCAGTTCGCCGCTGCGCCGGCGCACTTCGCCGTCCAGCAGCACCAGCGGCTGGGCCGGCGCCAGGTTGCGCAGCCACCAGCGCCCCTCGGCGTCGCGCGCCAGCGCCAGCTGCCTCTCGGCGGCGCGCGGCGCGCCCAGCGTCGCCGCGCCCAGTTCGAGCGCCTGGCCGGGGCGCAGGCGCAGCGTGATCTCTTCGGGCAGCCAGGCCTGGGGCGCGCGCAGCAGGGTGAACAGCTGGAGCCCGCACAGCAGGGCGAACATGGCCCAGGCGGGGCCGATGCGCAGCAGCAGGGCGCTCATGCCGCGCTCCGCAGCGCCGGATGGGGCGCTTGGGCGCGCAGCGCCGCGCCGGCCTCCATGAGAAGGCGGCTGATGTCGAGCGCGTGGCGCGGGCGCGCCGCCGGCTGCGGGGCCAGCAGGGCGCGCAGCAGGCGCAGCGCGGGCGCGGCGGCGGCCCCGGCCTGGCGCGCGAACAGCGCGGCCTCATCCTGCTCCAGGATGGCGGGGCGCGCGCCGGCCGCGTCCAGCAGGCCGGCGGCGTCGCGGCCGTGCAGGCGGTAGGCTTCCCCGCAGGCGGCGCCGTAGCGCAGCAGGCGGCCGCTGACCAGGTAGTAGAGCAGGGCGCCGAGGGCGAAATAATCGGCGCTGGCGCCGGTCCGGTATCCGGACGCGTCGGGGAAGAACTGTTCCGGGGCCTGCCAGTTGGCGGTGCCGGCGTAGGAGTGGGCGGCGAGGTCGTCGAGACGCCGGTTGGTGCCGAAGTCGGCCAGCCGCAGTTGCAGGGTGCGCCGGTCGATCAGCAGATTGGCGGGCTTGAGGTCGAGGTAGCGCCAGCCGGCCGCGTGGACCTTGGCCAGGGCCTGGTTGACCTGGGCGATCCAGTCCAGGGCCTGGGCGGGCGCGATCTGGCGCCCGGCCGCCTGCTCCGCCTTCAGGTAGGCGGCCAGGTCGCCGTCCAGCAGTTCGAGCGCCATCGCGGGCAGGTCCTCGTGTTCGCCGCTGTCGAGCAGGCGCACGATGTGGCGGCCGTCCCAGGGGGCGAGCGTGCGCAGGAAGGCGATCTCGGTGCGTGCGCTTTCGATCCAGCGCGCGCGCAAGGCCTGCGGGGCGCGCGCCATCTGTTCATGGTTGACCAGCTTGATCGCGACCGCCTCGCCGCGCTCCAGGGCCTCGGCGCGCCATACCAGGCCGTAGGCGGAACCCGCCAGCGGCGCGCTCCCGCTCAGCCGGTAGCGGCCGCCCGCGAGCGTAAGGATGTTCCCTGCTTCGACCATGCTGTCCCCCGATGGCGCCCTGCGCCCTTGCGGGAGCGAAGCGGGGGGAAGCGGAAAGCGGCGAGGGCCGGTACCGGGACCGGGACCGCGTCATGCGTGTCCCGATCCCGGTACCGGCCCTCGCGCGGCAGTTCCTGGCGGATCAGCGGCCGTAGTAGCGGTCGCCCCGGTCGCCGCGGTCCCAGCGATCGCCGCGGTCCCAGCGGTCGCCGTGGTCGCGGCGATCATCGCGGTCCCAGCGGCCATGGCCATGTCCGTGACCATGGCCGCGGCCCGGGTGCACGTAGACCGGACGCGATTCGACATAGACCGGGCGCGGCTGGACGTAGACCGGACGCGGCTCCACGTACACCGGTCGCGGCTGGACGTAGACCGGGCGCGGCTGCACGTACACCGGGCGCGGCTGCTGGTAGTAGTAGCCGCGGTTGTCGTAATAGGCGCGGTTGTCATGGTAGCGACGGTCGTCGCGGGTGCTGATGGCATTGCCCACGGCGGCGCCGAGCACGCCGCCCACCACCGCGCCCTCGGTGCCGCCGGCGCTGTGGCCGATTGCGGCGCCGAGCACGGCGCCGACGGCGGTGTTCACTCCGCGGTCACCGGCCATTGCCGCAGGCGAGGCGGCAGCCGCCGCCAGCAGTACCGCACCAAAGGTTTTCGATGTCAACATGGCATTGTCCTCTTGCCCCAGCGGAGATCGGATGATCGCTGCAACGCCGGGCATGGACACACTATAGGCCCGCGCTGCAAACGTGCCATCCGTTAATACAGATTTTTACAAACCCGGCTCCTTTGTAACAGCCGGGCGGCCGTCTTGCGGATCGGCGCAGCCGCCCCATCTAGGAGACTCTTCGCCGTAACAGATTGCCATTGCCACTCCCATGCGACCCAGCCCCAGCTTCCTGATCCTGCTCTCCCTCCTGGTCTTGCTTCAGGTATATATCGGCATGCGCGTGCTGCCGGACCTGGCGCTGGGGACGCCGGGCACCACCCTGGCCATCTTGGGCCTGGCCCTCCTGACCGTGCTGGTGCCGGTCGGCCTGATGTCGGCCTCGCTGCGCCGGCGCCGCTGGTCCGAACTCCTGTCCTGGGCCGGCCTGTTGGCGATGGGATTTTTTTCCTCGCTGCTGGTCACGACCCTGCTGCGCGACCTGGTCCTGCTGGTCCTGATGCCCTTCGGGGTGGTGGGCCCGGCGGCGCTGCGCGCCAGCGCGGCGGCCGTGCCCCTGGTGGCGCTGGCGGTGAGCCTGATCGGCCTGGTCAATGCGCGCCGGGTCGCGCGGGTGGTCAAGGTCGAGGTGCCGATCGCCAACCTGCCCGCCGAGCTGCACGGCTATGCGATCGCCCAGATCTCGGACATCCACGTGGGGCCGACCATCAAGCGGCCTTTCCTCAACGCCATCGTCAACAAGGTCAATACCCTGGGCGCGGACGCGATCGCGATCACCGGCGACCTGGTCGACGGCAGCGTGCACCGGCTGGCGCCGCATACCCAGCCGCTGGCGCGGCTGGCGGCGCGCGACGGGGTGTTCTTCGTCACCGGCAACCATGAATACTATTCCGGCGCCGAGGAATGGATCGCCGAGCTCAAGCGCCTGGGCCTGACCGTGCTGCTGAACCAGCACGTGTTGCGCCGGCGCGGCCAGGCGCAGCTGATGATCGCCGGCGTGGCCGATTACACCGCCCATCTGTTCAACCCGGCGCACCGGAGCGATCCGCGCGCGGCCGCCGCCGGCGCGCCGCCCGACGTCGCCGTGCGCGTGCTGCTGGCCCACCAGCCGCGCAGCGCCCAGGCCGCCGCCGAGGCCGGCTACCACCTGCAATTGTCGGGCCACACCCACGGCGGCCAGTTCTTCCCCTGGAACCTGTTCGTGCCACTGCAGCAGCCTTTCGTCGCCGGCCTCAAGCGGGTGCGCGAAATGTGGGTGTATACCAGCCGCGGCACCGGCTATTGGGGACCGCCGAAGCGCTTCGGCGCGCCCTCCGAAATCACCCTGCTGCGCCTGGTCCCGGCCTGAGGGATTGTCAATACAGCAAAAACTTGCCGGATGCGCTATCGTGGGAATCCCTTGAACTTACCCAGGAACCACGCATGGACCGCCGCACCCCGGATCGCCGCTTCGCGCCTCTCCCTGTCCTGAGCTTCCTCGCCGCCAGCTTGACCAGTGCCGGCGTGCTGGCCGCCAGCCCCGGCAACGACCCGGCCGCGCTGGCGCGGATCCGCGATGCGGCGATGCAGAGCGACTACGCCTGGGAACGCACGGCCGACATGACCGACCTGATCGGCCCGCGCCTGTCGGGCTCGCGCGGCGCGGCCGCCGCGGTGACCCAGGTGGCGGAAGCGATGCGCAAGCTGGGCGCGAAAGTGAGCCTGCAGCCGGTCAAGGTGCCGCACTGGGTGCGGGGTGTCGAGACCGGCGAACTGGTGGACTACGCCGGCCGCCCCGAAGGCATCACCCAGCGGGTGGTGCTGACCGCCCTGGGCGGCTCCGGCGCCACGCCCGACACCGGCCTCGTTGCGCCCGTGCTGGTGCTCAAGCACTTCGACGAGCTGAAGGCCCGCGCGAGCGAGGTCAAGGGCAAGATCGTCCTGTTCGACGTGCCCTTCGACCAGCACATGGCCGAACGCGGCCTGGCCGGCTCGGCCTACGGCCAGGGTTCGGCCTACCGCCGCGACGGTCCGCGCCTGGCGGCCGAGCTGGGCGCGGTGGCGGCGCTGGTGCGCTCGGTCGGCGGCGCCGCCTACCGGCTGCCGCACACCGGCTCCTCGGGCCTGGCCGATGGCGCACGCATCCCGGCCGCGGCGGTGAGCGCCGAGGACGCGATGCTGATGGCGCGCCTGGCCAGGCGCGGCCCGCTGAGCATGCGCCTGGTGCTGACTCCGCGCACCTTGCCGGACGCCGACAGCTACAACGTCATCGCCGACCTGCCGGGCACCGACAAGGCGGACGAGATCGTGATCGTCTCGGGCCACCTGGACTCCTGGGACCTGGCCACCGGCGCCCATGACGACGCGGTCGGCGTGGCGAGCGCGATGGCGGTGCTGGAAACCCTCAAGCGCCTCGACTACCGTCCGCGCCGCACCATCCGCATGATCGCCTGGATGAACGAAGAGAACGGCACCCGTGGCGCGCGCGGCTACCTCGCGGCCGAGCAGGGCAATGTCGAGAAGCACTTCGGGGCGATCGAAAGCGACAACGGCGCCGGCCGCCCCTTCGGGATGCGCACCAGCGTGGGGCCGCAGGCCATGAAGCTGTTCACGCCGCTGCAGGCCGCGCTGCAACCGCTCGGCGCGGGCGTGATCCAGCGCCAGGACGCCCTGCAGACGGGCGACCTGTCGGGCCTGGAACGCGCCGGCGTGCCGAGCTTCGCTCCGCTGATCGATACCTCGAGCTATTTCGACTATCACCACACCCCAGCCGACACCCTGGACAAGGTGGACCCGGACCACTTGCGCCGCCACGTGGCGGTGATGACCGCGACCGCCTGGTTCCTGGCCAATCTGGAGCAGCCGATCGGCCGCGCCGTGGTGCCGGAGCGCTGAGCGCGCGGCGCCGGCGCCTCTCAGCCTATCGGTATCCGCCTGACCGCGCGCGCATGCCCGCGGTAGGGCCGTCCATAGATGGTCTGGATGCCGCTGGCGAAGTTTTGTCCCCAGACCAGCTGGGCCCGCGTTTCGTGCGGCTCGCTGGACCAGTACCAGTTGCGGTCGAAGTCTTCGCGCAGGTTAGCGAACAGCAAAGCCAGTTCGCGCCGCGTGGGCAGCGCGCCGCCATGCTCGCCGGCCCAGTCGCTGGCCGAGGGCCAGCTCACGTCCACCGCCTCGCCCGGCAGCAGCACCAGATGGTAGTCGGGGTCCTCCTTGCCCAGGATCAGGCCCGCATAGTGCTCGCCTTCCCGCAACAATCCCCGGATTTGCATGTACTCGCCCATGGAAGATCCCTCGTGATAGATAGCAGTCCGGTATGACCGTCGGCCCCGCCACTTAGTTGCGTAGTACTTACGATCTGGATCATGTGAAGGTTTGATTTCCATCAGGAAATCGTTTTTGATTCTTTGATACTCGTAGAAAATTTTTCTTTAAAAACGTTGAACTTGGGAAGTTTCCGCCGCTCAAAGGGGTACATTCTTTTTTAGAGGAAACCCCATACATGAAACAGCTCGTCACTTTTGCCTCGGAGTTTCGCGTCCATGCCCTGCTGTGCTGCAGCGCTGCCGTATTGTTGACCGCATGCGGTGGCGACACCGACATGGGCCAGCAATCCCAGACCGCCGCCCAGCTCGCATCGACCGCAGCTTCCGCCGCAACGGTCGAGGCAGCTGACGCGACGGCGCAAGCGACACCGGCCCAGGCCCTTGACGCCACCGCCACGCCAGCTGCGGCGGACCAGGGCGCTGCCCAGGCCGCGCACAGCTTCGAACTGAGCGGCTACGCCAGCCACCCCCTGGAATCGACGCGCGCACCAGGCGCCGGCGCCGAGGGCGCCACCGCCCCGGCCGACGGCTCCACCCGCCTGCTGGCGAGCGTGATCGCGACTCCGGCGACCACCACGAACTATTATGTGTCGCCGACCGGCTCGGACACCGCCGCCGGCACCAAGGCCGCCCCGTTCAAGACCCTGGCGCGCGCCGCCAAGGCCGCGACCAAGGCAGGCACCACCGTCTGGGTCGCGCCGGGCACCTACGCCGGCGGCATCAAGACCACCGCCAGCGGCACCGCCGCGGCCCGCATCTACTGGGTCTCGACCACCAAGTGGGGCGCCAGGATCGTGCCGCCGGCCAGCTCGAGCAACAACAGCGCCTGGGATAACCGTGGCCACTACGTGAGCATCATCGGCTTCGACGTCGATGGCAGCAAGCTGGGCAGCGGCACCAAGTGGGTGCACGGCATCTACACCGGCGGCTCCTACAACCAGATCAAGGCCAACCACGTGCACCACCTGGCCACCACCATCCCGTGCAACAGCGCGGGCGGCTCGGCGATCGGCGTGGACAGCTACTACAAGGGCGTCAAGGGCGACGTGATCGGCAACACCGTGCACGACATCGGCCCGGCCGGCTGCACCTACGTGCAGGGCATCTATGTCAGCACCTCGGGCACGATCATGGACAACGTGGTTTACCGCGTGGGTTCGGCCGCGATCCACCTGTGGCACGACGCCACCGACGTGAAGATCATCAACAACACGGTGACTTCCTCGGTGTTCGGCATCATCGTGGGCGGCGGCGATTACTACTTCACCTCCGCCGGCGCGAACAATGTTCACGTCCACAACAACATCGTGTACGACAACACCTATGGCATTTCGGAGCAGGGCAAGACCGGTAGCAGCAACACCTACCGCAACAACCTGATCTTCCAAAACAAGACCTACAACATCTCCTTGCGCAATGGCCTGAAGGCGGTCAACACCGTCGCCTCGAATCCGCTGTTCGTCGGCTACTCGCGCACCGCCGCCACGCCGAACTACAAGCTGACCACCAGCTCGCCGGCCATCGGCCGCGGCGTCGCGACCTACGCCAGCGCGATGGACATCGAGGGCAAGCCGCGCAACGCCACCACCGGCTACGACATCGGCGCCTACCAGCACTGATGACGAGCACGCGCATGCGGGCCGGCCCCGCATGCGCCATCCAGCGGGCCGCGCATGTCGCGCGCGCCCACCCGTAGAACGGGAGAGGCCACGCCACGCGTGGGGAAGGCGCGCCGCCTGGCGGCGCGCCGGCCGCTTGCCGTCTCTCCAGCGCCCGATTACCGAGGGCACCCGGTTCGCCGGAATACAGGAAAACACAGATGAAACAAACCGCCGTTTTTACGAATAATGTCAAGACCACGCTGAAGCTGTCGGCATGCGCCGCAATGATGCTGGCGGGCGCCTTCCAGGTCGCCACCCCGGCCCATGCGGCCACCGTCGCCACCGTCGCTCCAGCCGCTTCCGCGCTGACGGCCGCCCAGGAACAGGTTCGCCAGCTCTACCTGGGCATGCTGGGCCGCGAACCGGACGCCGCCGGCCTGCAATTCTGGTCGCAGGCCCTGGCCAGCGGCGTCAGCGCCGGCCAATTGGAAAGCCAGATCAAGTCCAGCGCCGAATACCAGCAGCGCCAGGGTGGCGTGACGCCGACGCCCGGCGCCGGCGGCTTGCCGGCGATTCCGGCCACGCCGAACAATTTCTACGTTTCGCCGACCGGCTCGGACACCGCCGCCGGCACCAAGGCCGCCCCGTTCAAGACCCTGGCGCGCGCCGCCAAGGCCGCGACCAAGGCAGGCACCACGGTCTGGGTCGCTCCGGGCACCTATGCGGGCGGTTTCAAGACCACCGCCAACGGCACCGCCGCGGCCCGCATCTACTGGGTCTCGACCACCAAGTGGGGCGCCAGGATCGTGCCGCCGGCCAGCTCGAGCAACAACAGCGCCTGGGATAACCGTGGCCACTACGTGAGCATCATCGGCTTCGACGTCGATGGCAGCAAGCTGGGCAGCGGCACCAAGTGGGTCCACGGCATCTATACCCGCGGCTCCTACAACGTGATCCAGGCCAACCGCGTGCACCACCTGGCCACCACCATCCCGTGCAACAGCGCGGGTGGTTCGGCGATCGGCGTGGACAGCTATTACAAGGGCGTCAAGGGCGACGTGATCGGCAACGTGGTGCACGACATCGGCCCGGCCGGCTGCACCTATGTGCAGGGCATCTATGTCAGCACCTCGGGCACGATCGTGAACAACATCGTCTACCGCGTGGGCTCGGCCGCGATCCACCTGTGGCATGACGCGAACGACGTGAAGATCATCAACAACACGGTGACTTCCTCGGTGTTCGGCATCATCGTGGGCGGTGGCGATTACTACTTCACCTCCGCCGGCGCGAACAATGTTCACGTCCACAACAACATCGTGTACGACAACACCTACGGCATTTCGGAGCAGGGCAAGACCGGCGCGTCGAACACCTACCGCAACAACCTGGTGTTCCAGAACAAGACCTACAACTTCCAGCTGCGTAATGGCCTGAGCCATACCAACACGATCAGCTCGAACCCGCTGTTCGCCGCTTACTCGCGCACGGCGGCGACCCCGGACTATCGCCTGAGCGCAAGCTCGCCGGCGATCGGCCGCGGCATCGCCACCTATGCGCCGGCGACCGACATCGACGGCAAGGCGCGCAACGCGAGCGCTGGCCTGGACCTGGGCGCCTACCAGCGTTAAGCACCCCCAGCACGGCGCGGACGGGAGGGCTTCGCAGCCGACCCGCTCCGCGCTTTCCCCCCATGCCGGGACCGGTCGTACTGACCTGTCCCGGCATTTTTCATTGGCGGTCCGGTTCCGGCACCGGGGCGACGATCTGCGGTCCGTCCGCACTGGCCCGGTTCACCGCCGTGCTGACCATGTGCCATGCGAAGGCCTCGGGCGGCAGGGCCGCGCGGCGCGCCAGTTCGGCCGCCTCCTCGGGCGAGAGCGCCGGATCGAGCCAGAGCGCGGCGTCGGCGGCGTCCAGCACCACCGGACGGCGGTCGTGGATGTCGAGCATGCCGCCGGACGCGTCGTCGGTGATCAGGACGAACCCGGCCTCGGCGCGGTTCTGCTCGAAGCCGCCGAAGTTGGCCAGGGCCAGCATGTAGATGGGTTTGCCGTCCTTGCGGTGGATGTGCCAGGGCTGCTTGTGGCCTTTTTCTCCGGTCCATTCGTACCAGCCCTCGGCCGCCACCACGCCGCGCCCCTTCTTGAGCAGGGCGCGCCAATACCGGTTGGTGAGCTTTTCCATGCGCGCATTGATGCACACCGGCACCTTGCCCTGGGCCCACCGCGCCTGGTAGCTCCAGAACACGTCGTCGACCCGGCGTTCGCCGTCCTGGACGTGCATCACCGGCCGGTAGGTGCCGGGCGCGACGTTATAGGCCGGCTCGGATTCGCTGTCGAACACGGCGTCCGTCCAGCCGAAGGCGTTGGCGTAGTTGCGCGCCGTCTGGCTCTGGTCAAATCGTCCACACATGGCCCCATGGTACCCCACGCCCCCGGGCCGCCGCGCACGCCCGCGCGCGCCGTTTGGCCGCCCCGGCCGGCGATGGTATGCTCAGGGGGAGAACCATAACGAGGAGCAGGCATGGCGGCAGGATGGTGGAAAGTATTGAAGACGGTTCCCTGGAGCGAGGTGCTGCATGCGGCGCCCCAGGTGGCGACGGGCGCACGCCGCCTGTGGGACACGGTGGCGCGCCGGTCCGGCGCCGCCCCGGGGCCGGACATGGGGCCGAGCGTGCACGACCTGCCGCCCGAGGACGACGTGTTCGACGTCATCATGACCCGCATCGACAAGAACGAGGCCACGGTCGGCGAACTGCGCGGGCAGATGCTCGCGGCCTCCGAGCTCATCGCCAACCTGGCCGACCAGAACGCCCAGCTGATCGCCAAGCTCGACGCGGTGCGCTCGCGCATGTTGTGGCTGAGCGTGGCGAGCGGCGTGTCCGGCCTGCTGGCCCTGGTGGCGCTGGCCCTGGTGGCGGCGCGCACCTGATTCACCCGCATGAAGGTTTTCCTGATTCTCGCCAGCAGCTTCGTCTTCATCTACCTCCTGATGAACGGGGCGCGCCGGCGCGGCAAGCTCAACGAGCAAGCCAACCGCGCCGTCGGCGGACTGGCCAATTCCATGCGCTGGTTCGTCTACGGCCTGCTGTTCTTCGTCGGCGTCGTGTGCCTGGCCCTGGCCTGGCAGATGTTCCACAGCGCCCCCTGAGGGCGCCGCCGCTCAGGCCGGCGAGGCCGGGGCGAACAGCGGCGCCAGTTCCTCGATCGCGCGCCGCACGTGGCGCTTCAGGTACAGCCGGTAGCGGCCGTAATAGAGCGCCACGTCGTCCTCGAACGCGCATGCCGGGTATCCGTCGCCCGCCTGCGGCGTCGCCGGGGCGCCCCCGCGCACGCGCCGGAAGCGGTAGGCGCTGGCCGGCAAGGTCGCCGGCCGCACCCACACGTGGCAGGCCGCGTTGCGGCAGCGGGCCACCAGTTCCGTGATGTTGGCCGCGTCCTCGCCGGCGTCGATGTGCTCGTCGAACACCAGCGGCTTGCCGAGCGTGCGCGCGGCCTGGAGCAGGTCGTGCAGGTTGATCATCAACATGGTGATGCAGGCTTCGTAGGCGACCTCGGTCAGCTCGTACTGCCCGAGCGCCTGCATCAGTGAGCGGCAGGTGCGCAAGGCGTGGACCGGATCGAAGTCCGGCGGCGGGGAGGGCGGGGCGCGCCGTTCGAAAGGAACGATATTGTCTGGGCTCATGGAGTCCTGGATGACTTGTACTTGTGCCAACCATACCACAGGCGCCATGTGCCCACCGTGCGCCGCATGGCGGCCTGCGCAGCGGCGGGAATTTCCGGTATCATCCCTCGGATTAATTCCTGTTCGTTAACTATTCGTGCTCAATACCAAGCCTGATACCGATGCCGGACTGCTGCTGCGGGTCCTCAACCTGGTCGACTGCGGCCTGATCGTGGTCGACGCCAGCCTGGCCATCACCTTCTGGAACGGCTGGATGGTGCCGCGCTCGGGCCGCTCGGCCGCGCGGGTCCAGGGCCAGCTGCTGCTCGACGTCTTCCCAGGCCTGTCCGGCACCCGGGTGGAAGGCGCCGTGCTGGCGGCGCTGGGCGAGGGCCAGGCCGCCAGCCTGTCCCAGACCCAGGAACGCACGCCCTTTCCCCTGCGCGAGGCGGGCAGCTTCGATGGCGCCCTGATCGAACAGGCGGTGACGGTGACGCCCTTCAGCGAAGACGGCGAGCGCTATTGCATGATCCAGATCCGCGACGTGAGCGGCTCGGCGGTGCGCGAGCGGCGCCTGCTGGACCATGCGGAATCGCTGCGCGCCCGCTCCTATGTGGACGGCCTGACCGGCATCGCCAACCGCCGCCACTTCGACGTGGCCCTGGACCGCGAACTGCGGCGCGCGCTGCGCGCCGGCGGCGAGCTGTCGCTGCTGCTGGTCGACATCGATTCCTTCAAGGCGTACAACGACCACTTCGGCCACCAGCAGGGCGACGCCTGCCTGACCACGGTGGCCCAGGCGCTGGCGTCCATGCTCAAGCGCCCGGCGGACGTGGCGGCGCGTTACGGTGGCGAGGAATTCGCGGCCATCCTGCCCGACACCTCGCTCGAGCAGGCGCGCGCCCATGCCGATGCGATCCGCGAGCACGTGGCGGGGCTGGAACTGGCGCATGCGCCAGGCGCCGCGCATCCGCGCGTCACGCTCAGCATCGGGGTGGCCAGCATCGACCGCGAGCGCCTGAACCAGCCGGCGGCCCTGATCGAGGCCGCCGACAAGGCCTTGTACGCGGCCAAGCGCGGCGGGCGCAACCGGGTGGTGGCGGACGGCGACCCGGTGTGAAACGCCCGCTCCCGCTCAGACGCTGATCGGCATCTTCGCGATCAGCTTGTCGAGCGTGATCGGGTACTCACGCACCCGCACCCCCGTGGCGTTGTAGATGGCGTTGGCCACCGCCGCGGCCACCCCGCAGATGCCCAGTTCGCCCACGCCCTTGGCCTTCATGGGCGAGGACATCGGGTCGGTCTCTTCGAGGAAGACCACGTCCTGGTGCGGAATGTCGGCGTGCACCGGCACTTCGTAGCTGGCCAGGTCGTGGTTGACGAAGAAGCCGTGGCGCTCGTCCACCACCAGTTCCTCCATCAGCGCCGCCCCCACCCCCATAGTCATGGCCCCGATCACCTGGCTGCGCGCCGACTTCGGGTTCAGGATGCGGCCGGCCGAGCACACCGCCAGCATGCGCCGCACCCGGGTTTCGCCGGTGGCCGCGTCCACGCCGACCTCGACGAAATGGCCGCCGAAGGTCGACTGCTGGTACTTCTTGTCGAGGTCGCCGTATTCGATGGTGTCTTCGCCCACCAGCTCCTGGCCGCCGCCGACCTGGGCCAGCGGCACCGTGCGTCCGCCCGCGCGCACCGCGCCGTCGGCGAATTCGATGCCGTCGGCCGCCACGCCCAGGCGCGCCGCCACGGCTTCGCGCAGCTTGACGCAGGCGGCGTAGACGCCGGCGGTGGAGCTGTTGCCGCCCCACTGGCCGCCCGATCCGGCCGAGACCGGAAAGCGCGAGTCGCCCAGGCGCACCGTGACGCGCTCGATCGGCACGCCCATCATCTCGGCCGCGGTCTGGGCGATGATGGTATAGGTGCCGGTGCCGATGTCGGTCATGTCGGTCTCGACGACGACATTGCCGGAAGGCTCGAGGCGCACGCGCGCCCCCGACTTCATCACCAGGTTGTTGCGGAAGGCCGCGGCCACGCCCATGCCGACCAGCCAGCGGCCGTCGCGCACCTGGCCCGGCTTGGGGTTGCGCTTGCTCCAGCCGAAGCGCTCGGCCCCCTGGCGCAGGCATTCGACCAGGCGCCGCTCGGAAAATGGCCGGCTCGGCTTTTCCGGGTCGACCTTGGTGTCGTTCAGGATGCGAAAGGCGACCGGGTCCATGCCCAGCTTTTCGGCCATCTCGTCGATCGCGATCTCGAGCGCCATCATGCCCGGCGCCTCGCCCGGGGCGCGCATCGCGTTCCCTTCGGGCAGGTCGAGGGTGGCCAGGCGCAGCGCGGTGTAGCGGTTGGCGCCGGCGTACAGCAGGCGGGTCTGCTGGACGGCGGTCTCGGGCTGGCCGTCGGGCAGGTCGCCCGACCAGCTCTCGTGGGCGATGGCGGTGATCTTGCCGTCGCGCCCGGCGCCGATGCGGATGCGCTGGATGGTGGCCGGGCGGTGGGTGGTGTTGTTGGGGATCAGGGCGCGCGGCAGCGCCACCTTGACCGGACGCTTGGCCGCGCGCGCGCCCAGGGCCGCGCACAGCGCCTCGGCGCGCACGAACAGCTTGCCGCCGAAGCCGCCGCCGATGAAGGGCGAGACCAGGCGCACGTCCGCGGGCGGGATGCCCAGGGTGCGCGCCAGGTCCTTGCGGCCCCAGTCGATCATCTGGTTGGAGGTGTAGACAGTCAGCTTTTTGCCTTCCCACATGGCCAGGGTCGCATGCGGCTCCATCATGCAGTGCGACTGGTCGGGCGTGGTGTAGGTGGCGTCCAGGCGCACCGGGGCCTGCTCGAAGGCGCGCGCGAAGTCGCCCACCTTGGTCTCGGGCTTCTCCTCCTTCTTGGGATGTGCGGCGCCGTCCTTGGCCTTGGCCAGGCTGTAGCGGCCGGGCTGGCTCTGGTAGCGCACCTTGACCAGCGAGGCGGCGGCCCGCGCCTGCTCGAAGGTCTCGGCGACCACCACCGCGACGGCCTGGTGGTAGTGCTCGATCTCGGGCCCGCCCAGCAGGTGGGCGGTGTTGAACTTGCCCTTGGCGAGCTTGCCGGCGCTGGCCGCGGTGACGACCGCGATCACGCCCGGGGCGCGGCGCGCGGCCGCGGTGTCGATGGACTGGATGCGGCCCTTGGGAATGCTGGAGGCGACGATGTAGCCGACCGCGGGATTGGCCACGACGTCGTGGCGTTCGTAGGCGTAGGGCGCGGCGCCGGTGCACTTGAGCGGACCGTCGATGCGGTCCAGCGGGCGGCCGACGACCTTGCCCTGGTCGATCGGATTGGTGGTGGCAGGAGTCGTGAATTTCATGGCTCAGGCTTTCTTCGTTTCGAGCAGCACGGAGGCGAGGGTGCGCTGGACCAGCGGCACCTTGAACGCGTTGTGCTCGGTGGTGCGGGCGCCGGCCAGCAGCAGGTCGGAGACGGCGGCGGCGCCGGCGGACATGCGCGCTTCGGCGGCTTCGACGCGCCAGGGCTTGTGGGCGACGCCGCCCAGGGCCACGCGGCCGCTACCGTCCGGCTGGATCACGGCGGCCACCGCCACCAGGGCGAAGGCGTAGGAGGAGCGGTCGCGCACCTTGCGGTAGACCTGCACGCCGCCCAGCGGCTTGGGCAGCTTGACCGAGGTGATCAGCTCGCCCGGCTCGAGCACGTGCTCGATGTGGGGCGTGGTCCCGGGCAGGCGGTGGAAGTCGGCGATCGGGATGACGCGGGTCTTGCCGTCGGCGCGCACGGTCTCGACCTCGGCGTCGAGCACCCGCATGGCCACCGCCATGTCGCTCGGGTGGGTGGCGATGCAGGCCTCGCTGGCGCCGACGATAGCGTGGTGGCGGCTGAAGCCCTGCAGGGCGCCGCAGCCGCTGCCGGGCTGGCGCTTGTTGCAGGGCATGTTGGTGTCGTAGAAGTAGTAGCAGCGGGTGCGCTGCAGCAGGTTGCCGGCGGTGGTCGCCTTGTTGCGCAGCTGGCCGGAAGCGCCCGCCAGCAGGGCGCGCGAGAGCACCGCATAGTCGCGCCGCACGCGGGCGTCGGCCGCCAGGTCGGTGTTGCGCACCAGGGCGCCCACGCGCAGGCCGCCGTCGGGCGTGGCTTCGATCTTGTCCAGGCCCAGGCCGTTGACGTCGATCAGGTGGGCCGGGGTCTCGATCTCGAGCTTCATCAGGTCGAGCAGGTTGGTGCCGCCGGCGATGAAGCGGGCGTTCGGGGTCTTGGCGGCCGCGGCGGCGGCTTCGCCGGCGCTGGCCGCGCGCTGGTAGGTGAAGGCCTTCATGCTTTCACCCCCGCGACTTCGCCGATCGCATCCAGGATGTTCGAATAGGCGCCGCAGCGGCAGATGTTGCCGCTCATGCGTTCGCGGATCTCCTCGGCCGACAGCAGGGGCCGGGCGTTGAGGTCGGCGCTGACGTGGCTGGGCAGGCCCTGGCGGATCTCGTCCAGCACCGCGACCGCCGAACAGATCTGCCCGGGGGTACAGTAGCCGCACTGGTAGCCGTCGTGCTTGACGAATGCGGCCTGCATCGGGTGCATGCGCTCGGCGCTGCCCAGGCCTTCGATGGTGGTGATCTCGGCGCCTTCGTGCATCACGGCCAGGCTCAGGCAGGAATTGATGCGCCGTCCGTCGACGATGACGGTGCAGGCGCCGCACTGGCCCTGGTCGCAGCCCTTCTTGGTGCCGGTCAGGCGCAGGTGCTCGCGTAGCGCGTCCAGCAGCGAGGTGCGGGTGTCGAGCTGGAGGGTGACCGGCTTGCCGTTGACCTTCATGCTGACGGCGGCGCTGACCGGTGTGCGTTCCGAGGGGAGGGCGGCCTGGGCGGCGGCGGCCGGCAGGGCCGCGCTGGAGGCCGATGCCGCGCCGGCCAGCAGCAGCTTGCGGCGGCTGAGTTTTACATAGTGTAAGTGGTGCATGCTCCCGAATCCTTGGCAAAGGTGGTGGAATCTCGCGACGGTCGGCAGGGAGGCGCCGCGAGGGCGAGAGGCTGGAAAACCTTATCAAAATGATTCTAAGTCAGCCGTGCCCGTGAGGTATGCACGGTTGGATACGGCAACTTTTCTATGGAATAAGGAAGAGCGGCCCGCCCTGGTGGAGGCGGCCGGCGGCGCCTTCGGGGCGCGGGTGCGCTAGGGCTGGAGGACGTAGCGGCCGGGCGCGGGCGGCGCGTCCGGCATGGGCGGCGGCGGGTCCACCTGCCCGCCGGCATGGCGCGCCAGCCAGGCTTCCCAGGCCGGCCACCAGCTGCCTTCGACCTGCTCGGTGTCCGCCTGCCAGCGCCCCGGATCGATATAGGGGTCGGCGTGGGCGTGCACGCTCATCTGGTAGCTGCGGTGTTCGGTGCCGGGCGGCGAGACCACGCCCGCATTGTGGCCGCCGGAGGTGAGGGCGAAGGTGACCTCGGTGTCGCTCAACGGAATGATCTTGTAGACCGAGCGCCAGGGCGCCACGTGGTCGGTCAGGGTGCCCACCGCGAAGATGGGGGCCGAGATGTCGGTCAGGGCCACCGGCCGGCCGCCGACCAGGTAGCGCGCGCTGGCCAGGCTGTTGCGCAGGAATAGCTTGTGCAGGTACTCGGAATGCATGCGGTAGGGCATGCGGGTGGCGTCGGCGTTCCAGGACATCAGGTCGTTCTCGCGGTCCGGCAGGTCGAGCAGGTAGTGGCGCAGGCGGCGCGACCAGATCAGGTCGTTCGAGCGCAGCAACTGGAAGGCGCCGGCCATCTGGCGGGTGTCGAGGTAGCCCTGCTGCCACATGCTGGCCTCGAGGAAGGCGACCTGGCTGTCGTCGATGAAGAGCGAGAGCTCGCCCGGTTCGGTGAAGTCGACCTGGGCCGCCAGCAGGGTCATGCTGGACAGGCGCCGGTCGTGGTCGCGCGCCATCGCCGCGGCGGCGATCGCGAGCAGGGTGCCGCCGAGGCAATAGCCGGCTGCATTGATGTGCTCGGCCCCGGTCTGCTCGCTCACGGCGTCGATGGCGGCCATCACGCCCAGGCGCCGGTAGTCCTCCATGGAAAGTTCCCGGTCGCCGGCCTGGGGATTCTTCCAGGACACCATGTAGACGGTATGCCCGTGCTCGACCAGGTAGCGCACCAGCGAATTGTGGGGCGAGAGGTCGAGGATGTAGTACTTCATGATCCAGGCCGGCACGATCAGGAGCGGGACCGCGTGCACGGTGGGCGTGACGGGGTCGTAGCGCAGCAGTTCGATCAGGCCGTTCGACATGACCACCTTGCCCGGCGTGACCGCGACTTCGCGCCCGGGCCGGTAGGTGGGAGGACGGCGCTGGCCGGACAGGGCCTCGCGCGTGTCGCGCGCTGCGCGCAGGAAGCCGTTGAGCAGGTTCATGCCGCCGCTCTCGAAGCAGGCGTGCAGGACCACGGGATTGGTGCTGACGAAATTCGAAGGCGCCACGCAGTCGAGCAACTGGCGGGCGACGAAGGTGACCACGTCGGCGTGGTGGGGCGACATCCCGCGCACCCCGGCGGTGGCCCGGTGCCACCACTGCTGGTTGAGCAGGAAGCCCTGGCTCAGCTGGTGCCAGGGCCATTGCTGCCAGGGCGGCTCGGAAAAGCGCTTGTCCTGGGCCAGCGGCCGCACCAGGTCGGGGTTCGAGCCGCTCGCATAGACCAGCCAGCGCTGGACGTTCGACAGCCCCTGGGTCAGCAGTTCGGCCTGCTTGTCGGGCGAGAGCATCAGGTGGCAAGCCCAGTCGAACCAGGCGGCGCCCAGCGCCGCCGGCGAGATATTGCCGGTGAGGCGACCGAGCCAGGCTGACAGCGCCAGGTCGGCCCAGGCGTGCCCGACCTCGGCCTCGGGGTAGCGCGGCCGCACGCCCTGCCAGGAACTGCCTTCCAGCTTGGGCGCGGCGGCCGTGTCGAGACGGGTGTCGGGCGCCATGTCAGTGCGCGGTCAGGAGCGGGACGGGACAGCGCGCCAGCAGGGCGCGGGTGACGCCGCCCAGCACCAGCTCGCGGTAGCGGCTGTGGCCGAAAGCCCCGGTGACCATGAGGCAGGCGTCGTGCTCGCGGGCCAGGCGCAGCAGGGCGTCGCCGGTGCTCTCGCGGGTGCGCTCCAGCACCACCTCGACCTTCAGGCCGTGGCGGGCCAGGTGCAGGGCCATGTCGGCGCCCGGTTCTTCGCCATGCAGGTCGGCCATGGTGTCGGGATTGACCAGCACCAGCTTGACCGAGGCGGCCTGGGCCAGCAGGGGCAGGGCGCCGGTCAGCGCGCGGATCGCCTGCACGCTGCCGTCCCAGCCGACCACGGCGTTGCGGGTGAAGGGCTGGTCGGGCCAGGCGGGCGGGATCACCAGCACCGGACGGGCGCCGTGCAGGGCGACGTATTCGGGCAGGCCGCGCACCCGGGCCGGCAGGCCGGGCACGGGCACCGATTCGGCGTCGCGGCTGACCACGACCAGGTCGGCGTAGCGGCTTTCGAGCAGCAGGGCGTAGCGCACGTCGTCCTCGATCATGCGGGTCTCGCGCGACTCCACCCCCAGGCGTTCGAGCGCGGCCTCGAACTGGCGCAGGCGCTCCTGCACGGTTTCGCGCACGCCGTTGAAATCGGATTCCGGCATCATCGGCGCTCCCATCGAGCCGGTCAGCAGCGCGTAGTCGATCCAGGAAATGCCGGTGGAGGCGCTGCCGACGAGGTGGGCTCCGAAGTCCGCCGCCAGGCGCGCGGCGGCGCGCAGCCGGGCCTCCTGCTCTTCGCTGCCGTCGACGTGCACCACGATGGTCTTGTACATGGTCGTTCCCTTTCGTGTCAGTGAGCGGACCGGCGGGGCCGGTCGAGGAAGCCGGCGGGGACCCGATCTTGCTTGGATCGCCCTTACTCTTAATTTATTCCTTTGTCTGATCTGTGTCAGGAGACCGTTTGATTTAGATCAAAGAGCATGCGGATATTTGCTGAGATGGAGGGGAAAAGTCGCGAGAATTTCCCATGCAATGTCCGACGAGACTTACATGCTGACGGGGCATGGATTACCAGATTCTGCCCTTGTGCAGTGCTTCCCCAGCCCCATGTTGGAAACGTACCGGCGCGAGTGGTCGGTTCTCTTTGTGTCTCCATCTCAGCATGGCTGAGGATTCAGCCGCTGTCGGCTTCGACTGGCAGCGGCCTTTTTTTGCCCGGCGTGCTTAAGGGGCAGAGGCGCTGTTTCAAGGAGATAAGGCGTCAAGCGGCGCAGATAGGGCGAGCGGGGCAAAAAACGCTGATGGCAGGCCTTAGGGAGCGCAAAGCTGCGGTAGTGTTGCCGGTAGTGACCGGTTCCCAAGTCAATTTGTATAGGAATACAAACTACTGGGATATAGCGAACAATGTAGACAGATGATGCTGAGACTTGTCAGCATTAGCATGAGGTGGTGCCCGGAGCCGGAATCGAACCGGCACGCCATTTCTGGCAGGGGATTTTAAGTCCCCGGTGTCTACCAGTTTCACCATCCGGGCGGCGGGCCGCATTCTAGCACAGGCAATCTTCGGTCGGGTCGTTTTGACAAGCTTTCGGTCTTCGCAAAGCGGGGATGTATGGACAAGCTCTGCCGAAACTTTGGAAGGGAAGCAAGGATGGTGTAGCATGCACGGCGGTGCCTGGGAGCACCACCGAAGCACGAGGACCCCATTTGAACATCACGATCAACGACGAACTGCGATCCTTCGTCGACCCCCTGACCGACATCGAATACGCCGCCCTGGAACGCAGCCTGCTGGCCGAGGGCTGCCGTGACGCCCTGGTGCTGTGGGGCGACGTCCTGATCGACGGCCATAACCGCTACGAGATCTGCCGCAAGCACGGCATCGAATTCCGCACCGTCCAGAACCAGAGCTTCAAGTCGCTGGAGGACGTCATGCTGTGGATGATCGACAACCACCTGGCGCGCCGCAGCGTGTCCGATTTCCAGCGCGGCGTTCTGGCGCTGCGCAAGAAGGAGATCGTGGCCGCCCGCAAGACCGACGCGCCGGCGGTGGAGGAGGGCGACAAGAACGCCCCGGCCGACGACGGCTCTCCGCCCTGGAACACGCGCGAAGAGGTCGCACGCGCGGCCCGCGTGTCGAGCAACACCATCAGCCAGATCGAACGCATCCAGAAGACCGCCACGCCCCAACTGCGCGAAGCGGTGCGCCAGGGCACGATCTCGATCAACGCCGCCGCCAACGTCGCCCAGCTGCCCGAATCCGTGCAGATCGCCGCGGTGGCGGGCGGGCGCAAGGAATTGCAGCAGGCCGCGCGCCAGGTGCGCGAGCAGAAGATGGCCAGCCGCCCGCGCAAGGAAGCGCCGCCGCCGGAGGAGGGTGTCGACGAAGTCACGGCCCTGCGGGCCCAGGTGGCCGCGCTCAAGGACCGGGTGGCGAGCTTGCTCACCGAAAACGAAGTGCTGAAGCAGCGCCTGGCCGCGAGCGGCGCCCAGGACGCCTGACCCCATCCCACCAGGAGACCCCCGCATGCTCAGACCCCGCTTCCTCGCGCCCGCCGTGCTCGGCTGCGCCTTCCTTGGCGCCGGACTACCGGCCCAGGCCGAGACCCCGCCGCGCGAGCCTGCGGTCCGCCCCGCCGCGAGCGGCGCCGAGGTGGCGCGCTGGAAGAAGGCGGCGCGCCAGGTCACCATCTTGCGCGACAAGTGGGGCATCCCCCACGTGTTCGGCAAGACCGACGCCGACGCCGTGTTCGGCATGATCTACGCCCAGGCCGAGGACGATTTCAACCGGGTCGAACTCAATTACATCAACGCCATGGGCCGCCTGGCCGAGGTCGAGGGCGAAAAGGAAATCTGGCGCGATCTGCGCATGAAGCTTTATATCCAGCCCGAAGCCCTGAAGGCGAAGTACGCCGCCAGCCCGGCCTGGCTGAAGAAGCTGATGAACAGCTTCGCCGACGGCCTGAACTGGTATCTGTATACCCATCCCGAGGTCAAGCCCAGGCTGATCACCCGTTTCGAACCCTGGATGGCCCTGTCCTTCAGCGAGGGCAGCATCGGCGGCGACATCGAGTCGATCGACCTCAAGCAGCTCGAAGCCTTCTACGGCAAGCGGCCCCAGCTCGCGGCGCTGGACGCCGGGGCCAAGGCCGGGTTCGACCCCGAGCCGCGCGGCTCGAACGGTTTCGCCATCGCGCCGGCGCTCACCAAGGGCGGCCATGCGCTCCTGATGATCAACCCCCACACCTCCTTCTACTTCCGGCCGGAAGTGCACATGGTGAGCGAGGAGGGTCTGAACGCCTATGGCGCCGTGACCTGGGGCCAGTTCTTCATCTACCAGGGATTCAACGACAAGCTGGGCTGGATGCATACCTCGGGCGGTGGCGACGTCATCGACGAATACCTGGAAACCGTGGTCGAACGGGGCGGCAGCTTCTTCACGAAATACGGCGCGGGCGAGCGCCCGGTGCGTGCCACGCCCATCACCTTGCCCTACAGGCTGCCCTCGGGCGCCATGGCCAGCCGCACCGTCACCGCCTACTTCAGCCACCACGGCCCGGTGGTGCGCGAGCAGGACGGCAAGTGGGTGGCGGTGAAGATGATGGACGAGCCGCTCAAGGCCCTGACCCAGTCCTATACGCGGACCAAGGCCAGGGACTACCAGTCCTTCTACAAGGCGATGGAGTTGCGCACCAATTCCTCGAACAACACGGTGTACGCGGATGCCCAGGGCAATATCGCCTACTTCCACGGCAACTTCATCCCGCGCCGCGATCCGCGCTTCGACTGGAGCCGCCCGGTCGACGGCAGCAACCCGGCCACCGCCTGGAAGGGTCTGCACGAGATCAAGGAAACCATCACCCTGTTCAATCCGGCCAGCGGCTATATCTCGAACACGAACAATTGGCCCTTCAGCAGTTCCGGCGCCAGCAGCCCACGGCGCGCGGACTATCCTGACTACATGTGGTCGCTGCCCGAGAACGCGCGCGGACGCCACGCCGAGCGCGTGCTCAAGGACGCCCGGGACTTCACCATCGACAGCCTGATCGCGGCCGCCTACGACAGCCACCTGACGGCCTTCGAGCCGCTGCTGCCGCAACTGCTGCGCGATTACGATGCGCTGCCGGCCGGCGACGCCCGCAAGGCGGCGCTGGCCGAGCCGGTCGCGGCCCTGCGCGCCTGGGACCTGCGCTATGCGGTCGATTCGGTGCCGACCTCGCTCGCCATCTACTGGGGCCAGGAAATGGTGGCCGAGCACGGCGCGCGCGCCCGCGCCCAAGCCACGTCGGCCGTCGATTTCATCACCGAGAAGCTGAACGCCGAAGAGCGCCTGGCCGCCTTCGGCCGCGCGCTCGACAAGCTGGGCCGGGACTTCGGGACCTGGCGCACGCCCTGGGGAGAGATCAACCGCTTCCAGCGCATCAGCGGCGAGGTCGACCAGCAGTACGACGACGCCAAGCCGAGCTACCCGGTGGCCTTCGCGTCGGCCAACTGGGGTTCGCTGGCCTCGTTCGGCATGGTGGCCAAGCAAAAGACCAAGCGCATCTATGGCGACCGCGGCAACAGCTTCGTGGCGGCCGTGGAATTCGGTCCGCGGGTGCGCGCCAAGAGCATCCTGGCCGGCGGCCAGAGCGGCGACCCGCGCTCGCCCCATTTTGCCGACCAGGCCGCGATGTACAGCCGCGGCGAGTTCAAGGATGTCCTGTTCTACAAGGAAGACATCGAGAAGCAGCTGGAGCGCCGCTACCACCCCGGGCTGTGAGGTGAAAAGCGCCCGGCCGCGCTGGCGGCCGGGCGCCCCCGGTTGCTATAATCGAATCTTTGTTTCCTTCGGGTCGTAGGGCAGGGCTGTGGCAAAACTCTATTTCAGGTATTCGGCGATGAACGCCGGCAAATCGACGGCGCTGCTGCAAGTGGCGCACAACTATGAAGAGCAGGGCCAGCAGGTCAAGCTCTACACCGCCGCCATCGACGACCGCTACGGCGTCGGCCTGATCACGTCGCGCCTGGGGCCCCAGCGCGAAGTCGACGTCTACGACGCCAACACCAATTTCCTCGACAGCGCGCCGCGCGTGGCCTGCGTGCTGGTCGACGAAGCCCAGTTCCTCAGCACCGCCCAGGTCCAGCAGCTGCACCAGCTAGCCCAGGTGCGTGGCGTGCCTGTGATCTGCTACGGCCTGCGCAGCGATTTCCGCGGCGATCCCTTCCCCGGCTCGGCCTACCTGCTGGCCCTGGCCGACGACATCGAGGAAATCAAGAACATCTGCACCTGCGGCAAGAAGGCGACCATGAACGTGCGCGTCGACGCCGAGGGCCGCCGCATCCGCGAAGGCGAGCAGGTCAGCATCGGCGGCAACGAGAGCTACCGCCAGGCCTGCGGCCGCTGCTTCTACGCGAGCTGAGCGGTGAGCGCGCCGTTCGCGTGCGCCGCCTGGCTGCCCGCGGCGGCCTGCGCCCAGGGCGACCTGCTGCTCTACCTGCTGCCCTCGGCGGCGCTCGCCTTCCTGCTCTGGATCGGTTCCGGCGCCCATCCCTTCTTCTTCCTGTTCACCGCCGCTGGCACCTTGTGCCACGAGCTGGCCCATTTCTCGGTCGGGCTGCTGACCAATGCCGAACCGGTGGGCATGAGCGTGATCCCGCGCCGGATCGCGAAACCGGGCAAGGGCCACAACTGGGAGCTCGGTTCGGTGACCTTCGCCAACCTGCGCTGGTACAACGCGGCGCCGGCCGCCCTCGCGCCCCTGCTGGTGCTGTGCGTCCCCTTCGCGGTGGCCTGGTGGCGCACCCGCGGCGGCTGGGTGTTCGAGCCCCTCGACCTGGCCCTGATGTTCTTCCTCGCGCCGCAATTCCTGTCGTTCTGGCCATCCCCGGTCGACTGGCGCCTGGCGGCGCGCTCCTGGCCCTATGCGCCACTGCTGGTGCTGGTGCTCGCTTTCTATTTTTACCACGAGCGCCTGCTTGCTGTTGTCAAAGCCTGAATACTTGGCTTATGCCAGCCTTAAGCTGGAGCTTTCCCGGCGCACAAAGCCGCTCTGCTTGCCTGCACCTTCCTGTAGAATGGGCCGAAAGCGTGGTGGGACCGGCCTGCGCCGGCCTTGCCACACCTGGCGCCCGGCGCCTGCAACAGTATCCCTTCGGAGAAACGAAGAATGAAGAAGCATGTGTTCATCGCCGCCATGGCTTTCGCGATGTCCGCTCATGTGGTGACGGCCCAGCCCGAAAAGGCCGCCGCGCCCGCCGCACTCGCCACCGCCGCCCCCAGCGCCGCCGCAGCCGGCTCCCAGATGAAACCGATCGCCGCCCAGACCCAGGCCGCGCTGTGGGCTTCGCGGGTGCTGGCGCGCTACCACTACAAGGCGGTGCCCCTGGACGATACGATGTCGGTCAAGATCTTCGATAACTACTTCGAGGCCCTGGACAGCGAGAAGTTGTACTTCGTGCAAGCGGACATCGACCAGTTCGCGCCCATGCGCACCAAGATGGACGACGCGATCAACAGCGAGAACCTGACGGTGCCGTTCGCGATCTACAACGTGTACCAGCAGCGCTTTGCCGAGCGCATGGCCTACGCCAAGGACTTGCTCAAGACCAAGTTCGATTTCAGCAGCGACGAAACCCTGCAACTGGACCGCGAGAAGGCGCCCTGGGCCAAGTCCGAGGACGAGATCCGCGACCTGTGGCGCAAGCGCGTCAAGAACGACTGGCTGCGCCTGAAGCTGGCCGGCAAGGAAGACAAGGCGATCCGCGAAACGCTGGAGAAGCGCTACGACAACTACGTCACCCGCATCAAGAAGCTGAACAACGAAGACGTGTTCCAGATGTTCATGAACGCGTACGCCACCGCGATCGAGCCGCACACCAACTACCTGGGCCCGCGCTCGGCCGACAATTTCGACATCTCGATGCGCCTGTCCCTGGAAGGCATCGGTGCGGTGCTGCAGTCGCGCGACGACTACACCATCATCCGCGAGATCGTGCCGGGCAGCCCGGCCGAGAAATCGGGCAAGCTCAAGGTCGGCGACCGCATCGTCGGCGTGGCGCAAGGCAACGCGCCCTTCACCGACGTGTTGGGCTGGCGCCTGGACGACGTGGTGGCGCTGGTGCGCGGCGAGAAGGGCAGCACCGTGCGCCTGGACGTGATCCCCGGCGACGGCGGACCGGACGCCAAGCACGTGACCGTGACCATGGTGCGCAAGAAGATCAGCATGGAAGAGCAGGCCGCCAAGAAGTCGATCATCAAGGTCAAGGACAACGGCGTCGAGCGCCGCATCGGCGTGATCTCGCTGCCGACCTTCTATCTCGACTTCGAGGCGCGCCGCAAGGGCGACAAGGATTACCGCAGCGCCACCCGCGACGTGGCCCGCATCCTGGGCGAGCTCAAGAAGGACAAGGTGGACAACGTCCTGATCGACCTGCGCAACAACGGCGGCGGCTCCCTGATCGAGGCGATCGAGCTGACCGGCCTGTTCATCGACAAGGGACCGGTGGTCATGCAGCGCACCGCCGAGGGCCGCGTCGAAGTCGAAGCAGACACCGTTCCCGGCCTGGCCTGGGACGGCCCGATGGGCGTCCTGATCAACCGCGGTTCGGCCTCGGCCTCCGAGATCTTCGCGGCCGCGATCCAGGATTATGGCCGCGGCCTGGTGATCGGCGAGCCGAGCTTCGGCAAGGGCACGGTCCAGACCCTGATCGACCTCGACCGCTTCTCGCAGAGCGACAAGGTGCGCTACGGCGAGCTGAAGATGACCATCGCCCAGTTCTTCCGCATCAATGGCGGCACCACCCAGCTGCGCGGCGTGACGCCGGACATCAAGCTGCCTGTGCTGTCGGACGTCGACAACTTCGGCGAGTCGTCCTACGACAATGCGCTGCCCTGGGTGGCGATCAAGCCGGCGACCTACCTGCCGGCCGGCGACCTGAAGGAGCTGATCGCTCCACTGCAGAAGCGTCACGAGGCCCGCATCGCCAAGGACAAGGACTTCCAGTTTCTGCAGGAAGACATCGCCGAGGTGCTGCGCCTGCGCAAGGAGAACGCGATCTCGCTGAACGAAACCGTGCGCCGCAAGGAACGCGACGCCCAGGACGCCCGCGCCAAGCTGCGCGAAGCGCGCCTGGCCGCCGGGACCGGCGCCCCGACCGACGAGCCGGCGCGTGCGCCGGGCGGCAAGGAGGCGCGCGCCAAGGTGCCGGATGCGACCAAGCCGGCCAAGTCGGTGGTGGCTCTGCGCGGCGCACCGCGCCAGGACGATGGCCTGCAGGCGGACGAGCGCAATCTCCAGGCCGAGCTCGAGGCCGAGAAGGCCGCCAAGGACGCCAAGGACGTGCTGCTCCAGGAAGCGGCCAACATCCTGGCCGACGAGGTGGGCATGCTCAAGACCGACACCCGCCTGGCGACCCGCGCCATGCCCTATATGGCAACGCCTCCGCGCAATTGAGCGGATGGGGCGACAGCCCCGCAGTGCGCCCGACAACGGCTGCGTTCCCAGGAACGCAGCCGTTTTTTTTGGGCAAAAGATGTTACCAGTCCCGCAAGGTTCATTTGCTGCCGAAGGTGCGTCACTTAACAGACTGTCGAGCATGCATACGCTAGGAAAGTCGAAATCCTCTCGGCTTGTGCGTTTGTCCAGAATTAATCTCCTCCCACCCCGCGCGTGTTGCGTGAATGGCAGTGCCGAATCGCGGCCTAAGAATAGATCAATCATTCTTTCTTGATTTGAACTTGAGTCAGATCAAACTACAACTCAGCAATACAACAGTGCGCACGATTTGATTTCGCAGAAGAATTCATTTTCTCAGAGCTATGCTAGGATAACTCTACCGTTGTAATAATAATAATTGACTACCAACAAAGGAGTTATCGCAATGACAATCCGCCGCCTCGTTATTGCCGCGCTGCTCGCCGGCGCAGGTGTTGCCCACGCTGAGGTCGTTTCGACCGCGCAGACTCAGCCGGGTTTTCTGTCGGGATGGACGACAGGCAATGGAACTGACGTGCTCGGCTCGGGCGTCCTCTCGGGCAACCTCAACCTGATCGGCGGGATTTCCCACACCGCAGGCGGGACCAGCGCCAGCCTGAGCGACGTTCTGTATGGCAAGGCAAGCGCCAGCCTGAGCCAATCCAATGGCCAAACCACGCTCTTCTTCGAGCGCGGCATCGAAGGCACCTACCTGCTGGGTTCGGGCCACGGCCTGCTGGCGGCCCGCCTCGGCAACGGCGTCTCGGTGGTCGGCTCCTCGGAAGGCGTGATCATCACCGACGGCAACGCGGGCGTCGCGCCGGGCGCACCTGGCGCACCTGTCGGCGTCCCCGGCGCGCCGGGCGGCGCACCCGGCGGCAAGCCGCCGGCCGGCGGCGGCACCACCCCGGGCAGCGGCACGACGCCGGGCGGCGCCACTCCCGGCCCCGGCGGCGACCAGGGTGGCGTCACCCTGCCGGTCGGCGACGACGGCGCCGTGAACCCGGGCGAGCAGCCGGCTGGCAACCTGCCTGGCCTGCCGGTCCAAGTGCCGGGCGAGCTGGAGGACGATCCGGCCGCCGTGCCGGAGCCGTCCTCGGTGGCCCTGCTGCTGGCCGGCCTATTGGGCGCCGGTGGCCTGAGCCGCCGCCGCAAGCAGTAATTCCCGGGCCCGAAAGCCCAGCGCCGGCCACCTCCATGGTGGCCGGTTTGTCATGTACAATCCTTGTGAACGATCGTGCTTTTCCAGGCGACGATAACAAGGAGACGACATGGACCTGCACTACTCGGACGAGGACCTGGCCTTTCGCGACCAGGTCCGCGCCTTCCTCGATTCCCATCTTCCCCCCGATCTGCAAGACAAGGTGCGCAAGCACCTGCGCCTGAGTAAGGACGACTACGTTCGCTGGCACAAGATCCTCGCGGCCAAAGGCTGGGTGGCGCCGGCCTGGCCGGTCGAATACGGCGGCCCCGGCTGGACGCCGGTGCAGCGCCATCTGTTCGAGGAAGAGTGCGCGCTGGCGGGCGCGCCGCCCATCATGCCCTTCGGCGTCAACATGGTGGCCCCGGTCATCATGGCCTTCGGCTCCCAGGCCCAGAAGGAGTACTACCTGCCGCGCATCCTGTCCTGCGAGGACTGGTGGTGCCAGGGCTATTCCGAGCCGGGCGCCGGCTCCGACCTGGCCTCCCTCAAGACCACCGCCGTGCGCGAGGGCGAGCACTACGTGGTCAACGGCCAGAAGACCTGGACCACCCTGGCCCAGCATGCCGACATGATCTTCTGCCTGGTGCGCACCGATCCGGGCGTGCGCAAGCAGGAGGGCATCTCCTTCCTCCTGATCGACATGCATGCGCCGGGCGTCACGGTGCGCCCGATCATCATGCTGGACGAGGACCACGAAGTGAACGAGGTCTTCTTCGACAACGTGCGCGTGCCGGTGGCCAACCTGGTCGGCCAGGAGAACAAGGGCTGGACCTATGCCAAGTACCTGCTCGGCCACGAACGCACCGGCATCGCCGCGGTCGGCCGCTCGCGCCGCGAGCTGGCCTTCGTCAAGCGCCTGGCCATGCGCGAACAGAGGAACGGCCGCCCGCTGCTCGAGGATCCGCTGTTCGGCGCGCGTGTGGCGGCGGTCGAGATCGAGCTGATGGCGCTCGAGATGACGGTGCTGCGCGTGCTGTCCCGCCCGGATCATGCGCCCGGGCCCGAGGCCTCGGTGCTGAAGGTGAAGGGCACCGAGGTGCAGCAGGCCCTGACCGAGCTGATGCTCGATGCCGCCGGTCCGATGGCCTTTCCCTTCGACCCTGCGTATCTGGAGGGCGAGCGTGAGCACAGCATCGCCGGCGACGACGACGCCGCGCCGCTCGCGCCTTACTACTTCAACTACCGCAAGACCTCGATCTACGGCGGATCGAACGAAATCCAGCGCAACATCATCACCCAGATGATCCTGGGACTGTGAGGGACGACCGATGAACTTCGAATTCAAGGAAGAGCAGCAGCAGTTCGCCGACGCCCTGCGGCGCTGGATAGGGCGCGACTACGGTGCCGAGCAGCGCCGCGCCATCGTCGCCTCGCCCGCCGGCACCTCGGACGCGGCCTGGGCCACCCTGGCCGAACTGGGCATGACGGCGCTGCCCGTGCCCGAGGAGCATGGCGGCTTCAGCGGCAGCGCCCAGGACATGTTCGTCGTGATGCGCGAGCTCGGACGCGGCCTGGTGGTCGAGCCCTATTTCGCCACCGTGCTGGGCGCGGAGTTCCTGCGTCTGGGCGGCGGCCATGGCGCGCTGCTGGCGCAGGTCGCGGCCGGGGAGCTGAAGCTGGCCTGCGCCCTGGGCGAGCGCCAGTCGCGCCACGACCCCTTCGACATCGCCACCCGCGCCCGGCGCGACGCCGACGGTTACCTCCTGGACGGCGAAAAGAAGGTGGTGCTGCATGGCGCGGCCGCCGGCCTGCTGGTGGTCTCGGCCAGGAGCGGCGGCGGTCAGCGCGAGGCCGCGGGCGTGAGCCTGTTCGCGGTGCCCGCCGACACCCCGGGCCTGAGCGTCACCGGCTACCGGATGCTGGACGGCCAGCGCGCGGCCGACGTGCGCCTGGACGGCGTGCGGCTGCCGGCGGCCAGCCTGATCGGCCCGGAGGGCGAGGGCGGCGCCATCCTCGACGCCGCCCACGACTACGGCGCGGCCCTGCTGTGCGCCGAAGCCCTGGGGGCGATGGAGGCGCTGTTCGAGGCCACCCTGGACTACCTCAAGACGCGCCAGCAGTTCGGCGCGCCGATCGGCAAGTTCCAGGCGCTGCAGCACCGCATGGCGGACATGTATATCCACCTGGAGCAGGCGCGCTCGATGGCCATGCTGGCGGCGGTACGCGTGGCCAGCGGGGATGCGCAAGCGCGCCGCAGCGCGGTCTCGGCGGCCAAGTACCGAGTCGGCCAGGCGGCGCGCTTCGTCGGCCAGCAGGCCATCCAGCTGCACGGCGGCATGGGTGTGACCGACGAGCTGGTGGCCTCGCACTATTTCAAGCGCCTGTCGATGATCGAGCTGACCCTGGGCGACAGCGAGCACCACCTGGCGCGCTTCGCGGCGCAGCCGGCGTTCCGGGCGGAGGCGGCATGAGCGGGGAGCGCTATTTCGAGGACTTCTTTCCGGGCCAGGAGATCGAGCTGGGCGAACGCATCGTGAGCGAGGAAGAGATCCTCGCCTTCGCGCGCGACTTCGATCCCCAGCCCTTCCACGTCGACCCGGAGGCCGCCGGCGCCTCGATCTACGGCAGCGTGATCGCCAGCGGCTGGCACACCTGCGCCATGATGATGCGCATGGTGGTGGACGGCCTGATGGCCGGCGCATCCAGCATGGGTTCGCCCGGCCTGGACGGGGTGCGCTGGCTGCGTCCTCTGCGTCCCGGCGACACGCTGCGGGTGCGCTACCGCACACGCCAGGTCAAGGCCTCCAGCTCCAAGCCCGATCGCGGCGTGGTGTGGTCGACCTGGATCGCCACCAACCAGCACGGCGAGGAAGTCTGCACCGTGGACGGCATGGCCATGTTCGGCCGCCGTCCGCCGGGGGACAAGCCATGAGCCGGGTCCTGGAGTTCGCCGCGCTGCCGGCGCTGGTGGGCCAGGAGCTCGCCCTCTCGGCCTGGTTCGCGGTCGGCCAGACCCGCATCGACGCCTTCGCCGACGCCACCGAGGACCGCCAGTGGATCCACACCGACCCCGAGCGCTGCGTGCGCGAATCGCCCTTCGGCGGCACGGTGGCGCACGGCTTCCTGACCCTGTCGCTGCTGCCGGCCATGCTCGAGAGCGCGCTGCGCATCGAGGGCATGCGCATGGGCCTGAACTACGGCCTGAACAAGGTGCGCTTCCCGAGTCCGCTGCCGGCCGGCAGCCGGGTGCGGGGACGCTGGACCCTGGGCGCGGTGGAGCCGGTGGCAGGCGGCCTGCAGCTGACCTGGGAGGTGGCGGTCGAGCGCGAAGGCGCGGACAAGCCGGTGTGCGCGGCCGAGTTCCTGGTGCGCTGCTACCCCTGAGGCGCTTCGCCGCGGTAGCAGTTGCGGCCGGCGTCCTTGGCCTGGTAGAGGCGGGCGTCGGCGCTGACCACCAGGGCGTCCGGCGCCTGGCCTTCGCGCGGCACCTGGCTGGCGATGCCCATGCTCATGGTCAGGCGCGGCGCGGTCGGCGAGGCCGCATGCGGCAGGTCGAGCTGGGCCAGCTCGTCCTGCAGGCGGCGCGCGACCCCTTCGGCGCCGTGGGCGTCGAGCTGGGGCAGCAGGATCGCGAATTCCTCACCGCCGTAGCGCGCCACCAGGTCGTGGGTGCGGCCGGCGCCGCGCCGCAGCGCGGCCGCCACCTGCACCAGGCAGGCGTCGCCGGCCGGGTGGCCGTAGTGGTCGTTGTACATCTTGAAGTGGTCGATGTCGGCCAGCACCAGCGACACCGGCAGCCCGGCGCGCGCGCAGCGCCGCCATTCGGTGACCAGGCGTTCGTCGAAGGCGCGGCGGTTGGCCACCCCGGTCAGCGGGTCGGTCAGGCTCAGGGCGCGCAGGGCGTCGGCCTGGCGCTTGACGGTCAGCTGGGTGCGCACCCGGGCCCGCACCACGGCCGCGTTGATCGGCTTGGTGATGAAGTCGGCGGCGCCGGCTTCCAGGGCGCGGGTTTCGTCCTCGGGACTCTTGAGGGCGGTGACGAACATCACCGGGATGTCGCGCGTCTCGCTGGATGCGCGCAGGGCCGCGCACACGGCGTAGCCGTCCATCCCCGGCATCACGGCGTCGAGCAGGATCAGGTCGGGATGCTGGCTGCGCGCCAGCTCGATGGCGCGCCGGCCATCGAGGGCGAACAGCACTTCCTGCTCGTCCTGCAGCGCGCCGTACAGGATCTGGATGTTCTCCATGGCGTCGTCGACCACCAGGATGCGCCCGTTCAGGGCCATGTCGGTCCAGCTCATGGTGCCGCCCTCCCGTGCATGAGGTCGCGCGCGAGCGCCGCGGCCCGCTCGAAACGCAGCGCGCCGATGGCGTCCGCCAGCGCGGCAGCGGGGTCGACGCCGGCGCTGGCCGCCAGCGCCGGGCGCAAGGCCTCGAATTCGGCGATGGCTTTCATGTTGTTATTCTCCAGCAAATGCAGCAGGCGCGCCAGTGCCTCGTGCAGCGGCGCGCCGTCCGCGCCGGCGCCGCTGTCGTGGCCATCAGCAGGTCGCGCGCCGGGGCTGGCCGGCGGGCAGCCAGGGCAGGGATCGTCCAGTTCGCGCGCCCCGCTCGCGGCCAGCTCGAAGGCCGCCGCCAGCTCGGCCAGGCGAAGCACCACGGTGGGCTGGTCGGCGTCGCGCAGGGCCTGTTCCAGCGCCAGCGCCTGGCGCGCGACTTCCTCGGCGCCGAGGTTGGCGGCCACCCCGCGCAGGCGGTGCGCCAGTTGCTGCGCGCCGACGCGCTCTCCCGCGTGCGCCAGGGCGCGCAGTTCGCCCAGGGTGGCCTCGCGGCTGGCGGCGAAGCGCGCGTAGACCGCCGCATAGCGCTCGAAGCTGCCGCCGAAGCGCGGCAGGGTGGCCTGCAGGTCGATGCCGGGCAGGCGCGCCGGCACCGGCAGCGGGGCCGCCGGCGCGGCCGCCGGCGGCGCCGCGGCCGCGCCGGAGCTACCGGCGGCCGCGCCGGTCGGCGCGCCGTCGGCGCGGGCCAGGCGCGCGAGGGTCTCGACCAGCTCGTCGACGTCGATCGGCTTGCCCAGGTGTCCCTGCATGCCGGCCGCGAGCGAGCGCTCGCGGTCTTCGGGCATGGCGTTGGCCGTCATCGCCACGATCGGCACCGCGATGCCGGCGGCGCGGATCGCGGCGGTCGCCTCGAAGCCGTTCATGACCGGCATCTGCAAGTCCATCAGGACCACGTCGTAGGCGGCGCGCTCGGCCAGCATGGCCAGGGCCGCGCGGCCGTTGGCGGCGATGTCCACGCTGGCGCCGGCATGGCTCAGGATGAAGCTGGCCACTTCCTGGTTGATCGGATTGTCTTCCACCAGCAGCACGCGCATGCCCTGCAGGCGCGCCGCCAGCGGCAGGGCGGGGGCGGGGGCCGCTTCGTCGGCCTGGGCGCCGTCCAGCAGGCGGGCGCAGGCCGCGTGCAGCGCCCCCTGGGTGAAGGGTTTGCCGAGCACCGCCTCGACCTGGAGTTCCTGCGCCAGCTCGGCCAGGCGCGGGGCGTCCGGGTCGGGCGCGAGCAGGCATACCCGGGGCAGCGGCCCCAGCCTGCCGGCGCGCGCCCGCGCCAGCACCCCCATGCCGTCGAGGTCGGGCATGGCGCTGTCGAGGAAGGCCAGGGCGTAGCGGCGGCCGGCGCGCAGGCGCGCGAGCGCGGCCTCGCCGGAGTCCAGCGCGTCGACTTCCCAGCCGCCGGCCGCGAGCAGGGCGGCGAGGGCCTCGCGGGTGCTGGCGTTGTCGTCGGCGACCAGCGCCGCCGGCCTGGCGGCGTCCAGCGCCGGGGGCGCGGGCGGCGCCGCGCGCGCCTCTTCGACGACCGGGAACGCGAGCGCGAAATGGAAGTCGGCCCCGGCCCCGGCCGCGCTGCTCAAGCCCAGGCGCCCGCCGGCCAGTTCCACCAGCCGGCGCGCGATCGACAGCCCGAGGCCGGCCCCGCCGTACTTGCGGCTGGTCGAGCTGTCGCCCTGCGAGAAGGCCTCGAACATGCGGGCCTGCTGCTCCTCGGGGATGCCGATGCCGGTGTCGCGCACCGAGAACCCGAGTTCGACCTCGCCGGGGCGGCGCGCCAGCACCCGGATGCTCAGGACGATCTCTCCGCGCTCGGTGAACTTGACCGCGTTGCCGACCAGGTTGAGCAGCACCTGCTCGAGGCGCATCGGGTCGCCCAGCAGCGCCGCCGGCACGTCGGGCGCAACCGCGAACACCGGCTCCACGCCCTTGGCCCAGGCGCTCGAGGCGGTCAGCACCGCGATGTTGCCGAGCACGCGGTCGAGGGTGAAGGGGGTGCGCTCCAGCACCAGCTGGCCGGCCTCGATGCGCGAGAAGTTGAGCAGGTCGCTCAGCATGCCGAGCAGGGAGCGCGCCGCGGTCTGGATGCGCGCCAGGTAGCCGCGCTCGCGCTTGCCGAGCTGGCTTTCCTCGAGCAGGCGCGCCAGGCCGACGATGGCGTTCATCGGCGTGCGCAGCTCATGGCTCATGTTGGCCAGGAATTCGCCCTTGGCGCGGTTGCCGGCTTCGGCCTGGTGCAGGGCTTCCTCGAGCTGCGACTGGGTGCGCTTCAGGTCGGTCACGTCGGCATGCAGCATGTAGAAGCCGCGCACCTTGCCGGCCTCGTCGACGTCGGGAATGTAGGTGCTGAGGGCGTGGATCACCGGCTTGCCGGGCCGCGCCAGGCGGCGCTCGAAGACCTGGGGCTCGCCGCGCAGGACGCCGTCCAGGTGGGGGCGCACTTCGCGCATGTCCTGCGGGTCGAGCAGCTCGGCCGCGCTGCGCCCGAGCGTGGTGTCCTCGTCGCGTCCGAGCCAGTCGAGGTAGGCGCGGTTGGCGAAGCGGCAGCGCTCGTCCGCGTCCCAGTAGCCGACCAGGGCCGGCAGGTTGTCGGTGATGGTGCGCAGGAAGCGCTCGCGCTGGGCCAGGCGCTCGCCGGCCGCGCGCAGGGCGGCGTCGGCGGCCACCCGTTCGCTGATGTCACGGATCGTCCCCTGCATCATGCCGACCCCGCCGATGTCGACCCGGTTGAGCAGCACGTCGGCGTGGAACACGCTGCCGTCGACGCGCTGGTGCAGCCACTCGAACTGGCAGCGGCCCTCGGCCAGGGTGCGGCGCATGTAATCCATGGTCGCCTCGTTGCTCGGACGGCCGTCGAGCTGGAAGGGCGGCGAGGTGCTGATCGGGGACTGCTCCAGCAGCGCGGCCACGTCCGGATAGCCGAACAGCTCGGCCGCGGCGTGGTTGGCGCTGACGTAGCCGGCGCCGAAGGCCAGCAGCACGTGGGCGTCGCCCGAGGCCTCGAACAGGGCGCGGAACATCTCTTCGTTGTCGCGGTTGCGCTGTTCCTCGCGCTTGCGTTCGGTGATGTCGAGCACCACGGCGCTCACCCCCATCAGCTGGCGCTCGCGCCCCCACACCGGGTAGTAGCTCGAGATCCAGTGGCGGGTTTCGCCCGGCGCGCCCGGCACCTCGCCGCTGTGCTCGACCTCGAGCAGGGGGCGGCCGGTGTCGCGGGCGACGCGGTAGTTGCGCTCGAATTCGGCGCCGACCTCGCCCATCAGCTCGGGCAGGGTATGGCCGACGTGGGCCTGGGGCGGCAGGGCGTTCATGCCGGCCAGGTAGTCGTTGATCATCACCACCCGCAGCTGGTCGTCCATGAAGCACAGGCCGACCGGGGCCGAGGCGTAGACGATTTCGAGCTGGGCCTTGGAGCGTTCGAGTTCGGCCGTGCGCTCCGCCACCAGGCTCTCCAGGCGGGTGCGGTAGGCCTGCAGCTCGGCGTCGACCCGCTGCAGGCTGCGCGCCACGGTCTCGACCTCGCGGATCTCGGGCGGCGGCAGCACCAGCGGCTCGCCCCGGCCCAGGTTCTTGGCCGGCCCGGCCAGTCCCTGGACCGCGCGCGCGATCCCCCCGCCCAGGGCGCGCGCCAGCCCCAGGCTGATCGCCAGCAAGACCGCGATGGCGACCATGGTGGTGGCCAGCGAACGCCCGAGCAGCTCGCGCGCGGCGTCGGGCGGATAGCGGATCGCCACCACCCAGCCATGCTTGGGCGAGCGCGCATAGGCCACGAAGCCGGCGCCGTCGCCGCCCGGGTCGTAGCGCGCCACGCCCGAGCCGGCCTGGGCCAGCGCGGTGGCCAGCATCTGGTCCATGCGCGCGCCCAGGTGGGCATCGGGTTCGGCGCTGCGCGACACCATCAGCCGGCCGCGGTCGTAGATCTCGGCGATCCAGCCGTCCGGCAGGCGCTGGTTCTCGAGCAGCTCGGCCAGGCGGCGCGGTCGAAGCTGAACCGACAGCACGTAGCGCACCTTGCCCTCGATCCAGACCGGCACATCGACCGTGAGCGCATAGGGCTGGTCGGGGTCGGCCCGGTGCAGGCCGGAGGCGAGGGCGTCGCCGCTGGCGAACACGGCACGGATGCCCTCGCGGTTGCCGGGGCGCGGCAGCGGCGCGCCCCAGGGATAGCGGGTGTGCAGCAGCAGTTCGCCGTCGGGGCCGCTGAGGGAAAAGGACTGGGCCGGGAATTCGGGCCGCAGCAGGCGCCGCGCCGCCGCATGGAAAGCCTCCAGCTCGCCGCGCGCCAGCATGGCGCTGTTGGCCAGCACCCGGGCGGCCGTCTCGCCGCTGTCCAGGTCGCGGTCGACCGCTGCCGCCAGCACTTCGGCCACGGTGTGGGCGTCTTCCGAGACGTGCAGCCGCTCGCGCACCGAGGCGTCGCGCGCCAGCGCCAGGTAGCCGATCAGGATCGGCAGCGCGCAGGCCAGCACCAGGGTGTAGAGCTTGGACCGGATGGTCGGCAGCGTTGGGCGGCGGCGCGTCGAGAAGATCGGTGGCAAGGGCAAGGGGACTCCCCCGGGCAAAGCGGCGCCTGGCGCCGCGATATCCCATGGTAGCCGAGCCCGGCCCTCATGCATAGAGCATGGGTGGCCGGGCGCCGGGGTCAGCCTAGTTTGCCGAGCTCCAGCTTGGCGATGGCGTTGCGGTGCACTTCGTCCGGGCCGTCGGCCAGGCGCAGGGTGCGGTTGGCCGCCCACTGGTAGGCCAACGGGAATTCCTCCGACACCCCGGCCGCGCCGTGGGCCTGGATCGCCCAGTCCAGCACGTCCTGGGCCACGGTCGGGGCCAGCACCTTGATCATGGCGATCTCGGACTGGGCCACCTTGTTGCCGACGGTGTCCATCATGTAGGCGGTCTTGAGGGTCAGGAGGCGCGCGGTCTCGATCCGGATGCGGCTCTCGGCGATCCGCTCGCGCCACACGCCTTGCTCGGACAGCTTGCGCCCGAAGGCGACCCGGCTGTCCAGGCGGCGGCACATCAGCTCCAGCGCGCGCTCGGCCACGCCGATGGCGCGCATGCAGTGGTGGATGCGGCCCGGGCCCAGGCGGCCCTGGGCGATCTCGAAGCCGCGCCCTTCCCCCAGCAGCAGGTTGGCGGCGGGGACGCGCACGTTCTCGAACAGGATCTCGCAATGCCCGTGCGGCGCGTCGTCGTAGCCGAACACCGGCAGCGGGCGCAGGACCGTGATGCCGGGCGTGTCGGCCGGGACCACGATCATCGACTGCTGGCGGTGGCGCTCGCCATCCGGATCGGTCTTGCCCATCACGATGTACACGCGGCAGCGCGGGTCGCCCGCGCCCGAGATCCACCACTTGCGGCCGTTGATCACGTAGTCGTCGCCGTCGCGCGCGATGCGGGTGGCGATGTTGGTCGCGTCCGAGGAGGCGACCTCGGGTTCGGTCATGGCGAAGGCCGAGCGGATCTCGCCGCGCAGCAGGGGCTCGAGCCAGGCGTGCTTGAGTTCCTCGCTGGCGTAGCGCTCCAGGGTTTCCATGTTGCCGGTGTCCGGGGCCGAACAGTTGAACACCTCGGGCGCCCAGGGCACGCGGCCCATGATCTCGCACAGCGGGGCGTAGTCGAGGTTGGACAGTCCCTCGGGAGCGCGGGTCGAGCGCGGCAGGAACAGGTTCCACAGGCCGGCCTCGCGCGCCAGCGGCTTGAGGCGCTCGATCAGGGCCAGCGGCTGCCAGCGGTTGCCGGCCGCGCCGTTGCGCGCGACCTCCTCGTTGAAGGCGGCTTCGTTCGGGTAGATGTGCTCGTCCATGAAGGCGAGCAGGCGGCTGCGCAGTGCCTGGCAGCGGTCGGAATAGGCGAAATCCATGGGGTCTCCGGGTTCGGGGTCAGGCCTTGCTGCGCGAGGCGAAGCGCCAGGCCATCTCTGCCATCGGGCGCGCGGCCTTGCCGTTCTCCAGCGCGGCGGCGCTGGCGGCGGTGCCGTCCACGTAGCGTTTCATGATGCCCTGCATGATGCCGGCCAGGCGGAACATGTTGTAGGCCAGGTAAAAATCGAAATCCTCCTCGCGGATGGTCTTGCCGGTGCGCTCGCAATAGCGCGCCACGTAGTCCTGCAGGGAAGGGATGCCGAGCGCCGGCAGGTCCAGTCCGGCGATGCCGCGGAACTGGCCGGGCGGGATGTGCCAGCTCATGCAGTGGTAGGAGAAGTCGGCCAGCGGGTGGCCGAGGGTCGAGAGCTCCCAGTCCAGCACCGCCAGGATGCGCGGTTCGGTCGGGTGGAAGATCATGTTGTCGAGGCGGTAGTCACCGTGCACGATGGCGGTGTCGTCGCCCGGCGGGATATGGGCCGGCAGCCATTCGATCAGGCGTTCCATGGCCTCGATCGGCTCGGTGACCGAAGCCTGGTACTGTTTGGTCCAGCGCTCGATCTGGCGCGCGAAGTAGTTGCCTGGCTTGCCATAGTCGCCCAGGCCGATGGCGGCGTAGTCGAGGCTGTGCAGGCGCGCGATCACGCGGTTCTGCTCGTCGTAGATGGCGGCCCGCTGCGCCGGGCTCATGCCGGGCAGGGACTGGTCCCATAGCACCCGCCCCTCGACGTGCTCCATCAGGTAGAAGGCGCGGCCGATGATGGCCTCGTCCATGCACAGCGCCAGTTGGCGCGGCACGGGAAAGCCTGCCCCGTGCAGGGCCGTCATCACGCGGTGCTCGCGGTCGATCGCATGGGCCGAGGGCAGCAGCTTGGCCGCCGGGCCGGGCTTGGTGCGCAGGACGTATTTCGCGCGGCCGGTGTTCAGGAGGAAGGTGGGGTTCGATTGCCCGCCCTTGAACTGCTGGACATCGAGCGGGCCGCCGTCATAGCCCTCGACCTGCTCGCGCATCCAGGCCGCCAGGGCGGCGGCGTCGAACTGCTGGCGGCTGGAGACCGGCTTGGTCCCCATCATGTCTTCGTACATCGTGTCTCCGTATCGTTATGTGGACAAGACGCCGTAAATGGCACGGGCGTACTATTTTTAGGCCAAGTCTTGGCGGCCTTTGCGGTATTGCTCGAACAACTGTTCCATCGTGGTGCTGCGCGCCCCCGGCTGCAAGGGCCCGGGCGGGACGTAATTGACGAAGCGGACCACCCAGTCGGCCGGCGCGTCGCCGACGTCGAGGGCGTTGATGCAGCCCGCCGCCTGCGACAGGCCGCCGAGGAAGAGGCGGCGCCCGGTCAGGGCCAGCGACAGGATGGCGCAATTGACGCCTCCGTGCAGGACCAGCAGGGCGGTGTCCCAGTCGCGCTGCGCGCGCAGGCGTGCGATGGCCGGATGGACCCGGTCCATCATCTCGCCCACCGATTCGCCGCCCAGGAAGCGCTGATCTTCCTCGACCAGGCCCTCGAAGGCCCCGGTGAAGGCGCGCCGCAGTTCGGCCGTCGGGATGCTGGACAGGCGGCCGCCGCGGATCTCGTGCAGTTCGGGCCAGGTTTCGGGGGCGATGTCCTGGCCGGTCACGGCCAGCACCCGGGCCGCGGTTTCCACCGTGCGCGGCAGGCCGGAGACGATCACCTTGTCGAAATGGATACCCGCGTCGAAAAAGGCCCGGCCGGCGCTGTCGGCCTGGGCCCGGCCGGCGTCGTTGAGGGGCACGGTCTCGGGCAGGAAGGGTTTGCCGCTGTCGTCGAAATAGGTGACGCTGCCGTGCCGCATCAGGTAGATGCGGCGCCGCTCGCCAGGCGTGTGTTCGTGGGTCGAAACCTGCATTCGCTCTCCTCAAGGGGGCCTGGGCGGGCCCAATGTTGGTCATCTTACACCGAGCCGGGCGGCGCGCGAGGTTAAACCGCGACAGTTTGATGATGCCGCGAGTCAATTTTCGTTCTAACTGACATAGAATTGTGTCCGCAACACATAACCAACAAGGGATGTCATGGCTAGGCCGGAAAAAGTTCGTCTTGGTGAAGTGCTCATGCAGCAAAAGCTGCTGAGCGAGGAACAGCTCAACCAGGCGCTGGCGGACCAGAAACGCACCGGGCGCAAGCTCGGCCGGGTGTTCGTCGAGAGCGGCTACGTGACCGAGGAGCAGATCTCGGGCGCGCTGGCGCGCCAGCTGAACATCCCCTACATCCATCTCAAGTTCTATAACATCAACGCCGACCTGGTGCGCCAGTTGCCCGAGACGGCCGCGCGGCGCTTCCGCGCCCTGGTGCTGGAAGACCGGCGCGAGACCCTGCTGGTCGGCGTCTCCGACCCGACCGACCTGTTCGCCTACGACGAGATCGCGCGCCTGCTCAAGCGTCCGGTCGAACTGGCGGTGGTCAACGAGACCGAAGTCCTGGGCGCGATCGACCGCATCTACCGCCGCACCGGCGAGATCACCGGCCTGGCGCGCGAGGTCGAGGCCGACCTGGGCGACACCTCGATCGACTTCGGCGCCCTGGCCGCCAACCCGAGCCTGGAAGAAGCGCCGATCGTCAAGCTGCTGCAGTCGGTGTTCGACGATGCGGTGGCGGTGCGCGCCTCCGACATCCACATCGAGCCCCAGGACGGCCGCCTGCAGATCCGCTTCCGCATCGACGGCGTGCTGCACCTGCAGACCGAGGCCGACCTCAAGGTCGCCACCCCGCTGGCGCTGCGCCTCAAGCTGATGGCCGACCTCGACATCTCCGAAAAGCGCCTGCCCCAGGACGGCCGCTTCGCAGTCAAGGTGCGCAACCAGCGCGTCGACGTGCGTATCTCGACCATGCCGACCCAGTACGGCGAGTCGGTGGTCATGCGTCTGCTGAACCAGAACGGCGCCACCCTGCGCCTGGACGCGATCGGCATGCCTTCGCGCATCGTGGAGCGCTTCCGCAGCATCGTCCAGCGTCCCAACGGCCTGGTGCTGGTGACCGGGCCGACCGGCAGCGGCAAGACCACTACCCTGTACAGCGCGCTGTCAGAATTGAACTCGGTCGAGAAGAAGCTGATCACGGTCGAGGACCCGGTCGAATACCGCCTGCCCGGCATCAACCAGGTGCAGGTCAACGACAAGATCGACCTGAGCTTCGCGCGCGTGCTGCGCTCGGCGCTGCGCCAGGACCCGGACATCGTGCTGGTAGGCGAGATGCGCGACCAGGAAACCGCCCAGATCGGCCTGCGGGCCGCGATGACCGGCCACCTGGTGCTCTCGACCCTGCACACCAACGACGCCGCCAGCACCCCGCTGCGCCTGATGGACATGGGCGTGCCGCGCTATATGGTGGGCGGTTCGCTCCAGGCCGTGCTGGCCCAGCGCCTGGTGCGCGTGATCTGCGAAAGCTGCAGCACCGAATACCAGCCGCAGGCGCCAGAGGTCAACTGGCTGCGCGCCGAACTGGGCGAGCACGCGGCCAGCACCCGTTTCTTCCACGGCAAGGGCTGCTCGCACTGCAACGGCACCGGCTACCGCGGCCGCACCGGGGTCTACGAGCTGCTGGAGATGACACGCGCCGTGACCGACGCCGCAAACCATCCCGACCCGGCCCACTTCCTGAAGGTGGCCCATGCCGAGATGGGCGGCGAGACCCTGCGCCGTCATGCGGTGCAGCTGGCGGTCCAGGGCCGCTCGACCATCGCCGAGGCGATGCGGGTCAGTAACCAGCTCGACGACTGATGCCTTATTTCGCCTACAAGGGCCGCGACGCGCGCGGCGAGCTGACCCAGGGCGTGCTGGAAGGCGTGGACCCGTCCTCGATCGCCGACCTCCTGTTCGGCAACGGCATCACGCCGATCGAGATCGTGGTCAGCAAGAAGGGGCCGGGGGAGGCGGGCGCCAAGGGCTCGCTGCGCGAGCGCCTGACCGAAAAAAAGGTCGGCCACATGGACGTGCAGCTGTTCAGCCGCCAGATCTACACCCTGCTCAAGTCCGGGGTGCCGATCATGCGCGGCCTGGCCGGGCTGCAGGAATCTGCCATCAACAAATCCTTCGCCAAGGTGATCAAGGACCTGCGCGAGTCGCTCGACGCCGGCCGCGAGCTGTCGGCCGCCATGATGCGCCACCCGCACTGCTTCAGCCCCTTCTACCTGTCGATGGTCAGGGTGGGGGAGATGACCGGCCGCCTGGAAGAAGTCTTCCTGCGCCTGTTCGACCACATGGAATTCGACCGCGACATGCGCGAGCGGGTCAAGACGGCGCTGCGCTACCCGACTTTCGTGGTGATCGCGATGGTGCTGGCGATGGCGGTGGTGAACATGTTCGTGATTCCCCAGTTCGCCAAGGTGTTCAAGTCCTTCAACGCCGAACTGCCCCTGATGACCCGCATCCTGCTGGGCACCTCGGACTTCACGGTGCAGTACTGGCCGATGCTGGCGACCATGCTGGTGGCGGGCGTATGGGGCTTCCGCCACTGGACCCGCACGCCCAAGGGCCGCATGACCTGGGACCGGCGCAAGCTGCGCCTGCCCATCGCCGGCAAGATCATCCACAAGGCCACCATGGCGCGCTTCGCGCGCAGCTTCGCCCTGTCGATGCGCAGCGGGGTGCCGATCGTGCAGGCCCTGAACGTGGTGTCCCAGACCGCCGACAACGCCTACCTGAGTTCGCGCATCGAGCAGATGCGCGACGGCGTGGAGCGTGGCGAGAGCATCTTGCGCACCTCGGTGGCTGCAAACGTATTTACGCCCATCGTGCTGCAGATGATCGCGGTGGGCGAGGAGTCGGGTTCGCTCGACGACCTGATGGACGAGATCGCGCAGATGTATGAGCGCGAGGTGGACTACGAGCTCAAGACCCTGTCGAGCCAGATCGAACCGATCCTGATCACCTTCCTGGGCATCATGGTGCTGGTGCTGGCGCTCGGCATCTTCCTGCCGATCTGGGACCTGGGCCAGGCGGCGCTGCACGCGAAATGATGCAGCACCAGCGCGGTGCGAGCAGCTTCGAGTTCGCGGTGTGCGCAGCCATGGCCGCTGTGCTCGCGGGTGTGCTGCTCATACGTTTGCTGGATGTCCGCGCAGAGTCCGAGCGGACAGCGGCGCACCAGGTCGCGGCCGCTGTTCGGACTGCGCTCGCCGTGCGCGCGGCGCGCGTTGCCGACGCTGCGGAACTGGCACGGCTGGCGGAGGAGAATCCCATGCAATGGCTGGGCGGTTTGCCGCCGAATTACCTCGGCGAATACTACGCTCCAGACCTGAAGAGTTTGAGCAAGGGCAGCTGGTTCTTCGACAGGACCGACAAAAGCATCAATTATTTGTTTAGCCGCGACACTTTTTCTCGTGGGACATCAAACTTGCTGAAGTTCAAGGTAGAATTCACTGGTTCGCCCCAGACGCGCCGGACCGGCCGGATTGACGGGGGATCGCAAGGGTTGCTGCTGCAGGAGGTCGCTGTGGCAGGCCCCGACAATCAAACGGCAGTATCGACGCGGCCGCTGGTCCGCACTACTTCAAATACGGAGAGAATTCAATGAACAAAGGTTTTAACAAAGGCGCGCAGGGCGGTTTCACGCTGATCGAACTGATCGTCGTGATCGTCATTCTGGGCATTCTGGCCGCGACCGCGCTGCCGAAGTTCGCCAACCTGAGCGCCGATGCGCGCAAGGCGAGCCTGACCGCCGCCCGTGGTTCGATGGCATCGGCCTCGGCGATGGCACACGGCAAATGGCTGATCACCAACACCACGAATTCGATCGAAGGCGTCACTGTGGCTTTCGTCAATGGCTATCCGAGTGCGGCGACCATTGCGCCGATCTCTGGCATCACCAACGGCGTGGACTACGATGTGGTGACCTCCGGCACCACCACCAAGCTTCACCCTGTCGGCCTGACCGCTGACCAGCGACTGAACTGCTATGTGCAGTACGCCGAAGCTGCAACCAACGCTGCGCCGACCTTCACGCAGAGCCTGACGAGCTGCGAATAACACAGCGCGTCAATAGGTGACACCAGCGGGCACGGTCGCATTGCGAGCGTGCCCGCTGACTTTCCGGGACACGACATGCATATCCGTCATCAGCGCAAGCATCACCAAGGCTTCACTTTGATCGAACTGATCGTCGTGATCGTTGTGCTGGGCATTCTCGCGGCGGTGGCGTTGCCGAAGTTTACCCGCGTCAGCGGCGATGCCCGAGTGGCGACGATGAAGGCTGCGCGCGGCGCGCTTAATTCGGCGTCGGCGATCGTCCACGGGCAGTGGTTGCTCAAGCCGAGTGACAAGGTGATCGTAGAAGGGATCGAAGTCGAGATCGTGAACGGCTATCCGAAGGCCAGCACGGCATTCGCTGCCGTGGCAGGCTTGGACGATCCGGCCTACCGCATCGAGGTCGACAAGGACGAGATGATCGTGTCCCCCGCCAGCCTGGACGACAGTTCGCCTGTCATCGGCACCTGTCTCATTTCATACAGCGCGCCGACCGGGGCCAATCTCCCGCCGACCATCCGCCCGGCAAGCAATCCGCTGATCTGCGAATAGCCCGGCTTCGAGCACATGCTTACCATCCCTCACTCAGCTGGATGCGGGCGGCCCGCGCGCCATGCCGGCTTCACGATGGTGGAGCTGATCGTCGTGCTGGTCCTGATCGGCATCCTGGGCGCGATCGGCGTCGGCCGGTATTTCAGCCGGGGGAGCTACGACGCCGCCTTCTTCGCCGACCAGACCCGCGCCTTGCTGCGCTACGCCCAGAAGACAGCCATCGCCCGCAACGAACCGGTGTTCGTGGAACTGGGCGACAACCGCATCGCCCTGTGCCACGTGGCCCCGAACGGCAACTGCCCGGCCGCCAGCCGGGTGGCGTTCCCCGGCGGCTCCACCGTCGGCAAGGCCAGCGAAACATGGTGCCAGGCGAGCGGGTGGTACTGCGTCGGCCGGCCGGACGGCGTCAGTTTCGCGGTGTCGAGCACCGTCAACCAGTTCGCCTTCGACGCCCTCGGTCGTCCCCAGCTCCAGAACGGCACCTTTGGCGGGCTGTCGCTGAGCATCAGCGGCGAGGGCGAGCGCCGCACGGTGCTGGTGACGCAGGAGACCGGCTATGTCCAGTAAGCTGCGGCGCCAGGCCGGCCTGACACTGATCGAGCTGATCCTCTTCATCGTGATCGTCGGCGTGGCGCTGGCCGCGGTGCTGGGCGTGCTCACCATGACCACCAAGAACAGCGCCGACCCGCTGCGCCGCAAGCAGGCCCTGATGATCGCCGAGGGCCTGATGGAAGAGGTGCGCCAGGCGAAGTTCAGTTTTTGTGACCCGAGTTCCAACGACCCCGAGCCCGAGACGGTCGCCGGCACGGCGGCCTGCGCGCTCGGCGAGAACTGGGGCCAGGAACCGAACACCGACGGCCGGCCCTTCGACAACGTCAACGACTACGTGGCCGCGGCCAACCAGGCCACCAGCGCCTTCGACCTGGGCGGCGTGCTGTCGGACGCCAACGGCAATTCCCTCAACCTGCCGGGCTACCGGGCCACGGTGACGATCACCCCCCAGGTGCTGAACGGCGTCGGCTCGAACGGCAGCCTGGCCGATACCGACGTGCTGCGCATCCGCATCACCGTCAGCTACGACGGCGACCAGCTGGTGCTCGACGGTTATCGTACGCGTTACGCGCCGACCTTCCACTGATGAACGTCCGTCGAACACGCCGTGCGCGCGGCTTCACCCTGGTCGAAGCGGTCCTCGTGATCGTCATCATCGGCATCGTCGGCGCCATCGTCGCTGTGTTCATCCGCGCGCCGATGGAGGGGTACGCGCAAAGCGCGGTGCGCGCCACGGTGACCGACGAAGCCGACCTGGCGCTGCGCCGCATCGCGCGCGACTTGCGCCTGGCGCTGCCCAACAGCATCCGCGTGACCGCGAACGGTAACGGCATCGATTTCCTGCTCACCTCCACCGGTGGACGCTACCTCGCGGCCGAGGACTTCGTCCCCAACCGCGAGGTGCTCGACTTCAACGATCCGAACCGGCGTGACTTCACCGTGGCCGGTGGCACCATGCGTCCCATCGTGCCCGGCAATTTCGTGGTCGTGTTCAACCTGGGCGACGCCACGGTGCCCTCGGACGCCTGGATGGCGCGTGAAGGACAGGCCGACCGCAACATCGCACGCGTCACGGCGGTCAACAATGCCGACCCGGTCAACCCGGTGGTGAGCCTGGCCTACAACCCGTTCGCGATGCAGACCGTCCCGATGACCTCGCCCAACCGGCGCTTTCACGTGGTCGAGACGCCGGTGACCTATGTGTGCGAGCGCCAGTCCGACGGCAGCGATGCGCTGGTGCGCTACTGGAACTACCCGATCAGCGACACCCAGAACATGCCGCCCCAGGGCAACCCACAGCGCGCCGTGATCGCCGCCCGCGTGGCCAGCTGCGGCGGCATTTTCAGTTACGGCAGCGCAGCCGCCCGCCGCAGCGCGCTGGTGGTGATGAACCTGGCCCTGCGGGCCCAGGACGACGCTTCTTCGACGGTGCGCCTGGTGCACCAGATCCACGTGGACAACACGCCATGATGCAACGCGCTCCTTCGCTTCCTCGCCGCGCGCGCAGCGCCGGCGTCGGCCTGGTCACCGCCATCTTCCTGCTGGTGGTGCTGGCCGCCATGGGCGTGGCCGCCGTCAGCCTGTTCAATACCCAGCAGGCCAGCTCCAGCCTCGACGTCGAGGGCGCGCGCGCCTACCAGGCGGCGCGCGCCGGGGTCGAATGGGGCCTGTTCCAGCAGCGCCGCAACAACCAGTGCGCCGGCGCTTCCTTCCGCATGCCGGACAGCGTGCTGGCCAGCTATACCGTCACCGTCAGCTGCCGCGTGATCCCGGGGCTGGCCGACGAAGACGGCAACACGGCCGCGCTCACCCGCTTCCACATCCGCGCCGTCGCCTGCAACCAGCCAGTCAATGGCGCCTGCGATGCGGTGGCCAACAACAACAGCCCGGACTTCGTCCGGCGCCAGGTCGAGGTTGAACTATGAAACGCGCCACCCCCTCATCGAAGGCATGGCGCGCGCTGCTCGCGGGCCTCGCCTTGCTGGCCTGCTTGTTCGGCCTGCCGCCGGCCCAGGCCCAGACCGCGCTCACCCTGTACAAGACATTTGCCGGCAACATCAACTTCACCGGCACCCAGGCCAGCCTGCGCAGCTACCCCGAGGGGAAGTATGCCTGCTACGTGACCTCGCCCAACACCAACGAGAAGGCCAGCCTGAGCCTGCCTTTCGGCGCCAGCGTGGTCTCGGCCCACCTGTACTGGGCGGGATCGAGCAGCAGCATCGACAAGACCGTCACCATGAACGGCAACTCGGTCACGGCCGGCCGCGTCTGGACCGCCAGCGTCGCCAACGGCATCCCCTATTTCAGCGGGGCGGCCGACGTCACCAAGCTGGTCCAGGCAAAGGGCAGCGGCGACTACACCTTCTCGGGCCTGAGCGTGAACACCGGCAGCCCGCATTGCGAGCGTAACGCGGTGCTCGGCGGCTTCTCTCTGGTGGTCGTGTACTCGCACTACGCGGAACCCTTCCGCAACTTGAACATCTACGACGGCTTCCAGCCGCTGTACTACGCCGAAGTCAAGTTTACGATGACGAATTTCCGGGTGCCGGACAACGTCACCAGCAACGAGAAGGGGCGCTTCGGCCACGTGGTCTGGGAAGGCGACCAGGCGCTGTCGGCCAATGCGGAAGCCGTATTCTTCACCCAGAACGGCAGCACGTCGACCCTGACCAACGGCAGCTACGCCCCGGCTGGCAACCAGTTCAACTCGCAGAGCAGCATCAACAAGGATGCCTACTCGGTCGGGGTCGACTTCGACACTTACGAGATCGGCAACTTCACGCCCAAGCAGGGCGTGGCCAGCGCCACCTTCCGCGCCACCGAGGACATGATCATCCTGAGCACCGCCGTGCTGGCGCTGCCGAGCGCGCCGGAATCGGATCTGGCGCTCGACCTGGTGCTCAACGGTTCGCTGGTCGAGAACGGGCCGGCCAGCTATTCGCTCACGGTTGCCAACAAGGGGCCGGCGCCGGACGACGGCCCGATCACGGTGCGTATCACGCTGCCGGCCGGCCAGACCTATACCTCCGCCACCGGCACCGACTGGAGCTGCTCGGCGCTTGGTCAGATCGTCACCTGCACCTACGGTCCGACGCTCGAGATGGGCCAGACCACGCCGGCGATCGCGCTCAAGACCAAGGTCACCAAGACCGGCGAGATGGCGGTCAGCGCCACCGTCACCGGCTCGCGCGATCCCGATACCAGCAACAACAGCAAGACCCACAAGGCGACCACGGTGGTGCCGCAAGCGGCGGCCTACAAGTTCACCACCATCGCCTGCGCGGCCGGCGCGGCGATCGGCACCAGCGCCTGTCCGTTGTACGACGCCACGCTGGTGGCTGGCGACACCGCCACCGTCTACATCACGGCAGTCACCGACGGCAAGGCCACGCCGCTGTCCACCACCCAGACGGGGAAGGCGGCGCTCAAGTTCGCGTTCCGCTGCACCAATCCGCTGCCGCTGGCGGCCGGAGCCCAGGCCAAGGCGCAGTACGTGACGCCGGCCTCCAGCGCGCCGCTGAGCGCCTGCGTCGGTCCGGACGCGACCCCGGCCTGGAGTGCGCAGACCATCGATTTCCCGGCCAAGGTGGCCTCGGTCGAGACGAAATTCAGCTATGCCGACGTGGGCATGCTGCGCCTGATGCTGCAGGATTCCAAGGGCCTGATGGACGAGGCCGAGATCGTGTCGGTGCCGGACCGACTCGAGATGGCGCTGACCCGCAGCGCGGACGGGGTGGAGAACCCGGCCACCAACAAGCTGGCGGAACCCGGGTTCGTGCGCGCCGGCGAGCCCTTCGACCTGCGCGTGAGCGCCCTCGGCAAGGCAGGGCAGGTGCTGCCGAGCTTTGGCAAGGAAGTCAACGGCTACCGCCCCAAGATGCAGTTGTCGCTGGCCGGCGCCGGCGCGATCGAGGGTCTGGACCCGAAGCAGCTCGGTGAACTCGGCGGCGGCTTTGCCGAGAACACGACCGATTTCAGCGGCACCTTCACCTGGAGCCAGCTGGGCAGCATGGACCTGAGCGCAAAGGTGGACAACTACCTCGGCAGCGGCCGCAACCTGGACGTGACCAAGCGGGTGGGGCGCTTCTATCCGGCCTATTTCTCGACTGTCGTCACCGGCAACTTCGACTGTGTGCCGAAGATGCGCTGTCCCGCGCAAGGCCTGGCCGAGATCGAAACCGCCACTCACTCGACCCAGCCTTTCCAGGTGCGCGTCAAGGCCCATGACGTGAACGGACTGGAACTGCCGGTGTTTAACGATCCCAAGTACCAGCAGGCCGTGGTGCCGGAAGACCTGGCGCTGAGCCCCGTTGTATTGCCGGGGCAGGGCGCGCTGGTGGTCAAGGATGGCGGCCTGACCGATCCGACCAAGGCCGAACTTCGGTACGAAACCTTGCGCGCGGTATCCTTCAAGCTGGGGCTCCCCTTCGTCGCGGACGGCGCCCGCAGCGGCGGCTGGCCGGCGCCGACCCCGGTCTACCTGCGCGCAACTGCCACGACCCCGCGTGCGGGAACGACGGCCAGGGAGAAACTCAGCTCGCTCCAGGCAGAGCCGGAGGAATCGATCGAAGGCGGGGTGATGGTCGTGACCGGCCGCATCGAAGTAGCCAACGTCTTCGGTTCCGAACTGCTCAAGACGCGTGTCCCGATGCAGGCGCAGTTCTGGACCGGCACGGGCTGGGCCACTACCACCAGCCTCGATCATGCCACCCTGCTCAGCACGAGCGAGGTCCGCTACACCGAGTGCACGCGCGCGCTGCGCCTGGCGAGCTCCACAGACAAGACCAACAACTGCGTCCCGCTTTCGGCCGCCAAGGCCGGCGCGATGCCGCTGGACGACGGTCGCACCGTGTTCTCACTGGCGCCGGTCGGTGCGAAGATGGAGGGGAGTGTGCACGTCCATGTCGACAGCACGGATCACGGCTGGCTGCCGAGCACCCGCGGACGCGTGTCATTCGGCCAATACCGCAGCCCCGTGATCTACGTTCGCGAGATCTATTAATCATCGAAATTGTCATACTCTGCATAAAGCGCAGCGAGAAACGCACACATCTGTCATTTCCGGCGACTTTTCTTGATGGTTTCTGGCGTATCTTGACTATAATCAAGACTTTGCCGCTTCCGTCACCGCGCCGCCCGCATGCGTTTTTTTAAGAGAGCAAAGAAGAAAGAAGGTTGGCTCAGCATCGCCGTCCAGCGCGACGGGATCGCCGCCGCCAGCGTCAAGCGGATTGCGGGCGGGAAGCCCTTCGTCCGCTTCGCCCACTTCCTGCCGGGCCAGGACACCGCGGCCATGCTGGGCAAGGCGGGAAAGGAAGGGCATGCCGACAGCTACCGCTGCGCCACCTTGCTGGCCAGTGGGGACTACCAGCTCATCAACGTCGAAGCCCCCAACGTGCCGAAGGAAGAGATGAAGACGGCCGTGCGCTGGCGCCTCAAGGACATCCTCGACTTCCCGGTCGACCAGGCCACCATCGACGTGCTCGACATCCCCGTGGACGGCGCCGCCGCCGGCCGGGTCCAGCAATCGATCTTCGCGGTCGCCGCGCGCAACAGCGTCATCGCTCCGCGCCAGAAGCTGTTCCTGGACGCGAAGATCGAGCTGTCCGTGATCGACATTCCCGAAATGGCCCAGCGTAATCTCTCGGCCATGCTCGAACCCGAGGGCCGCGGCGTGGCCATGCTCTCCTTCAGCGAGGAGGGCGGGCTGCTGACCGTGTCATACAAGGGCGAACTCTACCTGTCGCGCCGCTTCGACGTGAGCCTGGCCCAGTTGCTCGAAACCGACCACGAACGCAAGCACGCCAGCTTCGACCGCATCACCCTCGAACTCCAGCGTTCGCTCGACCATTTCGAGCGCCAGTACTCCTTCATCAGCGTGGCCAAGCTGGTGCTCGGCCCCTCCGAGATCAGCGGCCTGGAAGAATACCTGTCGAGCAATCTGTACACGCCGGTCGAGACCCTCGACCTGGCCAGCCTGCTCGACTTCTCGCGCACGCCCGAACTGAGCGACAAGGCCTTGCAGTGCCGCTTCCTGCTGCCGCTAGGCGCCGCCCTGCGCGAGGAGGTGGCCGCATGAGCCAGCAGATCAACCTGTTCAACCCGGCCTTCCAGCCGCGCAAGCAGGTGCTGTCGGCGACCCGCATGGCGCTCGCGCTGCTGGTGCTGGCGGTCGGTTTGGGCCTGATGGTCTCCTACGGCAAGGTGCGCACGGCCGAGCTGCAGCACCAGGCCGACGCCGGCGCCGAGCGCCTCAAGCAGAAGCAGGCGCGCATGGACAACGTGAACACCGAATTCGCGCCGCGCGTGGCCAGCAAGGACCTCGAAGCCGAGCTGGCCGAGGCCGAAGCCCAGCTGGCCGCCTTGACCCGGATCTCGGACGTGATCGAGCGCGGCGAGTTGGGCGACACGCGCGGCTACGCCGGCTATTTCAAGGCGCTGGCGCGCCAGAGCGTGGACGGCCTGTGGCTGACCGCGGTCACGGTCGCCGGCGCCGGCAACGACATCGGCATCAAGGGCCGCACCCTCGACCCGGGCAAGGTGCCGGGCTACCTGAACCGCCTGACCCAGGAACCCCTCATGCAGGGCAAGGCCTTCGCCAGCCTGCAGATCGGCGAGGCCGCACCCGTGGCGACCACCGGCGCCGACGGCAAGCAGGGCAACGCCCCGGCGCCCTACGTCGAGTTCAGCCTGCAGTCGGTGCCCGAGGAGTCGCGCCCATGAAGCAGCGGCTCCTGGACCTGGCCGCGCGCGTCGACGCGCTGAGCCTGCGCGAACGCGGGATGCTGTTCGCCGCCGTTGCCGCGGCGATGGTATTCCTGGTGCATACGGTCGCCCTCGGTCCGCTGCTCAAGACCCAGGACGCGCTGCGCGCCCAGATCGACCAGCAGCGCAACAACATGATGGGCCTGGACGGCGAGATCACCGCCAAGGTGCGCGCCTACGAGAACGACCCGGATGCCCCGACCCGCGCCCGCCTGGCGTCGGTGAAGGACCAGACCGCGCGCATGCACAACGCCCTGCTGGCGATGGAGCATGGCCTGGTGCCGGCCGAGCGCATGGGGCCCCTGGTCGAATCGATCTTGCGCGCCAACGGCCGCCTCAAGCTGGTGTCGATGCGCACCCTCCCGGTCGAGCCGGTGACCGGCGAGCAACCGGGCAACGCGCCGGAGGCACGCGCCCAGGCGCCGGCGGCCCAGCCGGCGCAGCCGGTCGGCCTGTCGCCGGTGCTGGTCAAACCCGCCGCCCAGCCGGGCGAAGCGCCGGCCCTGCCCAAGGCCGGCGAGCTGCTGTACCGGCACGGAGTCGAAGTGACGGTGCGCGGCAGCTACCTCGACATGGTCGACTACATGAGCGCCCTGGAGGCGATGCCGACCCGCCTGTTCTGGGGCCGCGCCCAGCTCGACGTCGAGCAGTATCCGTCGGCGCGCCTGACCCTTACCCTGTATACCCTCAGCCTGGACCGCAAATGGATGAAGCTGTGAAGACCCTGATCCTGACGACTTTCGCGGGCCTGGCGCTCGCCCACCTGCCTGCGGGCGCCCAGACCCTGAACGATCCGACCCGCCCCCCGGCGGCGCTCGACATCAGCCGCGCCGGGCCGGACGCCGGCGGCGGCCAGCCGCGACTGCAGTCGGTGCTGATCTCGCCGCGCGCCGGCGGGCGCCATGTGGCCGTGATCGACGGCGAAACCGTGCGCCTCGGCCAGAGCTTCCGCGGCGCGCGTGTGACGCGCATGAGCCAGACCGAGGTCGAGCTGGTGCGCGGGGCCGAGCGCCAGGTGCTCCGTCTCGAAGGCATTCCCGAACCCGTGCCCGGAATGAGCGCGGCGCACCCTCCGGCGGCGGCCGTCGCCGGCCTGGTCCAGACCCCGCGATGATTTCCATGACCTCCATTCGCAAGACGCGCAAGGCAAGCATGTTCAATCGTCTCTCCCTGATCGCCGGCGCGGTCGCCGGCGCCACCCTGCTGGCCGGCTGCCAGAGCGCCCCACGCCACGAAGCGGTCGACACCATCAACAAGGAAATGGCCAAGGCCAATGCGCGGCCCGCGGCCACGCCGGCAGTGGACGACGCGGTCGCCAACGCGCTGCTGCCGCCGCCGGCGGCCCTGGCCAGCCAGCTGCCCAAGGCGCGTCCGGCGCTGGAAGAGCGCTTCAACGTCTCCTTCAACAACGTCCCGGCCCAGCAGTTCTTCCGCTCGATCGTGGCGGGCACCCGCTACAACATGCTGGTCCATCCGGACGTCAGCGGCAACATCAGCGCCAACCTCAAGGACGTCACGCTCACCGAGACCCTGGACGCGATCCGCGAGATGTACGGCTACGACTACCGGATCGACGGCACCCGCATCACGATCCGGCCGCTGACCATGCAGACCCGCATGTTCCAGGTGAACTACCTGAGCGCCAAGCGGCGCGGCCTGTCCAACCTGCGCGTGACCTCGACCTCGGTGGCGGACGTCGGCAACTACAACAACAATAACAACAACCGCGGCAACAACAGCGGCAGTGGCAGCGGCAGCGGCGGCAACAACCAGAACAACCAGAACAACAATAACAACAATAACAACAATAACAACGACGGCAACCGCGTGCAGCTCGACAGCAGCGACGTCTCCACCCTGTCCGAAAGCGACTTCTGGCTCGAGCTCAAGACGGCGATGGAAGCCATCGTCGGCGGCAGGGAAGGCGGGCGCAGCGTGGTCATCAGCCCGCAGTCTGGCGTGGTGGTGATCCGCGCCATGCCGGACGAACTGCGCAACGTCGACGCCTACCTCAAGGCCACCCAGCTCTCGGTCGACCGCCAGGTGATCCTGGAAGCCAAGATCATCGAGGTCGAGCTGAACGACCGCTTCCAGAGCGGCATCAACTGGGCGTCCTTCGCCTCGATCAAGAGCTCGCACCCGAACCGGGTCTCGACCGGCATGATCAGCCCCGGCGCCAACCTGGCGCCGCTGCCGCGCGACGGCGGCCAGCCCGCTCCGATCAATAGCGGCCGGGGTCTCGCGGCCAGCACCGGCTTTTCGCTCTCGAACGCGGCCGAGGCGGCCGGTTCGCTGTTCGGCCTGGCCGTCCAGACCAACAATTTCGCGGCCCTGCTGACCTTCCTGGAATCCCAGGGCACGGTGCACGTGCTGTCCAGCCCGCGCGTGGCGGCGGTCAATAACCAAAAGGCCGTGCTCAAGATCGGCACCGACGAGTTCTTCGTCACCGGCATCACCAACACCATCAACAACAGCGAGAACGGCACCATCGTCACCCCGAGCGTGATCGTGCAGCCCTTCTTCTCGGGCGTGGTGCTGGACGTGACCCCGCAGATCGACGACAAGGGCAACATCCTGCTCCACGTGCATCCCTCGGTGAGCCAGGTCAGCACCGTCAACAAGGACGTCGACCTGGGTTCGGCCGGCACCGTGCGCCTGCCGCTGGCGGCGTCCAGCACCTCGGAGCTGGACAGCATCGTGCGCGGCCAGAACGGCCAGGTGGTCGCGATCGGCGGCCTGATGCGCCAGGCCTCGACCGGCGACGTCGACCAGCTGCCGGGCGCCGACCGCTTGCCGGTGCTTGGCGCGCTGTTCCGCAACAAGAACCGGGTGAGCCAGAAGCGTGAGCTGGTGGTCCTGATCAAGCCGACCATCGTCGAAAGCGCCAACGACTGGAGCCAGGACCTGATGGACGCGACGCGCCGCATCGAGCAGCTCGACCCGCGCGGCCGGGGGCGCGACTGATGTACGCGGCCCACTTCGGGCTGCGCGAGCTGCCCTTCGGGATCACGCCTGACACCAGCTTCTTCTTCGGCAGCCCGCGTTCCCAGGAAGCCTTGAACACGCTGCTGGTGGCGGCGCGCACCGGCGAAGGCTTCATCAAGATCACGGGCGAAGTCGGCACCGGCAAGACCCTGTTGTGCCGCAAGTTCATGGCCATCCTGGGCGAGGATTTCGTCACCGCCTACATCCCCAATCCCTACCTCGAGCCGCGCACCCTGATGCTGGCCCTGGCCGACGAACTCGAGATCGCGCTCGAGCGCGAGGTCGACCAGCACCAGCTGCTCAAGGCGATCAACCTGCGCCTGCTGGACCTGGCGGCGCAGGACAAGCGCGTGGTGCTGTGCCTCGACGAGGCCCAGGCGATCCCGGTGGAGAGCCTGGAAGCGCTGCGCCTCCTGACCAACCTCGAGACCGAGAAGCGCAAGCTGCTCCAGATCGTGCTGTTCGGCCAGCCGGAACTGAACGCCAAGCTGGAACTCGAATCGATCCGCCAGCTGGCGCAGCGCATCACCTTCCATTACCACCTGGGGCCGATGAGCCGCGACGACCTTGATTTCTACGTGGCCCACCGCCTGCGCGTGGCCGGCTTCACCGGCGCGCGCCTGTTCACCCGCTCGGCGATCCGTGGCCTGTACAAGGCCAGCGGCGGAGTGCCGCGCCTGGTCAACATCATGGCGCACAAGGCGCTGATGCTGAGCTATGGCCAGGGCAAGCAGCAGGTCGGCGGCGGCCACGTGCTGACCGCCGCGCGCGACACCGTCGGCGTGCGCCGCGATATCCTGTCCTGGCTGGCGGGCGGGGCCGCCGTGGCCGCGACCGCGGCCGGACTGGCATGGGTGGTGGCGCGATGAGCCTGATTAACAAGATGCTGCAGGACCTCGATGCGCGCGGCGGCCAGCCGGGCGTGGAGGGCGTGGCGGGCGACCTGAAACCGGTGCTGCCGCCGGAGCGCCGCGCGCCCTGGATGCGGATCGCCCTGGTGGGCCTGGCGGCGGCCCTGCTGGGCGGGGGCGGCTACGCGGCCTGGCTGGCCTGGCGCATCAAGAACACGGTCGCCGTCGAGATTCCCGTGGCCCAGGCGCCGGCGGCCGGCGCCTCGACCCAGTCGGTGGTGACGCCGCTGCCGCGCCCGGAAGAAACCCTTGAAACTCCGGCGTCTGCGCCCGCCGCCGAAACGGCGCCCGCAACGCCGGCGACGCCCGAAGCCGCGGCCACTCCGACGCCCGAGCCGGCGCAGGCGAAGGCCGAGGAGCCGCCGCCCGCGCCGCCGCAGCAGACGGCGCCGCAGGTCGAGCGCAAGCGTGAGGAAGCACGCAGCCCGGTAAAGGCGGCGCCGACGGCGCGGCGCGAGGCCGGCGCGAAGCCCGCCGCGCCCGCGGCCTCGGGCCGCACCGAAACCACGGCGCAGCGCGCCGAGAACGGCTACCGCCGTGCCCTGGCCAGCCTGGAAGACGGGCGTGTCAGCGAGGCGGTCGGCCACCTGCAGGCGGCGCTCAAGGCGGAGCCGCGCCACGAAGCCGCGCGCCAGACCCTGGTCAGCCTGCTGATCGAGGCCAAGCGTCCGGACGAGGCGATGGGGCAGCTCCAGACCGCCCTGGCCCTCGACCCGCGCCAGCCGGCGATGGCGATGCTGCTGGCGCGCCTGCAGATCGAACGCGGCGGACCGGCGATCGAGACCCTGCAGCGCACCCTGCCTTACGCGGCCGGCGATGGCGACTACCACGCCTTCCTGGCCGGCGCGCTGCAGCGCGAGGGGCGTCACCGCGAAGCGGCCGAGCATTACCAGGCCGCGCTGCGCGGCGCGCCGCAGAACGGCGTGTGGTGGATGGGCCTTGGCATCTCGCTGCAGGCGGAAAAACGCAAGCCCGAGGCGTACGAGGCCTTCCAGAAGGCGCAGGCGTCCGGCACGCTGACGCCCGAGCTGCAGGCCTTCGTCGAGCGCAAGCTCAAGCAGGTCGGCCGCTGAGCTGCCGCTTCACGCGCCGCCCAGCTGGCGGCGCGCCGCCTCGAAGGCGTAGTCGATGAACAGCCTCACCCGCGAGGCAATGCGGGTGCGCTGCGCGTAGTACATGTAGATCGCGGCGTTGCGGGTGTCGAGCCTGGGCAGCAGGTGCACCAGGCGGCCCGCGGCCAGGTCTTCGTCCACCATGTAGTGGGCCAACTGGCCGATCCCGAGCCCATTCCTTACCGCCGCCACCTCGCTCTCGGTGGTGTTGAAGCTCGCCACGCAGGGCACGTCGAGATAGACGGTGCCGCCATCCCCCTTCAGCTCCCAGGGCATCAGGCGCCCCGTATTGGCCTGGCGGTAGCCGGTGCAGCGGTGCCGCAGCAACTCGTCGGCGTCGCGCGGCGCGCCGTGGCGCTCGAGATAGTCGGGCGCGGCGCAGATTTTCAACACGATGTCGGCCAGCTTGCGCGCCACCAGGTTGCGCTCGGGCGGATTGCCGGCCCGGAAACCGACGTCGATGCGCGCCGCCACCAGGTCGGTGAACTGGTCGGCCAGCACCAGGTCGAAGTGGGCGCCCGGATAGCGCTCCTGGAAGCCGCGCAGGATCGGCGCCAGCAAATGGATGCCGAGCGAGGTGGGAGCGGCCACGCGGATCAGGCCCTCGACCTCGTCGCGGCTGCCGCGCACCTGTTCCAGCGCCTCGTCCAGCAGGCGCAGGCCGGGGTGGGCCAGCTCGTACAGGCGCTGGCCCTCGTCGGTGAGCGAGAGGCTGCGCGTGGTGCGGTGGAACAGGCGAAGGCCAAGGTGCTCCTCGAGCTGGCGGATGGCCTTGCTGACCGATTGGGCGGACAGCCCCTCGGCCACCGCCGCCTGGCTGAAACTGCCGGCGCGCACCACGCCGATGAAGAGAGAAATGACCCGGGCCTTATCCATGGATTTGCAACCAAAAGGTGAAAATCATTCAGCTTTACACTAGCTAGTGTAGCAGGTCTCCGACGCCTACACTTCCTTTCATCAACCACCCACCTGAAAGGAAACGATCATGAAAACCTGGTTCATCACTGGCGCCTCCCGTGGTTTCGGCCTGCTCATCGCCAGGCTCGCGCTGGCGCGCGGCGACAAGGTGGTCGCCACCGCGCGCAAGCCCCAGACTGTCGTCGATGCCATCGGCGCCCACGACAACCTGCTGGCCCTGGCGCTGGACGTGACCGACGAGGCGGCCGCCTTCTCGGCGGCCCAGCAGGCGCTGACCCGCTTCGGCCGCATCGACGTGCTGGTCAACAATGCCGGCTACGGCCTGCTGGGCGCGGTCGAGGAGTCATCGGCCGAGGAAGTGCGCCGCCTGTACGAGACCAATGTGTTCGGCGTGCTGAACGTGACGCGTGCGGTGCTGCCGGCGATGCGCCGCCAGCGCAGCGGCCACGTGATCAACATCTCCTCGATCGGCGGCTACTCGGCCTACTACGGCTGGGGCGTGTACGGCTCGACCAAGTTCGCCGTGGAGGGCATCTCGGAAGCCCTCTCCATGGAACTGGCGCCGCTGGGCGTGCATGTGACGGTGGTGGAGCCGGGCTTCTTCCGGACCGACTTCCTGGATGCCAGCTCGCTGGTGTCGACGGCGGCCCAGATCGATGACTATGCCGAGACCGTGGGTGCGATGCGCAGCTTCGCCGCCGGCGCCAACCACCAGCAGCCGGGCGACCCGGACAAGCTGGCCGCCGCCATGCTGGTGCTGGCCGACGCCGAGAAGCCGCCGGTGCGCCTGCAACTGGGCAGCGATACCGTGGCCCGGGTGCGCGCCAAGAACGAATCGGTCGAGCGCGAACTGCAGGAATGGCTGCCGCTGGCGCTGTCGACCGACCACGCGCAGGCTGCTTGAGGCGGGCGCGCGGCGCGCGCCCCGGCGGTGGGCGCCGCATGGCGCTCAGCGCGGACAATGGGCGCCGGTGTCGATCCAGGCCTGGATCAGCTCTCCGAACAGCTTCTGGGTGCCGGGCGCGGGCTCGCGCCCGGCGTGCGGCCGCCAGGCCCAGCCCACCAGGCTGTCCTTGCCCATGTGCTCGCTGATCTGCTTGAGGTTGCGGCCGCCGTTGCGGGTCGTGTCCTTGAGCTGCTCGCAGATCTCGCCCAGCGACTTGCCCTGCCAGGCCATCGACAGCGGCGCCAGATGCCAGTGCTCGTGGCCGGGGATGGCGCGGAAGGCGGTGCCGGTCGCCTCGACGTTCTTGGCCTGGTGGCAGGACACGCACAGCAGGCCCTGGCGTCCTTTGCCGTCCGGCCCGCCGTGCACGGGCGGGATGTGGGCATGCAGATCCTCGCCCTGGGTCGGCACCTTGCCGTTCGGATGGCAGTTCAGGCAGCGCGGGTGATTGATCACCTTGCCGGCCTCGATGAACAGGGCCTGGGAACGCGCGCGCTGGTCCTGGACGTTCTGGAAGTCCGACGGGGCCTTGAGCGCGGTGCCGGGCGGCGTCACCTGGCTGGGCTGGGCGCCGGCCGGCAGGCAGGCGGCGCAGAAGGCGAGGGAGAGGAGCAGTCTGGTCTTCATGATGCCACCTTGAACAGGGCCGGGTCGAGGGGAAGGGAATAGGCGCGCACGCCGGTGGCGGCGCTGACCGCGTTGGCAACGGCAGCGATCGCGCCCGCCGTGCCCAGTTCGCCGACCCCGCCCGGCTCCTCCTTGCTGGGCATGATGCGCACCGTGATCGGCGGCGCCTCGTGCATGCGCAGCAGCGGATAGGTGTCGAAGTTGGCTTGCTCCACCCGCCCGTTTTTCACCGTGATGCGCTCGTACAGCGCCGACGACAGGCCGAAGGTGACTCCGCCTTCGAGCTGGGCCAGCACGATGTCGGGGTTGATCACCAGGCCGCAGTCCACCGCGCAGGTCACGCGCTCGACCCGGATGTCGCCCTGCGGCGCCACGCTCACCTGCGCCACCATTGCCAGGTAGCTGCCGAAGGCGTCGAACACCGCGATCCCGCGGCCGCTGCGGGCGGGCAGGGGCGAGCCCCAGCCGGCGTCGCGCGCGGCCTGTTCGAGCACCGCGCGGATGCGCGGCGGCGCCTTGCCCATCATGGCGAGGCGGTAGGCCAGCGGGTCGGCCTTGGCGCGCCGGGCCAGCTCCTCGATCGCGCTTTCGACGATGAACACGTTGCGCGTCGGCCCGACACCGCGCCAGTTTCCGGCGTTCATGCCCTTGGGCGCCTCGTGGTGGTTGACGTCGATCAGCATGTTGGGAATGTCGTAGGGCCCGCTGGCGCCGTGGACGATGTCGAGGTCGATCCCGTCCTTGGTGTAGACCGGCAGCCAGCGCGACATGATGTTGGGGCCGACGATGCGGTGGCGCCAGCTCTGCGGCCGGTTCTCGCGGTCGAGCGCCACCGTGATCCGGCTGTGGTTCTGGCCCCGGTAGTAGTCGTGCTGGAATTCCTCGGAGCGGGTCCAGGTCACCTTCACCGGTCCGGCGACCTGCTTGCCGATGCGCGCCGCCTGGGCCACGTAGTCGACCTCGAGCCGGCGCCCGAAACCGCCGCCCAGCAGCTGGTTGTGCACCTTGACCTTGTCGAGCGGCAGTCCGCAGGCTTCGGCCGCCGCCTTCTGCGCGCGCCCGACGACCTGGCTGCCGCACCAGACCTCGCAACTCGCGCTTTGCACGTGGACGGTGCAGCTCAGGGGCTCGATCGCCGCGTGCGCCAGGATCGGCAGGCGGAACACGGCCTCGTAGCGGCTCGCGGCGCCGGCCTCGGCGTTTTGCACGTTGCCCTGACTGGTGAACACTTTGCCGGGCGCGTCGAGCGCGGCGTCGGCGCGGGCCGTCAGGTCGGCGCTGCCGAGGGCCGCGTTCGGCCCCTCGTTCCACGCGACCTTGAGCGCGTTCATTCCCTTGATCGCGGCCCAGGTATGGTCGGCCACCACGGCCACCGCGTCGTCCAGCTTGACCACCTGGCGCACGCCGCGCACCCGCATGGCGGCGCTGTCGTCGACCGATGCCAGGGTGCCGCCGAACACCGGGCTGGCCGCCACCACGGCGTAGCGCATGCGCGGCAGGCGCATGTCGATGCCGAAGCGGGCCTTGCCCTTGACCTTGTCCGGTCCGTCGACGCGCTTGAGCGGTTTGCCGATCAGCTTGTAGCTCCCGATCTGCTTGAGCGGCGGCTCTGCTGGCACCGGCAGGCGGGCGGCGGCCTCGGTCAGCTGGCCGTAGGGCAGGCTGCGGCCACTGGCGCGGTGATGCACCACGCCCTCAGCGCACTCGCAGGCCGACGGGTCCACGCCCCATTGGCGCGCGGCGGCGCCGACCAGCATCATGCGCGCGGCGGCGCTGGCGCTGCGCATCGTCATCCAGCAGCCGCGCAGCGAGCCCGAGCCGCCGGTAATCTGCCCGCCGAACAGCGGGCTGCCGTACAACTTTTCGTCGGCCGGCGCGGCCTCCAGCACGACGCGCGCGGGCGCGACCTCCAGCTCCTCGGCGACCACCATCATCTGCGAGGTGTAGGCGCCCTGGCCCATCTCGACATAGGGCAGGATCACGGTGACCGTGTTGTCGCGGTTGACGCGGACGAAGGCGTTCGGCTGCAGTGCGCCCTTCCGATCGGGGGCGCCGGCAGCCGGCAGGGGCAGGGCGCCGACCAACAGGCCGCCGCCCGCCGTGAGGCTGGCGACCAGCAGGGCGCGCCGCCGCAGGTTGACGTCGGGTGCGGGCCTCATGTCGCCGCTCCTTTGGCGCCCTGGGCCAATTGGCTGGCGGCAAGCTTGATGGCGGCGCGGATGCGGCCGTAGGTGCCGCAGCGGCACAGGTTGCCGGACATGGTGGCGTCGATGTCCTCGTCGCTCGGGTTGGGCGTGGACTGCAGCAGCGAGGCCGCCTGCATCAGCTGGCCGGGCTGGCAGTAGCCGCACTGGGCGACGTCGAGTTCGAGCCAGGCGCGCTGCAGCGCGCGCCCGGTCGGGGTGGCGTCCAGGGCTTCGATGGTGCGCACCTTCGCCTTGCCGACCATCGACACCGGAGTGACGCAGGAGCGGCGCGCCTCGCCGTCCAGGTGGACGGTGCAGGCGCCGCAGAACGCGCCGCCGCAGCCGTATTTTGTGCCCGTCATGCCGAGTTCGTCGCGCAGCACCCAGAGCAGGGGCGTGTCGCCATCGACCCGGGCGCGCTGCGGCTTGCCATTGACGTTGAGGGAGTAACTGGTGGCCCCGCCCTGGCTGGCCGCCGGGGTGGCGCTGTTGGCTTCGCTCATCCTTGCCTCCGAAGAAGGGAAGGTGCATGGGAGCACCCGTCAGAATCTTGCCGAAAGATTATTGATCTGAGCGGAAGCCAGCCGTAGCACTCGCTTGCGGATTTTCGGTAAGGTTTTGCTCACTCCATCTTTAGGGAGATCGCAGCCTGGCGGCATGACGCTCTGAAGCCCGCTGGGGCGCTCCGCTGTTGAGGGATTGGCAGGCGGCGTGGGCTGCGCTACAGCGGGCCCTGGGCCAGGGTGAGTTCGACATAACCGAGCGAGCCGCTGCGCCCGGCGGCGTCGAGCCGCACCGTGGCGGCGAGCGGCTCGCCGGAGCGTCCCTGGAACACCCATTCCTGTCGCAGGGAAGGTTCGCGCGCTCCCGCACGCAACAGCGCCGTGCCTGCCAGATTCAGATCGAGGCTGAGCGCGGGCCGGGCATATTGCAAAAGGCGCAGCAGGGCGACGGCGCGATCGTAAGCCAGGGCGTCAGTGTAGCCTTGCGCAAACAGGTCCGCGGACTCGAAGCGGAGCTAGAGCTGGAACTGTTCGAGCGCCTCGTGGCTCGAAACGACTGTGAAGGATTGCGGCGTGACGCCGTTTCCTGAGGAGGAGAACAGCGGCGCCGGCGTGCTCCGCACGCAGGCATCTTCCTGTAGCGACGAGCACGCCGTGCCGGGGGCCAGGGCCGCGGCCAGGGCCAGCGTCTTCGTCAGCTTCATGCCTGCCATTGCAGTCCCCCGTGAAGTGGTGCCGACGAGTATAGCGCTGCGCAATCGGGAAAGATGCGCGGATACTCACGGGGCGCCGGGCAGCGCTTTCGCCTAGAGCCGCGCCAGCCGGTCGAGGGCGAGCTGCAAGGTTTCGTCCTTCTTGGCGAAGCAGAAGCGCACGATGCCCGATTCCGTCGGTTCGCTGTAGAAAGCCGACACCGGAATCGCCGCCACCTTGGCCTCCACCGTCAGCCACTTCGCGAACTCCGCCTCCGGCAGGTCTGAAATCGCTTCATAGCGCACGCACTGGAAATAGGTGCCGTCGGAGGGCAGCAGGCTGAAGCGGCTGCTGGCCAGCCCCTCGCGGAACAGGTCGCGCTTGCGCTGGTAGAAGGCGGGCAGTTCGAGATAGGGCTGGGCATCCTGCATATAGCCCGCGATCCCGTGCTGCATCGGCGCGTTGACGCTGAACACGTTGTACTGGTGGACCTTGCGGAATTCCTGGGTCAGGGCCGCCGGCGCCGCCACGTAGCCGATCTTCCAGCCGGTCACGTGGTAGGTCTTGCCGAAGCTCGAGACCACGAAGGCACGCTCGGCCAACACCGGGTGGCGCGAGACCGAGGCGTGCGCTTCGCCGTCGTAGACCATGTGCTCGTACACCTCGTCCGAGAGGATCAGGATGTCGGTGTCCACCACGATGGTGGCCAGCGCGTCGAGGTCGGCCTGGCGCAGGATGCTGCCGGTCGGGTTGTGTGGCGTGTTGATGACGATCATGCGCGTGCGCGGGCTGATGGCACTCGTCACCGCATCCCAGGGCACGCTGTAGCCGTCCTCGCCCACGCGCATGCGCACCGGCACCACGACGCCGCCCGCCAGCGTGATCGCCGGCGCATAGCTGTCGTAGGCCGGCTCGATTACGATCACCTCGTCGCCCGGGTGCACGCTGCACTGGATGGCCGTGGTCAGGCCCTGGGTCGCGCCGCTGGTCACGGTGATCTCGGCCGCGCTGTCGTAGCGGTGGCCGTACAAGGCCGCGATCTTGGCGGCGATGGCTTCGCGCAGGGCCGGGACGCCGGTCATGAAGGGGTACTGGTTGTGGCCGGCGCGCATGGCCTCGTCCACCAGGGCGACCAGGCGCGGGTCGCAGTGGAAGTCGGGAAAGCCCTGGCCGAGGTTGACGGCCTGGTGCTGGGCGGCCAGCGCGGACATCTGGGTGAACACGGTCGTGCCCACGTGGGGCAGGCGGGAGACGAGAGCAGGGGTGGTCATGGTCGTAAAGGAAGAACGGTGCGTGCTTATTCTAGCGTGCCGGCAGCGCGGGCCTTGACCCAGGCTTCCGGCAACATGATCTTGAACATGCCTTCGCGCGCGGTGCGCTTGCCGAGCTTCAGCAAGGCCTTGTCCTTGGTCACCAGCACGGCGGCGCCGCTGTCGCGCGCCAGTTCGAGGAATTTCTGGTCGTCGCGGTCGCTGCACACCGGCAGGCGCACGTGCTTCGCATCCGGCGCGACCACCCGCAGCAGGGCGTCGAAGCGGGCCGCGGCTTGCGCGCGCTTGGCCTCGTCCAGCGGCAGGTGTGGGTAGTGCAGCACCGCCAGGTATTCCTCGCGGCAATCCGCGCGGGTCACCGCATCGATCTCGCGCGACTCCAGCGCGGCCAGCAGATCGGCCCAGCGCGGGTCCTCGAACACGAACAGGTCGAGCAGCACATTGGTGTCGATGACGATGGGTTTCGGCAAAGCGGGTATCATGTCGGTCGTTTGTTTCAAGAATTCGTACTCATGCTGATTGTTCTGTCGCCTGCCAAATCCCTCGATCTCGACACCCCGAGCACCACCCCGCAGCACACCACGCCCGATTTCATCGACAGCGCCGCCGAGCTGGTCAAGGTGCTGCGCGGCTACTCGCCGGCCCAGGTCGCCGAGCTGATGGACCTGTCCGACGCGCTCTCGGTGCTCAACGTCACGCGCTATGCCGACTGGCACCCGGACCACAGCAAGGGCCGCCAGGCCATCATGGCCTTCAACGGCGACGTCTACGCCGGCTTCGATGCGCGCAGCCTGGCGCCCGGCGCCCTGTCCTATGCCCAGCGACATGTGCGCATCCTGTCCGGCCTCTACGGCTTGCTGCGCCCGCTGGACCTGATCCATCCCTACCGCCTGGAAATGGGCACCAGGCTGGCGACGGCGCGCGGCAAGGACTTGTATGCGTTCTGGGGCGACACCATCACCGAGGCCCTCAACCGCCAGCTGGACGAGACCGGTTCGACGGCCCTGGTCGACCTGGCCTCGGAAGAGTACTTCAAGTCGGTCAAGCCGAAGAAGCTGGCTGCGCCCGTGATCTATCCGGTGTTCGAGGACTGGAAGAACGGCAAGTACAAGATCATCTCGTTCTTCGCCAAGCGGGCGCGCGGCATGATGGCGCGTTATGCGGCCGAGCACGGCATCACCGATCCGGAACAGCTCAAGGACTTCGATGTCGACGCTTACGCCTTCGAGCCCGCGGCATCGAGCGAACGCGAGTGGGTGTTCCGGCGCCGGATCGAGCAATAGTCGAATCAAGCGCCGCTCAGGCAGGGCGCGGCAGGCCGCGCCGCCCGTTTATTGCACCGCGTCCTTCGGCGAAGGCTTGGCCGTGTTCTTCGACCAGAACTTCCACCACGGCGCGTCGCCGCGCGCGTTCGGGTTGAGGAAGTGGCTGTTCGGGTAGTTCAGGGTCAGCACGCGCTGGGTGTCGTCGCGCAGCACCGGCATGCCCAGCTTGTCGTAGGCGCGCATCATGATGAACAGCGCTTCCTCGCGCGCCGGCGCGTCGGTGTAGTTGGTCACCGCTTCCTGGGCGCGGTTCAGGGCGGCCAGGTAGGCGCCGCGGCGGTAGTAGTAATTCGCCACGTGCACTTCGTACTGGGCCATCGCGTTGATCAGGTAGTTCATGCGCGAGATCGAATCCGGCGCGTACTTGCTGTTCGGGAACTTGTCGACCAGGGCCTTGAAGGCGGCGAAAGCTTCGCGGGTGGCCTTGGGGTCGCGCTCGGTCGGATCCTGCTCGTAGATGAAGCTCAGGAAGCCCAGCTGGTCGTTGAAGTTGATCAGGCCGCGCAGGTAGTACATGTAGTCGACCTGCGGATGGTTCGGGTGCAGCTTGATGAAGCGCTCGACCGCCGCCAGGGCCTCGGCCTGGTCCTGCGCCTTGTAGTGGGCGTAGGCGATCTCCATCTGCGCCTGGGCGGCGTAGGTGCCGAAGGGATAGTTGGATTCGAGGCGCTCGAACAGCTTGATTGCGGCTTCGTAATGCCCGCCGGCCATCTCATCGCGCGCCTCAGCGTATAATTTCTCCGCTGACCAGTTTTTGGTTTCGTCCGTCCGTTCCGGCAAAATACCGCATGCCGACAGGCCGACGAGGGCGCAAGTAGCGACCAATACAGACAATTTTTTTTGCATAGCTTTGTGCAGAAAGTTTTACCGAGATTCAACGAACAGCTGATTATAGCTGATGGGACTGACGTGATATTAACTCCTGCGCCGGATTCGGCGGAAATGCCTCTTGACGCCGATTTGGACGACGACCTGGAGGGTGGCTTCAGCGCCGCCCCCGGCGTCGATCTCTCGCCGATTACCCTGCAACTGAACCCGGAACACTGCGGCCAACGCCTGGACAAGGTCCTCGCCGGCCTGGTGCCGCAGTTTTCGCGCAGCCGCCTGCAACTCTGGTTCGAGGGCGGCCACGTCAAGGTCGACGGCAAGGCGGCGCGCGGCAAGGATACCGCCTACGGCGACGAAACCGTGCTGATCGAGCCCCAGGCGGCGCCGGAAGACACCGCCTTCACGCCCGAGGCGATGGACCTGAACATCGTCCATGAAGACGAGGACATCCTGGTGATCAACAAGCCGGCCGGCCTGGTCGTGCACCCGGGCGCCGGCAACTGGACCGGGACCCTGCTCAACGGCCTGCTGCACCATTGCCCGCAACTGGTGGGCGTGCCGCGCGCCGGCATCGTGCACCGCCTCGACAAGGACACGAGCGGCCTGATGGTGGTGGGCAAGACCCTGGCCGCCCAGACCGATTTGGTGCGCCAGTTGCAGGCGCGCACCGTCAAGCGCGAGTATTTCGCGCTGGTCTGGGGCACGCCGCGCCTGTCCGGCACCATCGATTCGGCCATCGGCCGCGATCCGCGCGACCGGGTCAAGATGGCGGTGCTGGCCAGCCCCTTCGCCAAGCCGGCCATCACCCATTACGAGCGCGTCGCCACTGGCGAGCTCGACCGCCGTCCGGTCAGCCTGGTGCGCTGCCGCCTGGAAACCGGACGCACGCACCAGATCCGCGTCCACATGCAGGCCCTGGGCTTTGCCCTGGTGGGCGACTCCGTCTATGGCAAGCGCCACCTGACCCCGGTCTTCCACCGCCAGGCGCTGCAGGCGCGCCGCCTTGGCCTGATGCATCCGCGCACCGGCCAGCCCTGCGAGTGGACGGTGCCCCTGGCCCTGGACTTCGCCGAGCTGATCGCCCAGGCCGGCATTCCCGAGCCAAGTGACAAGGACCTCGACCAGGACCACGACCACGACCACGATCACGGCCACGACCGGCACGACGATCCGGACGTCGAATGATGGAGCGCTCCGCCCTGGTCTTTCCCGACTGGCCGGACCTGCCGCCCTCGGTCGGCGCCCTGGCCACCAGCCGCGACGGCGGCGTGAGCGGCGGCCCCTATGACGACGGCAAGGGTGGCGGCGGGCTCAACCTCGGCCTGCACGTCGGCGACGATGCGGAGGCGGTGCGCGCCAACCGCGCCCGCCTGCAGGAATGGCTGCCCGGCCGCCCCGCCTGGATTTCCCAGGTGCACGGCGCCGATGTGGTCGACGCCGCCACGGTCGGCCCGGAGCAGCCGGTGCGGGTCGGCGACGCCAGCATCGCCACCTCGCCCGGCGTGGTCAGCGCCATCCTCACCGCCGACTGCCTGCCGGTGCTGTTCGCCGACCTCGGCGGCAAGGTTGTGGGCGCGGCCCATGCCGGCTGGCGCGGCCTGGCCGGCGGCGTGCTCGGCGCCACGCTGGCGGCCATGCGCCAGGCGGGAGCAGGGGAGATCACGGCCTGGCTTGGCCCGGCCATCGGCCCGGACGCCTTCGAGGTCGGGCCCGACGTGCTGGACGCTTTCGTGGCGGCGCTGCCGGGCGAGGCCACGCGCGCTGCCTTCCGGCCCTATCCTGGCCGTCCGGGCAAATACCTTGCGGACATGTCCGCGCTGGCCAGACTGATGCTGGCGCGCGACGGTGTCACCCGCGTCCACGGCGGCGCGCTGTGCACCGCGAGCGCTCCGGAACGCTTCTATTCCTACCGGCGCGACGGGGTCACCGGACGCCAGGCCAGCTTGATTTGGCTCAAGTAGGGCAGGGACCGGAAAGACCGGCCTTCACTGGTCCTTCGGCCTGTCCTGCGCCTGCCTGGCTTCCTTCATGGCGCGCCGCGCGCGCCGCCGCTTGCCGCCGGTGAGGTAAAAAAGAATGGATAAAGGCAGGACACAATAGGCCAGAAAGGTCATAATCCCGGCGGTAAGGGTCGGTTCGGTTGCCGCCATCAGGACGACGACGTAAATCCAGGCGACAGCGACGATCCACATGATTTGTTTCCTTTGGTGATGTACCCCGATTCTAAACAACGGACGCCTACATGAACATGCCTGACCCGCAAGCTTTCGCCACCAACTGGATGTCCCAGTTCGCCGACCCCAGCGCCTGGCAGAACTGGATGATGATGCCGCCCATGACGCCCGCCGCTGGCCAGGCCATGAACGGGGCCGGCGCGAACGCGAACGCGGAAGCGGGAGCGAATCCTCTGGCGGGTGTGCTCAAGGACTTCGGCGCCGGCATCGCTCCGGCCAAGCTGGAGCAACTGCGCGACGACTACCTCAAGAAGATCGGCCAGCTGTGGCACGACTTCATGTCCGGCAAGACCCCGGAACTGCACGACCGCCGCTTCTCGGGCTCGGCCTGGACCGCCAATCCGGTGTCGGCCTTTTCGGCCGCCTCCTACCTGCTCAACAGCGAATTCCTGCTGGCCCTGGCCGATGCGGTCGACGCCGGCCCACGCGAGCGCCAGAAGATCCGCTTCGCGGTGCAGCAGATGGTCGACGCTCTGTCGCCGGCCAATTTCTTTGCAACGAATCCGGAAGCCCAGCAGCACATGCTGGAGACCAAGGGCGAGAGCCTGAGCAAGGGCCTGGCCAATATGCTGGCCGACCTGCAGAAGGGCCGCATCTCCCAGTCCGACGAGCGCGCCTTCGAGGTTGGACGCAACGTCGGCACCACGGCCGGCACGGTGGTCTACGAGAACGAGCTGTTCCAACTGATCCAGTACACCCCGACCACCCCGACCGTGCACAAGCTGCCGCTGGTCATGATCCCGCCTTGCATCAACAAGTTCTACATCCTCGACCTGCAGCCGGAGAACTCCCTGGTGCGCTACGTGGTGGAGCAGGGCAATACCGTGTTCATGGTGTCCTGGCGCAACCCGGATCGCGGCATGGCCGGCGTGACCTGGGACGATTACGTCGAGAAAGGCGCGATCCGCGCGCTCGACGTGGTGGCCGAGATCAGCGGCGAGGACAAGGCCCATGTGTTCGGCTTCTGCGTGGGCGGCACCATCGCCGCCACCGCGCTGGCGGTGCTGGCCGCGCGCGGGCGCCAGCCGGCCGCCAGCCTCTCGCTGCTGACCACCTTGCTCGATTTCAGCGACACCGGCGTGCTCGAGGTCTTCGTCGACGAAGCCCAGGTGGCCTTGCGCGAGCAGACCCTGGGGCATGGCGGCCTGATGCCGGGGCGCGACCTGGCCACCACCTTCTCGGCCCTGCGTCCGAACGACCTGGTGTGGAACTACGTGCAGCAGAACTATCTCAAGGGCAAGGAGCCGCCGGCCTTCGACCTGCTGTACTGGAACGCCGACTCCACCAACCTGCCGGGTCCGATGTTCTGCTGGTACCTGCGCAATACCTATCTCGAGAACAAGCTGCGGGTGCCGGGCGCGCTTACCGTCTGCGGCGTGCCGGTCGACCTGGGCGCGATCGAGGCCCCGACCTTCATCTACGGCTCCAAGGAAGACCACATCGTGCCCTGGAGCGCGGCCTTCGCCTCGATGAACCTGCTCAATCCCAAGAACGCCAAGGCCAACCGCTTCGTGCTGGGCGCGTCCGGCCACATCGCCGGCGTGATCAACCCGGCCTCGAAGAACAAGCGCAGCTACTGGGTTAACGACAAGAACGGCCGCGCGCGTCCCCGGACTGCCGAGGCCTGGTTCGAGGGCGCCGAGGAGCGCAAGGGCAGCTGGTGGCCGGAATGGGCAAAGTTCCTGGCCCAGCATGGCGGCGACCAGGTACCGGCCCCGACCAGCCCGGGCAACAGCCGCTACGTGGCGCTGGAACCGGCGCCGGGCCGCTACGTGAAGGCCAGGGCCGATTGAGCGGCCTCCTGCGTTCATGGTGCGGCGTGTTGACAGAGAATTTACATAAGTGATAATTCTAATAATTGCTGCACCTGCGTTGATTGCGTGGTATGGTTAGCCTTGCTCGTCCCTCCGGGCAATCCCCGGAGCCGACCAGGGCTATGGACACCAAACACATGCGTGGCGACCTGCCGCGCAACCTATGGAACTTGAGATGAGTAGTGCAAAGAAGAGTGCTGAACGCCTGATCAAGAAATACCCGAACCGTCGTCTCTACGACACCCAGACCAGCTCCTACATCACGCTGTCGGACGTGAAGCAACTGGTGCTGGACGCCGACGAGTTCACCGTGGTCGACGCGAAGACGAACGAAGACCTGACCCGCAGCATCCTCTTGCAGATCATCCTGGAAGAAGAAGCCAACGGCATCCCCATGTTCTCGAGTTCCGTGCTGGCCCAAATCATCCGCTACTACGGCCACGCGATGCAGGGCATGATGGGCTCCTACCTGGAAAAGAACGTCCAGGCCTTCACCGACATCCAGAACAAGTTCACCAACGCGGCGGCCGGCGGCGCCTTCGAGGGCAAGCCCTTCAGCCCGGAGATGTGGACCCAGTTCATGAACGTCCAGGGCCCGATGATGCAGGGCATGATGAACAACTACATCGACCAGAGCAAGAACCTGTTCCTGCAGATGCAGGAACAGATGCAAAACCAGAGCAAGGCCATGTTCGGCGCCTTCCCCTTCCCAGGGATGCCGGTCGACAAGAAGTAAATCGTCGTCCGTGCACGACAGCGCCGGCCCCGTAACTGGCCGGCCGCATGGCCCCCGGTCCCACCGGGCGGCCCGCTTCGGGTACAATCGCGGATTGCCCAGCTTCTTTGTCGTCCGCACATGCCTGAACTCCGCCGCAATCCGCTTCCCGCTTCAAGTGCCAGCGCCGCCGCCACCGCAGCCGTGCCCGAGCTCGCCATTCCCGCGCCCGCGCCCGGCGTGACCGCTCCCAAGGTCGGTTTCGTCTCGCTCGGCTGCCCGAAGGCCCTGGTCGACTCCGAGCAGATCCTGACCCAGCTGCGCGCGGAAGGCTACGAGACCGCCAAGTCCTATGACGGCGCCGACCTGGTGATCGTCAACACCTGCGGCTTCATCGATGCCGCGGTGCAGGAATCGCTGGACGCGATCGGCGAGGCCCTGGCCGAGAACGGCAAGGTGATCGTCACCGGCTGCCTGGGCGCCAAGAAGGACGCCGATGGCGCGGACATCATCACCAAGGTCCACCCCAAGGTGCTGGCCGTGACCGGCCCGCACGCGGTGGCCGAGGTGATGGAGTCGGTCCACCTGCACCTGCCCAAGCCGCACGACCCCTTCATCGACCTGGTGCCGGACCATGGCGTCAAGCTGACCCCCAAGCACTACGCCTACCTGAAGATCTCGGAAGGCTGCAACCACCGTTGCAGCTTCTGCATCATCCCCTCGATGCGCGGCGACCTGGTCTCGCGGCCGATCCACGAGGTGCTGCAGGAAGCCGAGAACCTGTTCAAGGCCGGCGTCAAGGAACTGCTGGTGATCTCCCAGGACACCAGCGCCTACGGCGTCGACGTCAAGTTCCGCACCGGCTTCTGGAACGGCCGCCCGATCAAGACCCATCTGACCCAGCTCACCGAAGCCCTGGGCCAGCTGGCGCGCCAGTACGGCGCCTGGGTGCGCATGCACTACGTCTACCCGTATCCCCACGTCGACCAGGTGATCCCCCTGATGAACGACGGCCACGTGCTGCCCTATCTCGACATCCCGCTCCAGCACGCCCACCCGGACGTGCTCAAGCGCATGAAGCGTCCGGCCAGCGGCGAGAAGAACCTGGACCGCATCCTGGCCTGGCGCAAGATGAACCCGGACCTGGTGATTCGCTCGACCTTCATCGCCGGCTTCCCGGGCGAGACCGAGGAAGAGTTCGAATACCTGCTGGACTTCCTGCGCGAAGCGCAGATCGACCGACTGGGCTGCTTCGCCTATTCGCCGGTCGAGGGCGCCACCGCGAACGCGCTGGCCAATCCGGTGCCGGAAGCGGTGCGCGAGGAGCGCCGCGCGCGCGTCATGCTGCTGCAAGAAGAGATCTCGCTCAAGCGCATGCAGGCCAAGGTCGGCAAGACCCTGCGCGTGCTGGTCGACGAGGTCGGTCCGCGCGAAGCCATCGGCCGCACCGCCGCCGACGCGCCCGAGATCGACGGCGTGGTGCACATCAAGCGCGCGCTGGCGCCCGGCAAGGCCAAGCCGGCCGTGGGCCAGTTCATCGACGTCGTGATCACCAAGGCCGACGCCCACGACCTGTGGGCCACGGTCGCCTGAGTTTCCGCAGAACCCTATCGCCGCAGCACCGGAGCACGCATGAAGAAGTCGGTCCAGACCGCCCTGATCCACAGCGACTACGTCGCCCCGGAAGGCTTCGCGGCCTTCCCGACCGGTATCCACCACGCCTCCACGGTGCTGTTCCCGAACGTGGCCGCGATGCGCTCTGGCCAGTGGAAGGACAAGAACGCCTACACCTACGGCCTGCACGGCACGCCCACCACCTTCACGCTGGAAGCGCGCCTGGCCGAGATCGAAGGCGGCAGCCACACCCTGCTGGCGCCCTCGGGCCTGGCGGCGATCACGATGATCGATCTCGCCCTGCTCAAGAGCGGCGACGACGTGCTGCTGCCGGATAACGTCTACAACCCGAACCGCGAGCTGGGCCGCTGGCTGAGCCAGGACTTCGGCGTCTCGGCGCGCTTCTACGACCCGATGATCGGCAGCGGCATCGCCGACCTGATCCAGCCGAACACCAGGCTGGTGTGGACCGAGGCCCCGGGCTCGGTGTCGATGGAGGTGCCCGACCTGCCGGCGATCTGCAAGGCGGCGAAGGAGAAGGGCGTGCTGGTGGCCCTGGACAACACCTGGTCGGCCGGGCTGGCGCTGCGCGGCTTCGACGCCGGCGCCGACATCGTGATGCACGCGCTCACCAAATACCAGTCGGGCGGCGCCGATCTCCTGATGGGGGCGGTGATCACGCGCGACAAGGCCCTCAACGAGCGCCTGGCCCAGGCCCACATGCGGCTCGGCTATGGCGTCGGCGCCGACGACGCCTACCTGGTGCTGCGCGGCCTGCCGACCATGAAGCTGCGCTTCGAGACCCATGACGCGAATGCGCGCCGGGTGGCGGCCTGGCTGAAGGCGCGGCCGGAAATCGCCAGGGTGCTGCACCCGGCCTTCGAGGACTGCCCGGGCCACGCGTTCTGGAAGCGCGACTTCAGCGGCGCGGGCGGACTGTTTTCGGTGGTCTTCGATCCGCGCTACAGCGAGGAGCAGACCGATCGATTCGTGGATGCCCTGAGCCTGTTCGGCATCGGCTACAGCTGGGGCGGACCGAACAGCCTGGTGATGCCTTACCGGATCAAGGCCATGCGCCGCCAGTGGGCGGACGAGGGCGTGCTGGTGCGCCTCAACGTGGGCCTGGAAGATCCGGCCGACCTGATCCGCGACCTCGAGCAGGCCCTCGGCCGGCTCTGAGAATCAGACCGGCATCGGCTTGTTGTTGTTGAGGTCGATAAAGCCGCGGATGATGCGGTAGGCCATCCACAGCCATGCCACGCCCCAGATCAGCATCGCGAGCGGGATCCCGATCAGGGTGACCCAGATGACGCCACCCAAGATCATCCAGGCGAGATACCACCAGAACGAACGGATCATCCAGGTGTGGTGCGAATACACGATCGTGCCCTGGGTATCCGGACGCTTCACGTAATTGACGATCAGCACCAGGATCGACAGCGTGCCGACCGAGAAGAAGAAGGTGAGCGCGTGCACCACGTAGAGGATGCGCGCGAACTGCTTCGCATCTTCGGTGACGCGGTCGAGAACGAGTTCCTGGGACATGGGCTGCTCCAAAAGGGTTGGTGTTGCATGGATGATAACCGATTCGGGGTGCCGCGGGCTAGGCGGCGTGGCGGTTCACCCAGACGGTGATGCTGCCGGCATCCATGGCCCCGGGCTGGCGCGCGACCTCGCGTCCGCCGCGAAACAGCGCCAGGGTCGGAATGCTGCGGATCCCGAAACGCGCCGCCAGGTCCTGGCTGCGTTCGGTATCCACCTTGAGCAGGCGCACACCCGGCTCCAGGCGCTGGGCGGCCTGGGAGTAATGCGGCGCCATGGTCTTGCACGGCCCACACCACTCAGCCCAGAAATCGACCAGCACCGGGATGTCGTTGCGCGAGACGTGCTTCTCGAAGCGCGCGCTGTCGACGTCGAGCGGACGGCCGTTGAACAGGAGTTGCGCGCATTTGCCGCATACCGGCGCATCCTGCAGCCGGGCCTGGGGCAGGCGGTTGACCGCATCGCAATGCGGACAGACGATGTGAAGCGGGTCGCTCATGGTGTTCTCCTCGGTTCGGGTCCCGGTGCTCATTCGCGGTATTGTATGCCCACCCGCCGCAACGCGCGCTGGGGGCATCCATGCGCCGTGCCGGTCGGGCTTTCCGTAGAATCGGGCCCATCGACATTCGCAGCCCGACGATGAGCGCACCCGCACAGCAGGGCGCAGGAAGCGGTCGCATCCTGGTGGGATGCGCCGGCTGGAACCTGCGCAAGGAACACTTCGACGCCTTCCCGGCCGGCGGCAGCCACCTCGAACGCTATGCGTCCGTTTTCCCCGCCGTCGAGATCAATTCCTCTTTCTACCGCCCGCACAAGCCCGAGACCTATGCGCGCTGGGCCGACAGCGTGCCGGACGCCTTCCGCTTCGCGGTCAAGGTGCCGCGCGCCATCAGCCACGATGCGCGCCTGGGCGAGTGCGGGCCGCAACTGGCCCAGTTCGCGCGCGAGGCCGGCCGCCTGGGCGACAAGCTCGGCTGCCTGCTGGTGCAGCTCCCGCCCAAGTTCGGCTTCACGGACGAACCGGCGCGCGGCTTCTTCGGCCAGTTGCAGGAGCTGTTCGGCTGCATGATCGCGTTCGAGGCCCGCCACCCGAGCTGGTTTTCGGAGCCGGCCACCGAGCTGCTGCGCGAGCGCCGCGTGGTGCGCGTGATCGCCGATCCGCCTGCCGGCCAGCCGGGCCCGCACCAGCCCACCAGCGAGGAGGGCGTCTACATGCGCCTGCATGGCGCGCCGCGTATTTACTACTCGCGCTACCCGCGCGAGGCCATCGCCGAAGTCCGCCGCGAACTCGATGCGCAGGCCGCCGCGGGCCGCACTTGCTGGTGCATCTTCGATAATACGGCGGCCGGCGAATCGGTCCCGAACGCGCTTGAATTGATGCACGGATAGAGTGTGCAAGCATTGTGTGGAAGTGCCATACTGTCCACATGGTTACCGCGATTTTCCGTTTCCACGATGAGCTGAACGATTTCCTGCCGCGCGAGCGGCGCGGCCGCGATTTCGCCTCCGTCTGTGCGCAAGCGGCCACCACCAAGCACATGATCGAGGCCCTGGGCGTGCCCCACACGGAGGTCGAGGCGGTGCTGGTCAACGGCGAGGAGAGCGGCTTCGACCGCGTGCTGCGCGAAGGCGACCGGGTCGCCGTCTATCCGCGCTTCGAGGTGCTGGCGGTGCCGCACGGCGAGGAGCCGGACGAGGTGTCGCCACTCGAACGCCTGCGCGAGCGTCCGCGCGAACGCATGCGCTTCGTCGCCGACTCCCATCTCGGCGGCCTGGCCCGCCTGCTGCGCATGGCCGGCTTCGACACCCTCTACGACAACCATTATCACGACGACGACGTCGAGGACCTGGCCCATGACCAGGACCGCATCGTGCTGACGCGCGACCGCGAGCTGCTCAAGCGCCGCGCGATCCTGCATGGCTGCTACATCCACGCGCTCGACCCGCCGGACCAGTTGCGCGAACTGTTCCAGCGCCTCGATCTCGGCTACCGGGTGCGTCCGTTCTCGCTCTGTCTGCACTGCAACCGCCAGTTGCGCGCGGTCGGCAAGGAGGAGGTCGCCGCGCGCCTGCCGGCATCGGTGGCGGCCCAGCACGACAGCTTCACGACCTGCGACCAGTGCCTGCGCGTGTACTGGAAGGGGTCGCACTACCGGCGCATGGATGCGCTGCTGGCGGCGGTGCGCGAGTCCGGCGCCGATACCCTGGCCGGCTTCGCCGATGTAGAATCACCCGAGGAAAACGACCACCATCCTTGACGCGTGACCGAAGCCGCAACGCCTTTCCCATTTCCGATCCGCACCGAGTGCCCGCCCGGGGCCTGCGTGTGCGAGCGCGAGCGCCTGATGGCGGACCCGCAGGGCGACCATCGGCCCTTGATGATCACCCGCCAGCAGGAACAGAAACTGATCGAGCGCATCGAGCGCGTCGACAGCTACGCCGACCTGCTCCACGTCCAGGCCCTCATCGAGCGCAACATCGGCGCCGCGCTGCGCATCGCGCCGGGGCCGAACGAGGTCCGCACGGTGCGCGGCATCCTCATCGTGCTCGACGAAAAGCCCGGCCTGTGCAAGAAGCTGAGGCAGTCGGTGCCGGCCGCGGTGCGGCGCAGGCTGGCCGAGCGGCCCGAGATCGCCTGGGCCATCCTCGACGCCCATGACCTGTTCGGTGCGCCCTGAGCAAGGCGCTCCAATGCGCGTTGCGCCTGGCTCTTATACAATCGTGCCCTTGGGCGGCGCAGCCGCCTGCAACATGCGCACGGCCCTGGCCGCTGCGTTCCAAGGAGAAGACATGTCGGGCTACAGCATCAACATCGAAGAAAAAACGCTTGCAGGGAACAACTTCCGCGAGGTCCTGTACACCACCCAGCGCAGCCAGCTGGTGATCATGACCTTGCAGCCGGGCGAGGAAATCGGCGTCGAGCGCCACGAGGGCCACGACCAGTTCATCCGCGTGGAAGCGGGCGAGGGCGTGGCGCTGCTGGACGGGGAGAAGCACAAGCTGGAAGACGGCGTGGCCGTCGTGATTCCCGCCGGCACCGAGCACAACGTGATCAATACCTCGACGAGCGAGCCGATGCGTCTGTACACCCTGTACACGCCGCCCGAGCATCCGGACGGCATCATCCACGCCACCAAGGCCGAGGCGGACGAGTACGAGCGCCAGCACGGGCACTGAGACCGGGGGCGAACGCGGCTCTCGCGTGGCCGTCGCCACCCGAGCTCTCCGCTGCGCCCATGTCCCGTTTTAGCCGTCGGCCCAGGCCGAACCGTTGACCTCGGCCGAGCCGTCGTCCCCGCGAAGGCGCGGACCCAAGTTCTGCGTGCTCCATCGAAGCGCCAGCAAATCTCTCCCCGCAGCCGCCGGAAGCGAAATGCGCTCCCCGTGCAACAAGCAAGGGCCTCAGCCGCGTCGCGCCACTTCAATCGTCGCGATATCGATCTTCCGCATCTGCATCATCGCCTCGAAGGCTCGCCTTGCCGCCTCTGGGTCGGGATCGGCAATCGCCTCGCTCAGCACGCGCGGCGTGATCTGCCAGTTGAGCCCCCACTTGTCCTTGCACCACCCGCAGGCGCTTTCTTGGCCGCCATTGCCCACGATGGCATTCCAGAGCCGGTCCGTCTCCTCCTGGTCCTCGGTTGCGATCTGGAAGGAAAAGGCTTCGCTATGGGGAAAGATCGGCCCACCGTTCAGGCCAATACAGGGTATGCCCGCCACCGTGAACTCGACCGTGAGCACATCGCCCTTTTTACCTGAGGGATAGTCCGCAGGCGCCCTATGCACCGCCCGCACGACGCTGTCGGGGAAGGTGTCGGCGTAGAATTGCGCCGCGTCCAAAGCATCCTTGTCGAACCACAGACACACCGTGTTTTTGCTGACCATGTTTTCCTCCAATGATGAGCGTCGCACCCTCGCACAGGCCGTCTTGCGCGGCTGCATCCAGTGTAAGCGCGTCCTTGCCGACACGGCAAGCCAGACGGCTCGTTCGGGATCGTGTGGACTCGCGGGCGAAAAAAAGCCGGCAGGCGCCGGCTTGGGTAGCGAAGCCCCGATGGGTTCAGGGCCAGTGGGTGCCGATGTGGCCGCCCCAGCCGCGCCGATGACCCCAGCCGCCCCGGCCGAAACCGAAGCCGAGGCCGATCGAGACCGGCGGATACCAGTAGCGCGGCCGCTCTACGTACACCGGTTGCGGCACGTAGACTGGCTGCGGCACGTACACCGGCGACACCGGCGAGACCGTGGTCGGCGTGGTGTAGGTTACGACCGGGCCGCGGCTGAGCTCAGTGGCCTGGCCCGAGGCGGCGGCGCGGGCGCCGGTGCCGACCGGAACCGGGGTGACCGACACCACCTGCCACTGGCTCGGATCGCCCTGCGGCACATAGTTGCGGGTCGCATAGCCCGGCCCCTGGGTAGCGCAGCCGGCCAGGCCGGCGCACGATGCGATGATGATGGCAAACTTTTTCATGGCGAACCTCCTGATACTTGCATGATAAAAGTTCCCGCGCCCGGATGCTGGGGAATTACAGCTTGTTACAGACGGCGTGGCGTCCCCGACACGCCGCCCGGCTGCACAACGGCCGGGCTGCCGTCCTGGTTTCACCCGCGTCAGCCCGTTCCGCGCGCCAGCGCCCCCAGTTCCGCCAGCGGCACCGCCGCCGCCATCGCCTGGTAGCCGGCGTCGTTGGGATGCAGGTGGCCGCCGCTGTCGTAGTCGCTGCGCAGGCGGGTCTGTGCCTGCGGGTCGCGCAGCGCGGCGTCCCAGTCGACCAGCAGGTCGAAGCGTCCCGAGGAACGCAGCCAGGCGTTGACGGTGCGCCGCACCGTCTCGCGCGCCGGCGTGAAATAGGCCTGGCCCTCGAAGGGCGTCAGGGTGGCGCCGATCACGGGAATGCCGTGCGCATGCGCGCGTTCGATCAGCTGGCCGTAGCCGGCCGCCATGTCCTCGGCCCGGACCAGGTTAGCCACGGGGCTGTAGACGATGTCGTTGATACCGATGAGCACGCACAGTGCGCTGACGCCGGCAGTGGCCAGCACGTCGCGGTCGAAACGTTCGAGCAAGTCCTTGCCGGCCAGCAGCGCCGTGCCGAGATCGGCCAGCAGGCGGTTCGAGGCGATGCCGCGGTTGACCACGGCAAACGGCCCGGCGCTGGCAAGCTCGGCCTGTAAGCGCCGCGCCAGCCAGTCGGGCCAGCGGCGGTTGGCGTTCGAGGTGCTGCCGACGCCATCGGTGATCGAATCGCCGACCGCGACGATCACCGGGGCGCGGCGGTCCGATTCGACCTCGGTCAGGAAGGGCCAGGAGCCGATCGTGCGCTGTACCGGCAGCGCCGTGCTGGCGCCGTGGTCGCCGCTGCTGGAAATGTAGTTGGTCTGGTAGGCCGCGCTGTGCAGCGTGCTCAGCTGTACCGAAGCCGGGAAATACAGGCTGACCGCAAGGTCGGCGAAGGCGCCGATGGAGAGATCGACCGGATCCGACAGCACCGGCGCGCCCGCCGGTATGACGATCCCCGGCCGGCCGCCGAAGCTGAGCTGGCGGCTGCTGCCCGCGTACAGGTTGGCGCCGGCGCTGCGCAGCCCGATATGGGCGCCGCCCAGGCGCAGGTCGCTGCTGCCCATCTCGTTCGACACGCGCACGCGCAGCCGTCCGGCCGCGTGGCTGGCGCGCACGACCAGGCGCAGGGTCTGGTTGCTGATGCTCAGGGTGCTGGCCGCCGGCGGCGGGCCGGCCGGGGCGCAGCCCCAGACCGCATACCAGGCCGGCGCGCGGCCGGCCTGGGCCAGCGCGGGCAGGGCGGGTGCGGCAAGGGCGCCCGCCAGCGCCGGTGCGCCGACCAGCAGGCGGCGCCGTGCGCGATCGGGGCCGGCCTCGTCGAGGCCGCGCGTAGGAGGCGGGGAGGAAGGGGAAAGCGGGGTGGCTGGACCTTGCATGGCAGGCTCCTGTCGGTGACGCGGCCTCGGTAACGTCCACGTCCCGGCCGCACCCTTACCTTAGTCCAGGGGCTGCCGGCTTCCAACCGGAGAAGCGCGCGCGCTTGCGCTGCCTCGCCATGTGTGTCGATTTTCGTTTCGCCGTGCCGTCAGGCAGCACGGCCGGCGCCATGCTTCAGGCCAGGATAGTCAACAGCCCGTCGAGGCCCGAGAAATTCAGGGCCACGCTGGCCTGGGCCCGCACCACCGGCTTGGCGCGGAAGGCCACCGACAGCCCCGCCACGCCCATCATCTGGAGGTCGTTGGCGCCGTCGCCCATGACGATGGCGCGGCTGGTCGGGATGCCGAGTTCCGCGCAGACACGCTGGACGGTGCGCTTTTTCTCTTCCGCATCGACGATGCCGCCGATCACACGCCCGGTCAGTTTGCCGTCCTGCACCTCGAGCACGTTGGCGTGGGCATAGTCCAGCTTGAAACGCTCGCGCAGGCGCTCGGTGAAGAAGGTGAAGCCGCCCGACACCAGCAGGGTCTTGAGGCCGGCCGCTTGCACCGCCGCCAGCATCGCCTCGCCGCCGGGCGAGATGCGCAGGCGCTCGTCGTACACGCGCTGCAGGGCGCTGGCGTCCAGGCCTTCGAGCAGGGCCACGCGCCGGGTCAGGCTGGCCGCGAAATCGAGCTCGCCGCGCATGGCGGCCTCGGTGATCTCGGCGACCTGGGGCTTGAGTCCCTGCATGTCGGCGATCTCGTCGATGCATTCGATGGTGATCAGGGTCGAGTCCATGTCCATCGCCACCAGGCCGAAGTCGCGCAGGCTGCGCCCGGCCTCGATGAAGCTGGCGTCGACCCCGGCCGCGAAGGCGGCTTGCTCGATCTCCGCCCGCAGGGTCGGGCTGTAGGGCAGGTCTTCGCAGCGCAGCGCGTGCGCGCCGAGCGGCAGGCTGCGGGCCGGCCGGGCGAGCTGGGCGAGCCGGGCCAGGGTGTCGGTCGAGGCCTGCGGCCCCTGAAGCACCAGGTTCATGGTCATGGATGGATTAGGCGAGCAGTTGTTTGATGGTCTGTTTTACCTGGTTCACGCGGGCTGCCAGGTCGGGCATGGCGGCGCTGATGCGCAGCTTGTCCTGGCCGGCCAGCTTGACGTGGCGGTTCTTCTGGATCAAGGTGATGATCCGGATCGGGTCGATCGGCGGCTTTTCCATGAACTGCATGTTCACCGCTTCGCCGTGGGCGTCGATCTTGACGATGCCGACCGCCTTGGCGGCGATGCGCAGGCGGTGGGTCTCGATCAGGGCGCGCACCGGGTCCGGCATCTTGCCGAAGCGGTCGATCAGTTCTTCCTGCATGTCGTCGATCTTGTCCTGCGACTCGCAGTTGGCCAGGCGCTTGTAGATCGAGAGGCGCTCGTGCACGTCGCCGCAGTAGTCGGAGGGCAGCAGGGCCGGCACGTGCAGGTTGATCTCGGTGGTCGTGGCCAGCGGGGCCGACATGTCGGGCTCCTTGCCGGCCTTGAGCGCCTTGACCGCCTCGTTCAGCATGTCGGAGTAGAGCTGGAAGCCGACTTCCAGCATCTCGCCCGACTGGTTCTCGCCCAGGACCTCGCCGGCGCCGCGGATCTCGAGGTCGTGCATGGCCAGGTAGAAGCCGGAGCCCAGTTCCTCCATCGCCTGGATCGCGTCCAGGCGGCGCTGCGCCTGCTTGCTCAGGCCCTGCAGGTCGTTCACCAGCAGGTAGGCATAGGCCTGGTGGTGCGAGCGGCCGACACGGCCGCGCAGCTGGTGCAGCTGGGCCAGGCCGAACTTGTCGGCGCGGTGCATGATGATGGTGTTCGCGGTGGGCACGTCGATGCCGGTCTCGATGATCGTGGTGCACAGCAGGATGTTGAAGCGCTGCTGGACGAAGTCACGCATCACGCGCTCCAGGTCGCGCTCGTGCATCTGGCCGTGGGCCACGGCGATGCGCGCCTCGGGCAGCAGCTCTTGCAGCATGGCGCGGCGGTTCTCGATGGTCTCGACCTCGTTGTGCAGGAAGTAGATCTGGCCGCCGCGCTTGAGTTCGCGCAGGCAGGCCTCGCGGATGATCGAGCCGTCCTCGCTGCGGACAAAGGTCTTGATCGCCAGCCGCTTCTGGGGCGCGGTGGCGATCACCGAGAAGTCGCGCAGGCCTTCCAGGGCCATGCCCAGGGTGCGCGGGATCGGGGTCGCGGTCAGGGTCAGGACGTCGACCTCGGCGCGCAAGGCCTTCAGGGCTTCCTTCTGGCGCACCCCGAAGCGGTGCTCCTCGTCGATGATGACCAGGCCCAGGCGCTGGAATTTCACGTCGGACGAGAGCAGCTTGTGGGTGCCGATCACGATGTCGACGGTGCCTTCGGCCATGCCCTTGATGGCGCTGTTGACCTCCTTGCCGGTGCGAAAGCGCGACAGCTCGGCGATCTTCACCGGCCAGTCGGCGAAGCGGTCGGCGAAGGTCTGGGCGTGCTGCTCGGCCAGCAGGGTGGTGGGCGCCAGGATCGCGACCTGCTTGCCGCCCATGACGGCGATGAAGGCGGCGCGCAGCGCCACCTCGGTCTTGCCGAAGCCGACGTCGCCGCACACCAGGCGGTCCATCGGCCGGCCCGAGGTCATGTCGCGGATCACGTTGTTGATCGCCTCGGCCTGGTCCGGCGTCTCGTCGAAGCCGAAGCTGGTGGCGAAGTTCTCGTAGTCGACCGCCGAGTACTCGAAGGAGTGGCCCTGGCGCGCTGCGCGGCGGGCGTACAGGTTGAGCAGCTCGGCGGCGGTGTCGCGCACCTGCTCGGCGGCCTTGCGCTTGGCCTTTTCCCACTGGCCGGAGCCGAGGCTGTGCAGGGGCGCGTCCTCGGGCGAGGCGCCGGAATAGCGCGAGATCACGTGCAGCTGGGAGACCGGGACGTAGAGCTTGGTGTCCTTGGCGTACTCCAGGTGCAGGAACTCGGTCTCGCCTTCGCCCAGGTCCATGCTGGCCAGGCCCATGTAGCGGCCGATGCCGTGGTTGATGTGCACCACCGGGTCGCCGATCTTCAGCTCCGACAGGTCGCGCACCATCGATTCGACCTGGCTGGTCGCTTCCTGCTTCTTCTTGCCGGCGCGCCGGCCCGAGCCGGCGTACAGCTCGGTCTCGGTGATGAAGACCAGGTGGCCGGCGCTCTCGTCGTGCAGCTCGAAGCCGGCCTGCAGCGGCGCGACCCCGAGCGCGATGCGGGCATCGGTGGCGCGCAGCCCCTCGAAGCCCTCGACCGCGGCCAGGTCCAGCTTGTACTCGGCGAAATACTGCTGCAGGGTTTCGCGGCGGCCGGCCGAGTCGGCGCAGATCATCACGCGCGCGTCGACCCGCTGAAGGTAGGCGCGCAGGTTGGCGAGCGGGTCGTCCAGGCGCCGGTTGACGGCGATGTCGGGCACCGGCGCGGTGAGCTCGGAGGCCGGCGACGCGGGATCGCGCGCGATCGCCCAGCGGCCATGCGGCTTGGCGCAGGTGAAGAACTGCTCGCCGCTCAGGAACAGCTCGCGCGGCTCCAGCAGCGGGCGTTCGCGGTCGGCCTTGAGGAAGCGGTAGCGCGATTCGGTGTCGCTCCAGAAGCGCTGGATCGCGCCGTCGATGTCGCCCACCAGGGCCAGGGGCGACTCCTCGGGCAGGTAGTCGAACAGGCTCGCGGTCTGGTCGAAGAACAGCGGCAGGTAGTACTCGATGCCGGCCGGCGCGATGCCGTTGCCGATGTCCCGGTACATGGGCGAGCGCGAGGGATCGCCCTCGAAGCGTTCGCGCCAGCGGCCGCGGAAGCCGGTGCGCGCGGCCTCGTCCATCGGGAACTCGCGGCCCGGCAGCAGGCGCACTTCCTTGACGGGATAGAGCGAGCGCTGGGTGTCGGCGTCGAAGGTGCGGATGGTCTCGATCTCGTCGCCGAACAGGTCGAGGCGGTAAGGCAGGGCCGAGCCCATCGGGAACAGGTCGATCAGGCCGCCGCGCACCGAATATTCCCCCGGCGACATCACCTGCGACACGTGGGTGTAGCCGGCCAGGGTCAGCTGGGCCTTGAGCTTGGCCTCGTCCAGGTTCTCGCCCTGGCGGAAGAAGAAGGTGTAGGCCGCCAGGAAGGACGGCGGCGCCAGGCGCACCAGGGCGGTGGTGGCGGGCACCACCAGCACGTCGCACTGGCCGTTGCGGATCTCGTGCAGGGTCGCCAGGCGCTCCGAGACCAGGTCCTGGTGCGGCGAGAATGCGTCGTAGGGCAGGGTTTCCCAGTCGGGCAGCAGGTGGCAGGACAGCTTGCCTTCGGCAAACCAGGGGATCTCGTCGAGCAGGCGCTGGCCGTCGCTGGCGCTGGCGACGATCACGGTGAGCATCTGCTTGTTGGCCTTCAGCGCGAGCGCGGCGACCGCGAGCGCGTAGGCGTCGGAAGAGCCGTGCAGGGACGGCAGGGCAAAACGGTGACCTGGCTTGGGTAGATGTTTCTTGAGATCGAAGGGCATGCAGCGTGCTTCAGTCGCGACGATGGGTCGCCCATTATAGACGAACGGGCGGGCGGACGCCGCCGCGCCGCGCCCGCCGGGCGCCGTGTTTGTCCCGTGCGGCGCAGGCTCAGGGACTCAGTTCGACATACACGCCGCGCAGGAAGAAGCCAAGTGCCCGGCTGCCCGCCGGGGCGCCCGCCGGCAAGGCCGGATGCGGATGGCGCAGCTCGACCGTCAGCGTGTGGCCGGCGCGGGCGGCGGGCGGCAGCGCGACGGCGCCGCGGCCCAGCCTCACCGGGCCCAGGTCGACGCCGTTGACCGCCAGTTCGGTCTCGTGGACGGCATCGACATACCCGCCCTCGAGCGACAGGGCGCGCGCCTGTCGTCCTTCGGGCAGCGGCAGGACCAGGACGGCGCGCCGGCCGTCGGTCCAGACCCCGCTGTCCTCGACCTGCGACCAGCCGGCGCCGAGGATGGCGCTGCGGCCCTGGCGCGCGCCGATGGTCCAGCCCACGCCCGGCGCGCGGCCCGGCACGCAGCGCAGCTTGCCGTTGTAATAACGCCAGCCCGAGGCGAGGGTCACCACGTGCTCGGCCGCGAGCTGGGTGCCCGGGCCGCACAGGCCGGCCGACTCCGCATTGGTCCAGTAGCGCAGCAGCTTGGTCGGTCCCTGCGGCCCCTGGTGGAGGCCGACCAGGTCGTGGGTGGGCAGCAGTTCGCGGCGCGCGCTGCGCTTGAGGAAGATTTCCGGATCGGGGTTGTAGAAGCGCGGCGCATGGTCGAGCACCCACTGCGCCAGGCGCGAATGCGCGAGGTAGGTCGGGGCGCCGCCTTGCCAGACCTGCCAGGCGGCCAGCAGCTGGAGCAGGAGGGCCAGGGCCAGCGCCGCGCGGCGCGCGCGCGGGGCCGCCGCCAGCCCGGCGATGCCGACCGCCAGCATGGGCATCGCTCCCCAGTAGGCGTAGCGCGAGACGAACACCGCGCCGCTGTTCCAATTGGTAGCCGACAGCGCCGGCGCCGCCATGCCCAGCGTCAGCAGGAAGGCGATCAGGAAATGGGCGGACCAGGCGGCGCGGCGTTGCGCCGGCACGCTCGCCAGCACCACGGCGCCGATGGCCAGCAGGGCCGGGAAACCGACGAACAGGCCCTGGTTGAGGTCGAACAGGAAGGAGAACATGCGCTCCGGCGTCACCAGGGCGCGGTCGGTGAAGTACTTGCCGATGATGCTGGGCGTGCCGAACACCCGCTGGTTGTAGGCCCAGGGCAGGGCGGCCAGCGCGATGCCGGCGCAGACCAGGGCCGCTTTGGCGCCGCGCGGGCGCGCCGTGGCCGGCAGCAGGATCGTGCCGGGGAACAGGCGGTACAGCAGCCAGTAGGCGCCCGCGGCCGGGATCAGGCCCGCGATCGGCGGATTCTGGGTGGCGCCCAGGCCGGCCAGGAAGACCGCCAGCGCCAGGTCGCGCCGCAGGGCCGCCAGCACCGCCAGCAGCACGCAACAGCCGCTCATGACCTCGGGGCCGGGCCAGAAGCCGTAGAACAGCGGTCCCATGACCAGCAGCAGCAGCGGCGGCGCGGCGCCGGCTTGGGGAAACCAGGCGCGCAGGCAGGCGGCGGTGGCGGCGACGAAGACCAGGTTCAGGCTCGCGAGCGCGAGGAAGGGATTCACCTGCAGCAGGGCGGCAAGGGCGTACAGGGGCGCGGCCAGCAGCGAATACACCCAGAAATGGATGGCGTAGACCTCGCCGTCCGCGCCGCGCGCGAAGCCGAGTTCCAGCGCGCCGTCGCGCCGGACGCGGGTCATCGCTTCCTGCCAGCGTCCGGGATCGAGGCGCGCGCGTTCGCGCGCCTTGGCCGGCAGGGCCGCCAGGGCCGCGAGGTCGGATTCGCGCACTTCGGGCGATCCGTGGGCCACCAGGGCTTGCGACATCAGCAGGTATTCGAGGCCGTCGCCGGTCAGGCGCGCGCGGGTCAGGCTGGCCGCCGCGAACACGGCGAACAGACCGATGAGGAGCCAGTGCGCGAGCGCGCCGGCCCTGGCCGGCAGGGAGGAAACAGGCATGAAGGCGGAAGGATCCGGACTGCGAAGCCTGGTATTTTAGTCAATCCCGGCCAAACAATCTTCTCGGTTTGTCGCCGCGAGGTCCGCCGCGACGCGCTGCGGGTGGCTGTAGAGCACGTGGCGGCCTTCGCGCACGAAGCCGGCCAGGGTCAGACCGGCCTGGTCCGCCAGGCGCACGGCCATGGCGGTCGGCGCGGAGATGGCGGCCAGCAGGGGCATCCCGGCGCGCGCGGCCTTCTGCACCATCTCGTAGCTGGCGCGGCTGGTCACCAGCGCGAAGCCGGCGCCGGCGTCCATGCCGGAGCGCGCCAGCGCGCCGACCAGCTTGTCGAGGGCGTTATGGCGGCCCACGTCCTCGCGCACGCACAGCAGCTCGCCGTCGGGAGCGGCCCAGCCGGCCGCATGGACTGCCCCGGTGGCCTGGTGCAGCCGCTGGCGCGTTCCCAGCGCCGCCATCGCCCGGTGCAGGGCGGCGGGATCGATGCGCAGCGCCGGCTGCGCGCCGGCGCCGGTGTCGTGGACGGCGGCCTGGGCGAACCAGCCCAGGCTCTCGACCCCGCACAGGCCGCAGCCGGTGCGGCCCAGGCGGGCGCGCCGCCCCTCCTTGAGGCGGGCCATGGCCCCGGCCGCGATGCGCATCTCGATGGCGATGCCCTCGCAGCTTTCCTCGATCTCGATGTCGTGGATGTCACGCGCGGCGCGCACGATGCGCTCCCCCAGCGAGAAGCCGAGCGCGAAGTCCTCGAGGTCGAGCGGGGAGGCCAGCATCACGGCGTGGGCGATGCCGTTGTAGCAGAGCGCCACCGGCACTTCCTCGGCCAGCAGCTCGTCGGCCTGCGCCTCCAGGGCGCCCTCGCGCCAGCGCTGCGCGGGCAGGCGGGCGGCGGCTTTCATGCCGGCCTCCCGGCGGCTTCGACCAGCACGTCGATGGCCTTGGCGGCCGGCACCTTGCTTTCCTTGGCGTGGTGCCAGAGCGGAATCAGGGGATTGCACTCCGGGTAGTAGGCCGCCACGCAGCCCGCCGGGACGTCGTAGGGCACCACCGCCAGGCCTTCGACGCTGCGCTCGACGCCGTCGCCGGACGGGCCGCTCGGGGTGCGCAGCCTGACCAGGTCGCCCTTGGCGAGCTTCATGCGCGCCATGTCGGCGGGCGCCATGAACAGCACCATGCGGCTGCCGTGCACACCGCGGAAGCGGTCGTCGTAGCTGTAGACCGTGGTGTTGAACTGGCCGTCGCTGCGCACCGTGAACAGGCGCAGGGTGCGCGGCCCCGGGCTCAGGTCGGGGTCGCCGGCCAGGCTCTCGGGCACGCTGAAGTTGGCCTTGCCGGTTTCGGTGTGCCAGCTGCGCCCGGCGGCGGCGATCGGCTTGCGGAATCCGCCCGGCGTCCACATGCGCGCGTTGAAGTCGTGGAAGATCTCGGGCCAGGTCTCGGCGATGGCGTCGCGCACCCTGGCGTAGTCGGCGACCCAGGCGTCCCAGTCCAGCTTCGGGTTCGGGTCCAGCGCGGCCTTGGCGATGCCGGCCACGATCGCCGGCTCCGACAGCAGGGTGGGCGCCGCCGGTTCCACCATGCCGCGCGAGCCGTGCATGCAGGAGGTGCTGTCCTCGACCGTCAGAGCCTGCTCGCCGCCGGCCTGGCGGTCGATCTCGGTGCGGCCCAGGCAGGGCAGGATGTAGGAGACCTTGCCGTGGATGACGTGGTTGCGATTGAGCTTGGTCGAGACCTGGACCGTCAGGGGCAGGGCGCGCCAGGCGGCTTCCATCCGGGCGGTGTCCGGCACGGCGCGCACGAAGTTGCCGCCCAGGCCGACGAAGGCCTGGACCTTGCCCTCCAGGATGGCCTCGCAGGCCTCGACCGTGTTCATGCCGGGCTTGCGCGGCGGCGCGAAGCCGAACTGGCGCGCCAGCTGGTCCAGCGGCGCGAGCTCGGGCTTCTCGGTGATGCCGACGGTGCGCTGGCCCTGCACGTTGGAGTGGCCGCGCACCGGGCACACGCCGGCGCCGCGCCGGCCGATGTGGCCGCCCATCAGCAGCAGGTTGACGATCATGGCCACGTTCTGCACGCCGAGGCGGTGCTGGGTGACCCCCATGCCGTACACCGCCATCACCGCGCGCGAGCGCGTCCAGACCTCCGCCGCCGCCTCCAGGGCGCCGCGCGCCAGGCCGGATTCGCGCTCGATGTCGGCCCAGGCGCAGGCCCGCACGGCGGCCTCGAATTCGCCGAAGCCATGGGTGTGCTCCGCGATGAAGGCGGTGTCGATCACGCGCGCCTCGCCGGCCGCGCGCGCCGCGTCGTCGCAGGCCAGGATGGCCTTGCACAGGCCCATGATGGCGGCGCTGTCGCCGCCGGGGCGCACCTGGTGGTACTGGGTGCTGATCACGGTCTCGTGCCCGGTCAGCATCTCGGTCGGCGACTGCGGGTTGGTGAAGCTGACCAGCCCGCGCTCGCGCAGCGGGTTGAAGGTGATGACCGGCACGCCGCGGCGGCGCGCCGCCTGCAGCTGATGCAGCATGCGCGGACTGTTCACGCCCACGTTCTGGCCGAAGAAGAAGATGCAGTCGGTGTGCTCGAAGTCCGCCAGCTCCACCGTGCCGACCCCGACGCCGATGGTCTTCTGCAGGCCCACCGAGGTGCTCTCGTGGCACATGTTGGAGCTGTCCGGCAGATTGTTGTTACCGTACATGCGGGCCAGCAGTTGGTACATGTAGGAGGTCTCGAGCGAGGCGCGGCCGGAGCTGTAGAACACCACCCGCTCGCGCTCGAAGCCGCGCAGCAGGGCGCCGATCTCGGCGAAGGCGGCGTCCCAGCTCGTCTCCGTGTACTTGTCGGTGGCGGCATCCCAGCGCAGGGGCACGGTCAGGCGGCCCTGGTCCTCGAGGCGGTGGTCGTCCCAGCTTTCCAGCTCGGCGACGGTATGGCGCGCGAAGAAGTCGGGGCCGATGCGGCGGCTGGTGGTTTCCCAGGCGGTGGCCTTGGCGCCGCTGGAGCAGAACTCGAAAGGATGGGGGTGGGCCGGCTTGGCCCAGGCGCAGCTCACGCAGGCGAAGCCGTCCGGCTTGTTCTGCTTGAGCAGGAGGGCGCCGCCCTCGGCCGGCGAACCCTGATCGAGCAGGATGGTGGTCACGTCGCGCACCGAATTCCAGCCGCCGGCCGGCATGGTCGGGTTGCTGATGCGCGGCTGCGCTGCTGGCTTGCCGGGGTCCTGGCTCATGGCGGCTCCTCGCGTGGAAAGGCCTTACCCTAGCCCGCCATGGCGCGCAGTTCGGTGCGTGGGCGCACGCAACTAGCCCCGGGACGGGGCAAGGGCGGGTCGGGCGCCGCCGCGCCGGCAGCCGGGCCTCAGGCCGCGGCCGCGTCGGGCGCGCGCCGGTTGGCGATCCCGAAGGGCACGTGGACCATCGGGATGGCGCCGCCGGGGGCGGCCTTCAGGTGGGTGAGCTGGTCGTCGAAGAAGATGTGGGGCTTGAAGACCGACAGGACGCGCGCCTTGTTCATCCCGCCCAGGAAGAAGGTTTCGTCGGCCGACACGCCCCAGCTCCTGAGCGTGGTGACCACGCGCTCGTGCGAAGGCGCATTGCGCGCCGTGATGATGGCGATGCGCACGATGCGCCGGTAGGCCGGGTCGCCGCGCTGGGCCTCGTCCTCGAGGCGCTGCAGCATGGCCAGCTTCTGGAACAGGGCGGCCAGGGGACCCGGCTGGTGCGGGCGCGAAACGTGCAGGGTCTCGTGGGCGTGGAATTCGTCGATGTCGTTGTTGCGCTTGAAGACGGTCTCGGATTCGTCGTCCGCCAGCACGCCGTCGAAATCGAAGGCGACCCGCAGCTCCAGGTCCTCTTCGTCGTCGGCGATGCGCGAGGGGAGCACCAGCCCGGCCGGGTAGTTGACCGCGATCGCGCTCTGGACGTCGCCCTCGTTGGCGCTCAGGAAGAGCGAGGCGTTGAAGGCCGGCAGGTAGGCATAGGGCGACTTGCCGTTCATGAAGGCGGCGCGCGAGATGTCCAGGCCGTAGTGGGCGATGGACCGCATCACGCGCAGCCCGGTCTCCGGCGAGTTGCGCGAGAACAGCACCACCTCGACCGGCGATTCGGCGGGGAAGCACTTGTTGATGCTGAGGAAGCGCCGGATGAAGGGAAAAGCCACGCCGCGCTCCAGCACGACGTCGCGCTGGCGTTCCTGGTAGGCGCGGTAGGCCTCGGGGCCCTCCTGGAGATACACCTGGTGCGATTCGGAGAGGTCGAACAGCGCGCTGGAGGCGACGCCGATCACGAGTTTCTGCTCGATGTCGAAAGCCATCAGTCTTCCCGGTCCTGGAGTTGATCGAACACCCGGCGCAGCGCCGGGTCGAGGGCGCCGGCCGCGCGCACGCAGCCCGGCTGGGCGGCGTCGGCCAGCAGGCGCAGGGTGGCGAGGCGCTCGGCCGCCGCCAGCGTGCGCGACAGCGCGCCGCCCTCGGGGTGGGCGATCGCGCCGGCGACCGCGGGCGGCAGTTCCCACTGGGCCGCGATGCGCGCGGACAGGCGCCGCGCGCCGCCCAGCAGCGCCAGGGCGTAGGCCTCGTCGTCGGGCAGCAGGCCGGCCGGCAGGGCCTGGTCGGCGATCCGCAGGGCCACCACCAGGCCGACGTTGGAGACCAGGCCGGCGAGATAGGCCTCGAAGGCGTCGGCGCCGTGGTCGGGCGCCAGCAGGGACGCCGCGAGCGCGGATTTCTCGGACTGGGCCCACAGCCGCGGGGCCAGCTGGCGTGCGATCGGCCCGGTCTGGAGGTTGATGATGGGGCGGAAGGCCACCCGGGCCAGCAGCATGCGCAGGCCGTTCTGGCCGAGCAGCATCAGGGCGCCCTCGAGATTGCGCACCGGCTTGGCCGGATTGTAATAGGGGCTGTTGACCTCGCGCAGCAGCTCGGCGACCAGCACCGGGTCCTGCGCCACCAGGCGCGCCATGTCGGCGGCGGAGCTCGCTTCGTCGCGCAGGCCGCGCAGCAGCTGGGGGATCAGTTCGGGCACGCGCGGCACCAGTTGCGCCGCCTCCTCCGGGCGGGCGGCCAGGCGTTCGAGTTCGTCGAGGACCACCCCGGCGCCGGCGATGGCCGGCGCGCCGCAGGGGCCGATCAGCCAGGCCATGAAGGCGGGCGCGAGGTCGCGGGTGGGCTCAGGCTGGGTGCGGCCCACAGGCGCGGCGGCCGGCGGCGCGGCAGGATGCGTGGACTGCACGGCGCGTGCGCCGCCGAACAGGCGGGAGAGCCAGGTCTTCATCGCGGCGGGACGCGGAACAGGGGGCGGATCATGGGACGATTGTACCCGAGCCGCGGCGCCAGGCCTCCGGCTGCGACAAACAAGCGGCCGTGTTCCCGGACCACGCGGGCTCCGGGAACACGGCCGCAAGCGAGGCTGGCCTGACCAGCCTCGGGGGAGATCAGCGCGTGGTGCCGCTGGTCGCAGGGTCGGTGGTGGTGGTGCTGGTGGTGCCCGTGGTGCCGGTCGTACCGGTCGTGCCGCTGGTGGTCCCGGTCGTGCCGGTGGTGCCGGTGGTTCCGGTCGTGCCCGTGGTGCCGGTCGTGCCCATGCTGCCGGTCGTGCCGGTGGCGCTGCCCGAGCTGCCGCTGCTCATGGACGAGCCACTGGAGCCGGTCGCGCTGTCGGTGGTGTCGCCGGTCGAGCTGCATGCGCTCAGGGCCAGGGCCATCACGGCGCCCAGCAGTACGCCTTGGTACTTGTTCTTCATCGTCTTTCTCCTCGGTTGTGTGGTCTTGCCATCATGCGGACGGCGACCAGGACATGAAATAGGATGAGATCGAGAACAGATGTAGGACCCGGCTCACAATCTCCGGGAATCATTTCTGCTCGGAATGTCCGCCGGGACAAGCGGGGAGCCTGAACGAACACGGCCACCCGGAGGCGGCCGTGGTCTCAGGCATTGGATGCGCTTAGCGACCGGTATCCGAGGTGCTGCTGTTGGTCGAGGTCGGGGTGGTGCTGCCCGAGGTCGTGCCGGTAGTGCCGGTGCTGCCCGAGGTGGTGCCGGTGGTGCCGGTGGCGCCCGAGGAAGTGCCCTGGGTGGCCGAGGTGCTGCCGGTCGAGCCCGAGGTGGTGCCGGTGGTGCCGGTCGAACCCGCGCCCCAGCTCGAACCGCCGGTGGTGTTGCCGGTGCTCGGGCTGCTCGATTCCATCGACGAGGAACCGCTGGAGGTGGCCGACGAACCGGTCGAACCGCTGGTGCTGTCGGTGGTGTCGCCGGTCGAGCTGCATGCGGCGAGAGCCATGGCCATCAGGCCGGCGACGAGGGCGCCCTGGAAATTGCGTTTCATTGAATGCTCCTTATTTATGTATGGATGGGTGCCGCAATCATGGGAGCGCGGCGGGCCACACAAAATAGGAGCATTTCGGCAAGGACTGTAGGACCAGCCTCACATACTGTCTAGGCTGCCACCGCGTGGTGGCTGTCCAGCCAGGCCAGCAGGTCGGGCGCCGGCAGCGGCCGGCTGTAGAAATAGCCCTGGGCCTTGTTGCACGAATAGGCGCGCACCACCTCGGCCTGCGACAGGGTCTCGATGCCTTCGGCGACGGTGCGCATGCCCAGGCTCTGCGCGACCTTCACGGTGGCCTCGATCAGCACACGGTGGTGGGCCGAGGTGTCGGCCTGGCTGACGAAGGAGCGGTCGATCTTGACCGTGTCCACCGGCAGCAGGTGCAGGCTGGAGAGCGAGGAATAGCCGGTGCCGAAATCGTCGAGCGCGAGCTTCACGCCCAGGCGCTTGAGCTCGTGCAGGCGCTGCTGCACGTCCTCGCCCTGGGCCGCCAGGCTCTCCGTCACCTCCAGCTGGAGCTGGGCCGCCGGCATGCCGGTCGCGTGCAGGATGCGCTGGACCGTGTCGATCCAGCCGGCCTGGCCGAGCTGGGCGCGCGACAGGTTCACGGCCATCAGGCGCGGCGCCCGCTCGCCGAGTTCGGCGCGCCATGCCATGAAGTCGCGGCAGGCGCGTTCGAGCACGAAGTCGCCCACCGCGCCGATCAGGCCGCATTCCTCGGCGACCTGGATGAAGTCGATGGGGGGCACGATGCCGCGCACCGGATGGCGCCAGCGCACCAGGGCCTCGACCCCGGCCGCATGGTCGGTGCGGCCATCCGGCAGCATGCCGACCACCGGCTGGTAGACCACGAACAGCTGCTCCTCCACCAGGGCCTGGCGCAGCTCGCTCTCGATGTCGGCGCGGCGCGCCGCGCGTTCGCGCATCGCGGATTCGAACACGCGCTGGCGCGCGCCGCCGGCGCGCTTGGCCTCGACCATGGCGATGCCGGCGTCGCGCAGCACCTCGTCGGGGTCGCGGGCGGCGCCGGCGCCCCAGACGATGCCGAGGCTGGCGCTGCAGACGATGTCGTGGCCGCCGACCGCGTAGGGCCGGGCGACGGCGTCCAGCAGGCGCGCCGCGACCTTCTCGGCGTCGGCGCAGGAGCGCATGCCGTCCAGCACCACCACGAACTCGTCGCCGCCGACCCGCGCGGCCAGCTGGCCGGCGCCGGCGTGCGGATCGATGCGGTCGCTCGGCGGGCGCAGCGCGCCGCGGATGCGCTCGCCGACCAGGACCAGCAGCTGGTCGCCCACCGCCTGGCCCAGGCTGTCGTTGACCTGGCGGAAGCGGTCGCAGTTCAGGAACAGCACGGCGAAACGGGAGTCGCCGTCGTCCGGGCGCATCAGGAGCCGTGCGATTTCCTCGCGCACCGCCTCGCGGTTCGGCATGCGGGTGAGCTGGTCGGTGCGCGCCGCGCTGCGCAGGCGGCGCGACAGGGTCTCGTGCTCGCGCTGGACCTCGAGGGTGGCGTCGGCCACCACGAACATCAGGCGCTGCGGGTCGGTCTTCATCAGGTTCAGGGACAGCACCTGGGGCGCGCTGCTGCTGCTGCGCTGGGACTGCGCCGCGGGCGGCAGCACCAGGCGCAGGCCCTCGGCGATGATGCCGGACGGCGCCTCGAAGGCGGCCACCATGGCGCGCAGCTCGGGCGCGAGCGGCTCCAGCACGGCGAACATATTGTCCAGCGCGGCCTGGGGCGCGATCGGCATCAGCAGGCTGGACGCCATCGGGTTGAGCATGTCGACGGCGCCGTCGAGCGTGGTCTGGGCCAGGCCGATCGGGGCGCGGTACAGGAATTCGATCAGGCCCTCGTAGGCCTGCTGGGCGTCAAGCTGCACCGGACCTCCCGATCGACAGCTCCGGGCGCCAGCGTTCGACGCGGTTGCGGCCGCCGCGCTTGGCGGCGTACAGGGCCTGGTCGGCGCGCTTGAGCAGCTGGTCGACGTTCTCGGCGCCGTCCACGCTGGCGGCGACGCCGGCGCTGACCGTGCAGGCGATCGCCTGGCCCTCGTAGCGCGCCGGCTGGGACGCCACGCTGGCGCGCAGGCGTTCGGCCACCACGGCGGCGCAGGCCAGGTCGGTCGAGGGCAGCAGCACGGCGAATTCCTCGCCGCCGATGCGCGCGACCACGTCGACTTCGCGGAAGGTGTCGCCGAGGATCGCCGCCAGGTGCTGCAGCACCGCGTCGCCGCCCGGGTGGCCGTAGCGGTCGTTGATCGACTTGAAGTGGTCGGCGTCGAGCACCAGCACGGCGGTGGGGCGGGGCGAGACCCTGCTGCGCGCCAGCTCCTGCTCGGCGGCGTCGAAGAAGGCGCGGCGGTTGGCCAGGCCGGTCAGGTGGTCGCCGAAGGTTTCGCGGCGGCGGCGCTCGAACACGTCGCGCTTGTCGCTGATGTCGCGCAGGATCAGGCAATAGGCGGCGCCTAGCGCTTCCTGGCCGGGCGGCGCGTCGCTATCGGGCAGGGGGGCGATCAGGACGCTGCCCCAGAAGCTGCTGCCGTCGGCGCGCATGCGGCGGCCCTCGTCCAGGCTCCAGCCGTTGGCGTCGGCCTCGCGCAGGCGGTCGCGCAGGTGTTCGGCGGTCATGCCCTCGGCCGGATAGAAGATCGAATAGGGCTGGCCGATCGCCTCGGCCTCGAAGCCGGTGACGCGCCGCACGCTCTCGTTCCATTCGACCAGGCGGCCGTCGGCGTCCAGGCCGGCCAGGGCGTAGTCGGTGATCCCGGTCAGGATCGCGTTGAACCAGGCGTCGCTCTGGCGCAGCTGGCGCTCGCGCTGGACCTGGAGGGTGACGTCGTTGATGACGGCCATCACGCGCCTGGCGTCGAGCTTGAGCAGGCTGAGCGAGAGAATCTGCGGCAGTTTCTTGCCGGCGGCGCCGGCGTTCAGGTGCACGTGCAGGCCGTCGCAGATCTTGCCGCTGGGCTGGGCGAAACGCTCGACCTGGAAGCGCAGGTCGGGCGCCACCGATTCCAGGGCCACGAACAGGTTGTCGAGCCCGCCGTCGCGCGAATGCGGCATCAGGAGCTGGGCCGCGACCGGGTTCATCAGGGCGATCTCGCCGTCCACGTCGGCTTGCACCAGCCCGACCGGCGCCAGGTAAAGGAACTGGATCAGCGCCTCGTACTCGGCGCCGAGCTGATCGAGATCGTGGTGCAGGCCGCCGTTCACTTGAGCACGCGCTGGACGAGGACGTAGCGGTGGGCGCGGCCGGGGCCCGCCAGCAGGCGCAACTGGACTTTCACCGGACGCATGCGCAGGGTCAGCACGTAGTCGATCGTGTCGTCGAGCTCGCTGCCGGTTTCCTCGGCGTCCTCGAAGCGCTGGGCCACCATGAAATTGTTCAGGCAGGGCGCGACATTGGTGAATAGGGGCTGGCCCAGCACGCGCTGGGGCGACAGGCCGGCGGCCTGGGATTCGAAGCTGTTGTAGCGCTGGACCTGGGTGTCGGCGTCGAAGCCGATCACGCCGAAGTCGAGCTGGTCGAGGTCCGCATCGCTGCAGGCGTCGAGCTGCGCCGCCAGATCCGGGGTAGCGAAAGACAAGGTGGTGGCGTTCATGGTCGGCTCCGGGCCAGCTTCACTGGCAATTGTTTCTCAGAAATTGATGTTGGCATGAGACAAATGCGCGTGTCAATTGCGCGCGATAGAAATTGTAAATTTTCTCAGGTATTTAGCGCGCGGATGTTGCGTCGGCGTGGCATTGACAGCCCGGGCGCGAGGCTGTCACCATCTGCGCCGTCCCATCATGCCAGTTCGACATCCAAGCCCATGAACATTGTTACCGACTCGCCCGCGCCCTGGTGGCGCCAGCACGCCAGCCTGACCCGGGTCGTCAACGATCTTCTCGCGGCCGAACTGGCGTCGATGCGCCCCGGCGTACGGCGCCCGCCGCCGCCGTGGCCGGAAGAGCTCGATCTGGCGCGGGAACTGGGCGCCGACTCGCTCGAGCTGATCGGCCTGGCGACGGCCATGGAAGGCTTGCTGGGCCTGCGCCGTGGCGCCGACGCGCCGCTGCTGGCGCAGACCCGGCTGGGCGACTGGCTGGCCGTGGCGCGCGCCGGGCTGGAGCAGGAGAGCACGACGCTGCGCTTTCGCACGTCCGGCAGTTCCGGCGCACCCAAGACCATCGTGCACGAGACCACGCTGCTGTGGGAGGAAGCCCGCCACCTCGCCAGCCTGTTCCCAGGGCGGCGCCGCATCCTGAGCGTGGTGCCGTCCCACCACATCTACGGCTTCCTGTTCTCGGTGCTCCTGCCCCAGGCCCTGGGGCTCGCGCCGGATGCGGTGCTGGACCGGCGCGGCCATGCGCCCGGCGCCATCGCCGGCCGCATGCGCGCCGGCGACCTGGTGCTGGGCTTTCCCGACTTCTGGCGCGCGTTCGCCGAGACTGGTGCGGTGGTCGCTCCGGACGTGACCGGGGTGAGCTCGACCGCCCCCTGTCCGCCGGAGGTGGCGCGGGGCGTGCGCGCTGCCGGGCTGGCGCGCCTGGTGCAGGTGTATGGCAGCTCCGAGACCGCCGGGGTCGGCTGGCGCGAGGATCCGGACGCGCCCTATGCCTTGTTCCCCTACTGGTCGCGTGCGGCCGATCCGGACCAGCTGCTGCGGCCCGGCCCCGACGGGCAGGCGCGCAGCTACCCGCTGCAGGACCGGCTCGCGTGGAGCGGCGAGCGCGCCTTTCGCCCGGAGGGACGGATCGACCATGCGGTGCAGGTGGGCGGGGTGAATGTCTTCCCCGCCTACATGGCCGAGGTGCTGCGCATGCACCCCGAGGTCCTGGAGGCGGCGGTGCGTCTGATGCGGCCGGACGAGGGCCACCGGCTCAAGGCCTTCGTGGTCCCGCGCGCCGGCGCCGGCGCAGTTGACGATGCCGATGCCGATGCCAATGTCGATGTCGATACGGATGCGCTGCGCGGCGCACTCGATGCCTGGATGGGTGAGCGCCTGTCGGCTCCCGAACGGCCGGCCGCCTATACCTTCGGCCGCGCGCTGCCGCGTACCAGCAGCGGCAAGCCGGCCGACTGGATCATCGACGCCGGGGACTGAAGCCTTGTTCCGCGCGGCTTCCTAGAGGTCGACCAGCATCTCGAAGCCGCCGTAGATCATGCGCTTGCCGTCGAAGGGCATGGCCTCGGGCTGCATCATCTCGGCCATGCGCGGGTCCTTCATGACCTTCTCGTTGACCTCGTCACGCTGGGCGCGCGACTCGTAGACGATCCAGGAGAACACCACGGTTTCGCCTTCCTCCAGCTTGACGCTCTGGGGGAAGGAGGTGTGCACGCCGGGCTTGACGTCGTCGCCTATGCATTCGCGAAACTGGAGGGCGCCGTGCTCGCGCCAGATCTGGCCGGCCTTGGTCGCCATCGCGCGGTAGGCGTCGATGTTTGCAATGGGGAGGGGAAGCACAAAACCGTCGACATACGCCATGTTCGTCTCCTGATCGTGACTGCTGGGGTGGATGGGTCTACTACAGACCCGCGACAGGGTCGGCATGTTCCGGCCCTGGACTTGACGCCGGCCAGATTACTCCTGTTGCGCCCGCCGCGCATCCCCCGCTGAACCGCGCGCTGCGCGAATTCCAACACTTGCCCGCCGGCCCGGTTGGTGTAAATCCAGCAATGCTGCGTGTTGCGGTGCAAAAAAGCGCCGCGCGGGGCCGGATTCGGCGTGGCATGGAACCTGCACCTGGATGGACATCCCTTGTCATCCATCCAGGAGAAACGCAATGAAGCAGTCCCCACACCGAGTCCATCGTCTGGCCCTGACCGTGCACCTCGCCCTGGCCGCCATGTGCGCCGGCGCGGCGGAACCGGCGGCGCCGGAGCTGCCGGCCGGGAAGGGCGCCGACGAGGCGCCCGCGCCTGGTGGCGAGCCCCTGGTGCCGGTGGCCTCGGTGGTGGTGATCGGCGCCCAGGCCAACCGGGCACTGGCGCCGCGGCCCGTGTCCTCGGTCTACGGCACCGACACCAGCCTGCTCGACACCCCGCGCGCGGTGTCGCAGATCTCGGCCGAGCAACTGCTGCGCGACGGCATCCGCACCGCCGACGACCTGGTCAAGTATGCGCCCGGCCTGACCCGCAACGGCGGCCAGAACGTCTCGGTCGCGCCCCTGATCCGCGGCCAGGCCTCGGAGCTCTACCAGGACGGCCAGCGCACCTACAACGTGCGCCACCCCTTCAACACCAATGCCTTCGAGGGCGTGGACATCGTCGCCGGCCCGGCCCCGCAGGTGTTCGGGATTTCCTCGCGCAGCGGCGGCTATGCCAACTACCTGGCCAAGAAGCCCGACTTCGAGCGCCAGCGGGGCCAGCTCAGCGGCCAGGTCGGCACCTGGGTGCCGGGTGGCGGCTCCTACCCGGCCCATGCCCTGACCGCCGATCTCACCGGGCCGCTCTCGGACACCCTGGCCTACCGGGTCAGCGTGACCGCCCAGCGCGCCGACGACTACGCCGAGGGCGTGCGCAACGACTTCGACGCCTTCTACGGCGCGCTGGCCTGGAAGCCGCGCGCCGGCCTGCGCCTGGACTGGAACCTGAGCGTCGACGACTACCACGATTTCAACGTCACCCACGGCTGGAACCGCGTGACCCAGCAGCTGATCGACGACGGCCGCTATCATGCGGGGCGCGCCACGCCGATCATCAGCCAGGGCAGCGGCGCGGCGACGCGCTACTATTCGCCGGTGTTCGCCAGCGGCGCCTACGATTCCGCCGTCGTCGGCTGGCAGCAGCGCACGCCGGTCACCAACGCGGCCGGCGTGCGCCAGTTCGTGGCCGGGCCGCTGCTGCCCGCCAGCCAGTGGCCGTCCTTCCTCACCAGCCAGTCGACGCCGGGCACGGTGCGCGGCTGGGTCTACGATCCTAAGCTGGCCGGCAACGGCCTGGTCGAACTCTCCGATTCCGCCTATTCGCGCCCGCAGGACCGCAACACCGCCCGGCGCGACACCAGCCAGCTGCGCGTGGCCTGGGACCTGAACGATCGCTGGTCGCTGCACAACAGCACCCTCTACCAGCGCTCGCGCGACAGCGGCAACTCGGTCGGCAGCTTCTTCACCCAGTTCGAGGACCGCATCTTCGAGAACCGCCTGGAGCTGCGCGGCCGGAACGACTTCACCCTGTTCGGCCTGCCGCTGCGCCACGACAGCAACACCGGCGTGAGCTACCGGCGCGAACGCTACATCACGCGCGCCGCCAACAACAGCTTCACCATCAATCCCTACGACCTGACGGCGCCGCTCGAGCTCAAGACGCCCGGCGCCCTGTACGCCTTGCCGTCGCCGGCCGGTCCGGGTTCCTGGATCGGCACGGCCGGGGTGCCGCAGCGCTCGAGCGCCTTCGGCTGGCTCAGCCTGCCGGCCATGTACCCGGCCGGCGGCGACTTCTATGCCGAGCGCGGCGGCTCGCCGGCGTCCGGGGGCGCCACCTATACCTCGGACGGACGCTGGACCAACCTGGCCCTGTTCACCCAGCAGAACTTCCTGCTGGACGAGCGTTGGGGCCTGAACCTCGGCCTGTCCGGCACCCGCGTCAACGCCGACATCCACAATCCGGTCTTCCTCACGCCGGCCCAGGAAGTGCGCGACGGCAAGCGCTTCCACCTGCCGGCGGCCCAGCTCAGCCTGTTGTACAAGGCGAGCCCGGGCAGCACGTTCTACCTGACCCACGACCGTTCCTACGCGATCAACACCGGCGGCTTCGCCGACGTGCTGACCTGGGGCGCCAACAACCAGCTCAACCCGCTCAATTTCCGCAGCCTGAGCCGGCTGCTGGAAGTCGGCGTGAAGGCCGAGCTGATCCCCGACCGGCTCCAGGCCAGCCTGGCCGGCTACCGCCAGAAACGCGACGTCGCCCCGCTTACCGACGGCAGCATCCCCAAGATCGAGATCCACGGCGTGGACGCCGCGCTGCGCTTGCAGGCCGCGCGCGACATCAGCGCAGGCCTGAACTACACCCTGATCAACGCCAAATACACCTACGTGAGCTTCCCGCCGGGCTTCTTCTCGCCCTGGGGCTTCGTGCCCGACAACGCCACCGTGTTCGCTGACGGCAACGCCCTCAACGCGCGTCCGGCCCCGGGCCAGGCGGCCGCGCCGGGAATCCCCAAGCATTCACTGTCGGGCTGGGTGGACGTCAAGTTCGGCCAGGGCTTCGGCGCCGAACTGTCGGCCTGGTGGACCAGCGACTGGGCCACCAGCCTGACGCGCACGGCGGTGGTGCCGAACGAGCATGCCCTCAACCTGACGCTCTACCTGCGCAGGCCGAAGTGGGACCTCGGGCTGCGCATCCTCAACCTGACCGACGAGCGCAACTTCGTCAACGGCCTGACCGGCCCGACCACCGAATTCCTGCAGCCCTCGATCCCGCGCGCGCTGCAGGCCAGCTTCGCCTACCGCTTCTGAGCGCCTGGGCGGGCGGCAGCAGCTTGTTGAAGCGCTGCTGCAAAAGCAGCAGCGGCGCGCTGCGCAGGCAGCAGCCGGCGGGCGGCAGGCGCACGGCCGGCCTGGCACGCCTCTTGCGAATACCGGATCGACACAGAACAAGGAGTCACACATGGGAATCAAAGTCTTGTGGTATCTCACCGCGCCGGACGGCCAGGTGCCCTGGGAGGCGGACGGGCGCTGGCACACCGGCTTCGGCCACCTGCAGCAACTGGCAGGCGCCATCGACAAGCTGGGCTACTACGGCGCGCTGCTGGCCACCGGCGCCGACGAGGTCAACGTGCTGGCCGCCTCGGTGCTGTCCAGCACCCAGCGCATGAAGTTCGTGGCGGCGATCTACCCGGGCCTGATCGCCCCGGCCAAGCTGGCCCAGATCGCCCAGACCATCAACCGCTTCTCGGGCGGTCGCCTGATCTACAACGCGGTCAACGGCAACGACAAGATGCTGCCGGCCCAGGGCATCCACCTGGCGCACGACGAGCGCTACGCCTACAGCCTCGAATACTGGGAGGCCTTCAAGCGCCTGTACGCCGGCAGCACCGACGGCTACCAGGGCAAGTACATCCAGATCGCGCCGCGGCCGGCGGACTTCGGCGGCGGCAGCCAGCGCGGGGCCGCGCCGCCGCGCTACGCGCCCTTCGAACTGTGGGGCGCCGGCACTTCCAGCGCCGGGGTGGCGCACTCGGTGCAGTCGCTCGACGTCTACCTGAGCTTCGCCAACACCCCGCAGAAACTGGGCGACAAGTTCCGCCGCGTGGGCGCCGAGGCCGCCAAGATCGGCCGCCGCCTGGAGTATGGCACCCGCCTGCAGATCATCGTGCGCGAGACCGAGGAGGAAGCCTGGGAGTACGCGCAATACCTGGTCGACCGCACTTCGGTCGAGTATGCGCGCCAGTCGATCGAGCGCCAGCTGCCGCCGGGCGAGCGCTTCGAGACCTACGTCAGCCCCGATCCCCAGGTCAACCGCAACCTGGAGCAGATCCGCGCCGGACGCCTGCCGAAGGCGCGCGACTACGAGATCTATCCGAACATCTGGACCGGTCCGGCCCTGCACGGCTTCAACGTGCTCGGTCCGGCCCAGGGCACGACCCTGGTGGGCAGCGCCGAGAACGTGGCGGCGCGCATCCGCGAATTCCAGGAGCAGGGGGTGGGCACCTTCATCCTGTCCGGGTGGCCGCTGATCGAGGAAGCCTACCGCGTGGCGGACCTGCTGTTCCCGCTGCTCGATCTCGACCACGGCTTCGAGGTGCCGCTGCTGTCGCCTCAGCGCAAGCCGCAGGCCAGCCTGGCGGCGGCCGCCTGAAAGGAGGAAGCATGCCTGATCCGACTTCCCGCAGGGACTTCCTGATCCGGGGCGCCGCCCTGGGCGCCGGGGCCACGCTGGGCGCGGGCCTGCTGGCCGGCTGCCGGCGCGATCCGGCGCCGGCGGCGGCGACGCCGGCGGACGCCGGGCCTCGGCGCGGCGGGCGCCTGCGCCTGGGCATCGTGGACGGCAGCCAGAGCGGCAACCTGGACGTGCACAAGCCGGTCGGCAGCGGGATCATCCGCGGCTTCGCCCTGTACAGCAAGTTGTGGGAGTGGAGCGAGCGCATGACGCCCGAGCTGGCCCTGGCGGAGGAGGTGAGCATCAACGCCAACGCCAGCGCCTGGACCATCCGCCTGCGCAAGGACCTGGAGTTCCATCATGGTAAAACCATCTCGGCGGACGACCTGATCTTCTCGGCGCGGCGGCTGTCCGACCCGCAACTGGCCTCGCCCTACGCGGCCCTGGTGAGCCGCATCGACCGCGACAACATCGTCAAGCTCGACGAGCGCACCATCCGCGTGCCGATCAAGGACGGGGCCGGCTTCCTGCCGCTGCCGGACGGCTGGGTCAACTTCGGCGGCATCGTCCCGACCGACTACGACCCGGTGCGTAATCCCGTCGGCGCCGGCCCCTACAAGCTCAAGGAGTTCACCCCCGGCCAGCGCTCGCTGTTCGTGCGTTTCGAGAACTATTTCAAGCCGGGCCGCCCCTATGCGGACGAGCTGGAGATCATCGAGTTCAAGGACCAGACTTCGCGCGTGGCGGCCCTGCTGGCCGGCCAGATCGACACCGCCTACGCGCTCACGCCGGAACAGATCGTGCCGCTCCAGGCCCATGGCGGGGCCTCGGTCCTGGTCAGCCGCACCCATGGCTGGCACGGCTTCGAGATGAACACGGCGGCCGAGCCCTTCCGCGATGCGCGCGTGCGCCAGGCCTTCCGGCTGCTGGCCAACCGCCCGGAACTGGTGGCGCGCGCGCTCGGCGGGCAGGGGCGCATCGCCAACGACCTGTATTCGCCGCTCGACCCCACCTTCAACGCCGGGATCGCGCAACGCCCCTACGACCTGGCGCAGGCGAAATCCCTGCTGCGGGCGGCCGGGCAGGCCGACCTGCGCCTGGAGCTGGCGGCCGGGCCGGGCGGCAGCGCCGCGGCCCAGGTGTTCGCGGCCCAGGCCAGGCTGGCCGGCGTCGAGGTCCGGGTGCGCCAGGTGGACGCCGCGACCTACAACGGCCCGCTGCGCGACAGCTGGACCATGAGCACCACCTACCGCCTGGGCGGCGAATTCCTGCACACCGCCTCGATCACCGACGCGCCGCTGGCGGCGGTCAACAAGACCCACTTCGAGGACGCCCGCTTCTCCGCCCTGTTCGAGCAGGCGCTGGGCGAGACCGACGTCGGCAAGCGCAAGCTGCTGGTGCACGAGGCCCAGCAGATCCAGCACGACCGGGGCGGGCTCCTGATCTGGGGCTTCACCGACGTGGTCGACGGCATCGCCGCCCGGGTCGGCGGCGCGCGAGCGGAACGCTCGCACTTCCCGACCTGGCGCTTCGACGAACTGTGGCTGAGGAGCTGAGCATGAACGCAAGCCTGACGATAGCCTTCGCGGCGCCCTGGCGCGGCGCCTGGCCCTGGCTGCGCTGGCTTGGCGCGCGCCTGCTGGCCGGCCTGGGCGCGGTCGCGGCGATCAGCGTGATCGTGTTCGGCGCCACCCAGGCGCTGCCCTCCGATCCGGCGCGCATGGTGCTGGGGCCGGAAGCCCCGGAATCCTCGGTGCGCACCCTGCAGCGCCAGCTTGGGCTGGACCGGCCGGTGCCGGTGCAATACCTCGATTGGGCCGCGCGCCTGGCGCGCGGCGACCTCGGACGCTCGCTCGATTCGCAGGCGCCGGTGGCCCAGCTGGTGCGGGCGCGCGCCGGCAACTCGCTGGCCCTGCTGGCCTGCGTGCTGGCGCTGCTGGTGCCGTCCGCGCTGCTGCTCGGGGTGGGCATGGCCTTGCGGCGTGACGCCGTGCTCGACCGCCACGGCGTGTCCCTGCTGATCGCGCTCAAGGCGATTCCGAACTTCGCGCTCGGCATCGGCCTGGTGATGCTGCTCGCCACCACCGTGTGGCCGGTGCTGCCGGCGGTCTCGCTGCTGGAGCCGGGCAAGTCGCCGCTGGCCCAGCCGCACTTCCTGGCCTTGCCGGCGGCCACCCTGGTGCTGGGCGGCCTGCCCCACCTGGCGCGCCTGGTGCGCGCCGCGATGATCGAGGCGCTCGACGCCGACTACGTGCAGGCGGCGCGCCTGCGCGGCGTAACCGAGCGCAGCGTGGTCCTGCGCCACGCCCTGCCCAACGCCCTGATCCCGGCGATCCAGGGCCTGGCCCTGACCCTGAGCGTGCTGCTGGGCGGCACCCTGGTGGTCGAGGTGGTGTTCACCTATCCGGGCCTGGGCAGCCTGCTGAACGCCGCCATCGAGATGCGCGACCTGCCGGTGATCCAGGCCATCGTCCTGCTGGTGGCGGGCGGCGTGGTCCTGATCAACCTGGCGGCCGACCTGCTCACGGTGCTGCTCACGCCGCGCCTGCGCACCGCGGTCTCGGGGGAGCGCGCATGAGCCGCCGCCTGCCCGCCTGGATGCGGCAGCCGCAGGCGCGCGCCGGCCTGCTGCTCTCGCTGCTCGCGCTGATGGCCGCCGTGCTGGGGCCGGCGCTGGCGCCGCACGCGGCCGACGCGTTCGTGGGCGCGGTCTACGGCGCGCCGGCGCCGGGGGCCCCGCTCGGCTACGACTACCTGGGACGCGACGTCCTCTCGCGCGTGCTGCTGGGCGGCTGGTCGGTGGTCTGGATGGCCAGCGGCGCCGCCTGCGCCGCCCTGGCGGCGGGCAGCGTGCTGGGCCTGGTCGCGGCCGGCGCCGGCGGCCGCACCGACCGCCTGCTGGCCTGGGGCGCCGACGTGCTGCTGGCCTTCCCGAACCTGATCCTGGTGCTGCTGGTGGTGTCGCTCCTCGGGCGCGAGCAGTGGCTGATCGTGCTGACCGCCGCGCTGGCCTTCGTGCCGGGCGTGCTGCGGCTGGTGCGCAGCCTGGCCCTCGGCATCGCCGCCCAGGAGTTCGTCGAGGCGGCCCGGCTGCTGGGCTATCCGCGCCGCCAGGTGCTGCTGCGCGAGATCCTGCCGAATCTGCTTACGCCCCTGCTGGTCCATTTCGGCAGCATGCTGTCCTGGGCCGTGACCATCCTCTCGGGCCTGAGCTTCCTGGGCTACGGGGTGGCCCCACCGGCCGCCGACTGGGGCCTGATGATCAACGAGAACCGCGCCGGCCTGCAGGTGCAGCCGCTGGCGGTGCTGGCGCCGGCGCTGATGATCGTGCTGTTCGCGCTCGGCGCCAACCTGCTGGCCGAGGGGCTGGCGCGGATCAACGCGAGGACCGCCGCATGAACGCGCCCCTCAGGCACAGCGGCCTGCTGGCCGCCCCGGCGCTGTCGGTGCGCGGGCTGCGCGTGGCCCTCGACGGCGGGCCCGACATCGTCGCCGGCATCGACATCGAGCTCGAAGCCGGGCAGGTGCTCGGCCTGGTCGGCGAATCGGGCTCCGGCAAGACCACCGTGGCCAGCGCCTTGCTCGGCCACGCGCGCAAGGGCGCGCGCATCGCCGCCGGCGAGGTCAGGGTGGCCGGCCACCAGGTGCTGGGGGCCGACCCCGCCAGCTTGCGCCGCCTGCGCGGCCGGGTGCTGGGCCATGTGGCCCAGGACCCGGCCACCGCGCTCAACCCGCTGCAGCGCATCGGACGCGCGCTGGACGAGGTGATCGACCTGCACGCGCCCGAACTGCGCCCGGCCGAGCGCCGCGCGCGTCTGGAGGGGGTGCTGCAGGACGTGGGACTGCCCTGCGACGCCGCTTTCCTGCGCCGCTTCCCGCACCAGCTCTCGGGCGGCCAGCAGCAGCGGGTGCTGCTGGCGCTGGCCTTCCTGCCGCGCCCCGCGCTGATCGTGCTCGACGAGCCGACCACCGCGCTCGACGTCAGCACCCAGGCGCGCATCCTCGACACCATCCGCCGCCTGTGCACCGGCTACGGCACGGCCGCCGTCTACGTCTCGCACGACCTGGCGGTGGTCAGCCAGCTGGCCGACCGCGTGCTGGTCCTGTACGCCGGGCGGATCGTCGAAAGCGCGCCGGCGGCGCGGCTGTTCGCCGCGCCCGCCCACCCCTACACCAAGGGCCTGCTGGCCGCCATCCCCGACGTCGCCAAGCCTTGCGCGCCGCGGCCGATCCCGGGCCAGGCGCCGGGACCGCTGGCGCGTCCCTCCGGCTGCGCCTTCGCGCCGCGCTGCGCCTGGCGCGGCGGCGAATGCGGGGCCGAGCCGGCGCTGGCGCCGGTGGCGCATGCCCACCAGGCCGCCTGCGTGAGGCCGGAAGCGCTGGCGGCCGTGGCCAGCATCCGCCTGGTCGACCTGGCCGGCGACGCGCCGGCCGCCGACGCCCTGCTCGAACTGCGCCATGCGCGCGCCTGGTACGGCGAGCGACAGGTACTGTTCGACGCCGCGCTGGCGGTGGCGCCCGGCGAGTGCTTGGCCCTGGTCGGAGAGTCCGGCTCCGGCAAGACCACCCTGGCGCGCCTGCTCGCCGGGCTGGGCGCCGGGGTCCAGGCCGACCTGCGCTACCGCGGCGGGCTGCTCGACCTGCGGGTCGACGCGCGCACCGCCACCCAGCGGCGCGAGATCCAGTACATCTTCCAGAACCCCTACCGCGCGCTGAACCCGCGCCAGACGGTGGGCGCCATCCTGGGCCAGGTGCTGCGCCATGTGGAGCCCGAGGCGCCCAAGCCCGCCGAGCGGCTGGCCGAGGTGCTGCGCCAGGTGGCGCTGCCGGAGCGGGTCCTGGCGAGCCACCCGGGCGCGCTGTCCGGCGGCGAGCGCCAGCGGGTGGCCATCGCCCGTGCGCTGCTGTGCCGGCCCAAGCTCCTGATCTGCGACGAGATCACCTCCGCGCTCGACGTCTCGGTGCAGGCGGCGATCATCGAACTGCTGCAGCGCCTGCAGGCGGGCGGCCTGGCGATCCTGTTCGTCACCCACAACCTGGGCGTGGTGCGCTCCCTGGCCGGCCGCACCGTGGTGCTGCGCCACGGGCGGGTGGTCGAGGAGGGCCCAACTAGCGAGGTGCTGGTGCGCCCGCGCCACCCGTATACGCGCGCCCTGGTGGGCGACTCCCCGAGCATCCTTTCATTTCAACCATTCTGACGGAATCCGCATGAGCATCGATTTCTTCTCGCGCCTGCCGCTGCACGGCGAAACCAAGCATCTTCCCGGCGACGGCCGCAACCGCGGCGACTGGCACGCCCTGGGGCCGGGCCAGAGCACCGGCGCCCTATCAGATATCAGCCCGGGCGACGACTTCGGCTACATCGATTACCTGGCCCAGGTGGCCAAGGCGACCGAGATCAACGGCTTCGGCGGGGTGCTGATGGTGAACGGCGCCAGCGGCGAGGAGCCCTGGACCGTGTGTTCGCTGCTGGCGCGCGAGACGCGCCGCCTGCGCTTCGTGACCGCCTTCCAGCCTTTTCACTTCTCGCCCTATGCGGCGGTGCAGATGGCGGCCACCTACCAGCGCGCCAGCGGCAACCGGCTGGTGTGGAACATCATCAACGGCGGCTCCGAGGTGGTGCAGCGCCAGGTCGGCGACTTCGTGCCGCACGACGAGCGCTATGCGCGCGCCACCGAGTTCATGGACGTGGTGCGCGGCTACTGGAGCAATCCCGACTTCCATTACGAGGGCAGGTTCTACCGCGCGCAAGGGGGCGGCCTGAAGGGGCCGCTCGCCAAGGCCGCGCTGCCCTTGATCTGCACCGCCGGATCCTCGGAGGCGGCGCGCGAGTTCGGCGCCAAGCATGCCGACTACTACCTGATGCGGGCCGAGCGCCCGCACGAGGTGGCCGAGCTGATCGCCGACGTGCGGCGCCGGGCGCGCCAGTGGGGCCGCGAGGACGCGATCCGCTTCGGCCTGTCGATCGACGTGATCGCGCGCGAGACCGACGAGGAGGCGCGCGCGGAAGCGCGCCGCTTCTTCGAGGAAGCGAAGGAGCGCGGCGCGGCCAGGGCGGCCGCGGCCCATGCGGGCCTGCGCTCGGCGCGCAAGCTGGGCTACGAGAACGAGTTCCAGCGCGAAGCCGACAAGGAACGCGGCTACGACGAGTTCTTCATCCATCCGAACGTGTGGGCGGGCTTCGGCTACATCGGCATCCCGCCCGGCTGCGCGCTGGTGGGCAGCTACCAGGACGTGGTGGCGCGCATCCGCGAATACCAGGGCGTGGGGATCGAGCTGTTCTTCCTGGCCGGCTACCCGCACCTGGAAGAGGCCTACCGGATCGGCGAGCATATCCTGCCGCATTTCCGCGCCGAGCGCGCGGCCGCCGGCGCCCACCGGCCCGGCGACCCGCTGCCGCTGGCGGCCAACGGCTGAGCGCCGCCACGCCCCGCCCCGGCCCGCCGGGCAGGGCGGGGCGCGCGGGCATTCAGGCGGCGGCCCGGGCGCGGCGCGCGATCTCCTCGCGCACCGCGGGGATGATGTAGCGTCCGTAGTCGATGGCGTCGTGCAGCGGATCGTAGCCCCGGCTCAGGAAGGTGGTGACGCCGATGTCGGCGTAGGCCAGCAGGGATGCGATGATGGTGTCGGGCGTGCCCACCAGCGAGGTCGAATCGGTGCCGCCGCCGATCGCGCTCGAGGTGCCGAGGAAGAGCGCCTTGTCGAACACCTCGCCGCGCGCCGCCAGGGCCAGCTGGCGCTGGCCGCCGCCGCTCTGGCCACGGTCGCCGCCGCTGCCGGCCGGGGTGTTGCGCGCCAGCGCCGCCGCGATCTCGCGCGCCCGCTTCCAGGCCAGCTCCTCGGTCGCGCCGATGATCAGGCGCACCGAGAGGCTGACCCGCGGCGCTGGCTTGCCGGCCGCCGCGGCGATCGCGCGCAGCTTGTCGATCCGCGCCGCGGTGTCGGCCAGCGGTTCGGCCCACAGGGCATACAGGTCGGTATGCCGCACCGCCACATGATAGGCGGCGTCCGACGAGCCCCCCAGCGAGACCGGAATATGCGGCTGTTGCAGCGGCTTGACCGGCGAGAAGGCGCCGCGCAGGGAATAGAAGCGTCCCTCGTGGTCGAAGGGCTCGTCCTCCAGCCAGGTGCGGCGCAGGATCCCGAGGTATTCGTCGGCGCGCGCGTAGCGCGCTTCCTTGTCGGCCAGGGTGTCGCCGTATTCCTGCTCGGGCGCGTGCCCGGTCACCGCATGCAGGCGGATGCGCCCGCCCGTGGCCTGGTCGAGGGTGGCGAAGCTGCGCGCCGCCTGCACCGGCGGGACCAGCCCGGGACGGTGGGCGATCATGAAGCCGAGCCGCTCGGTGTGGGCGGCGGCGTAGGCGGCCAGGGTCGCCGGGTCGCCGCCGCCGGTGGCGATCAGGACCCGGTCGAAGCCGGCGTGCTCGTGGGCGCGCGCCAGGTCGCGCACCCAGGCCAGGTCGATCGGGCTGCGGTAGGAGGCGCGCGGCGCGAGCTGGTTGCGCGGGAACAGCCCGCCGACGAATTCAATGGACATGGTAATGCTCCTTCAGGACGATGGGGCGCGGCCGGGGCGCCTCGGGAGGGGGGAGGGATTGCTGTTCCGCGAGCGCCTCGGCCAGGGGCGCCGGGTCGATCCACTGCTGGACGTCGAAGTCGCGCCGGATGTAGCCCCAGTCGAGCAGGAAATCCTTCTGCGCCGTCAGGCCGGCCACGCTCAGGGGCGAGAGGGAAGGGAGCAGGCCGCGGTGCAGGCTGGCGCCGTGCGCGCCCGCCACCTCGGCCGTCGTACAGCCGGGATTCTCGGCCGCGACCAGGGCCGCGACCTCCTCCGGATGGCGGCGCGCCCAGTAGGCGGCGCTTGCCAGCACGCCGAGGAAGCGGCGCACGATGGCCGGGTGGCGCTCGAGGAAGGCGCGGTCGACCGTGATCGGGCGCGGGGTGCCGTTGTTGGCGCGCAGCAGCGGGTCGTCGAGCCGGTTCAGGTCCGTCAGTTCCAGCAGCCCCGGGTCCTGCGCGGCGGCGTAGCCGGGGGCGCCGCGCAGGAACACGGCGTCGACGTAGCCGGAGCGCAGGGCGTCCAGCTCCACGTCCTCGCCCGGACGCCGCTGCGGGTACTCGAAATCCGGCGACTGGATGTGGGTCCAGCGCGCCGCGCGCGGATCGAGGCCGGCCAGGGCCAGGGCGGTGGCGAAGCCGCGCCGGGCGCTGGCGCGCTGCAGGTCGATCAGGGCCTGCCTGCGCAGCGGCAGGCCGAGGCGCCGGCGCCTGAGCTCCTGCACGCTGCGGATGCCGCTGTCGCGCCGCACCAGGATGCCCTGGTATTCGTCGACCCAGGTGATGCCGACCACCACCGCGTTCTGGCCCTCGGAGCGGGCCCAGATCGCCGGGATGTTGCCGCCTTCGCGGATCAGGCCGGTCTGGCCGTGGTGGTAGTGGGCGAGGCGGATGTCGCGGCTGTCGGCTTCCTCGAGGGAGCGCAGGCGGGTGTGGCCGGTGGCGAAGGCGTCGCGCAGCCAGCTCAGGCGGGCGGCGACGGCGGTGGCGGTGGCGCCGCCGCGATGGCTGTACCAGAGTTCGGTCGGAGTGGTGGTGGAGGTCATGTCTCGCTGTTCGGGTTGGACTGAGCTAGTGGTAGCAAGCGGCGGGCCAGCGTCACGGGCCGCTTTCTGCTGGTTTTCGCGCACTCGCTGTTGCCTGGCGCGCAGCCGGCCCGCCCCGGCCTGCGCGAAACGCTGGCATGAAAGCTGCAGTGAAGGGAAGCTCACCCCTTTGGAGAACCCGATGACCGCGATCGCCCGCATCCTCGCCTTCGCCGGCAGCACCCGCCGCGAATCGAGCAACAAGAAACTCAGCCGCGCCGCCGCCCACGCGGCCGTGGCCGCGCACACCAGCGTCACCTGGATCGACCTGCGCGACCATCCGCTGCCCCTGTACGACGCCGACATCGAGGCGCAGGGCCTGCCGCCCGCGCTGCTGCGCCTGCGCGCGCTGTTCGCGGGCCACGACGCCTTCATCGTCGCCTCGCCCGAGTACAACGGCTTCTTCCCGCCGGTGCTCAAGAACGCGCTCGACTGGCTGTCGCGGCCCGCGCTGGGCGAGGAGCGCCACGCGGTCTTCGCCGGCCGCCCGGTGCTGCTGCTGTCGGCCGTGGCCGGACGCTCGGGCGGCCCGGCCGGCCTGCAGCAATTGCGCCGCCAGTTCGAGCACCTCAGGGCGTCGCCCTTCGGCCGCCAGTTCGTGCTGCCGCAGGCCCACGGCGCCTTCGACGAACGCGGCCGCCTGCTCGACCCCCAGCTCGGCGCCGAGCTGAGCGACACGGTGGCCCGCTTCGCCGAGGCGATCCGGCCCGCCGTTCCCGCATGAGGGCGGGCGCAGGCCGGGGCGTTATGCGATATGCGGATAAGCTTGCGTCGGACTATTCGTTCACCCCGCGCGGGGGCTGCACTATAGTCGAGCCATGAACCTGAGCACCCAACACCTCCCCGACGATTTCGCCCGCGCGGCCCACCTCGCGCGCGGCGGCGGTCCGGACGCCGAGCCGCTGGTGGCCTTCACCCATGCCCCCAAGACCAGCCTGCTGGTGCGCGCCACCGCCTTCGTGTTCGCCGACCCGCGCTCGCGCGCGCTGCAGGAGCTGATCGAACGCATCGCGCCGAGCGAAGCGACGGTCCTGATCACCGGCGAAACCGGCACCGGCAAGGAGCTCATCGCGCGCCACGTCCACGCCCTGAGCCGCCGCGGCGGCGGCAAGTTCGTGGCGATCAACTGCGGCGCGTTTTCCGAGACCCTGATCGAGAGCGAGTTGTTCGGTTACGAGCGCGGCGCCTTCACCGGCGCCAGCCAGTCCAAGCCGGGCTGGTTCGAGAGCGCCAACGGCGGCACCCTGTTCCTGGACGAGATCGGCGACCTGCCGCTGCCGATGCAGGTCAAGCTGTTGCGGGTGCTGCAGGAGCGCGAGGTGGTGCGCCTGGGCTCGCGCCAGCCGGTCCCGATCGACGTGCGCCTGATGGCCGCCACCAACGTCGACCTGGCGGAGGCGGTGCGGGCAGGGCGCTTCCGCGAGGACTTGTACTATCGCCTCCAGGTGGTGTCGCTGCCGCTGCTGCCGCTGCGCGAGCGGCCGGGCGACGTGATGCCTTTGGCGCGCCATTTCCTGCAGAGTTACGCCGAGCGCCTGCACCTGGGCGAAGTGACCCTGGCGCCCGATGCGGAACTGGCCTTGCGCCAGTACCCGTGGCCGGGGAATATCCGCGAGCTCGAGAACGTGATCCACCGCGCGCTGCTGGTGTGCCGCGAGGCCAGGGTGAGCGCGCTCGATCTCGGCTTGTCGCCGCTGATGGCCATGGCGCCGGCAGCGCCGCCCGGCGCGCCTGCGCCCGCGTCGACTCCCGCGCCCGCGCCCGCGCCGCCGTCCTACTTCGGCGCCTTCGCGCCGGCGGCTCCTGCGCCGCCGGCCGCGGCGCCCGAATCCGAACGCTTCCGCGCCGCCTGGCAAGCCCTGCTCGATTCCGGCGAGCAGATCACCTTCGAGGCGCTGCAGCTCCAGCTGGTGCTGGCCGCCTGGGAGAGCAGCGACCGCAACCAGTTGCGCACCGCACGCTACCTCGACATCAGCCGCAACGTGCTGCGCACCTACCTCAAGAAAGCCGGCGTCCTGGCCTGACGCCGGCTTCGCTCCCTACGCCGCCCGGGCCTGCGTGGCCCGCAGCCACTCCCGGGCCGCCGCCAGCGGGCGGTGGTCGGCCCAGGCGCGCACGTCGACGTCGCGATCCAGGAAGCCGTGGGTCAGCTGGAAGTTCTTCTGCTGTTCGAACAGGGACAGGCGCTCTTCCGACAGGTCGGGCGCCAGCGCGGCGTGGAAGCCGTCGCGGTAAGCCGTCGCCACCGCGGCGCCGCCGGCGCGGGTCTCGCCCTGCAGGATCGCCAGCACTTCCTCGCGGCGGCTGCGCGCCCACTCGGCGGCGCGCAGGGTCTGGCCCAGGAAGCGCACCACCAGGTCGAAATGATGGTCGAGGAAATCCTGGTGCACGGTGATCGGACGCGGCGTGCCGTTGTTGACCCGGAAGCGGCGCTCGGGCAGCTTGTCGAGATCGATCCCGACCACCACGCCGGCGGCGCGCGCGGCCTCCACCGCCGCCGCGCCCTTGACGTAGACCGCGTCCACCTCGCCGCGCTCGAGGGCGGCGATGCCCTGCCACAGGCTGGCGCCGGGCGGCGCGCAGGACGGCGCGCTGCCGTCCTCGCCCACCTCGACCAGGCGCACGTCGGACAGGGTGAGCCCGGCGCTGGCGAGGGCCCCGTGGTAGCCGGCCAGGCTCATGCCGCGCGCGATGCTGCGCCCGCGCCGGTTTTCCTGCAGGTCGATGCGGCGGTAGACCGGCAGCGCCAGGCGCTTGCCTTCCAGGTCGGCCGGGCCGGCGATGCCGGAGCCGGGGCGCACCAGGATCGCCTGCCATTCGTCGATCCAGGTCAGGCCGATCAGGCGCGTGGCGGCGCCCTGGGCGCGGGCCGGCAGCGCGAACAGGTTGCCGCCCTCGCGGATCAGGGTCGGCAAGCCATGGTCGTAATGGTGGCGCGCCTGCTCGCCGCCCACCTCCTGCAGGGTGCGGATGGCGATGCCGTCGGGCTCGAACTCGCGCGCGAGCCAGCCCAGCTTGTAGGCCAGGCCGGTGGCGGTGGGGACGGGGCAGCGGGTGAACCAGATCGTGTCGATGCTCATGGGGTGAAACTCCTTCAGCGGTTGGACCGGGACATTCCGGTTCCCCCTCCCGATGCAGGAAGCGTTCCCGCCGCCTTGCCGGCCGCAGCCCCTGCGATGCTGGATTCGCCGCAGCTGCCGCGCGGCCGCTTGTTGCCGCGCCAGCATCGACTGTTAGCGCGCCAGCAGCGCGCGCCCTCCCGGCGCTGGCACGTGTCTTGCGAATCCATGGAGGAAGCCGGGCCGGCCGGCGCGGCACTCACGAATGGAGAACGAGATGGCAGAAGCAGAAGCGGCACAACAACTCGGCAGCGAGGTCCTGGCCTTCGCGGAACAGGTGCGCAGGACGGCGGCCCAGGCTTTCGCGGTCCTGCGCGAGACCGGCAGCCTGACCGCCAACGGCACCGTCGGCTTCGTCGAGCGCGTGCCCGGCGAAGACAAGGTGGTGGTGGTCAACGACCCGGGACCCTTCCGCAAGGGCGAGGAACCGGTGGCCTCGATCGTGGGCCTGGACGGCACCGTCTACCAGGGCAATCCGGCCGGCGGCAGCCGTTACCTCAAGCTGTTCCGCGAGCAGCCGGACGTCACCTCGATCTCCCACGTGCATTCGCCCTCGCTGGGCGCCTGGGCCCAGACCCACCGCACGCTGCCGATCCGCTACGTGCCGGTCCAGCGCTTCCAGCTGGTGCGCGAGATTCCGATCTACATCGATCGCCGCCAGCCGGAAGTCGATTTCATCCTCGACGAGATCGGCAAGAACCCGCACGCCGTCGCGATCCTCGAAGCCAATGGCGGCGCCACCGTCTGGGGACGCCAGGGCCTGCAGAAGCTGGCCGAATTCATCCTGATCCTGGAAGAGGGCGCCAGCATCCAGATCCAGGCCGAGGCCCTGGGCGGCTCGCGCGACTTCGGTCCTGGGGTGCTGCGCCAGCAGTGGAAGATGAGCAATCTGCTGGAGACGGCGCGCTCGCTGTCCCTGCTGCCGGCGAGCGACCTGTAAGTGGCGGCGGAGCTTGCCACCGGGGCCGCCGCCGACGGGGGCGAGCTGCGCCGCTTCCTGATCGGCTTCGTCGGCCTGACCCTGCTGTCCGGCCTGACGATCGGCATGAACAAGGTGCTGGGCACCCTGCTGGGCCTGCACCTGCATGTCAGCAACCTGGAGCTCGCCGTGATCAGCTCGGCCGAATCGGTGGCGATGGCGCTCGGCACCTTGCCCGCGGGCCGGCTGCTGGCCCAGGGCGACCCGCGCCGCTGGTACGGCGGCGTGAGCCTGGCCCTGGCCGGCCTGTTCTGCGCGCTGCCCTGGCTGCCCGGCTGGCACTGGGTGGCGCTGGCCATGTTCGTGGTGGGCCTGTGCATCTCGGTGCGCATCGTGGCCATGAGCACCGTGTTCCTGATCCGCCTGCCGGAGCTGGGCCAGGCCAGGGCCGGCTGGTACCGCGGCACCCTGATGCTCGGCATCCAGTTCGCCGGCCCCCTGACCGGCAACTACCTGATCGCCCACCTCGGGCTGCACGCGGGCTTCCTGGTGTCGGGCGCGGCCTTCGCCGCGCTCGCCCTGCTGGGCTGGCAGGTGCTGCCGGCCCAGCCGGTGCGGCGCGAGTCGCAGCCGGGGGCGCCGGCGGCGCTGCGCAGCCTGCTGCGCCTGCCCGAAGTGCGGCTCACCTATGCCTTCGAGATCCTGGCCAGCTTCACGGCCTCCAGCGTCGGGGTGTTTTCCCTGCTGCTGGCGATCCGCGAGCTGCACTGGCCGCGCCAGCACGCCGTGTGGCTGATGGCGGCCCAGGGCCTGGCCTATGTAGGCGTGCTGCTGTTCCTGGGCCGCGCGGTGCTGGGCAGCCCGGCGCGCGCGCGCATCTACGCGGCGGCCCACGGCGCGATCATGCTGGCCCTGCTGCTGTTCGGGGCCTGGCCGCACAGCCTGGCCTATCTGGCGGCGGCGCTGCTGCTGGGCGCCGGGCTGGGCGTCAACAACCTGGTCAACACCGACCGCATCGCGCGCGCGCCGGTCGACAAGGCGCGCGTGTCGGCCCACCTGACCCTGTTCGGCATGGCCGGCGGCAGCGCCGGCGCGCTGCTGGCGGGCCGCCTTGCCGACGGCATCGGCCTGCGCACCGTCTTCCTGCTCTGGCTGCTGCCCTGGGCGGCCGCCTGGCTGGTCTTTCATTTACCTACAACGAGGAAAACATCATGAGTCACAAGCTGCTTGACACCCTGTGGTACACCCGCTGCCCGGTCCCGACCGGCCTGGGCATCGCCGTGCAGCAGGGCTGGCTGGACGCGGCGCTGGCCGCCAGGGGCACCGCGGTGCAGTCGCTGCGCGAGTCGAGCGAGCGCGCGGTGCGCGAATCGCACTTCGACCACAGCCTGCGCAATTCGGTCCGCCATGGCGGCAACATCCCGGCCGTGTGGGCCCGCGCGGCGGGCCGCGACACGCGCCTGCTCGGGCTGTCCTGGTCGGACGAGACCCAGCGCATCCTGAGCCTGCCCGACAGCGGGATCCGCACCGTGCGCGACCTCAAGGGACGCCGCTTCGGGCTGCCGAAATGGGTGAACGCCCAGATCGACTTCGCGCGCGCCCAGGCCATCCGGGGCCTGGAGAACGCGCTGCGGCTGGAGGGCCTGGAAGTGAGCGAGGTCGAACTGGTCGACTACGTGATCGAGCAGGGCCAGAGCGACGCGCCGGCCGAGCGCGTGGCCGGCACCAACGTGTTCGGCGGCCAGCGCCGCGGCGGCCAGGCGGCCGAGCTGGCGGGACTGCTGCGTGGCGAGGTCGACGCGATCTTCCTGAAGGGCGCCCAGGCGGCCCAGCTGGCCCAGCTCTTCGGCCTGCACACCGTGATCGACACCGGCGCCCATCCGGACCCGCTGGTGCGCGCCAACAACGGCACCCCGCGCACCCTGACGGTGGACGCGCACCTGGTGGAGCAGCACTTCGAGGTGGCGGTGGACATCGTGTCCCAGGTGCTGCGGGCCCAGGACTGGGCGCGCGCCCATCCGGACGACACCCGGCGCTTCCTGGCGCGCGAGTCCAATACCAGCGAATACTAGGTCACGGTGGCTTACGGGCTGGACGCCCACGAGCGGCTCGACACCACGCTGTCGGAGGCGAACATCGCCGGCCTGCAGGACTTCAGCGACTTCCTGCTGCGCTGGGGCTTCCTGCCGGCGGCCGTCGACGTGCGCGCCTGGATCGATGCGCGGCCCTTCGAGGCGGCGCTGGCGCTGCGGCGCCAGGCCGCCTGAGACCCCTCAGCGCAGCTGGGTCGCCGGGGTCGCCGGGCTCACCGGGATCGCCGGCGGCGCCGGCGGCGGGGCTGGAATCGGCGCGGCGGGCGGCGCCTGAGCCGGCGCGTCCGGCGCGTCCGGCGCGGCCTCGCCCTCCGGGGCGACGGCTGGGGCCTGCGGCTCGTCGAGCGCCGGATCGATGTCGATGGTGCGCAGCTCGGGCGCGTCGAAGAATTCCGGATAGATCCAGTCGCCATCATCGCGCATCACGTCTTCCGGCGCCACCGGCTCCACCTCCGGCCGCTTGTCCAGGGCCACTTTCATGTAGTCGATCCAGATCGGCATCGCCAGCGTGGCGCCGAACTCGCGGCCGCCCAGCGAACGCGGCTCGTCGTAGCCCATCCAGGCCACGGCCACCACCTTGCCCGCATAGCCGGCGAACCAGCCGTCGATGGCGTCGCTGGTGGTGCCGGTCTTGCCGGCCAGGTCGGCGCGGCCCAGGCGCTGGGTCGCGGCGGCGGCGGTGCCGTAGCGGGTCACGTCGCGCAGGATGCTGTCGGTGACGAAGGCGTTGCGCGCGCTGATGGCGCGATTTTCCTCCTGGTAGGGCTTGGGCGGCTTGTTCTCGAGGATGACGGCGCCGTTGCCATCGGTGATGCTGGCGATCAGGTAGGGCTTGACGCGGTAGCCGCCGTTGGCGAACACCGCGTAGGCGCCGGCCAGCTGCAGCGGCGTGACCGCGCCGGTGCCCAGGGCCAGGGTCAGGTTCCTGGGCTGGCGCGCCGGGTCGAAGCCGAAGTGGCCGAGCCAGTCGTGGGCCGCGTCCACGCCGAGCGCGCGGATCAGGCGCACGGTCGGCACGTTCTTCGAATGCGCGAGCGAGCGGCGAAGCGTGACTTCCCCGTCGTAGACGCCGTCGTCGTTCTGCGGCGACCAGGTTTCCCCATTGTCCTCGCCCGGCAGGTCGAGCGGCTCGTCGAGGATGCGGGTGGACGGCGAGTAGCCGCGTTCCAGCGCGGCCGAATAGATGAAGGGCTTGATGACCGAGCCGGGCTGGCGCCAGGCCTGGGTCACGTGGTTGAACTTCTGCAGGTTGTAGTCGAAGCCGCCCACCAGCGCATGGTAGGACCCGGTCTCGGCGTCGATCGCCACGAAGGCAGCCGCCACCTGCGGCACCTGGGTGATCGACCACTCGTTCTTGTCGGAGCGGCTGACGCGGACGATGGCGCCGGGGGCGATCCGGTGCGCCGCGGAGGCCTTGTCCGACAAGCCGCGCGCCGCGAACTTCAGGCCGGCGCCGCGGATCTCGATCTCTTCGCCGGCCAGGGTCTCGACCTTCACCACGCTGGGGCTGGCGGCCAGCACCATGGCCGGCAGCAGGCCGTCGCTGGCGGGGCGCTTCTGCAAGGCCTCGACGATGGCGTCCTCGCGCTCGTCCGGATCGAGCGGCAGTTCGATGCGCGCCTCGGGGCCGCGGTAGCCGTGCCGCTGGTCGTAGGCGATCACGTTGCGCCGCACCGACTGGTAGGCCGCCTCCTGCTCGCTGGAGACGATGGTGGTGACGACGGTGATGCCGCGCGTGTAGGCTTCTTCCTTGAACTGGTCGTAGACCGCCTGGCGCGCCAGCTCGGCCACGTAGTCGGCGTGGGTGTCGTAGGTCTGCAGGGCGTCGCGCTTGATGCGCAGCGGCTCGGTCATCGCCTGGCGGTATTGCGCGTCGCTGATCTCGCCCAGGTCGAGCAGGCGACGCAGCACCGCGTGCTGGCGCTGCTCGGCGCGCTTGGGGTTGGCCACCGGGTTGTGGCGGGCCGGGTTCTGCGGCAGGCCGGCCAGCATCGCGATCTCGGCCAGCGAGAGCTGGTCCAGGGACTTGCCGAAGTAGCTGCGCGCCGCGCTCGAGAAGCCGTAGGCGCGCTGCCCGAGGTAGATCTGGTTCATGTACAGCTCCAGGATCTGGTCCTTGCTCAAGGCGGCCTCGATCTTGTAGGCGAGGGCGATCTCGGTCAGCTTGCGCGAAATGACCTTTTCGCGCGACAGGAAGAAGTTGCGCGCCACCTGCATGGTGATGGTCGAGGCGCCCTGGCGGAAACCGCCGCCCAGGTTGGATTTCGCCGCGCCCATGGCGCGGATCCAGTCGATGCCGCCGTGCTCGTAGAAGCGGGTGTCCTCGATCGCCAGCAAGGCCTTCTTCATCATCGGCGGCACCTTGTCGATCGGGACGAAGTCGCGGTGCTCGACGCCGAACTGGCCGATCAGGACCTTGTCGGCGGTGTAGATGCGCAGCGGGATCTTGGGCCGGTAGTCGGTCACCGCGTCGATCGCCGGCACGTTGGGCATGATCGCCGTCATCACATAGGTGGCGGCGGCCGCGAAGGCGAGCAGGATGGCGGCGAAGAGGATGAGCAGGATCAGGACGATCCGGCTCTGGCGCTTCTTGCCCGGGCCGGGCGCGCTGGTGGACTTGGTCACTACGGAACTCTCGAGTTGGGGCCCTGGGTTGCGGCCATCAGGCGCGCATTATAATCCGCTTTCATTCCAGAACGGCATGTGCGATATTCACGCCTTCAGGCCGCCCAAGGGGGTGTGCCCGCCCAGCCACAGCCGTCCGCAGCAAAGGATACCGCCAGCATGCCCTACGATCCGAATCCGACCGGATTCAAGCCCTATATTCCCGCGACCGCCCAGCTCCCCGAATTCACCCTGCGCGCCCTGATCATGGGCACCTTGCTGGGCATGGTGTTCGGCGCCTCCTCGCTCTACCTGGTGCTGAAGGTCGGCCTGACGGTGAGCGCCTCGATCCCGGTCGCCGTCATCGCCATCACCCTGTTCGGGGTGGCGCGCAAGCTCGGCGCGCGCGAATCGACCATCCTCGAGAACAGCATCACCCAGACCGCCGGCTCGGCCGGCGAGTCGCTGGCCTTCGGCCTGGGCGTGACCATGCCGGCGATCCTGATCCTCGGCTTCGACCTCGAGATCTCGCGCGTCATGCTGGTGGGCGTGCTGGGCGGCCTGCTGGGCATCCTGATGATGATCCCGATGCGCCGCACCATGATCGTTGACAAGCACGGCGAGCTGAAATACCCGGAAGGCACGGCCTGCGCCGAGGTGCTCAAGGCCGCCGCCACCGACGTCTCGCGCGAAGCCGCGGGCGAATCGACCAAGGGCGACGCCGAGGCCATGCGCGACGCCAAACGGCGCGCCGCCATCATCTTCGGCGGCTTCGGCATCGGCCTGCTGTACAAGAGCCTGAGCGTGTCCTTCAAGGGCTGGAAGGATTACGTCAACTTCGAGTTCGGCGCCCCGCTCAAGGGCGGCTCGGCCGGGGCCGAGGTCTCGCCGGAACTGCTGGGCGTGGGATACATCATCGGCCCGCGCATCGCCTTCACGATGGCGGCCGGCGGCGTGCTGTCCTACCTGCTCCTGATCCCGATGATCAAGTTCTTCGGCGAGGCATTGACCGTGCCGCTGGCGCCGGGCACCATGCTGATCAAGGACATGGGGCCGGACGACATCCGCAATGCCTACGTGCTCTACATCGGCGCGGGCGCGGTGGCCGCCGCCGGCCTGATCTCGCTGGTGCGCTCGATGCCCATGATCTGGAAAAGCCTGAGTTCGGGCCTGGCCGGCATGGGCAAGGCGAGCAGCGCCGACGCTTCGGTGCGCACGGAGCGCGACATCCCCATGAAATGGGTGCTGATCGGCTGCCTGGCCATCATCGCCATCATCACCGTCGCCACCCCGCTGCACATGAACCTGCTGGGCGCGCTGCTGATCCTGGTGTTCGGCTTCCTGTTCGCCACCGTGTCCTCGCGCCTGACCGGCGAGGTTGGCTCCTCGTCCAACCCGATCTCGGGCATGGCGGTAGCGACCCTGCTGTTCACCTGCCTGATCTTCCTGGCCCTGGGCTGGACCGGCGGCCAGTATTACGTGACCGCGCTGTCGGTGGGCGCCATCGTCTGCATCGCCGCCAGCAACGCCGGCACCACCTCGCAAGACCTCAAGACCGGCTTCCTGGTCGGCTCGACCCCGCGCTACCAGCAGTACGCGATCCTGTGCGGCGCCTTCGCCGCCGCCCTGATCCTCGGGCCGATCCTGCTCAAGCTGAACGACGCCGGCACCGTCTACGTGCCGGCCGCGCAGGTGGCGCCCGGCCTGAAGGTCGACTCCTCGACGCTCTCGGCAACCGCCCGCCTCGAGGGGCCGCAGGGCGAGACCGACCGCAACACCTACAAGGTCTGGCACAAGACCGACAGCGTGGGCGGCCCGGCCGGCAAATACCTGGTGGCGGAGGACGGCAAGGTGGCCTACCTGGTCGATCCGGGCATCAATGGCACCCACAAGACCCGTCCCGACGGCACCGAGGTGAAGAAGTACGACGCGCCCAAGGCGGTCTTGATGTCCTACATCATCAAGGGCATCCTGGACCGCGAGCTGCCCTGGACCCTGGTGCTGTTCGGGGTGATGATCTCGGTGGTGCTGGAAATGGCGGGAATCGCCTCGCTGGCCTTCACCGTGGGCGTCTACCTGCCGCTGGTGTCGACCCTGCCGATCGCGGTGGGCGGCCTGCTGCGGTGGATGGTCGACCGCCGGAACAACAAGCTGCCGCAGTACGAGAAGCTGACGCCGGAGCAGTGCCAGGCGGCGGGCGACCGCAGCGAAGGCACGCTGCTGGCGTCGGGCTACATCGCGGGCGGCGCGCTGGCCGGCATCATCATCGCCATCACGGCCGGGGTGCTGACCAATTTCGACTCGAGCATGACCGAGTGGGCGCTGGCCTCGAACCCCTTCTACGCCGGGCCGAATGCCGACCTGCTGACCCTGATTCCCTACGCGGCCATCATCCTGCTGCTGTGGTGGGTGGCGCGCGAAAAGCCGGGCAAGCCGGCCGATCGGTAAATGAAAAACGCCGGCAGATGCCGGCGTTTTTCATGGTCCTGGCCGCTCAGACGTAGGCCAGGTCGTGCTGGCGAATGACGATGTCGAGCCAGTCGTCGGTATGCCCGAAGCGGTAACCGAGCGACTGGGCGCGGCTGGTGTCGAGCACCAGGGGCGAGGGGAAATCGAAGGGCGACAGGCTGCCCGGCGCCGCCACCTGGGCCGCCTGGCGCGCGTGCGCGGTCTCGTCCAGGGTCCGGGCCACCCGCGCGTGCAGGGCGTAGGCCGACAGCGGGCCGTCGGCGGCCGCGTTCACCGGTCCGGTGAAGTCCTGCTCGCCCGCCCATACCAGGAAGTTGGCCGCCTGCTTGGCTTCCATGAACGAGACCTGGGCCTGCGGGTTGGAATACGGCAGGGCCTGGCGCCGGCGCACCAGGTCGACGTAATGCGCCAGGCGCCCGGTGAAGTCGTCCGGGCCACCCAGCACGTGGGCCAGGCGCGCGGTCACGCAGGGCAGGCTGCCGTCGCGGTAGAGGTAGGCCTCGGCCTGGATCTTGCCACAAACATAAGACTCGATGGCCCGCGCGGGATCGTGCCAGGGATAACAGGCGTCGATCGGCTGGGCCTCGACGTGCAGGTCGTCCTCGACGAAGGCGCGGCCGGCGGGCTCCAGCTCGCGGTAGGCGTCGATGGTCGAGGTCATCACGTAGCGTCCGGTCCGGCCGCCGAAGACCCGCACCGAAATCGCCGCGTCGAGGGGCGAATAGCACATCTGGTCGTAGACGACGTCGAAACGGCTGTGGCCGAAGGCGGCGCGCATGGCGTTCTCGTTGCGGCGGTCCACCCGCACGCGGGCGATGCGCTCGCCGAAGGGGTCGGGCGCATAGCCGCGGGTCGCGATTGTCACACGGTGGCCGGCCCGCAGCAGGCGCTGGACGAGCAGTTTTCCGAAAAAGCGGGTGCCACCGATCACCAAAATATTCTTGGGCATGACTTTTCCTTGTGTGTTCGGCTATATTTTCCGTCTAGCAGTAAAATTCCTCAAACTAGAAAAAGTAGTGGATTGAATAAGAATAACTTATGCATGGAGGGCCCATGAAGCCCTTGCGCAGCCTTTCCGGGCTGATCGACTTCGAGTGCGCGGCGCGTTGGGGCAGCTTCAAGCTGGCCGCGCGCGAGCTGCACAAGACGCCGGCGGCGGTCAGTTTGCAGGTCAAGCAGCTCGAGGAGAACATCGGGTTTCCGCTCTTCGTGCGTCATCCCCGCCACATCTCGCTCACGGAAAAAGGGCAGGAGCTGGCGATCGCCACCGGCCGCATGCTGGGCGACCTGCGCGCCAAGGTGGCGGCCCTGCAGCGCGGCGACGAGGAATCGGTGCTGCGCATCTCGACCACCCATTCCTTCGCGATCAAGTGGCTGGTGCCGCGCATGCACCGCTTCACCAAGCTGTATCCGGAGCTGGACATCCGCATCGACTCGAACGACGCGCCGGTCGACCTGCATGCGGACAGCACCGACGTGGCGATCCGCTACGGGCCGGTGCGCGAGGGCGATCCGGCAGTGCTGTTCCGCGAGCGCCTGGTGCCGGTCTACAGTCCCGAACTCCTGCCCCCTAGCCACCCGGACCTGACGCTGGCCGATCTGCCCAATGTCCGCCTGCTGGTCGAGCAGTCGCCGGAGGCCTGGCTGCAGCTGCTGAACGAGAACAAGGCGCTCAAGGGCAAGTACGATTTTTCCCGCGGCTACAGCCACTGGGGCGTGCTGGTGCAGGCGGCGGTGGCGGGGCAGGGCGTGGCCCTGGTGCCCTACGGGATCGCGTTCCAGGACATCGCTTCGGGGGCGCTGCGCAAGATCGCCTGCCGCAGCGCACCCTTCGGGAACGGCTACAAGTTCCTGGCCAATCCGCACAAGGAGCACATGCTCAAGGTGCAGCGCTTCAGGGACTGGATGGTGGCGGAGATGGAGGAGATGCGGGGGCAGCTGGACAGGGCGTGAAGCGCGCCGAGGCCCCGATCAAAAAAAACGGCAGCCACGCGGGCTGCCGTTCTTGCTCGAGGCCGAGGTGGCGCTTACTTCACGCCGTGCATCAATTTCTGGATGAGCGGCGCGAGCAGGAACAGCAGCACGCCGCCGCCCAGCAGGATCCAGAAGCCGAAGGTGTAGCCGTCCAGGGCCGAGGCGGCCGACATGCCGGTCTCGCCCGACACGTGCGAGGCGAAGATGCCCGACAGGTTGTTGCCGATGCCGGTCGACAGGAACCAGCCGCCCATGCCCAGGCCCACCAGGCGGGTCGGTGCCAGCTTGGTCACCATCGACAGGCCGATCGGCGACAGGCAGAGTTCACCGATGGACTGGATCACGTAGACCATGAACAGGGTCCAGAACGGGATCTTGCCGTTGTCGTCGATGAGCTGGGTCAGGGCGTACATCAGCAGGCCGAAGGCCAGGCCGTTGAAGATGATGCCCAGGCCGAACTTGCGCGGGATCGAGGGGTTGGCGTTGCGCTTGCCCAGCATCACCCAGATCGCGGCGATGATCGGCGCGCAGACTATGATGGCGATCGAGTTCACCGACTGGAACCAGGCCACCGGGAAGGTCCAGTCGCCGAAACCGCGGTTCACGATCTGGTCGGCCAGGAAGGTGAAGGAGCTGCCGGCCTGCTCGAAGAAGCACCAGAACAGGATGTTGAAGAAGAAGATGATCATCATGGCGATGGTCTTGTCGCGCGAGACCGCGCCTTCGCGCACGCCTTCGACGATCAGCATCAGGGCCAGGATGATGAACAGCACGGTCAGCACGATCTGCAGGTTGGCCGCGCCGGCCTGCAGCAGCAGGTAGACGATCGGGATCACGACCAGCGAGCCGACGATCACGCCGATCAGGCGCTTCGGGTTGGCCAGGTCGCCGACCGGTGCGCCGATGCCCTTGAGCTGCTTGCGGCCGATGTAGAACCACACCAGCGACAGCAGCATGCCCACGCCCGAGGCGAAGAACACGATCTTGTAGGCCGGGGTGTCGCCGGTGTTGAAGACGTTCTGGGCCAGTTGCTGGGTCAGGATCGGCGAGATGAAGGCGCCTGCGTTGATGCCCATGTAGAAGATGGTGAAGCCCGAATCGCGGCGGGTGTCGTTCAGCGCGTAGAGCTGGCCGACCATGGCCGAGATGTTCGGCTTGAACATGCCGTTGCCGACGATGATGGTGGCCAGGCCGAGCTTGAACACGTCCTGGCTCGGGATGGTGATCATGAACAGGCCGGCGGCCATGAAGATCGCGCCGACCAGGATGGAGCGCTGGTAGCCGATCACGCGGTCAGCCACGTAGCCGCCGAAGACGGCGCCGGCATAGACCAGCGCCAGGTAGGAACCGTAGGTCAGGTTGGCGTCGGCCTGTCCGACCGCGTCGCCGCCATAGAATTGGGCGACGATGTAGAGCACCAGGGCCCAACGAATGCCGTAAAACGCGAAACGCTCCCAGAATTCGGTCATGAACAGCATCCACAGCGGTGCTGGGTGGCCCATGATCTGCTTGAATTCCGGAATAGGTCCCTTGGCGGGTGTATTAGCTGCACCGCTCATGCGGTTCCTCCGAAATGATATTTGTCTCGATTGATGGAATGGTTGGAGATTCGGCATGCCGGAATTCCAATTAGGCTCGCATTCTAGTGCATATTCCCCGCATCCAGCGAATTTTTTCCGGTTGTGTTATTACGCGCGCAAGACCATGCACGGAGGTGGTGCGTGGCAGAGGCAAAACCTTGCGCTTTGGCGTATATTGCCAACCAGGCTAGTGCGTTTTTAAGAAGAGAAAAGGAATAGAACACCATGACCCACGAAGTAGTCGATACGCTGATTTCCCCCGAAGGACGGCTGGAAGTGCTGTCCAAGGCCGAAGTGGCCAAGCTGCTCGACACCAGCAAGGCCGGCCTGTACGACATCTTCCGCAAATGCGCGCTCGCGGTCCTGAACAGCGGCAGCGACATCGACGACGGCAAGGAGCTGATGGAGCGCTATGCCAGTTTCGATATCAGCATCCTGCAGCGCGAGCGCGGCATCAAGCTCGACATCCGCGGCGCGCCGGCCCATGCCTTCGTCGACGGCAAAATGATCAAGGGTATCCACGAGCACCTGTTCGCGGTGCTGCGCGACATCGTGTACGTCCATTTCGACGTCACCGACAATCCCAAATTCGACCTGTCGCGCACCGAAGGCATCACCGACGCGGTGTTCCACATCCTGCGCAACGCCAACGTGCTGCAGCCGCAGCGCAATCCCAACCTGGTGGTGTGCTGGGGCGGCCACTCGATCAGCCGCAACGAGTACAACTACACCAAGCACGTCGGATACGCGCTGGGACTGCGCGAGCTCGACATCTGCACCGGCTGTGGCCCGGGCGCGATGAAGGGCCCGATGAAGGGCGCGGCGATCGGCCACGCCAAGCAGCGCCGCCACGGCGGGCGCTACCTGGGCATTTCGGAGCCGGGCATCATCGCCGCCGAGTCGCCGAACCCGATCGTGAACGACCTGGTGATCATGCCGGACATCGAGAAGCGCCTCGAGGCGTTTGTCCGCACCGGGCACGGCATCGTCGTGTTCCCGGGCGGGGCCGGCACTTGCGAGGAAATCCTGTACATCCTCGGCATCCTGCTGCACCCGGACAACGCCGAGATTCCCTTCCCGCTGATCTTCACCGGCCCGGCGACGGCGCGCGAGTATTTCGCCCAGATCGACCACTTCATCGGCCTGACCCTGGGCGAGAAGGCCCAGCGCCGCTACAAGATCATCATCGACGATCCGGAGGCGGTGGCGCGCGAGATGGAAGCGGGGATCAAGCTGGTGCGCGAATACCGCAAGGCGCACAGCGACGCCTATTATTTCAATTGGCGCCTGAAGATCGACCACGAATTCCAGAAGCCTTTCCGCCCGACGCACGAGAACATGCGCAACCTGAACCTGCACCGCAACCAGGAATCGCATCTGCTGGCGGCGGATCTGCGCCGCGCCTTCTCGGGGGTGGTGGCGGGTAACGTCAAGGAAGAGGGGATCCGGGCGATCGAACAGCACGGGAAGTACGAGATTTCGGGTGAGAGCGCGATCATGGGGCCGATGGATGCGCTGCTGGCGTCCTTCGTGGAGCAGAGCCGCATGAAGTTGCCGGGCAAGGCCTATACGCCGTGCTATACCGTGGTCCAGTAAGATCAGGCAGACAGCTTCCGTATAGTTAGCCGCAAAACCGTCATTCCGGCGAAGGCCGGAATCCAAGTTCGTCGCGTCCCACTGACTTCAAGCGTAGTGGCCCTTCACGCAAACTTGGATTCCGGCCTTCGCCGGAATGACGGGCTTGGGGCTATGGGTGCTAATGCAGTCGGTTGCGTGCTCCCCCTAATCCGCGCGCGGGCGTCTCACGGACACGATCACGATCACGATCAGGGTCATGGTCATGGTTTGTGGACGCCTTGCAGGACAAACAAAAAAGGCGGCCGTGCCTTCGCACGCCGCCTTTTCACTTGGCCGCCTTCGCGGCCACACTTCCCCGTAATTCCGCTCAGTCTTCCTTGCGCAGGTGCGGGAACAGCAGCACGTCGCGGATGTTCGGCGAATCGGTGATCAGCATCATCAGGCGGTCGATGCCGATGCCGCAGCCGCCCGCCGGCGGCATGCCGTATTCCAGCGCGCGGATGTAGTCGGCGTCGTAGTACATCGCCTCCTCGTCGCCCGCGTCCTTGGCGGCCACCTGGGCCAGGAAGCGCGCGGCCTGGTCTTCCGGATCGTTCAGCTCCGAGAAGCCGTTGGCGATCTCGCGGCCCACCATGAACAGCTCGAAGCGCTCGGTGATGCCCTCCCGGGTGTCAGAGGCGCGCGCCAGCGGCGAGACTTCGACCGGGTAGTCGATGATGAAGGTCGGCTCCCACAGCAGGGCTTCCGCGGTCTCCTCGAACAGCGCCAGCTGCAGCGCGCCCAGGCCGGCGGTGGCGAAGGGCTTGACGCCGAACTTCGCCAGTTCCTGCTTGATGAAGCCGGCGTCGTTCAGCTGCTCCGGGGTATAGCCCGGTGCGTACTTGTCGATCGCCTCGACGATGGTCAGGCGCTGGAAGGGCTTGGACAGGTCCAGCTCGCGGCCGCCGTAGGTCAGCACGGCGCTGCCGTGGGCGTCGATCGCGGCCTGGCGGATCACCTGCTCGGTGAAGTCCATGATCCACTTGTAGTCGGTGTAGGCCGCATAGAATTCCATCATCGTGAATTCCGGGTTGTGACGGACCGACACGCCTTCGTTGCGGAAGTTGCGGTTGATCTCGAACACGCGGTCGAAACCGCCCACCACCAGGCGCTTCAGGTAAAGCTCGGGCGCGATGCGCAGGTACATTTCCATGTCCAGCGCGTTGTGGTGGGTGATGAAGGGCTTGGCCGCCGCGCCGCCCGGGATCGGGTGCAGCATCGGCGTCTCGACTTCCATGAAGTTGTGCTTCTCCATGAAGCGGCGGATGGAGGACATCGCGGCGGTGCGCGCCTTGAAGGTGCGGCGCGTCTCCTCATTCATGATCAGGTCGACGTAGCGCTGGCGGTATTTGGTCTCCTGGTCGTGCAGGCCGTGGAACTTGTCCGGCAGCGGGCGCAGCGACTTGGCGATCAGGCGCAGGGTGCTCACCTTGACGGTCAACTCGTCGGTCTTGGTCTTGAACAGCGTGCCTTCCACGCCCAGGATGTCGCCCAGGTCGTAGTGGTGCAGGGCTTCCATCGCCTGCGCGCCGGCGTTATCCAGGGTGACGTAGATCTGGATGCGGCCATCGGCCATCGGGCCCGAGGAATCCTGCAGGGTCGCGAAAGCGGCCTTCTTGCCGGCTTCACGCTTGAGCATCATGCGCCCGGCCAGCACCACCTTCACCGGTTCGGCTTCGAGTTCCTCGCGCGACTTGCCGCGGTAGGTCTCCTGCAGGTCGGCAGCCTTGTCCTGGGGAACGAAGTCGTTGGGGAAGGCCTGGCCTTGCTGGCGGATGGCGGCCAGCTTGGCGCGGCGCTCGGCCATGATCTTGTTCTCGTCGGCGGCCACGATGGGCGCCTGGTCTTGGTTTTCCGTAGTCATGATGGGTGGGTGGTTCTGTGTGAGTTGTCAGGCGAACAAAGCGTCAACGTCCAGGGCCGTGAAATCGTTGACGATGGCCACGACATTGTCGAATTCGGCGAAGGCGCTGGCGGGCAGGGTGGTCGTCAGGACCACGCAGCGCATGCCGGCGCGGCGCGCCGCTTCCACGCCCAGCGGCGCGTCCTCGAACACGATGCAGTGCTCGGGCGCGACGCCGCAGCGCTCGGCCGCCTTCAGGAACACGTCCGGATGCGGCTTGCCGCGCGCGACGTCGGCGGCGCCGACGATCGCGTCGAAGTGGCGGCGCAGGTCGAGGCCGTCGAGGGTGAAGGCGATGTTCGCCGGCGGCGCGGCGGTGGCCACGGCCAGCTTGGCGCCGTTGGCCCTGGCGGTCGCGATCACGTCCTCGAAGCCGGCGACGGCCTCGAGGTGGGGCGCGTAGAGCTCGCGGTAGACGGCTTCCTTCTCATGGATCAGCAGGGCGATGTCGTCCTCGCCGAACTCCTCCTGCAGGTGGGAGCCGATGATCTCCTTGCCCTGGCGGCCGGCCGTGGTGCGGAAGAACTCGTCCGCATCGACCGTGACGCCGCGGCGCTCGAAGAAGGCGATCCACGAGCGGGTATGGAAGTCCATGTTGTCGACGATGGTGCCGTCCATGTCGAACACGAATGCGCGGGTGGTCTGGCCCATCCTAGATGCCCTGCTTGAGCGAAGCGGAGATGAAGTCGTCCAGGTCGCCGTCCAGCACGTTCTTGGTGTTGCCGGTCTCGAAGCCGGTGCGCAGGTCCTTGATGCGCGACTGGTCCAGCACGTAGGAGCGGATCTGGTGGCCCCAGCCGACGTCGGTCTTGGAGTCTTCCAGCTTCTGCTGCTCGCTCATGCGCTTGCGCAGCTCCAGCTCGTAGAGCTTGGCGCGCAGCATGTCGAAGGCTTCGGCCTTGTTGCGGTGCTGCGAGCGGTCGTTCTGGCACTGCACCACGATGCCGGTCGGCGCGTGCGTCAGGCGCACCGCGGAGTCGGTCTTGTTGATGTGCTGGCCGCCCGCGCCCGATGCGCGGTAGGTGTCGATGCGCACGTCCGCCGGATTGATCTCGATTTCGATCGAGTCGTCGACTTCCGGGTACACGAACAGCGAAGTGAACGAGGTGTGGCGTCCGTTGGCCGAATCGAAGGGCGACTTGCGCACCAGGCGGTGCACGCCGGTTTCGGTGCGCAGGTGGCCATAGGCGTACTCGCCCTCGACCTTGATGGTGGCGGTCTTGATGCCCGCGACCTCGCCCTCGGACTGTTCCATGACCTCGGCCTTGAAGCCCTTGCGCTCGCAATAGCGCAGGTACTGGCGCAGCAGCATGGACGCCCAGTCCTGGGCCTCTGTGCCGCCGGCGCCGGCCTGGATGTCGATGAAGCAGTTGGCGTGGTCCATCGGGTTGCTGAACATCCGGCGGAATTCCATCGCCTCGATGACTTTCTGGATCTCGGCGGCGTCGCCCGCCACCGCTTCCAGCGTGGCGTCGTCGCCTTCCTCGCGCGCCATCTCGAACAGGTCGGCGGCGTCCGTGAGGTCGGCCTTCGCTTTCTCCAGCGTCAGGACGACACCCTCCAGGGCCTTCTTTTCCTTGCCGAGGTCCTGGGCGCGTTTCTGGTCGTTCCAGATGGTCGGGTCTTCCAGCTCCTGGTTGACCTGTTCTAGTTTCTCCGACTTCTTATCGAAGTCAAAGATACCTCCGAAGTTCGGCTTCGCGACCGGACAGGTCGTTCAGCAGGGACGAAATGGCATTGATGCGTTCAGCTTCCATGGTCGTGGCAGTCTCGTTGTTGGGTTGAATCGAACCCTAGATTATACCCCAAGCGTGGTGGGAACCGGGCTCGCGCCGGGTTTCTCCCTTGCCCATGCATATGCGGCTACCGTATCATCGCCCGGTCCCACTGAACGGAAACCCCATGGCCCTCACTTTGCGTTATCAGATTTGCATCGCGCTCGTTCCGGCGCTCCTCAGCCTGCCGGCCCTGGCCGCCCCCAATGCGCAAGGCAAGGCGAACGCCAGGCCGCCCGCCGGCGCGACGGCGCTGCTGGCCGTGCTGGAAACCACCGACCTGCACTCGAACGTGGTGGGTTACGACTATTACAAGCTGGTGGGCGAGCCCTCGTTCGGCCTGGACCGCACCGCGAGCCTGATCGCCCAGGCGCGCAAGGAATTCCCCAACACCCTCCTGCTCGACAACGGCGACACCATCCAGGGCAGCGCCCTGGCCGACTACCAGGCCCTGGTCAAGCCGCTGCGCTGCGACCAGACCCTGAGCATCTACAAGGTGATGAACCAGCTCGGCTACGACGGCGCCGGCGTGGGCAACCACGAGTTCAACTACGGCCTGGCGTTTCTCTCGCAGGTGACCGGCAGCCGCTTCGAGGTCAAGGGAGTGAAGCCGGCGAAGAAGTGCGCCGGCCCATCCTTCCCGCTGGTGCTGGCCAACGTCCACAGCGCGAAGACCAACAAGCCCCTGTTCTCTCCCTACCACATCATCGAGAAGAAGATCGCCGCCGTGGACGCCGAGGGCAAGCCGGTGAGCGCCACCGTCAAGGTGGGCATCATCGGCTTCACCCCGCCGACCATCATGTCGTGGGACAAGCGCTGGCTTGAGGGCCGCGTCTACACGACCGGCGTGCGCGAAGCGGCCGAGAAGTACATCCCCGAGATGCGCGCCAAGGGCGCCGAGCTGGTGGTGGCGATCTCGCACGGCGGCCTGGACGCCAGCCGCTATTCGCCAAGCATGGAGAACGCCAACTACTACCTGGCCCAGGTCCCGGGCGTGGACGCCATGCTGCTGGGGCATTCGCACCAGCTCTTCCCCAACCCCGACAGCAACGTCGCCCAGTTCAACCTGCCTGGCGTGGACAAGGCGCGCGGCTTCGTGCACGGCGTGCCGACCGTGATGGCCAACCTGTGGGGCAAGCACCTGGGCGTGATCGGCCTGCACCTGAAGCACGACGGCAAGCGCTGGACGATCGAGAAGGACAAGACCTTCGTGCAGGCGCGCGCGGCCCAGACCGGGGCCAAGTCCTTCGTGGAACCCGACCCCGCCATCATGGCGCTGGTGAAGGAAGAGCACGAGGCCACCATCCGCTACGTCAAGACCCCGGTGGGCAGCACGGCCTTCCGCATGTCGACCTATTTCGCTGACGTCGGCGACGTGTCGGCGATCGAGGTGGTCAACCAGGCCCAGGCGGCCTACGTGGCGAACTACGTGGCGGCCAACCTGCCGCAGTACGCCAAGCTGCCGGTGCTGTCGGTGTCGGCGCCCTTCAAGAGCGGCCTCGCGGGACCTTCGGACTACACCGACGTGCAACCCGGCCCGCTCGCGCTGAACAATGCGGCCGACCTCTACCTGTACCCGAACGCCCTGTACGCGGTGAAGGTCAACGGCGTCCAGCTCAAGGCCTGGCTGGAGAAGGCGGCCCAGCGCTTCAACACCATCGACCCGCACAAGGCGGAGCCCCAGGAACTGGTGAACCTTTCGGTGCCGAGCTATAACTTCGACACGCTCACTTCGCCCGAGGTCAGCTACGAGATCGACGTGACCCAGGCGCCGGGCGAACGCATCCGCCAGCTCAGCTATCGCGGCAAGCCGGTCGAGCCGGGGCAGGAATTCCTGGTCGCGACCAACAACTACCGCGCCAGCGGCGGCGGCAACTTCCCGGGGCTGGACGGCAGCAAGACCGTGATCGCCTCGCCCGACAACAACCGCGAAGTCCTGATCGCCTACGTGAAGGACACCAAGACCCTGACGCGCCAGCAGCATGGGTCGGCGCGCAGCTGGCGCTTCGCCCGGGTCAAGACGGCCGGGCCGGTGGTCTTCCATTCGGCCCCGGGCCTGGTCGAACTGGCGCACGAGGCGGGGCTGCACAACGTGAGCCAGCTGGCGGTGGACGACGGGCGCGGCAAGGGCACCGCCCTGTACGCGATCGACCTGGCCCAATGAGGCGGCTGCTCCTGGCGGCGCTGGCCGCCCTGGCGCTGTGCGGGCCCGCTGCGGCCCAGCATGGGGACGAGGGCGACGGGGCCTTCCGTCGTGCGCTCGCCCATCGCGCGAACGGCGAGCCGGCGCTGGCCGCGCACTGGCTGAAGGTGGCGGCGGCGCGCGGGATGCCGGAGGCGATGTTCATCCTGGCGAACATGCTGCTCGACGGCGAGGGCGTGGCGAAGGACGAGGTGCAGGCGCGCCGCCTGCTGGAGGAGGCGGCGCAGCATGATTACGCAGAAGCCTGGCAGCAGCTGGCGCTGATGGAACAGGATCCGGTCAGGGCTGCGCAGTTGATGAAGCGCGCCGCGCATGCCCTGTCGCACCGGGGCGAGGGGCGGCGCTAGACCGCGGCGAGCGCAGGGCATAGGGGCTCGAACCCAGTGCCCCGGGGCGGGGCGCTCAGTGCAGCTGGCGCTTCTCCGCCTGCACCAGCACGAAGGGACTCACCACCGAGGCCCAGAGCGTGGCGTCGGACTCCAGCCAGGTCTTGGCCTGGGCATCGCTCACCTTGGCCAGCGCGCCAGACTGCATCCAGCGCGTCACGCTCTCCTTGTCGTCGTGCGCGATGCGCAGCGCCACTTCGATCAGGTCCAGCTCTTCGCTCACATACACTACCGAACCGCTGGCGAAATGCCGCTCCAGCTCGGCCCACTTGATGCGGCCGGTCTCGCGGTTGATCTTGTCGTGCAGTTCGGTGTCTTTCTCGGGATTCGTTTTCATCGTTCAGCTCAGGATCTCTACCGCGGGCTGCGGCGAACCCCGCCATGTTAACCGATAGGTCTGGGCCTTGCGCACATTGCCCACCAGTGCGGGACGGAAGCAGGCCAGGCAAACCCCGCCCTGCTGTCGCACGCTGGGGTAGATCACACCCATCGAGCCCTGCTCGAGCAGCTCGGCGGCCAGCGCCTGCGAGGCCACGTAGCTCTGCGGGTCGAGGCAGTCGCCATAGGCCGCCACGCCGCGGATGTCGTGGAAAGAGGCGCTGAAGTCGGCCAGCAGGCACTGGTAGCTCACCGAGTCGTCGAAACGCTGGATCTCGCTGTACTCGACCGTCTTGTGGAAGATGACTTCGGCCAGCGAGGTCTCGGCCGCGAAGGCGCAATACCAGGCGCCGCGCTCGCCGTCGTTGAAGCGGCTGCCCTCCGGCCGCGCGTAGGTGTAGGCGGCATTGATGATGCGGAAGTTGGGCACGCCGAACACCAGTTCGTCCATGCCGATGCCGGGCAGCAGGCCCGACTCGGCGCGCAGGCGCTCGTTGGTCGCGTTGTCGAGGTCGAACAGGTCGCGCAGCATGTCGTCGTCCTCGGCCAGCGGGGCGAGGACGGAATCCTCCAGGTCGGCGAAGCGGGAAGGGATGAGGCGGCAGGTGTCGAACTGGCGCAGCGGGGTCAGTTTGGGGATAACGGTCAAATCACAGGCCTCCGCGGCGCGCGTCGAGGAGCTTGCGTACCGTTTGCATCGCGATCAGCCCGCCGGCCAGCATGTAGGCGAGCGGGGTGCGTCCGGCGAAGACCGGATTGGTGTTGGGCAGGTGGATCCATTCGTCGGCGAGCTTGTCGCCGTACAGGATGTGCAGGGCCTTGTAGATGCCCAGCAGGTAGGAAATGCGGGTGATGCGGTCGACCTCGAGCACCCGGTCGGGGTTCTTCTTCCAGTCGTAATAGGAGGAGGACGAGAGGCCGCCCAGGAGTTCGCGGGCCTCGTCCTCGCGTACGTGCCAGGCCGCCGTCAGCTTGAAAAAGCCCTTCAGGGCGGAACGCGAGAGACGCTCGCGCTCGGCCTTGGAATTCAGGTCGACCAGTACCGCCGGCTCGAATCGGCTCTTGGGGTACGAATAGGCTAAGCTCATGGTTCCTCCATTGTTGGAGTATTTATACTCCGAATTCGGACTAAATGCAACCGCCGGTTGTCAAGGGTGTGCGACCGTGACACAATCTTAAAGTTGCCGAATCGAAAAGGATTTGTCCATGCGTCTAGGAGCGATTTCCCTGCTGTCGGCCTGCCTCCTGCTGGCGGCGACCGCTGGCAATGCACGGGTGTCCCAGGAAGACCTCAGGAAGCAGGTGCTGGAAAGCGAGCGGGCCTTCGCCGCCACCATGAAGGCCAGGGATTTCGAGGGTTTCACGCGCTTCGTGGCGGACGAGGCCATCTTCATGTCGGCCGAAGGCGCGCTGCGCGGCAAGGAGGCGGTGGTCAGGGCCTGGCGCAAGTACTACGACAAGCCGGAGGCGCCGTTCTCGTGGGCGCCAGAAGAGGTCGAGGTGGTGGAGTCGGGCACGCTGGCCTACAGCGGCGGGCCGATCTATGACCGCGGTGGCAAGAAGATCGGGCGCTTCAATTCGATCTGGCGCCTGGAAGCGCCGGGCAGGTGGAAGGTCGTGTTCGACCGCGGTTCGGACTTCTGCGACTGCGCCAAATAGATCCTGATCAGGAGGCCGGGAAGACCCGGCCTCCCGCATTCACTTCGGCAGGCGATAGCGCTGTTCGCGGTAGAGCAGGGAAGGCAGCATGACGTGCGCCATCGCATTCTCGACCTGCTGGGCGCTGGGCGTGCCCGCATGCACGTCCACGTTGCCGCTGGCCGGATCGTACCTGCCGAGCAGCGCAGGCTGGCCCGGCCTCAGGATGGTCGCCATCTTGTCCTGGTCCAGCCAGGCGAAATAATTGTTGAACTGGATCAGGGCCCGGCCCGGGGTCTCGGCGTCGCGCGCCAGGTCGCGGCCGATCATCGGGTGCTCGCTGTTCACGCCCATCAGCGACAGCAGGGTCGGTCCCAGGTCGACCTGGCTGGCGACCGTCGTGATGCTGCGGGGCTGGATGTCCGCCCCCAGGATTAGCCCCGGGATGTGGAATTTCTTGATCGGCACCAGGGTGTCGCCATACACCCGGGTGTCGTGGTCGGCCACGATCAGGAACACGGTGTCCTTCCAGTAGTCCTGGCGCTTGGCCTCGGCGATGAATTTGCCGAGCGCGTAGTCGGCGTACTTCACCGCGTTGTTGACGGTCTGCTTGGTGGGGTCGTGCAGCGCGATCTTCCCGTCCGGGAACTCGAAGGGCTCGTGGTTGGACGAGCTGAAGATCAGGCTGAAGAAGGGCTTGCCCTGGCCATGCAGGTGCTTGAGGCGTTCCAGCGACTTGTCGAACAGGTCTTCGTCCGAAGCGCCCCAGCTGCCGACGAACTTCGGCTTCATGTCGGCCTGGTCCACCACGCTGTTGAAGCCGTTCCCGGTGAAGAAGCTGCGCATGTTGTCGAAGTGGGCTTCGCCGCCGTACACGAATTCGGTGTGGTAGCCCTGTTTCTCCAGGCCGGCGGCCAGGGTATAGAAATTGTGCTGGGCCAGGGAGAGCTTGACCACGCTGCGCGCCGGCGTCGGCGCATAGCCGGCGACCACGGCCTCGATGCCGCGCACCGAGCGGGTGCCGGTGGCGTACAGCTGCTCGAACCACCAGCCTTCGCCCTTGAGCTTTTCCAGCTCCGGCGTCACCCCATTGCCACCCAGGGACTTGACGAAGGTCGCGCCCAGGCTTTCTTCCAGCACGATCACCAGGTTGAGCGGCCGGGCGCGCTGGACCACGGCCTGCTGGCGGTGCAGGGTCGGCAGCTCGGCGTTCGTGAACTGGTAGTCCTTGAGCCAGGGGGCCGCCTTCACGTGGGCGAACACCTTCTCGCGTTCCAGCTTGCCGTAGATCTCGGAGGAATTCGCTTCCTTCTTCATCGAGTTGATCGCGTCCAGCACCGACCAGGGCGAATTGATGATCAGCGAATTGACCATCGCGTCCTCGGTCAGCGCGAACAGGGCCGGATTGGCGGGGCGGTGCGCGGTGGTCGAGCGGATCTGGACGAACACCACCAGCACCAGCAGCGGCCAGGTGAGCAGCAGCTTCTTCGAGGACCAGGGGCTGGCTTCGACGGCGGCGGCGCGCAGCAGGCGCAGCAGGGTCACGCCCAGCACGAGGGTCGCGCCCACGCCCAGCAGCAGGGCGACGCGAAAGCCGTTCCACAGGGTGGCGAAGACTTCCTTCGGATGCGAAAGGTATTCGATGAAGAGCCGGTTCGGCCGCACGTCGTACTGCATGATGAACTGCGGCGACGACACTTCCATGAAGACGATGAAGATCAGCGCGGCGGCGGCCCAGGCCACCGTGAGGCCGCGCCAGAACCGGAAACTGGCCCGGTGGGCCAGCAGCGGCGCCAGCAGCAGGGCCGGCAGCAGCAGGTAGCCGAGCAGGATCAGGTCGGCCCGCACGCCCTGGACCAGCATCTCGCCGACGATGCCGGTGGCGGCGACCCGCTCCCATTGCCACAGCATCAGGCCGATGCGCGACAGCGAGAGCAGGCCGAGCCCGATCACCAGCATCTGGAGCAGGCTCACATAGGGGCCGGCCCAGCGGGTGAGCGCGCTCAGGTGCGCGGCGCTGACCCACAGCGGCTGGCGCGCAAAGCTTGGACGGCGGAAGATGCTGGTCGAATCGATGCGCATGGGTGTGGGTCCGGTAAAGCTCAGGTGCCGACGACGCCGGTGCCGGCGCTCATGATCCAGGCCACCAGCAGGAGGAAGACGAGCAGCATGGAGAACAGGACGCTCAGGCGCCCGCTTTCCTTCGCGCCCTCGAACAGCGGCTTGTGATTGGTGGCGATGCCGACGCAGTAGGCGCCGAACACGGTGACCAGGTAATGCACGGCGCCGAACATCTCGCCCAGCTCGCCCTTGCGCTCGTGCTCGATCAGCAGGTGCGAGAGGATCACCATCACCAGGTAGGGGATGGAGGCGGCCAGCGGCGGCAGGTAGAGGCCGAAGCGCTCGACGAAGGCGCGGATGGCCGGGCGCTTGCGCGCCAGCAGCGGCAGGATCAGGTTGTGGGTCAGGCCGACGATCACGATCAGCTTGAGGATCACGTTCTTGTGCAGGCTGCCGCTGCCGACGGCCAGGTTGTGCAGGTTGGTTTCGGCCTGGCGGTTATTCTGCAGGAAGAACTCGGGCGACTGGACCTTGAGCACGCGCTGGAACCAGCTGATCTCTTCGAGGGCGGCCAGGGCCACGACCAGGCTCAGGCCCGCCAGCACCAGGAAGCCGAACTTCGAGGCGCCCGGTTCGCGCAGGCGTTCGAGGGCGATGAAGGCCAGCAGGCCGGCGGTCACGGTGAAGCACAGGAACTGCATCCACTCGGTGATGCCGTCCTCGCTCAGCAGCAGCCACAGCATGGCCTTGTCGTTGGACCAGGCGATCGCCAGGCCGAGAATGAAGAGGTTGACGGCGATCCCCGTGGCGATCGCCGGATGGGTGAGCCAATTCCTAGTTACCACTGACTTGCTCCTTGTTGGTTGAATAGGTGTCGACGCCGGCCACGCCCAGCACGGGCAGGGCGCTCGCGGCTTCCAGCGGCGGGACCGGCGCGGCCGGCGCGCGGCGCAGCCTGCGCAGGCCGGCGCGGGCCAGGGCGAACACGGCCCAGGCCCACAGCAGCGGGTCGATCAGCGCGTCCCATAGATTCCCGGTGGGCAGGCGCAGGACGGCGAACAGGGCCAGCGCGCCCAGCAGCGGGATGGCATGGCGGCGATGCCTGCCGCGCACGATGGCCCAGGCGCAGGCCAGGCTGGCGGCCACGGTCAGCAGCGGCACGCCGACGGCCGAGAAGCCGGCGTAATAATAGCCCTGGGAGAGCAGGCCGAAGCCGTCGAGATACAGGGCGGCGCCGGCGACGGCCAGCGCGCCCGCCAGGCCGGGCGGCAGCACGCCGATGGCGCGCGCGCCCTGGCGGCGCTCGGCCAGCGCGAGCAGGCAGCAGGCGGCCAGCAGGGCGCTCGGATACTGGAAGGCCAGCACCAGCCAGTAGGCCGGGGAGGCCTGGCCGGGCAGCAGCATCAGGCCCAGGCTCAGGGCCAGCATGCAGGCCGGCAGGCGCGGGCTGCGGCGCCAGGGGCCGGGGAAGATGGCGACCAGCACGCTGGCCAGCACCACGGCCCAGGCCAGGCGTCCGTAGACCACCTGCCAGGCGAAATCAGGCAAACTCATCAGATTTTCTCCCCTGTCGCGCCAAGCGTGATCCGGTAGCGGTGGTGGGCGATGGATTGCCGCTGGTGGGTATAGGTGATGTGCAGTTCGTCGCCGACCTGCTGCATGGTCGGGTAGGAGAACTCGTCGCCGGCCGTCCCGCGCGCGACGTCGGCCACGGTGCGCCAGTCGTGGCTGTCCTTGGAAATCGAGAGGCGCAGGGTGCTGCGCGCGGAGCCGCCTGTCTCGACGTGGTTGTGCAGCATCAGGAAGTCGCCGCTGCTCAGGCGGATCGCGGCCAGCGAGGTGTCGTGGTTCGGCATGTCGGCCGCCGCCGGCAGGTCTTCCCAGCTGGCGCCGCCGTCGCGGCTGGTCGCGTGCTGGACGCGCTGCTCGTCGCCGGCGTCGCGCATCCAGGCGCGCACCTCGGTGCTGGAGACCGGCACGATGGCGGGTTGCAGGGTGTGGGTGCGGTGGCCGATGCGGCCCAGCCAGGCCGGCTCGCCGTCGGCGCCGAAGGCCATCAGCATCGGGTACTTGATGCCGATCTCGAAATACAGGGGCAGCCACCAGCCGCCGTCGGCCATGGCGATGGGATTGGTGCGCACCAGGACGCTGGTGTTGAACAGGGGCGCGGCCGGCAGCACCCGGCGCAGCTGGAAGCTGGCGCCCTGGTCCTTCGAGACCAGGTGGGCGACACGCGAGGCGGCCCAGCCACCCAGGCCGGTGGCGACCACGTAGAGGTGGATGCGTCCCTCGCGGTCGGTCCAGGCGACCGGGTTGCCGATGCGGCGCACGCCGAAGGCCAGGGCTTCGCCCAGCGAGCCGCGGCTGGCCGCTTCCCAAGGCGCGCTCCAGCTGCCCTGGTGCCAGCGCGAGGCGTAGACCTTGACGTCCGGTCCGCTCTCGCGGCTGCCGGCCCACCAGAAGGCGATCATGCCGCCGCCCGGCAGGGTCGCGAGGGCGCTGGCATGGGCCGAGGGCACGCCCCGGGGCATCGGAATATGGGAATGGGAGAGTTCCTGCAGCTCGACGGGTCCGGACGACACGGCCTGCGGGGTGCTGGGGACGGCGCTCGGGCGCGTCACGCGGGCCCAGCGCAGCGTTTCAAAACCGGCAACAAGGAGCACGACCAGGGCGCAGACCAGCATAGTCCACTGTGCACTGCGCGACTGCGGTATCTGGGGACGCTCCATAGTCTTCCAGTTAAGGAAACCTTGCCTCAGGCGGGTTCCCGGTCGTTCACGTAAGCCGCGCCACCCCTGGGATCGCCTCGGGAGGCGCATCGGACATCCCTTGGTATGGCGGGGCTGCCCTCTGAAAAAAGCGCTATCCTACCGGAAACGTAAGGACGTGCACAGTCCCGAGTTTGTAACAGCCCGGGCCCGGCGCGGACAAATGTGACATGCGGACCATCCACGCGCGCCGGGCGGCCTGTGCCGGGGCTTATACTTGTGTCTTTTCGACACTTCCCGCCGTCCATGCGCCTCCTGTCTTCCCTGGTTTTCCTCGCCGCAGGCCTCCTTGTCGCCGGTTGCGCGCACCAGAATCCTTATTACGACGCCGCCAGGCCCCACCACCGGCCCGAGGGCTTCGCCAACAATTATCCGCCGAATCCGGCCTACCGCCGTCCGCCCCAGGGCTTCGTCGAGGGCTGGACCAGCCGCATCCGGAACTGGACCTCGGACGGATCGGAGCGCCTGCCGCTGGCGCCGATCCCGACGGCCAAGCCGGATTTGGCCTACCTGCACGCGAACGGCAGCGAGCCCGCCCTGATCTGGATCGGCCACGCCACCTTCCTGTTCCAGACCGGCGCCGGCCTGAATATCCTGACCGACCCGGTGTTCGAGGAGCGCGCCTCGCCGGTCTCCTTCGCCGGGCCGAAGCGCCACCAGCCGCCCGCCATCGCCCTGGCCGAGCTGCCGCGCATCGACGTGGTGGTGCTGAGCCATTCGCATTACGACCACCTGTCGCAGGATTCGCTGCGCGCGCTGTACCGGCAGAAGGGCGGGCCGCCGCTGCTGGTCGCGCCGCTGGGCGTGGACATCTGGCTGGAAAAGAACGTGACCGGCGGCGAGCGCAGCCGGATCGTCAAGCTCGACTGGTGGGACAAGACCACGGTGCAGGGGCACGAGATCCAGCTGCTGCCGGTCTTCCACTGGTCGGCGCGCTCGCCCTGGGACCGCAACCAGACCCTGTGGGGCGGCTACGCGGTGACGCGGCCGGGCTTCTCCTTCTTCTTCTCCGGCGACCTGGGCTATTCGCGCGACATCCTCGACATCGCGGCGCGCTATCCGGAGGGTTTCGACCTGGCGGCGATCGGGATCGGCGCCTACCAGCCGGTGTGGTACCGCAATTCCCACGTCAGCCCGGACGAGGCGGTGCGCATCCACCGCGAGCTCAAGGTCAAGCGCAGCGTCGGCATGCATTGGGGGACCTTCCCGATGGGGCAGGAAAGGCTGGACCAGGCGCCGCGCGACCTGGCGATCGCGCGCGCCGCACAGGGCGTCAAGGAGGAGGATTTCTTCGTGTTGCCGGTCGGCGGCACGGCCTTCGGAAAGGCGGCGCGCGTGCCCTGAGCGCGCGCCGCACCGGCTCAGGCGGACCGGACCCACCCGTGCAGGGCGACCACCTTCTCGTCCAGAGGCTCGGCCCGCACCACCCTGTTGCGCCCCGCGCTCTTGGCCGCGTACAGAGCGCGGTCCGCCGCTGCCAGCAGCTCGGCGCCGTTCCTTCCGTGCGCCGGCCAGGCGGCGACGCCGAAGGAGGCCGACAGGCCGGTGATGGAACGGGCCCCGCACGGGATGACGAGTTCGGTCAGCGACTGGCGGAGTTGCTCGGCGCAGCGCAGGGCCGCGTCGGCGCCGCAATCGGGCATCAGGATCACCAGCTCCTCGCCACCATGGCGGCACACCAGATCATTGGCGCGCACGCGCGCCGACACCATCCTGGCCGCCTCCTGCAGCACCAGGTCGCCGCCTTCGTGGCCGTAGGTATCGTTGACCAGCTTGAAATGGTCCAGATCGATCATGACGAGTGCGCTCTCGCGCTCGGAGCGCGACAGTTCGCGCTGCAGCGCCTCATCGAGGTGGCGCCGGTTGTACAGGCCGGTAAGAGGGTCGACGATCGACTGGCGGTGCAAGGTGGCGCGCAGGATCACGTTGTTGATCGCCAGGCCGAGCTGCTCGGCAAGCGGCGCGACCAGCTCCGGCGACCGGGCCGCCTCGCCGCTCACCACCATCAAGCCCAGCACTTCGCCCTGGGAGATCATGGGAAGGCATGGCTGGTCCGTTGCCGCCCCGTCCCCGTGGCAGCAGCACAGCCCGCAAGCCTCGGCGGCCATGTGGGGCTTGCCGAGCCGTAGACCCCAGCAGTCTTCCGGGCAGACCGCGGCGGGTGGCCGCGCAGCGGCGCCCCAGGCGGCTTTCAAGTCCAGCAGCTGGTGGCCATGGCGGTACAGGTAGATTCCTCCCGAGCTGGCCGGCAACAACTGCTGCAGGAAGCCCGGCAGCACATGCTCCAGCTCGGCGGTTCCCTTGCTGCTGTCCAGGGCTTGCAGCATGCGGGCCGTGGCGGCGCTGCGGTCGGCCCGCAGCGAGGCCTGGGCCGCATGTTCCGCGTTCGCGCGGGCCAGCAGGCCCGCCTGGCGCGCCGCCTCCGAGCGCTCGCGCAGGCTGCTGGCGCCGATGTAGACGGCCGCCACCAGCACGACCAGGGTGGCCAGCGAGGCGCCGACGCCAAGGGCGGTGTTGTACTTGAGCGAGACGGCAAGCGCCTCGCGCAAGCCGTTGCGCCGATCCGCCAGGTGCTGCGCCTGGAGCGCGAGCAGGCCCTGGAGCTCGTCGAGCTCGCGCTCGTCGACCGCCGTCTGGCCATCGGCCATCGGCGCGGCGCGGCCGTCCCGGTGCCGGGCGATGGTGGCCGCCATCGCGTCCAGCCTGGCCGTGCCGAGTGCCGCGATCCTTGCGATGAGTTGCCGTTCGCGTTCGGATTCCGCGCCGCGCGCGAGTTCCGCGAGGGCGGCCGGGATCCGGGCCGCGTTGGCCTGGTAGGCGGCCAGCGCGGACGGGTTGCCGAGCAGGTAGCCGCGTTCCCCATTTTCGGCCGCCACCAGCGAGGCCATCACGCTGTTATAGGCGCGCTCGCGCGCCGCCACCTCCTTGACCAGGTCCAGGGTCTCGGTCGCCTGGTGGCTGCTGACGAAGGGCAGGGTACCAAGGCAGATGACGATGATGGCCATGATCAGGCCGAAGAGCCGCAGCCCACTGTCGAGTTTGCGCATCGCTGGTGTGGAAATGTGTGAGTATTCGCACAGCTTACCCGCGTACTTACACATTTTGGTTGCAACGAAACAACTAACGTTGCATGCGATACATAATTGTGGTTCAGCCAGCGTGCATGAACCGCTCAGGGAGCGCGAAGGGTGATTTTCAGGATCTCACCCGGTTTCCACAGGCGCATGCGCGGCCCCCAGCTGCCGGCGCCGCGCGTCACGATGCCCTGCAGCTCCCCGGCGCGATAGGCGCCCGCCACGTGCGGGAAGCGGCGCGCCACCGCGTAGTTGAAAGGCCAGATCTGGCCCCCGTGGGTATGCCCGGACAGGAGCAGGCCGATGCCCAGCTCGCGCGCGCGTTCGATCACCGGCGCGGCCGGGATGTGGGCCATCAGGATGGTCGCGCCCTGCGCCGGCGCGGGATACAGCGCGTCCAGGCCCTGCAGCACCGTGCCGCCGCCGCGCAGCCGGCTGCCGATATCGTCGATGCCCGCCAGGTGCAGGCCCGGCAGCAGTTCGATCTTCGCGTCGCGCAGCCAGCGCACCCCGCCTTGCTCGAACTCGGCGATGGTGCCGGCGGCGTCGCCGTAGAACTCGTGGTTGCCGGTGACCGCCCACACGCCCCGAGGCGCGCGCAGTCCGCGCAGCACGCCCGGCAGGGCCGGATCGGCGGTCGGCTCGTCCTCGACCTGGTCGCCCAGCAGCAGCACGGCGGCCGGCTGCAGGCCGTTGATGGTCTCCACCACGTCCTTCATCCAGGGCGCGCGGCGCTGGGCACCCAGGTGCAGGTCACTGGCGGCAGCCAGCACCGTGCCGTCCAGGGCCGGCGGCAGGCCGGGCAGGACGATCTCGTGCTCGACCACCACCGGCGTGCGCATCGCCTGGTAGACCGCGAAGCCGCTCACCAGGACCCCGAGGAGGGCGGCGCCCGCCGTCACCTTACGGTTGTGCGCCTTCCACCAGAAGCCGAAGCCGGTCACCAGGTCGGCGGCCAGCAGGCAGACCGACATGATGAACAGGAAGCCGATCCAGCTCATGGCGAACTGGCCGGGCCACCAGCGCCAGTCGAGCGCCTCGTCGCCCAGGTGGACGCCGCCCAGGTAGACCAGCCACAGGGCGAGCGCGCCCAGCGTCCAGGCGCGCGCCGGAACGTGGCGGCGGATGGCGTCGATGCGGTACAGGCGCGCCGTCACGTACAGGTGCATCAGCGTGCCGAAGATGTTCAGGACGATCGAAAACATGCTCTTCCATGAAAGGGGATTGGCGGGCGCATCATAGCCGCCCGCCGGCGCCGGCGTCGCCCGCCAGGCCGGGACGCCCGGGAGTCTGCGCTAGGCCGGCTCGGCGTGTTCGACCAGCAGCTGGACCTTGGTGACGCCGTTGTATTCGTTGGCGTCGAGGCGGAAAGCGACCCGGGCGCGCTCCGGCAAGGCCTCGTTGTGGCCGAACCAGATCGCGTCGTAGCGCCGGCCGTTACGCTCCAGCAGCAGCTTGAGGTGGCGCTCCTTCAGCACCCGCTGGCTGACCACGCGGAACTCGTCGCAGAACACCGGCGGCGCGAAGCCCTGGCCCCAGACCTGGCCGTCGCACAGCTCGATGAACTGGGTCGAGTAATACTCGTCCTCGAGCGGGCCGTCGGTCTCGACGATGCGTTCCAGCTGGGCCTCGGTGAGCCAGGCGCGGCCCACCGCCTCGAAGGCCTGCGAGAAGGCGTCGAAGGACTCGCCGCGGATCGACAGGCCGGCCGCCATCGCGTGGCCGCCGAACTTGTCGATCAGGCCGGGCACGCGCTTGGACACCAGGTCGAGGGCGTCGCGCAGGTGAAAGCCCGGGATCGAGCGTCCGGAACCCTTGATCCAGCCGTCCCCGGCCGGGGCGAAGGTGATGGTCGGGCGGTAGAATTTTTCCTTCAGGCGCGAGGCGACGATGCCGATCACGCCCTGGTGCCAGCCTTCGTCGAACACCGCGATGGTGCTGGCGTCGGCCGGCTGGAAGCTGTCCAGGTGCAGCAGGGCGGTGTCCTGCATCTCGGCCTCGATCTCGCGGCGCTTGAGGTTGATCTCGTTGAGCTGCTGGGCGATGGCCCAGGCGCGGCCCGGATCGTCCGTCACCAGGCACTCGATGCCGAGCGACATGTCTTCCAGTCGCCCGGCGGCGTTCAGGCGCGGGCCGAGGGCGAAACCGAGGTCGAAGGGTGAGGCGCAGCGCGCTTCGCGGCCCGCCACCCGGAACAGGGCGGCGACGCCGGCGTGCATGCGGCCGGCGCGCATGCGGCGGATGCCCTGCGCCACCAGGATGCGGTTGTTGGCGTCGAGCTTGACCACGTCGGCCACGGTGCCCAGGGCCACCAGGTCGAGCAGGCTGTCGAGCTTGGGCTGGGTCTGGGCGTCGAACACGCCGCGCCGGCGCAGTTCGGCGCGAAGGGCCAGCAGCACGTAGAACACCACGCCGACGCCGGCCAGGTGCTTGCTGGGGAAGCCGCACTCCGGCTGGTTCGGGTTGACGATCACGCGCGCACGCGGCAGGGCGTCGCCCGGCAGGTGGTGGTCGGTGACGACCACGTCGATGCCGCGCCGGTTGGCTTCCTCCACGCCTTCGATGCTGGCGATGCCGTTGTCGACCGTGATGATGACCTCGGGCGACTTCTCGCGCGCGGTCAGGGCCACGATCTCGGGTGTCAGGCCATAGCCGTACTCGAAGCGGTTGGGGACGATGTAGTCGACCTCGGCGCCCATGGCGCGCAGCCCGCGCAGCGCGGTCGCGCAGGCGGTGGCGCCGTCGCAGTCGTAGTCGGCGACGATGGTCATGCGACGGCGCGCCTGGATGGCGTCGGCCAGGAACAGGGCGGCGGCGTCGATGTGCTTCAGGCCGCCGGGCGGCGAGAGCGCGGCCAGCTCGCTGGCCAGTTCGCGTGCGTCTTCCAGGCCGCGCGCGGCGTAGATGCGCGCCAGCACCGGGTGCACGCCGGACTGGCGCAGCATCTCGGAGGTGCGCCAGGAGCAGGGACGGGTGGCGATGCGGGTCTTCATGCGGACAGTCGTGCGAGAGTCGGACGGTTCCAGAACTTGCGCTGGGCCAGGCCAGTGGTGCTCAGGTCGAGCAGGGCTTCGCGGCTGCTCAGGACCAGCCGCAGCCGCTTCAGGCGGCCATCCTTGAGGGTCGCCAGCAGGGGCGCGAACAGCTGCTCCTCGAAGCGCTGCATGCCCATCACCCAGCTGCCCCAGTCGGCGGCGATGGCCGCTTCGGCCAGGTCGCCGGCCACCAGCATGGCGTCCTGCCCGAGCACGGCGTCGAGGCCGGCGAGGGTGTCGAGGCGGCGCCCGCCGAGCGCGGCCAGCCAGCCGGGCACGGCGTGGGTCAGCATGGCGCTGTGGCGGCCGGCGTTGGTGTCGGCCGCGCCCCACAGCCAGAACGCGTTCACCGGCGGCAGGCGGCGCGCTTCGCGCGCGGCGTTCACCGGATGGGCGTACCACAGCATCTGGATCTCGTTCTGCAGGCGGCGGTAGGGCAGGGCCTTGTCGCCCTTGGGCATGAAATCGGTCAGGTCCATGCCGACCACGGTGTCCGGGGTCGCCAGGTCGAGGCCGGTCCAGGCGTCAGCGCGCAGGAACCAGGTGCCGGCGTCGCCATAGGCCAGCCGGTGGCCGGCTTCCTCGCACAGGGGACGCGCGGCCTCGAACAGGGCGCGGCCCTCGTCCTCGCTCAAGGCCAGCTGGCGCAGGTCGGCCATCATCAGGTGGCTGCGCGCGATCTGGATATGGGCCGGGTTGACGATGAACCAGTTGCCCTCGCCGGGGTCGAGGCCCAGGCCGCGCATGGCGGCCGCGGCGAAGGCGGGCCGGCCCTCGCGCTCCAGGCCGAGGCTGCGCGCCAGCCAGGTCTCGTGCGGCAGGGCGTGCACGGCCTCGCCGGTCCGGTGCTGGGCGTGGCTGGACGTGCGCGAGAGCAGGGCGGCCAGCGCCGGGGTGTTCAGGGCGCGCGCCAGGTCGGGGGCGAATTCGGGGAGCGGCAGTGCGTAAGGCAGGACGAGCGTGAGATGGGCCATCCCGCTATTTTAGGGCAAACCGGGGCCGGAGGAGAACCGGCGGCCCGCTTTTCGGCGGGTCAGGCGCGAGCCCTGCGCTCTATCCTTGTTACAATGTCAAGCTGTCGATTTTAACAATTCATGCCAGGGTAGGGGTTTGTCTGGCAAACTGCGAGCTTGGCGGACCCGAACCGGATTACATGAGCACCACCCACACCTTTCCCTACGAATGGCAGATCGGCCTGCGCTACACGCGGGCAGGCAAGCGCAGCGGGCGCAACCGCTTCATTTCGTTCATCTCGCTGGCCTCGGTGGCCGGCATCGCCCTCGGGGTCGCCGCCCTGATCGTGGTCCTGTCGGTCATGAACGGCTTCACCAGGGAAGTCACCAACCGCATGCTCTCGGTGCTCTCCCACGTCGAGGTCTACGACGCCCGCGGCGCCATGCGCGGCTGGGAAGGCGCGCGCCAGGAAGCCCTGCGCCACCCCGAGGTGCGCGCCGCCGCGCCTTTCGTCGACGCCCAGGCCATGCTGCTGTCGGGCGAGGTGATGAAGCCGGCCCTGCTGCGCGGGGTCCTGCCGGCCGACGAGGCCAAGGTGGCGGACGTGACGCGCCAGACGAAGGCCGGCAGCTTCGAGGCCCTGCAGCCGGGGTCCTCCAACGTGATCATCGGCAGCGCGCTGGCGCGCGCCCTCGACGTCAAGGTCGGCGACCGCCTCACCATGCTGCTGGCCTCGAACGGCCTGCCGGGCGAGACGCCCCAGGCCGCGCCGCGCGGCCGCGCGCTGACGGTGGCCGGCATCTTCGAGGCCGGCCATTTCGAATTCGATTCCTCGCTCGGCTTCCTGCACCTGGCCGACGCCGAGAGCGCGCTGGGCGTGGACGCGCCCAACGGCCTGCGCCTGCGCCTGGCCGACCTGCACGCCGCCCCGCGCGTGGCCGAGGAGCTCCGGCGCGACATGTCGGGCGAACTGATTTTGCGGGACTGGACCAAGGTCAACGCGATCTGGTTCGCCGCCGTGCAGTCGCAGAAGCGCATGATGTTCATCATCCTGACCATGATCGTCGCGGTCGCCGCCTTCAACCTGGTCTCGACCCTGGTCATGACGGTGCGCGACAAGCAGGCCGACATCGCTATCCTGCGCACCCTGGGGGCCTCGCCCCTGTCGATCATGAAGATCTTCATGGTCCAGGGCACCCTGGTGGGCCTGCTGGGCGCGCTGCTGGGCGTGGGCGCCGGGGTCGCGGTGGCGCTCAACGTCGACGTCATCGTGCCGCTGATCGAGCGCCTGTTCGGGGTGCACTTCCTGTCGCAGGAGGTCTACCTGATCGACGAGATTCCCTCCGACCTGCACTGGGCCGACGTCGGCTGGATCGGCGGCGTGGCGGTGCTGCTGTCCTTCCTGGCCACCCTCTACCCTAGCTGGTCGGCCTCGCGCGTCAAGCCGGCCGAGGCCCTGCGCTATGAATGAGCGCGGCCCGGATCGACCCGTCCACCACACCCAAGGAAAACCGCAAAGTACATGAGCATCATCCAGGCATTGCCCTACGAATGGCTGGTCGGCCTGCGCTACACGCGCGCCGGCAAGCGTAGCGGCCGCGACAGTTTCATCTCCTTCATCTCGCTGATCTCGGTGACCGGCATCGCCCTCGGCGTGGCCGCCCTGATCATCGTGCTGTCGGTGATGAACGGCTTCCAGAAGGACGTCACCGACCGCATGTTGTCGGTGCTGGCCCACGTCGAGGTGTTCCAGGAAGGCGGCATGCCCGACTGGCGCGCTTCCGCGCAGCAGGCGATGCGCCACCCGGCCGTGCGCGGGGCCGCGCCTTTCGTCGAGACCCAGGGCCTGCTGCAGAAGGGCGGCGCGATGCGTCCCTCGGCGGTGCGCGGCGTGCTGCCGGGCGAGGAAGAAAAAGTGTCGGACGTGGCGCGCCAGGTGGTGCAGGGCAGTTTCGCGGCCCTGGAACCGGGCCGTTTCAACATCGTGCTGGGCGACGGCCTGGCGCGCGCCATGAATGTGGGCATCGGCGACCGGGTCACCATGTACCTGGCCCAGGCCCAGATGACCCCGGCCGGCATGCTGCCGCGCACCCGCTCCTTCACCGTGGCCGGGATCTTCAAGTCTGGCCATCCGGAATTCGACGCCAGCCTGTCTTTCGTGCACATCGAGGATGCGCAGCGCATGGAACGCCTGAGCGCCCCCGCCGGGCTGCGCCTGCGCATTGCCGACGTGCGCGAGGCGCCGCTGGTGGCCAAGGAACTGGAGCCCCTGCTGCCGGCCGGCAGCGAGGTGCGCGACTGGTCCAAGCTCAATGCCAACTGGTTCGCCGCCGTCCAGACCGAAAAGAAGATGATGTTCATCGTCCTCACCCTGATCATCGCGGTGGCCGCCTTCAACCTGGTCTCGAGCCTGGTGATGACCGTGACCGACAAGCAGGCCGACATCGCCATCCTGCGCACCCTCGGCGCCTCGCCCGGATCGATCCAGAAGATCTTCATGATCCAGGGCGCCGTGATCGGCCTGCTGGGCACGGCGGCCGGCCTGGTGCTCGGCGTGCTGGTGGCCCTGAACATCGACCTCATCGTTCCATTCATTGAAAACCTGCTGGGAGTGCAGTTCTTGTCGAAAGATATCTACCTGATCAGTACCGTTCCGTCCGACCTGCGCTGGCCGGACGTGGCCCGCATCGGCGTCGTCTCGGTCCTGCTGGCCTTCGCCGCCACCCTCTACCCGAGCCGTTCGGCGGCGCGCGTCAAACCGGCGGAGGCGCTGCGCTATGAGTGAGGTGAACAATGGGGTGAACAAGGCAGAGGGCGCACCGGTCCTGGCCTGCCGCGGCCTGGGCAAGACCTTCAAGCAGGGCGACTACACCGTGCAGGTGCTGGCCAACATCGACTTCGCCGTCTACCGCGGCGAGCGGGTCGCCATCGTCGGCGCCTCGGGCTCGGGCAAGTCGACGCTCTTGCACCTGCTGGGCGGGCTGGACACGCCGAGCACCGGCAGCGTGACCCTGCTGGGCGAGGATTTCGCCACCCTGTCCGAGGCGCGCCGGGGCGAGCTGCGCAACACCTCGCTCGGCTTCGTCTACCAGTTCCACCACCTGCTGCCGGAATTCTCGGCCCTGGACAACGTCACCATGCCGCTCCTGATCCGGCGCGAGAAGCGCGACGCCGCGCAGGCCAAGGCCCAGGCGATCCTGGAACGGGTCAAGCTGGGCAAGCGCGTCGTGCACCGTCCGGGCGAGCTGTCCGGCGGCGAACGCCAGCGGGTGGCGCTGGCGCGGGCCCTGGTGACCCAGCCGGCCTGCGTGCTGGCCGACGAACCGACCGGCAACCTCGATCACTCGACCGCGCAAGCCATCTTCGACCTGATGCTGGAGCTCTCGCGCACCCTCGGCACCGCCTTCGTGATCGTCACCCACGACATGGAACTGGCGCGCCGCTGCGACCGCGTGCTGCGCCTGACCGAGCACGGCCTGCAGCCGCTGGAGGCTTGAACATGTGGATCGACACCCACTGCCACCTCGACGCCCACGAATTCCAGGGCGAGGGCGTGGAGATCGCGCGCCGCGCCCGGGAGGCGGGGGTGGGCATGATCGTGCTGGTGGCGGTCGACCGCGGCAATTTCGAGGCCGTGGCCCAACTCGCGGCCCAGGCGCCCAACGCCTGTTATGCGCTCGGCATCCACCCGATCTTCGTGCCCCAGGCGCGCGACGAGGACCTGGCGGCCTTGCGCGCGGCGGTGGAGGCCGCGCTCGACGACCCGCGCTTCGTGGGCGTGGGCGAGATCGGCCTGGACTTCTTCATCCCGCTGCTGTGCGAGCCGGCCATGCGCGAAAAGCAGGAGCGCTTCTTTCGCGAACAGCTGCGCATCGCGCGCGACTTCGACCTGCCTGTGTTGACCCACGTGCGGCGCTCGCAGGACCAGGTGCTCAAGCACCTGCGCCAGATCCGTCCGGCGGGCGGTATCGCCCATGCCTTCAACGGCAGCTTCCAGCAGGCCCGGACCTTCATCGACCTGGGTTTCCACCTGGGCTTCGGCGGCGCCATGACCTTTACCCGCGCGCTCCAGATCCGGCGCCTGGCGGCCGAGCTGCCGCTCGAGTCCATCGTGCTCGAGACCGACGCGCCCGACATCGCGCCGAACTGGATCCATCCGGGCCGCAACAGCCCGGAGGAGCTGCCGCGCATCGGCGCCGTGCTGGCCGAATTGCGCGGCATGGCCCCGGACAGCGTGCGCGAGGCGGTACAGGAGAATTCCTTGAGGGCAATTCCGCGCCTGCGCGGGCTGGCCGGACTTTGAGCCTGCTTGACGACCGCCGCGCTTCGCAAAAGTTCACTCTTGTGCTCATGATCGGAAGCAACGCGTAAGGCGTGCTCTTCTGCCAAGATGGCTTCCTGGCCCGTTCTAACGCACAGGAGAGACACTTGGACAGCGCGAGCGAATTCCTGCGCATGCTGGAGCACGAGAAGTCGCTGACGACGGCCCACCGTCCGATCCGGCTGCGTCTCGGCCATGCCGACCACCTCGCCGACGAGGTCCTGCTGCCCCAGCGCGTGAGCGGCGTCGAGGCGGTGTGCGGCGGCATCGAGTACGTGGTCACCTGCGTGGCCAGCACGCCGCGCCTGCCGCTCAAGGAGCTGATCGCGCTGCCGGCCGAAATCCAGCTGGTCACCGACCGCGGCCAGCTGCGCGGCGTGTGCGGCATCGTGGCCGAGGCCCGCGCCGGCGACTTCGACGGCTCGCTCGCCGTCTACCAGCTGGTGATCCGCGACGCCCTGGCGATCATGGAAAAGCGCGTCAACAGCCGGGTGTTCCGCTACCAGAGCGAGCTCGACATCGTGCAGCTCCTGTTCGAGGAATGGAGCCAGTCCAGCGGCGTGATGGCCAACGCCTTCGACTACGAGCTCGACCCACTGTTCGACCTGCGCCAGTTCCCGCCGCGCGAGCAGACCATGCAGCACAACGAATCCGACGCCGCCTTCGTGCGCCGCCTGCTCAAGCGGCGCGGCGTGGCCTGGTATTTCCGTCCGGGCCGGGCCCGGCCCACGCGCGAGCGCGCGGCCGGCGAGGCGCCGGAACACGACGGGGCGCCGGCCCACACCCTGGTGCTGTTCTCCGATCCGCAATCGCTGCCACGCGCCAGCGCCGGCAGCATCCGCTACCACCGCAGCGACGCCACCGAGGAGCGCGACACCATCGTCTCCTGGTGCGCGGCGCGCCGCCTGCAGCCGGGCAGCATCACCCGCCACAGCTGGGACTACCGCAACCCGCTAGGCGCCCAGTTCATGACCACCACCGCGCGCAGCATGGCCGACCAGGGCCGCAGCGGCAACGAGCTGGCCGCCACCCTCGACGACTACCTGGTCGAGATGCCCCACGCCGGCAACGATACCGAAGACCACTGGCGCCTGGGCCAGGTGCGCATGAACCGCCACGAGTTCGAGACCAAGTGCTTCCACGGCGAAGGCACGGTGCGCGACCTGCGCGCGGGCGAGTACTTCACGCTCACTGGCCACCCCGAGATCGACACCCACCCGGCGGCCGAGCGCGACTTCACGGTGGTGGCGCTGCGCATCGAGGCCGAGAGCAACCTGCCGGCCGACCTGTCGGCGCGGGTCGACCGCCTGATGGGCCCCTACCGCGAAGGCGGCGGCCTGCTGGCGACGGGCGGGCGCGGCAGCCTGCTCGACAGTTCGCGGGTGCGGGTCAGCTTCGACGCCGTGCGGCGCGGCATTGCGCTGGTGCCGGCCTTCGATCCGCGCTACGACCTGCCGCATCCGCAGCTCCAGAGCGCCATCGTCACCGGCCCGCCGGGCGAGGAAGTGCATTGCGACGCCCTCGGCCGCGTCAAGATCCGCTTCCCCGGCATGCGGGTGCAGGACCACCGCCACGCGCACGGCGCCGGCGCCTCCGACACCCCGGCCGACTCGGCCTGGGTGCGGGTCGCCACCAACTGGGCCGGCAGCGGACCCGGCAGCCAGCAGCAGGCCGGCACCCTCGGCCTGCCGCGGGTCGGCACCGAGGTGCTGGTGGCCTTCCTGGGCGGCGACCCGGACCGGCCGGTGGTCCTGTCCCAGCTCTTCAACCAGCGCGCCCAGCCGCCGGCCCTGAGCCGGCTGGGCGAGCTTCCCGGCAACCGCTATCTGTCCGGCATGCGCAGCCACGAGGTGGGCGGCGCGCGCAGCAACCACCTGATGTTCGACGACACCCCCGGCCAGATTGGCGTCCAGGTCAGCAGCGAGCATGCGGCCTCGAGCCTGAACCTCGGCTGGCTGGGCGAGCCGCGCGCCAACGGCAGCGCAGCCCCGCGCGGGGAGGGCGCCGAGCTGCGCAGCGACAAGGCGGTCGCGGTGCGCGGCGGCGAAGGCGTCCTGATCAGCGCCGGCGGCCGGCTCGACGACGGCGGCGGGCAGCTCGAGCGCGAGGGCCTGGTCGGCATCGGCGAACTCATGCACAGCGTGCTGGAGGAGCTCGGGCGCCTGGCCGCCGAGCACGGCGAAGAGGAAAAGGCCAAGCCGCGCCTGGCCGAGCTGCTGGGCAAGCTCAAGCGCTGGCACGAGGGCTCGAATGTCGCCCCCGGCGCCGGCAAGGGCGGCGAGGCGCTGGCCGCGTTGACCGCGCCGGCCGGCGTGGTGCTGGCCAGCGAAGACAATGTCGCGGTGGGCGCCCAGCAGAAGGTGGACGTGGTCTCGGGTGGCGACGTCGAGGTCTCGGCTGGCCGCGGCCTGTTCCTGCGCGCCGCGCGCGCGCTCAACCTGTTCGCCTACGAGCTGGGCCTGCGCCTGATCGCCGGGCGCGGCGACATCGTGGTCCAGACCGACAAGGGCGACATCGAGCTCAAGTCGTCCGGCAAGATCAGGCTGATCGCCGCCCAGGGCATCGAACTCGAAGCGCCCACGGTCAAGGTGGTCTCGCAGGGCGCCCAGACCGACTGGGAGGGCGGCACCATCACCCACCAGAGCAGTGGCGGGCACGTGGTGAAGTCCGCGAGCATCGACTACGTCACGGGCGGCGACGGCGCCCCGGTCGGGCTCAAGCTGCCGGCCACCACCCTCGAGACCGACGAGCGGGTGGTGGTGTTCGACCGCCAGACCGGGATGCCGGCCAAGGGCAAGCGCTACGTCGCCCGCCACGAGGACGGCACCACGATCCAGGGCGTGACCGACGAGGAGGGGCGCACCAGCATCCTCCACACCTATGCGATGGGCGACATCGAGATACGGCTGTTGCCCGACGATGAAGACCCACCCGGTGCGGACCTGGCATGAGCGAGCCGACCCGCCCCATCCACCAGCCGAGAGTCGACCCCGACGGCAGCCTGGTGGCGCATACGGTTGCGACCCCCACCTCCTTCAAGGTGCGGGCCAAGCTGACCGTGGGCTCGCGCAAGGTGGTGCCGGTGATCTTCGTGCCGGGCATCATGGGCTCGAACCTGCGCGTCAAGCGCAAGCGCGCCCCAGGGGCCGGCGACCCCTTGCGGCCCGGCGAAGCCGCCTGGCGCCCGCCCAACGGGCTGCTCGACAGCTACAAGGCGGTCAGCATCTGGTCCGACCGCAGTCCCGCGCTGCGCCAGCGCATCCTCGACGCCGAGCTGCTCGAAGTCGACCCGGACGGCGAACTCGCCTACCACGGCTCCATGCTCGATGCGCAGGTCATGCGCGAGCGCGGCTGGGGCGAGGTCTACGCCGACTCCTACGGGGCCTTGCTGGTCGAGTTGCAGCGCCGTCTCGACAAGACCTTCCAGCGTTCCCAGTCGGGCGCGCGCGAGATCCGGCCGGCCTGGAAGCGGGTGATGGAGACGCCGCCGGAACGCTGGGGCGTGCGCCAGATCGAGCGGATCACCGAACAGGAGCTGGAAAAATACGCGGGCTACCAGTATCCGGTCTACGCCTTCGGCTACAACTGGCTGGAGTCCTGCGAGGTCTCGGCGCGGCGCCTGCGCGCGCGCATCGACGAGATCAGGAAATTCTGGTCCGACCGCAAGCACGAATGCAGGAAGGTGATCCTGGTGACCCACTCCATGGGCGGCCTGGTCGCGCGCGCCTGCGCCCGCCTGAGCGAACAGGCCGACGCCGGCGTCACCGACATCGCCGGCATCATCCACGGCGTCATGCCGGCCCTCGGCGCACCGGTCGCCTACCGCCGCATCGCCTGCGGCACCGAAGGCGGGAACTACACCAAGCACCTGCTCGACAACCTCGATGCGGGAGGATTCGCCGAGATCGCCGGCGACACCCCGGAGGAGACCACGCCCGTGATGGCCCTGGCGCCGGGCGTGCTGCAACTGCTGCCGAACCATCTCTACCCGAGGCCGTGGCTGTTCCTCAAGACCGTGCACGCCGTGAACGGGAAGGACGAGGTCCGCGACCACGTGGCCCTGCCGGACGGGAACCCGTACGACTTGTATCGCGATACCGTGTCCTGGTACCGCATGATCGACCCCGGGCTGGCCGATCCGGCGCGCAAGTACGCCAAGGAGCGCGGCGGCCTGCTGGGCAGGATACGGCGCCACGTCGACGAAGCCGAGCGCTTCCATACGCGCACGCTAAGTATCGACGGTAACAAGCTCACGCCGTCCAGGCCCTACTACCATCCGAACACCTATGCCTTCTACGGGGCCGACCCGGCGCTCAAGACATACAGCCGTATCCAATGGGTGGCGCGGGTGCCGGGATCGAGCCGCGTCGCCCTGACGCCGAGGAACATCCGCGACGGCAGGGCCGTGGAAACGAGCCGCGATGGCGCGCGCGAGGTCGCGATCGAGAAGGACCTGCGCCTGCGCTTCCGCGTCTCGCCCCAGGACAGCCACGGCGACGAGACGGTGCCGCTGCCGTCCGCGCTGGGGCCGGAGCTGCACGTGCGCCAGCTGTTCTCGGCGGGCGGCTTCCGGCACCAGGACAGCTTCAAGAGCAGCGACATGCTGCTGCTCACGCGGCACCTGATCGTCAAGATCGTCCAGGGCATACCATGAAGTGGCTCCGTAGCCGACGGATAAGGTGGATCGGCGGTTTGGCAGCACTGGCACTGGCCCTGGTGTCCTGCTTTGCCAATTCGGTACAGTTCCACAACGGGAAGAATGCGGTGGCAAAGATGAGCGGAAAAATGAAAACGGTGTGCGTCGGTCGCTTTCTCATCGATCTGCCGGCCGAAGCCCAGGTCGACGTCAGCCAGGGCTATACCGGCGGCTTCCATTTCACCAGCAGCGCCGACGAGACCGAGGAGGAGTTCGCGGACCGCCTGCGGGCCCTGGAAGAGGAAGTGCTGGCCTCCCCGAGCGAGGACGGCAGGCCGGCGCTCCAGCTGCGGAGAGCCTTGTCCTTCGACGGCGCGCACGGCGAGCTCTTCGTGTACAACCGGCGGCGCGGCGAGACCGTGGTCGACGACAAGGTGGTCGAGATCGAAGACGTGAGCGTGCGGGCGATGCTGCGCTTTCCGGGTGTGAGCGTGAGCGCCAGCGCCGACCACATGGCGCTCGACGCGGGCGAGCGCCTGGAGCGGCTGCTGCGCAAGACCCGGCCGACCGGCACGGACGAGATTCCGGCGGAAAAGGGTTTCTGCATCGACCATGTCATGGTGGGCGAGCCGATCGAGGACGCCGATACCGAGAAGGTGGTGATGTTCGCCGGCCTGCCGGACCACCCCGACGTCAACATCGTCCTGTCCAGCATGGCCGGCACGGAGCCGGCGCCGGGTTTGCTGGCGCGCCGCGCCAGGACGAAGGAACGCTTGCCGGTCTTCGTCCAGCTGGCGACGACCAGCCTGTTCGAGCGGGCGCGCAGCATCAACGGCCTTGCGGGCGAGGAGGTGGGATTGCGCGTGCGGGAACCCAACTTCACGACCGGCTACTCCTTTCAGTGGGAAAAACCGGTGGAGGGAAACGAGGTCACCACGCCGCTGCTCAACCTGGAATTCGAGTCGGGCACCAATCCGGTCAGCGGCGGCAAGCCGGTGCAGTCCACCCTGTCCGAGGAAGCGATGCTGGAGCTCTGGGAACGCATCTCGGGCAGCCTGCGAGTGAGGCCCGCCGCCGCCGGCAAGGCGACTGCGGCGTCGCCCGTTCCGGTAGCCTTGGGCACGAGCGCGCTGGCAGGTGAGGTGTGTCCCGAGAGCGGCTGGTGGCGCTGCGGCGATGGCGGCGAGGGCATCGGCGTGTTCGGCGGAGAGCGCCAGTTCCTCAAGAAGGGCCAGCGCATGCCCCAGGCCTTGCTGCTGCCTCCGCCCACGCTCTGGCAGAGGTTGCGCGGGCTTCAGCCGAGCTTCGAGAGCCGCAATCCGACCCTCTGGACCTTGGCGGACAAACGGGCCACGCCCAGGCTGGCGCAGGCGCCGGGGCTGGCCCAGGCATTGATGATGGCGGACGCGGGCCGGGTTCCGGCGAGCGCCTCGCCGACCGCGAGCGTGGAGCTCCCGCTCGGCAGCGTCGTCCCGACCGGGGCGGCCTGTCCAGCCAGCGGCTGGTGGCGCTGCGAGGACAGCCACGCCCTGGACGGCACGCGCTGGTTCGCGGCCGGCAGCGTGCTGCCAGCGGCCACCTTCCGCACCCAGATCCACGGGCGCGGCAGCGGCTTCCCCGAGCTGATCCACCGCAGAAGTTCATGGCAACTGGTCCGGCGCGCCGACGCCGAGAAGCCCGAGCACGGCGCGGACGGCGTGCCGCCCCGGCCCGGCCCGAGCGGTCCTAGCGCGGCCTGAGCGCCGCTGCCGCCCGGCGTGCGCGCCTGGGCGTCGCACGGTCCGTGCAGGACGCGGCCTCCGTGCGGCCGTAGCCGATACTCCTCACTGCCTCGATGGTCGCGCAGGTCTTGGGCGCCGCGTCGTGCTGCCCACTGCGGCCGGCCACACCCACGCGGCCACACCCACGCGGCCACACCCACGCGGCCATACCGATGCAGGCATACCAGCGCGGCCATGCCGGCGCACGCCATGTTGAGCGAGCGCGTGGCGACCATCCTTCCGTCCATCCTTGTCCGCAAAGCCGACGCGGGCGGGCCTCCGTTCTCCGCATATGCCGGCCGCATATCGCATGCGAGCGCGATACTCAAACAGGTATCGCAGGCCGCAAAAAAACGATTGGATCGTTCGTCTTGACATCCATAAGATCGGTTTCCGTATCAGCAAGGTGAACAAATAATCATAACGGAGACACCATGACGATCTATACCGGCGGCCGCCTCGCGGCCGAGCGTGCACGACCACTTCCATTGAAACTCATCACCGCGACCCTGCTCGGCGCGGGCCTGATCAGCAGCGCATCGGTCTGCGCGCAGGAAGCCGGGCCCGCGCCCGCGCCTGCGCAGGATGCCACGCCCGCAGCCTCGCAGCAGGCCGAATCTACGGTCTCGCAGCGGACCGCGCCACCGCCCGCAGCCGCGCCGAAAGGCGACGAGCATGTAGTGACGGTGACCGGCTCGCGCATCGCCGCGCGCGGGTTCAACCAGCCGACGCCGACCACCACGCTGACCTCCGATGACATCGAAAAGTCGGCCCACCCGAATATCTTCACCACCATCGCCCAGTTGCCCGCGCTGCAGGGCAGCACCGGCAATTCGGTGCTGACCTACAGCACCTCGAGCGGCTTGCAGGGACTGAGCGCCTTCAGCCTGCGCGGCCTGGGCGCGTCGCGCACGCTGACCCTGATCGATGGCCAGCGCGTGGTGCCCGCCAACGTTACCGGCGTCACCGACGTCAGCCAGTTCCCGCAGCTGCTGGTCAAGCGCGTCGACGTGGTCACCGGCGGCGCCTCGGCTTCGTATGGTTCGGACGCCGTCGGCGGCGTCGTTAACTTCATCACGGACAAGAAGTTCACGGGCTTCAAGGCCAACGTCGAGGGCGGCCAGAGCACCTACGACGACAACCGCAGCGTCACGCTGCAGGCGGCCTTCGGCCGCAGCTTCCTGAATGACAAGCTGCACCTGGTGCTCAGCGCCGAGCGCAGCAAGGAGGACGGCGTGCCGGCCGACGGCTTCGGCATGGGGCCGGGCCCGAACGGCCGCACCTATTTCAACGCGCCGGCCTTCCAGATCCGTCCGGTGTCCCAGACCACCGACGGCAGGCCGCAGATGTTCGACATCCGCAACGCCCAGCCCTACCAGTACAACCGCTACGGCCTGATCACCTCGGGTCCGCTGCAAGGCACGGCCTTCGGCGACGGTGGCGTTCCCTACCGGTTCAACTACGGCGGCAACGGCGTACCCGACGGCAAAGGCGGGGTCAGCGGTTGCATCAGCCCGTTCTGCGTGGGCGGCGACCTGACCGGCACCTCGGGCAACACCACCAGCCTGGCCTCGGCGCTCACCCGCGAGAACCTGTACACCCGCATCAGCTATGCCCTGACGCCGAACCACGAGATCTTCATGACCGTGAACGCGGCCCAGGTCGACTCGCAAAACCAGCCGAATGCAGGCGCACCGAAGAACGCCAACCTCACCATCCAGTGCGAAAACCCCTTCCTGCCGGCCTCGATCGTGGCGGCCTGCGCGGCCAACAACATCACCAGCTTCCAGTACGGCACGGGCAACGCCAACTTCCCGGCGAACATCAGTGTCGAGCCGCTGCGCCGCCAGAACCGCTACGTGATCGGCGCCGACGGCCGCTTCGACGCCGGCGGCACCAGCTGGTCGTACAATGCCTACTACCAGCGCGGCATCAACCACACCGACCTGTACGTCAAGAACATCACCCTGACGCCGCGCTACAACGCCGCCATCGACGCCATCAGGCTGCCCGACGGCAGCATCGTCTGCCGCAGCGTGGTCGCGCGCAACGCCGGCTGCCAGCCGCTCAACATCATCGGCAACGTGCCGCAGAGCACCGGCGCGCTGGCCTACGTGATGCCGGGCTTCGGTCCGCAGCAGCACACCCGCCAGACCCAGGACGTGGCCAGCCTGAACATCAGCGGCGAGCCGCTGACCCTGTGGGCCGGTCCGCTGGCCGTGGCCGCCGGTCTCGAGTACCGCAAGGAAGAATACGTGGTGCGTGCCGACCCGTACGGCAATGGCGTGACGGCCGACAGCCCCAACTCGGTCGAGTATCCGGCCGATCCGGTGCTGAACGCGAGGACGGGCGGGAACTGGTTCGCCGGCAATTACCGTAACGGCGAAGGCAAGTACGACGTGCGCGAGGGCTACCTGGAACTCAACCTGCCGATGTTCAAATCGGATACCTGGGGCGAGGCCAACCTGAACGTGGCCGGACGCGGCACCGTCTACAGCACGGCCGGCAACGCCAAGACCTGGAAGATCGGCGGCACCTGGAAGACCACGGTCGACGGCCTGCGCCTGCGCGCCGTGACCTCGCGCGACGTCCGCGCGCCCAACCTGAGCGAGTTGTTCGCGCCGATCGTGACCACCAACAATGTGGTGAACTATCGTGGCACCACCCTGACGGTGCAGCAGCAGGTGACCGGAAATACGAACCTGCGGCCGGAGATCGCGCGCAGCACGGAGGTGGGCGTGGTCCTGACCCAGCCGCGCTGGGCGCCGGGCTTCAGCGCCTCGATCGATTACTACAAGATCAAGGTGGACGGCGTCATTTCGACCCTGGGCCTGCAGCAGGAAGTGGACCTGTGCGTGGCCGGTTACCAGGAGCTGTGCGCGGCCATGGTGCTCGACAGCCCGGTGCCCTCGAATAACTACGTGCGCCTGCAGCAGTTCAACCTGGCCTCGCTCAAGCTCAGGGGATTCGACATCGAGACCTCGTACCGGGGCAGCATGGCCCCACTGGGCCTGCCCGGCATGTTCACCCTGCGCGCGCTGGCCACGCACACGATCGACAACATCACCGATCCGGGTGTGCCGGGCACGATCCCGAGCGAGGCGGCGGGCGTCAACCTGGGCTCCACGCCGCGCTGGAAAGTGATGGCCACGCAAGGCTGGTCGAGCGATCGCGCCAGCGTGACCCTGACCGAGCGCTGGGTCAGCAACGGGGTCTACAACAACGAGTACATCGAGTGCAAGACCAACTGCCCGGTGGCCACGACGATCCATCCGACCATCGACAACAACCAGATGAAGGGCGCGCTGTACTTCGACCTGGGGGTGACCTACAAGGTGTCGGACAACATCATGGCCTATGCCAAGATCGACAACCTGGCCGACCGCAACGCGCCGACCGCGCCGGGACCGAACGTGGGATACGGTCTCAACCCATCCCTCTACGACGTCCTCGGGCGCATGTACCGGGCCGGCTTGCGCTTCAGCTTCTGAGCCGGGGGAGGGCGGGGCGCCGCCTTCCTGGTTCGCTGTGCCAGATCAAGCAGGGGCGATCTAGTACGGCGGCGCTGCGCCCGACTGCGTAAGCTATCCGCTGGACAGTGCCGGCCAGGCGGCCGGCGCCCTGCGGATCGCCATGCACATCGCCATACTCAGCTTCGCCGCCGGCGCTGCCTGGCTGCAGTGCCAGGCGGCCCTTCCATCATGGCGGGCACTTGCGCTCGCAGCGGCGCTGGTGCTGTCCTGCCTCCTGTTTCGGGCGACCCGCCGCCGGATTCCCCTGCTGCTTGCCGGCGGAGTCCTGGCGGGCGTTGGCTGGGCCGCCTTGCTGGCGCATGCCGCCCTCGCGGACGACCTGGCGCAGGCGGACGAAGGACGCGATCTCCAGCTGGTCGGCACCATCGACAATCTGCCCTACCGTTTCGACGGCGGGGTGCGTTTCCATGTCGCGGTGGAGCAGGTCGCGGGCAACGCGTCCAGGGTTCCACGGCGGGTCGCGCTGTCCTGGTATGCGGGCACGCGCGACCGGCATGGCGCCATGGTCGAGGTGCAGCCTGGCCAGCGCTGGCGGCTCACGGTCCGCCTGCAACGCCCCCACGGCAACGCCAACCCGCATGGCTTCGACTACGAGGCCTGGCTGCTGGAACAGGGTGTACGCGCCACCGGCTACGTGCGGCCGGGCCGCAACGAGCTGCTGGCGCAATGGGTGCCGGGCCCGCGCCATGCGCTGGAACGTGCGCGCGACGCGCTGCGGGCGCGCATCCTGGTTGCGCTCGAGGGCGCGCCCTATCGCGGCGTGATCGTAGCCCTGGTGGTCGGCGACCAGCGCGGCATCGCCCAGTCGGACTGGGAGGTCTTCAATCGCACCGGCATCAGCCACCTGGTGTCGATCTCAGGCCTGCACGTCACGATGCTCGCCGGGCTGGCCGCCTGGATCACGGCCTTCCTCTGGCGCCGCTCCTTCTTCACGGCGGCGCAACTGCCGCTCCGTGTGCCGGCGCAGCGGGTCGCCGCCCTGGCCGGCGCCCTGGTCGCGCTGCTCTACGTGCTGCTGGCCGGCTTCGGCGTGCCGGCCCAGCGCACCTTCTACATGCTGGCGGTGGTCGCGGCGGCGCTCTGGCTGGGGCGCATCGCCTCCGCCTTCCACGTGCTCTGCCTGGCCCTCGGCGTGGTGGTGCTGCTCGACCCCTGGGCCATGTTGTGGCCGGGCTTCTGGCTCTCCTTCGGCGCGGTGGCCGCCATCCTGTATGCCAGCGTGGGACGGCTGGAGCGCCGCCGGCCCGGCTGGCGCGGGACCTTGCTGCTGGCGGCGCGTACCCAGTGGGCGGTGACCGTCGCGCTGGTGCCGCTCACCATCCTGATGTTTGGACAGGTGTCGCTGGTGAGCCCGCTCGCGAACGCAGTCGCGATTCCGGTCATCAGCCTGTTCGTCACCCCGCTGGCCCTGGCGGGCAGCATGCTGCCGTCGCCCCTCGCCGAGCCGGTGCTGGGCGCCGCCCATGCCGCGGTCGCCATCCTGGCGGCGGGTCTGGAGTGGCTGGCCGCGCCGCGCCTCGCGGTCTGGAGCGCGCCCGCGCCGCAGCCCTGGATGCTGGCCCTGGCCCTGGCCGGCACCGCCTGGCTGCTGGCGCCGCGCGGCTGGCCGCATCGCTGGGCCGGGCTGGCCGCCTGGACACCGCTCCTGACCCAGTTGCCCACGGCGCCGCCGCCGGGTGCCTTCCGCGTCACCGCCTTCGACGTCGGGCAGGGCATGGCCCTGCTGGTGGAGACCCACCGCCACCGCCTGCTCTACGACGCCGGACCGCAATACGCGCCGGGCGCGGACGGCGCGACCCGGGTGATCCTGCCCTACCTGCGCGGGCGCGGCATTGCACGGTTGGACACCCTGATCGTCTCGCACAGCGACCTCGATCACGCGGGCGGCGCGCTGTCGGTGCTGGCGGCGCTGCCGGTGGCGCATACGCTGTCCTCCCTGCCGGAAGGCCATCCGGCGGTGCGGCGCTCGGCGCTCCACGCGCGCTGCGAGGCGGGCCGGCGCTGGCGCTGGGACGGCGTGGGCTTCGAGATGCTGGGGCCGCCTATGCAAAGCTACGACGATCCCGCGCTCAAGGCCAACGCCCGCAGCTGCGTACTGCGCATCGAGGCGGGTGGCAAGGCGATCCTGCTGGCCGCCGACATCGAAGCCGCCCAGGAAGCCGAGCTGCTTCGGCGAGTGCCTGCGGCCCTGCGCGCCGACGTGCTGCTCGCGCCCCACCACGGCAGCGGCACCTCGTCCACGCCCGCCTTTCTGCAGGCCGTGCGCCCCACGCTTGGCATCTTCCAGGTCGGCTACCGCAACCGCTACCGGCATCCGAAGAAAGAGGTCTACGCCCGCTACGGCGAGCTCGGCATCCGCCGCCTGCGCACCGACCAGAGCGGGGCCATCACCATGGACTTCGGCGCGCGCATCGGCATCGAGGAATACCGGCGGACGCACGCCCGCTACTGGCACGGGCGCTAGCGCAGCAGCTGGTAGCCGAGCCGGTACACGGTCTGCAGGCAGGAACGCCCGTCCTCCATGCGCCCCAGCTTGTGGCGCAGGCTGCTCAGGTGCACGTCGACGTTGCGGTCGTAGCGCGCCAGCGGCCGTCCCAGGCCCTGCTCGGACAGCTCGTGCTTGCTCACAGGCCGACCGGGATTGCGCGCCAGGATTTCGAGCAGCTTGAACTCGGTGCTGGTCAGCTCCACCGGCTGCCCGTCCCAGTAGACGCGGCGCAGGGCGGGATAGACGGCCAGCTTGCCGACCTGGAGCGCGATGCCGGGGCCGTCCCCGGCGCCAGAACCTTGCCCGGCGCGGCGCAGGATGGCGCGCAGGCGCGCGGTCAGTTCGCGCGGGGTGCAGGGCTTGGTGACGTAGTCGTCGGCGCCCAGCTCCAGGCCAAGGATGCGGTCGGCGTCGTCGGCGCGGCCGGTGAGCATCAGGACTGGAATGGCGCTGCGCGTTCGGATGGTGCGCAGGGTGGCGATGCCGCTCATGCCGGGCATCATGACGTCGAGCACGGCGATGGCGTACTGGCCCGACAGCGCCTCCCGCGCGCCGGACTCGCCGTCGTGGGCGCAACCGACGGGAAAGCCTTCGCGCTCGAGGTAATCGGCGAACAGGCCAACGAGCTCGACGTCGTCGTCAATCAGCAGTACGGGGCTCATCGAAAAATCATAGCAAAAGCGCCATCCGTGCGATGTACGGATCGCGCCCGCGCGAGGTTTCCCGGATGTTGAGGCGCCGCTGCGCCTGCCGGCACGTGGGCGTCAGGCGTTGCGGTGGAGGGGCAGCGAGATGCTGAGCTGCAGGCCGCCGCCCGCGCGGTTGGCGGCGGCGATCTCGCCGCCATGGGCGCGCACCACGCGCTGCGCGATCGCCAGGCCGAGGCCGTGCCCGTCGACGCCGGTGCCGGCCGGATTGGCGCGGTAGAAGGGCTCGAAGATATGCGCCAGTTGCTCCGGCGCGATGCCCGGCCCGCGGTCGCTCACCTCGACCCGCGCCAGTCCCTGGCGCGCCGCGACCGAGACTTCGACGATGCCGCCGCCGGCGCCGTGCTTGACCGCGTTGCGGACCACGTTCTCCAGCGCGCTCCACAGCAGATCCGGGTCGCCGGCGACGCCGATGCCGGGTTCGCAGCGCAGCACGATCTCGGGCGCCTGTGCGGCGCCCGACTCGCCGGCCTCGAAACGTGCATCCTCGACGATGGCATCGGCCAGCTCGCCCAGGTCGACCGGCTCGCGGCGCTTGATCCCGCTCGCGGCTTCCAGGCGCGACAGGGTGAGCAGCTCGCCCACCAGCTTGTCCATGCGCACGCTCTCGCGCTCGATCCGTTCGAGCGAGGAGGCCAGGCGCTCCGGCTGCTGGTGCGCCAGTCCGACCGCCGCCTGCAGCCGCGCCAGCGGCGAGCGCAGTTCGTGGGAGACGTCGTGCAGCAGGCGGCGTTGGCCATCCATCAGCATGCGCAGCTGGTCGCTCATGCGGTCGAAGTCGCGTCCCAGGTCGCTCAGCTCGTCACCGCCGAGGGGCTTGTCCTGGAAGCGCGGCGCCAGGTCGCCGGCGGCGGCGGCGTCGAAGGCGCTGCGCAGCGCGCGGATCGGGCGCGCGAAGTACCAGGCCAGCAGGGCGGCGAACAGCAGGCTGGCCAGCACCGCCGCGACGATGCCGAAGACCTGGCCCAGGCGCCGGCCCCAGCCCGGTTCCATGCCTGGTCCGCCGCGTCCGCGCATGCCCTCGGGCGGCGGACCGTTGCGGCGCGAGACCAGGGCCAGGTAGCGCGCGCCGTCCGGCGCGAGCAACTGGCGCGCGCCGCGCGGCATCGGGTCGGCCGCCAGTTCGCGTTCCGCTTCCTGTACCAGCTCGGAAGGCACCTCGCGTCCGAGCAGCTCGCGCCGCCCGGCGTCCAGCACATAGACTTGCGGCCGGCGCAGCTCGCCCAGCATGCCGCGCAGGGCGTGCACGCCGCCGTGGCGGAGGGTGGCGGCGGCGGCGTCGAGGGCGATCGCGCCCGGCGGCCCGGTGTCGAGCATGGGGGCGGAGCGCTGGCGCGCCTGGTCGCGCAGCCAGAAGGCACCGCCGATGCCGATGGTGGCGGCCACCTGGGCCAGCAGGATCGAAAGAAAGAACTTCCAGAACAGCCGGCCCATGCTATTCCCGGATCAGCTGGTAGCCCTGGCGGTAGATCGTCTGCAGGCAGGAGCGGCCGTCCGACAGCGGGCCGAGCTTGTGGCGCAGGCTGCTCAGGTGCACGTCGATGTTGCGGTCGAAGCGTGCCAGCGGCCGGCCCAGGCCCTGCTCGGACAGCTCGTTCTTGCTGACCGGCCGGCCGGCGTTGCGGGCCAGGACTTCGAGCAGGTTGAATTCTGTGCTGGTGAGTTCGAGCGGGCGGCCGTCCCAGGTGGCGCGGCGCTGCTCGGGGATCATGCTCAGCTTGCCGACCGTGATCACCACGCCAGGGCCGGCGGCGCTGGCCTGGGTGCGGCGCAGGATGGCGCGCACGCGGGCCGTGAGTTCGCGCGGGGTGCAGGGCTTGGCGACGTAGTCGTCTGCGCCCAGTTCCAGGCCGAGGATGCGGTCGGCGTCGTCGCCGCGCGCGGTCAGCATCAGGACTGGAATGCGGCTCGCGGCGCGGATCTGGCGCAAGGCCTCGATCCCGCTCATGCCCGGCATCATGACGTCGAGGACGGCGATTGCGTGCTGCCCGTTCAGGGCTTCGCGCACGCCGTCCTCGCCCTTGTGGACGCAGGTGACCCGGAAGCCCTCTTGCTCCAGGTATTCGGAGAACATGCCGACCAGTTCGACGTCGTCGTCGATGAGGAGTACGTGGTTCATGGCGCAAGGATAGCAAAGTGCGGCGGTCTCTTCTGTTGTCACGGGGGAAGCTTTACCTATATTTACCTCGCTTGCAGGCGCTTTACATGGGCCAACCACAGAATGACCGCTCCTCAACACCCAAGGATGACCATGAAGACCTCTGTTGCACGCCTGGCAGCCGCCTGCGCCGCCTGCATGATCGCCGCCCCCGCCGTGGTGGCGCAAACCGCGCCGCATGGCGGTCTGGCCGGTCCGGACGACCCGCACGGCGGACCGCCCGCACTGCACGCTCATCCTCGCTTTGGCGGCCACGGCCACGGCGGCGGTGCGCTGGCCGGCCTGCGCGGCCTCGATCTCACCGAGGCGCAGCGGGACCGCATTTTCGCCATCGTCCACGAGAACGTCCCCAAGCGGCGCGAGCTGGACAAGAAGGAGCGCCAGGCACGCCTCGCCTTGCGCGACATGGCGAGCGCACCGCAACTCGACCTCGGGAAGGCGAGCAGCCACGCCAGGGCCCTGGGCGAGGCGGTCGCCGACGAAGCGATGCTGCGTCTGAAACAGGAGGCAGCGGTGATGGCGGTCCTCACGCCGGAGCAGCGTGCGCAGCTCGAACGACGCCGCGCCCAGCCGCGCCGGGATCGTTCATGAGCGGGGCAGGGTTGCGCATGCGAGAGCAAGACCATGACCGCGGCCTGAGCGCCGACCTCGACCGGATCCTGGCCCAGCGCGCGACGCGTCGCCAGTCGCTGCGTTGGCTGGTCGCCGGCGTCTCGCTGCCGCTGGCCGGATGCGGCGGCGGCGCCGACCGGGCGGATGCCAACTTCGGCATCACGACCTCCAGCAGCGACGTCGCGACCGGCAGCGGCACGCCGGTCGCCTGCTCGGTGATTCCGGAAGAGACGGCCGGCCCCTATCCCGGGGACGGCAGCAACCACAACGCCAAGGGCGTCGTCAACGCGCTGGCGCTGGCCGGCATCGTCCGCAGCGACATCCGCGCCAGCGTGGCCGGCGCAAGCGGTGTGGCGGACGGCATTCCGCTCACGATCCGCCTGCAGATGGTGAACGTGGGCGCGGGCTGCACGCCGGCCGCCGGGGCCGCGGTCTACCTGTGGCACTGCACCCGCGAGGGCGGCTACTCGATGTACTCGGACGGCCTTCTGGACGAGAACTTCCTGCGCGGCGTGCAGGAGGCGGACAGCCAGGGGCAACTCGCGTTCACCACCGTCTTCCCCGGCTGCTACGACGGGCGCATGCCGCACGTGCACTTCGAGGTCTATCCGTCGCTGGCGAAGGCCGGCAATGCCGCCAACCGCATCAAGACCTCGCAGTTCACCTTCCCGCTGGCGACGCTGAACGAGGCCTATGCGACGGCCGGCTACGCCGGCAGCGCGGCCAAGCTGGCGCGGATCAGCTATGCCACCGACATGGTGTTCGCCGACGGCGTCGGTTTGCAGATGGCCAGCGTGAGCGGCAATCCGGTCCAGGGTTATGTGGTGACGCTCAACGTCGGCATCAGCCTCTGAGTCGGAGCCGGATGCCGCGCCAGAAGGCGCAGTCCCGGAGCGGAGAAGTGCCTGTTACCGGCCTTGCCGGCCGCCTGCGCGCCGGGCCGGCCGGGCCTGCGTTGGCGCGACGGCCACGATATCGACATCACGCGGTGAGGGGGCCAAGCGCACCCGATCGAGCTGCGGGCAGCCCAGGTACGGTGTTGCATCTGCGCTACGATACTCGCCGTTTCGAAACGGATATTGATGCTCGCGGAAATCGGCGTGTGGACGCCGTATTCACTCTTGCCACCTGCGCCGGTGCTTGCAACACCGCGTATCTACAGTTGACATACCAATTTCGATATCGCCGCGTACATAAAAGTTATTGGATGCTTATTGATCCACGGTCGTAGTATTCCGCAACGGCCATTGGCCAGCGATCGGTGAACAAGCAAAGGCGCCGGATAGCTCCGGAACCCAAGAACTGAGCTGTTGCCCGGTCCTGTGTCCTTCGGCCTTCACCCTGATGCGCGCCGCAGCGTGGCATCGCGGTTGACGCAAACAAACGCTGTTTCGCGCACCAGCGGCATCACTATTTCACCCAGCTAGCGCTGCGCTCGGACGATGGCCCAAATCGAGGGCTGTTGCCATTTAGCCACGTTAGCGCTAACAAACTATGTTAAGTTAGCGCTACCAAGACAAGTTGTACATGTAAGGAGGAAGGACCAGCAGGAAAACACAGCATCAGCACCAAGAAGCAGCGCATCGCAAGGCTGAGGCCGGCATCCAACAGACCGGGCCCAGACCACCTATAAAAACACGGAGACACGATGAATACGCGATTTCAACGAAAACTGATCAACCTCGCCGTGGCCAGCGCCTGCGGCGTGCTCGCCATGTCGGCCCACGCCCAGGAAGCCCAGGCCTCCGCGCCGGCCGCAGAAGGCGCCCAAGCGTCTGCGCCGGCCGCAGAAGGCGCCCAGGCTGCCGACCAGGCCGCTACCGCTTCCACCACCGTCACGCCGCTGGCCGCGCCGACCGCCGCCCCGGCCAACCAGGGCCCGGTCAACACCGTCGTGGTCTCCGGCTCGCGCATCGCCACGCGCGGCTTCACCCAGCCGACGCCGACCACCAGCCTGTCGAGCGCCGACCTGGAAAAGGCGGCCAAGCCGAACCTGTTCAATACCCTGACCGAACTGCCGGCCCTGCAGGGCAGCACCGGCCGCACCACCAACACCTTCAGCACCTCGAGCGGTATCCAGGGCCTGTCCTCGCTGTCGCTGCGCGGCCTGGGCACCCTGCGTACCTTGACCCTGCTGGATGGCCAGCGCGTGGTCGGCGCCAACGTCACCGGCGTGACCGACGTCAGCCAATTCCCGCAACTGCTGGTCAAGCGTGTCGACGTGGTCACCGGCGGCGCCTCGGCGTCCTATGGTTCGGACGCGATCGGCGGTGTGGTCAACTTCATCACCGACAAGAAATTCGAAGGCTTCAAGGCCAACGTCCAGGGCGGCATGACCCGCTACCACGACGACAAGGGCGGCACCCTGCAGGCCGCCTGGGGCAAGGGCTTCATGGACGGCCGCCTGCACGTCACCCTGAGCGGCGAATTCACCAAGGAAAACGGGATCGAGTCGCCGGGCTTCGGCGAGGTCGGCCCGAACGGCCGCACCTGGTACAACAACCCGGCGCTGCAGGAATCGACGCGCGCCATGCAGGCCGCCGGCGCCCCGCGCTACAAGAGCATCGTGCACGCCCAGCACATCCAGTACGCCAAATACGGCCTGATCACCGGCGGCCCGCTGCGCGGCACCGCCTTCGGCGACGGCGGCACCCCTTACCCCTTCGAGTACGGCACCGATTGCGTCGGCAACTTCTGTATCGGCGGCGACCGCAGCGGCAGTGTGGGCGCGGGCACCAACCTGTCGATGCAGTTCAAGCGCCAGGTCGGCTATGGCCGCGTGTCCTGGAACCTGGACGCCGACAACGAGATCTACGTCACCGGCAACTGGGCCCAGGTCGCTTCCGAGTTCTCGCCGAACCCGGGCGCGGCCAAGCAGGGCAACCTGAACATCCGCTGCGACAACGCCTTCCTGCCGGCGTCGCTGGTGGCGCCTTGCCTGGCCGGCTATCCGAGCGGCGCGATGCCGGTCGGTACCGCCAATGCGACCTTCCCGGAAAACATCAAGGTCCAGCCGACCCGCACCCAGCGCCGCTTCGTGATCGGCGCCAACGGCAAGTTCGGCCTGTTCGGCAAAGAGTGGAACTACGACGCCTATGCCGAGCATGGCGAGAACACCACCAACATCAACGTCGACAACATCACCCTCAACCCGCGCTACAACTTCGCGATCGACGCGATCCGCGATCCGGCCACCGGCGCGATCGTCTGCCGCAACCCGGCCGCGCGCATGGCGGGCTGCCAGCCAATCAATATCCTGGGTAATGTACCGATGAATATGGCGGGGTGGAACTACATCGCCCCCTCGGCCGGCCCGCGCCAGCACACCGAATCGACCCAGGACGTGGCCAGCATCAACTTCAACGGCGAAATCCATGAAGGCTGGGCCGGCCCGATCTCGATGGCCTTCGGCGCCGAATACCGCCGCGAGTGGTATGAAGTGAACGGCGACCCGTATGGCGCCGGCGTCGAACTGGCGTCGCCCTACAGCGCCGACTACCCGGCCGATCCGACCCTGTCGATCACCGGCGACAACTGGTTTGCGGGCAACTACCACAACGGCCGCGGCTCCTTCAACGTCAAGGAAGCCTACGTCGAGTTCAACATCCCTTTCCTGAAGTCGGACACCTGGGGTGAAGCCAACCTGAACATCGCCGACCGCGAAGAGAAGTACAGCACCGCCGGCCATGCCCGCGCCTGGAAACTGGGCGCCACCTGGAAGACCCCGATCGACGGCCTGCGCCTGCGCGCGGTGAGCTCGAGCGACGTGCGCGCTCCCAACCTGAGCGAATTGTACGCGGCCATGACCGTGACCAACCAGGCGGTCAACAACAACCAGGGCCAGTCGATCCAGATCCAGCAGCGCAACGTCGGCAACCCGAACCTGAAGCCGGAAAAAGCACGCAACAATTCCTTCGGCATCATCCTGAGCCAGCCGAGCTGGGCGCGCGGCTTCAACCTGTCGGTCGACTACTTCGACATCAAGGTCGCTAACGTGATCAGTTCGCTGAACCCGCAGCAGGAAGTCGACCTGTGCTACGGCGGCAACCAGGAAGTCTGCAAGGCGGTGTCGATCAACGGTCCGGCCGGCACCAACTACGTGCTGGCGCAGAGCTTCAACTTCGCTTCGCTGCATACCCGCGGCGTCGACATCGAGACCGCTTACCGCCTGAACCTGCGTGATGTCGGCCTGCCGGGCACCTTCACCCTGCGTGGCCTGGCGACCCGCATGATCCACGCGATCTCGGATCCGGGCGTGCCGGGCACCACCCCGAGCGAAGGCGCAGGCAACATGACCGGTCCGACCCCGAAGTGGAAAGCCCTGCTGTCGCAGACCTGGGAAAACGGGAAACTCAGCCTGACCCTGACCGAGCGCTGGATCAGCTCGGGCAAGTTCAACAACGAGTACATCGAGTGCCAGACCGCCTGCCCGCTGCCGACCGCGGCCCACCCGACCATCTACGACAACTACATGCCGGGCGCCACCTACATCGACTTCGGCGGTTCGTACAACTTCTCGAAGAACCTGCAGGCCTACTTCAAGATCGACAATGTGGCCGACCGCGACCCGGTCCTGGTCCCGCAAACCAACCTGAGCATCGCACTCAACCCCGCAGTCTATGACGCAACCGGCCGTACCTACCGCGCTGGTCTCCGCATGAACTTCTAAGGGGGCGTCCGCCATGTGGAATGTCGTTTCCGTTCTGCTGGCGGTCGGTTTGCTCACCATCATGATCGCCTGGGGCAAGGTTCAGCCGCTCCTGGCCTTCGTGGTGGCGGCCATGCTCGCCGCCGTCATGCTCGGCATGCCGCCGGAGCAGATCCCCGGCGCCATCGAAAAAGGCATCGGCGATCTGCTCGGTTCCCTGGTGGTGGTGATCTGCCTGGGGGCGGTGTTCGGCAAGCTGATCGCCGACAGCGGCGCCGCCAGGCGCATCGCGATCAGCCTGATCGATACCCTGGGTCCGAGCCGGATGCCGATCGCGATGACCGTCACCGGCTTCGTGGTCGGCCTGCCGCTGTACTACAACGTCGGCTTCGTGCTGATGATCCCGCTGATCTTCTCGCTGGTGGCCCAGTCCGGGCGTCCGGCGGTGGCGCTCGGCATGCCGCTGCTGGCCGGCCTGTCGATCGCGCACGGCTTCCTGCCGCCGCACCCGTCGCCGATCGCCCTGGTCGCGGCGGTGCACGCGGACATGGGCAAGACCCTGCTGTACGGCTTCATCGTCGCGATCCCGACCCTGATCATCGCCGGCCCGATCTTCGCGATGACGCTCAAGCACATCCGCGCCGAACCGGCCGCCATCTTCCGTGGCGAACCCAAGCCCGTGCACGAGCTGCCGAGCGCTTTTGCCAGCTTCTTCACCGCGCTGTTGCCGGTGCTGCTGCTGGGGATTTTTACCGTGATCACCCTGGCGAGGCCGGAGCTGAGCAAGTCGCTCGCCTTCGTCTCGAGTCCCCTGGTGGTGATGCTGGTGTCCTACATCGTCGCGGTTTTCTTGCTGGGCACGAGCCGCGGCCAATCGCTGCCGCAGGTGATGGGTTCGGCCCAGGACGCGCTGCGCGAGATCGCGCCCATCCTCCTGATCATCGCCGGCGCCGGCGGCCTGAAGCAGGTGCTCACCCAGTCCGGCATCAGCGCCGAGCTGGGCGCGCTGCTGGCCAGCCTGCCGGTGACCCCGCTGCTGCTGGCCTGGGCGGTCGCCACCGTGATCCGTGTCTGCCTGGGCTCGGCCACCGTGGCCGGCGTCACCGCGGCCGGGATCGTCGGGCCGCTGGTGGAGACCACCGGGGTCGACCCCAACCTGATGGTGCTCGCCGTCGGCGCGGGCAGCCTCATGTTCAGCCACGTGAACGACTCCGCGTTCTGGATGTTCAAGGAATACTTCGGCCTGTCGCTGAAGGACACCTTCCGCTCCTGGACCATGATGGAGACCCTCGTGGGCATTTTCGGCATCGTCTTCGTGCTGATCCTGTCCTTGTTCGTCGGCTGAAGACCTCAGCTGGAAGCACCGCAGGCGGCCGGTTCCGGCTGGCCGCCTCGCAACCATAAAAAAACCTAGGAGAGCAATTTGAGAGTCAATCCGTTCAAGCTACACTCGCTGGCCCTGTGCGCCACGCTGGTGGCGGCCCAGGGCGCCGCCGGCGCGGCCCTTGCCGCCAGCACGCCGCCGCCGTCCGTCTCGGCCTACCAGAGCCTGCCCGACGATCCGCGCGCGGTGGTGGTGCGCGGCAAGGGCGACGGCAAGGCCGACGACAGCGACGCGCTGCAGCAGGCCATCGACAGCGCCGCCAACAAGGGCGCCGGCGGCGTGGTGTTTCTGCCCTCGGGCCGCTACCGAATCACGCGCACCATCCTGATCCCGATCGCCGTGCGCGTGTACGGCATCGGCAAGACCCGCCCGGTGCTGCTGCTGGCGCCGAACACGCCGGGTTTCCAGAAGGGCGTGGCCAACATGGTGATCTTCACCGGCACCGACACCTACGGCATCGGCCGGGTGGCGATGCCGGTGCCGAGCGCGGTGCCGTTCAGCACCGAGCCGGGCAAGGCGGTGCGCGACGCCAATTCCGCGACCTTCTATTCGGTCCTGTCGAACGTCGACTTCGAGGTCGGCGAGGGCAACCCGGCGGCCAGCGGCGTGCGCATGCACACCGCCCAGCATTCCAACCTCTCGCACATCGATTTCCGCATGGGCTCCGGCCTGTCCGGCGTCTACCAGGTCGGCAACATCGCCTACAACCTGCGCTTCTACGGCGGCCGCTATGGCATCCTGGCCGAGAAGACCTCGCCGGCCTGGCAGTTCACGCTGCTCGACTCGCACTTCGACGGCCAGCGCGACGCCGCCATCCGCGAGCACGAGGCGGCGCTGACGCTCGCCAATACCGACATCCGCAACACCCCGGTCGGGATCGAGATCAACCGTGGCTACGGCGACTGGTTGTGGGGCCATGACGTGCGCTTCGAGAACGTGTCGAAGGCCGGCGTCATCATCAGCAACGAGAACAACGTGTATACCCAGGTCGGCTTCGAGCGCATCAGCGCGCGCAACGTGCCGGTCTTCGCCCACTTCCGCGACAGCGGCAAGAAGGTCGAGGGCAAGGGCCGCGCCTACCAGGTGACCGAGTTCAACCACGGCCTCAAGCTGTCCGGCCTGGGCCAGCCGGGCCAGTTCGACACCAACTTCAAGACCGCCGCGCTGCCGGCCAAGGAGAAGACCGAGCGCATCCTGCGCGCGCTGCCGCCCACCCGGGACTGGGCCAGCGTCCACGAGTACGGCGCCAAGGGCGACGGCGTCAGCGACGACACCGCCGCCATCCAGAAGGCGATCGACAGCCAGCGCGTGGTCTACCTGCCGCTTGGCATCTACGTGGTCAACGACACCATCCGCCTCAAGCCCGACACCGTGCTGATCGGCCTGCACCCGGGACTGACCCAGCTGCGCCTGCCGAACGGCTCGCCGCTCTACCAGGGCAGCGACACGCCCAAGGCCATCCTCGAGAGCGCGCGCGGCGGCGACGCCATCATCACCGGCATCGGCATCAACAGCGGCGAAGTGAACAACCGCGCGGTGGGCATCCTGTGGCGCGCCGGCGAGAAATCGCTGGTGGACGACATCCGCTTCCAGTGGAGCGCCGGCGCCGACACCGACCCCTACAAGAAGGGGCCGCGCTTCAACACCTCGGCCTGGTGGGACCGCCAGTATCCGAACCTGTGGGTGACCGATGGCGGCGGCGGCACCTTCACCGGCGTCTGGGCCCCGGCCGGCCATGCGCAGGCGGGCCTCTACGTGACCAACACCAAGACCCCGGGCCGCGTGTACGAGCTCTCGGCCGAGCACCACATCCGCAACGAGATCGTGCTGGACGGCGTGGAGAACTGGGAATTCTATGCGCCCCAGACCGAGGAAGAGGTGGAAGACGGGGCCGACGCGGTGGCGCTGGACATCCGCAATTCGAAGAACCTGTTGTTCGCCAACATGCACAACTACCGCGTAACGCGTTCGATCCGTTCGGCGCCGACCGCGGTGAAGATCACCAACTCGAGCGGCATCCGCTTCCGCAACGTCGCGGTGAACGCCGAAAGCGGCTTCCCCACCTGCGATGAATACGGCTGCGTGGCCGACCTGCGGGTGTCGAAGTACGCCTACGAGAACGCGATCACCGACGTCACCAACCGGCTGCAGGTGCGCGAGCGCATGTTCTCGGTGCTCGACTACGACGGCAAGCAGACCAGCGCGCCGGCCGCGCCCAACCAGCCGCGGGTGGACAAGCTGGAAGAGGGCTTCTACTCGATCGCCGGCGCGGCGGTGGACTCGAAGGGCCGGCTGTACTTCATCGACCGCCACTTCAAGCACATCTTCAGCTACCTGAAGGGCGAGGGCCTGAAGACCGTGAGCGACTATTCGCTCGACCCGGTCAACCTGGCGGTGGATGGCAGCGACAACCTGATGGTGCTGTCCTCGAGCGGCAAGGAAGGCACGGTGTATTCGCTCAAGCCGGGCGTGCCGGGCGCGCTGGTGCAGCTGATCAAGCCGACCGCGGTGGCGCCGCGCCCCAACGCGCGGGTGGCCTTGCCGGGCAACTTCTGGAACAACGGCGAGTTCAAGGACCAGCTCAACTTCGACACCATGGAGTTCACCACGCTCGACGAGATGTTCGCGCGCGATACCTCCACGCCGAAGACGCGCGAATACGTGTCGCCGGACGGCAGCCTGGTGCTGCCGGCCTTCCGCGTCACCCGCCACGGCTCGCTCGACCACCTGGGCTACCGCTGGTCGGACACCCTCGACAGCTATGGCTTCGTGTTTGCGCCGGTGGGACAGCGCGCGGTGTTCACCAATGCCTCGCGCAACATCACGTATAGCGGCCTGGTGGGCGCCGGCGGCGCCATCACCGATCTCAGGAAGGTGGCGGACCGGGGCGGCGAGAGCGCCGCGGTGGGTCCGGACGGCAAGGTGTACGTGGCCAACGGCCAGATCTTCATCTACGGCCCGGATGGCAAGGAAAGCGGCCGCATCGACGTGCCGGCCAGGCCGCTGCAGCTGGTCTTCGGTGGTCCGGACAGGCGCACCCTGTTCATCCTGACCCACCACGCGCTGTACGCGACCCAGATCTGACAAGAAAAAAGCCGCCCGGCTTGCGCGGGGCGGCTTTGGACTACGCTACAGCTTCGTTCAGAACTTGTAGTTGGCGGTCACGTAGGTGGTGCGGCCCAGCGGATCCGCGTAGCGCGGATCGAAGCCGACCTGGTGGCCCGACGAGGCGCGCAGCGAGAGCGGCGGCTGGCGGTCGAACAGGTTCTTGACGCCGCCACGAATGGTGATGGCTTCGGTCAGCTTGTACTTCAGCTGGTAGTCGAAGGTGGTGAACGACGGCACTTCCAGACGGATGCTTTCGTTCTTGCCGGTGCCGACGTTACGCACGGTCGCTGCCGCGTCGGTGTAGCCGTCGCGGTAGTTCACGATCACGCTGTTCGACAGCTTGCCGGTGTCCAGGGTCGCGGTCAGACGGGCGATGTTCTTGAACGTCACGGCGTTGTTGATGCCGAAGTAGTTCAGGCTGTTCGTCCAGTCGTTGTTGGTGCCCGGCCTGGTGTAGTCGGCCTTCAGCATGTGGGTGCCGTTGACGCCGACGGTCAGGTTGCCGAAACCGAAGCGATGACGCGCGGTCAGGTCCCAGTCCAGGCCGCGGTAGTGCGACTTGCCGATGTTGACCGAGGATTCGCGGAAGGCCCAGTAGGTGGCGCCGGTCGACGATTCGGTGTAGGTGGTGAACAGGTCGCGGAAGGCGGCCGGATTGGCCCATGCCTGCTGCTCGCTGACCGACGACACCGCGTCACGGATCTTCACGTCCCACAGGTCCAGGCCGACGCCGAAGCGCGACGAAGGCTCGTAACGGGCGCCGATGGTGAACTGCTTCGAGGTTTCCGGACGCAGCTTCTCGTTGCCGCTCGAGATCACGTTGTACTGGGTCTTGCCCGGACGGCAGTAGTCAGGATGGGCGATCGGGCAATCCCACGAGCTGGCGGTGAAGCCTGCGCTGACCGGCGGCTGGGCGATGTCCAGCATGCTCGGGGCCTTGAAGCCGGTGCCGTAAGAACCGCGGAAGAGCAGGGCCTGGGTCGGCTGGTAACGGGCCGAGATCTTGTAGGTGGTCTTCGACTGATCCTCGCCGATCTTCTTGCCGGTCAGGTCGTTGTCGATCGCCGAGATGCGGTCGTGACGCAGGGCGCCGGTGATCTCGATCTGCTTGGTGACAGGCACGATGACTTCGGCAAAGGCGCCGGCGTTGTCGCGCTTCATGTCGTAGGCCGGATCGGCGTCGAAGTTGTACAGCACGCCGGCGACTGCGTCGGCCGACGGGGTCTGTTCGTAGGCGTACTGACGGAAGTCCGCGCCCAGGCCCAGCAGCACCGGGCCGGCCGGCAGGGTCCAGATCTCGCGCGAACCGCGTGCTTCGGCCGCCTTCAGGGTGGTCGAGGCTTCGCGCACCGAGCCGTGGTAGATCGAATCGCGGATCAGCTGCTTGGTTGCTTCGCTTTGCGCGCCGATCGGTGCGAACGGGTTGAAGGAGCCGTTCGTCAGCATCGAGCGGAATTCCTTGTCCTTCACATAGCCGCCGACGTAGCGCTCGTCGAGCGAGTTCTCCGACCAGGTCAAGGCGCCGCTGACGTTCCAGGCGCCGATGCTGCCGTCCAGGCCGGCCACGAAGTGCTTCGACTCGGTGATGGTCTGGCTGTCGCGGGTGCCCCAGTCAAAGGTGCGGTAGCTGCCGTTCACGGTGCGCACGTTGGCGCGCTGTTCCGGGGTCAGGTAAGGAGCGACGTAGGTGTTGTAGTTGGCCGAGCCGACCGGGATGCTGAACGGCGCCGTATTCGGGGCGATGCGCGCGGTCAGGTCGAAGCGCGAGTAGGCCAGGTCCGAAGTCAGGGTCCAGTTGTCGTTCAGCTTCAGCGAGCCCTTCAGGAACACGCTGTCGCGCTTGTTCTCGGGGACGATCTCGATGGTCGACACCGAGTCGAAGCCGCAGTTCTGCGCATTCGCGTTGTTGTTGGCGCTGATGAAGTTACGTTCCGGGCAGCTGCCGTACTGCTTCAGGTAGGGCGAGAAGCCGACCGAGGGCAGGCCGCTGGCGCTGTTGAAGGTCGCGGTCACGTTGGCCGGGATGGCCGAGGTGCTGGTGCGGTCGTAGATGTAGCTGTTGCCGTTGGCCTTGAAGGGCAGGTAGCCGGTCTTGGCGAAGTCACGGTCGGTCGACTTGATCTGGTCCTGCTCGTCGTGGCGGAAGGAGGCCAGGATGTTCCAGCCCTGGGTGTCCAGGTCGCCCCAGCCGTAGGTGGCCGAGACGTACTTCGAGCGGCCCGGACGGCCGTCGTTCGGCTGGGTGTAGTTGGCCTCGATGTCGCCGCCTTGCTGGTTGCGCTTGAGGATGAAGTTGACCACGCCGGCGATGGCGTCCGAGCCGTACAGCGCCGATGCGCCGTCGGTCAGGATCTCGACGCGCTCGACCGCGCTCAGGGGGATCGACTGCAGGTTGACGGCGCTGCCCGAACCGGTCGGCGCGAGGCGGCGGCCGTTCAGCAGGACCAGGGTGTATTCTTCGCCGATGTCGTGGATCGACGCCGATGCGAAACCACCGGAGTCGGTGCCGGCGGCGGTAGCGGTGACGCTGAAACCTTGCATGGCCGGCAGGCTTTGCATCAGTTCCGCCGCGTTGGTCGCGCCGGTCTTGGCGATCGCTTCCGAGCTCAGGGTCTGGACAGGCAGGGCGCCTTCCGAGTTGATGCGCTTGATCGCCGAACCGGTGATCTCGACGCGCTGAATGGGTTTATCTTGGGCAAACGAGGTGCTTGCAACGAGGCCGGACAGCAGGCCCAGGGCGAGTCGCACGGAGCGGGCGCCCATCTTCTCTTTCAACATCAATTACCTTCTTTCGAAACTTTGTTGCTTGATAACGCGCGATACAGCTGCCAAGGCGGTTCCTCAGCTCCGTCGCGCGGGCACTATAACGATCGAAAGTTGATGTTGCTCGGAAAAGTTTTTAAAAAGTCAACGCAATTTTGTATCCGCCGGGGAGTATTCAAATAGCATACTTGCCGTTTTGTACTCTATGTATGTTACGAGATGATGAATGTATGCATGTTTCTGCTAAAAATCTGCAAAACGCACGAATTTTATCGTTATTGTTGAGCTGTCGCATTCGCGCAACCATTTTTCGGGGTTTTACGTATTTCTACTTAGGGTGCGCTTCGAGGGCAGTAGGTGTTTCCCTCTAAACAAGATTGTGTCCCTCACATACAATCGGCGCACCGATGTCGAATGGACTCCGATGGACAAACCTTTATTGCATTTTTCTCACGGGAACGGATTCCCGTCCGGGACCTATCGCCAACTGCTCGATCAGCTGGGAAGGCACTACGAGGTGCGCACCCTCGAGATGCATGGCCACGACCAGCGCTTTCCGGTCACCGATGGCTGGCATGGCCTGGTGGACGAGCTGATCGCGCGCCTCGAAAGCTACGGCCAACCCGCGATCCTGGTCGGGCACTCGCTGGGCGGGATGCTGAGCATGATGGCGGCCAAGCGCCGCCCGGAGCTGGCGCGCTGCGTGGTGATGCTGGATTCGCCGGTGGTGGCGGGCTGGCGCGCCTGGGCCTGGCGCATCGCCAAGCTGGCGGGGTGGGGCGACCGCCTGTCGCCGGCGCGCTTTTCGCACAAGCGCCGCCAGCACTGGCCGGACCGGGCGGCGGCCTACGCCCACTTCCAGTCCAAGCCCCTGTTCCAGGCCTGGGCCCCGGGGGTGCTGGACGACTATCTCGAGCATGGCCTGGAGCCGCATCCGGAAGGCGTCGCGCTGCGCTTCAGCCGCGAAGTCGAAACCGAGATCTACACCACCTTGCCCCATCATCTGGGCAAGCTGCTGCGTGAACCCTATCCGCTGCCTATCGGCTTCATCGCTGGCAGCGACTCCGAAGAGCTGCGCCAGGCGACCCTGGGCCCGACGCGCCAACTGGTGGGCCCGAACCTGGTGACGATCGAAGGCTCGCACCTGTACCCAATGGAAAAGCCGGAAGAAACGGCGCGCCTGACCGAGGCCATGATCGAGCGCCTGCTGGCGCAGTCGCCCGGCAGGACGGCCGCCGTGGCCGCCGTGCAGGCGACCTGATCCTCAGTTGGTCTGCAGGGGGCGCGGCGCCGAATCCATCGCGTTGCGCACTTCCTGCTGGCCGACCGAGCGCAGCACGCGGTCGGTGGTCTGCGGGTTGGGGATGCGCGAACCGGTGAGGTTGCGGTCCTGGCTGGTGGCCGCAAGCGCAGGGCCTGCCGCGGCCTCGGCTGGCGCCGGGGTTTCTTCGGCCTGCTGCGGCAGCGAACATCCGCCCAGCAGCAGGATGCCGGACAGGATCAAGGCCTTGGGTGCGTGGTCCATCGGGTTCTCCTCGGTGTCTTTTCTTGCTCATGCTAAGGCTAAATTGCCCCTTTGGCAATCTGGCAAAACCGAAGGCAAGGCCGGCTGCGTTTTGCCCGAGGATTTCGCGTAAAATTGCAGAATTTTCTTCCTGCTTTGGAAACGCGACAATGACAATCAAGAGCGACAAATGGATCCGCCGCATGGCGGAGGGGCACGGCATGATCGAACCCTTCTCGCCGCACCAGGTGCGCGAGGCGGATGGCCGCAAGATCATCTCCTGGGGTACCTCGTCCTACGGCTACGACATCCGCTGCGCCGACGAGTTCAAGGTGTTCACGAACATCAACAGCACCATCGTGGACCCCAAGAACTTCGACTCGAATTCCTTTGTCGATGTGAAGAGCGACGTCTGCATCATCCCGCCGAACTCCTTCGCGCTGGCGCGCACCATCGAGTACTTCCGCATTCCGCGCAACGTGCTCACCGTCTGCCTGGGCAAGTCCACCTACGCGCGTTGCGGTATCATCGTCAACGTCACTCCCTTCGAGCCGGAGTGGGAAGGCTATGTGACCCTGGAGTTCTCGAACACCACGCCGCTGCCGGCCAAGATCTACGCCGGCGAGGGCTGCGCCCAGGTGCTGTTCTTCGAGAGCGACGAAGTCTGCGAAACCTCGTACAAGGACCGCGGCGGCAAGTACCAGGGCCAGCATGGCGTGACCCTGCCCAAGACCTGATGCGAGACTGATTCACCACTGATGCACCACTGATTCACGCCGGAGCCCGCATGTCCGCCTGCTGCAGCGGCGGCTGCTCGTCGAGCACGCCGCCGGTCGATCCGCGCTACCGCCGCATCCTCTGGATCGCGCTGTGGGTCAACGCCCTGATGTTCGTGGTCGAGCTGGCAGGCGGCTGGGCCGCCGGCTCGGTGTCGCTGCTGGCCGACGCGGTCGACTTCCTGGGCGACGCGGCCAACTACGGCATCTCGCTGTTCGTGCTGGCGCTGGCGCCGGTGTGGCGCTCGCGCACGGCCCTGCTCAAGGGCGCGACCATGGGCGCCTACGGCGTATTCGTGCTGGCCTCGGCCTTCTGGCACCTGAAGAGCGGCACCGTGCCCCAGGCCCACACCATGGGCGCGGTCGGCCTGGCGGCGCTGGCGGCCAACTGCCTGGTCGGGGCCCTGCTGTTCTCCTATCGCAAGGGCGACGCCAACATGCGCTCGGTCTGGCTATGCACCCGCAACGACGCGATCGGCAACCTGGCCGTTCTGCTGGCCGCGCTCGGCGTGTGGCAGTCCGGCAGCGGCGTTCCCGACCTGCTGGTGGCCACCGTCATGGGCCTGCTCGGCCTGTCGGCGGCGCGCACCGTCATCCGGCAGGCGCTGGCGGAGCTGCGCCCGGCGCCGGCGGCCACCGCCGCCGTGGAGCTCAAGCGCCGCTAAAGCCTTGCAGGTGGCCCAGCTTGTCCGGGTTGCGCGTCACGTAGATCGCCTTGATCCTGCCATCATCGAATTCCAGCGCGATGGTCTGGGGAAGGGCGTCGTTCTCGAGGCTGATGCGGCCCGGCAGCCCGTCGATGAGGCGCTCGGCCAGGATGGTCGAGGAATCCCATCCCGCCTTGGTGGACAGCGCCGCCAGCAGGCGTACCACCTTCTCCATGCCATAAATCGGATTGATGGCCGAGTTGCGCTTACCGCCGCCGTCGCCGTAGAACACCACGTCGCTGGCCAGCAGCTGCCGCAGCCTTCCCAGGTCGCCGCTGCGGGCGGCGTCGAAGAAGGCCGAGGCCAGTTCCTGCTGGCGCTCGGCGGGCACCGGAAAGCGCGGCCGGGCGGCCTGCACGTGGGCGCGCGCGCGGCTGGCCAGCTGGCGGCAGGCGGCGCTGTCGCGGCCCAGGGCCTCGGCCACCTCGCTGAATTCCATGTCGAACACGTCGTGCAGCAGGAAGGCCGCGCGTTCCAGCGGCGACAGGCGTTCCATGGCCAGCATCAGGGGCAGGGTGATGTCGTCGCCCTCGTCCTCGGGGTCGATGTAGGGTTCGGGCAGCCATGGGCCGATGTATTCCTCGCGCTTGATGCGGGCGGACTTGAGCACGTCCAGGCACAGGCGGGTGACGGTGCGCACCAGGTAGGCCTCCGGCTCGCGCACGGCCTCGCGTTCGGCCCCATGCCAGCGCAGGTAGGCGTCCTGCACCACGTCCTCGGCCTCGGCGAGGGAGCCGAGCATGCGGTAGGCGATGCGCTGCAGCCGGGGACGGCGCGCGGCGAAGAACTGGGCGGCGTCGGTGTCGATGGTGTCCATGGGGCGCGAGCTTACCCCGGATGGGAGCGCCGCGCCACTGGGCAAACGGATGGGCCGCGACAAAGAAAAAAGCCCGGGCCGACGGCCCGGGCTTTTCGCTGATGCGCAGGCGATGCTTACCCGTCCTGCTTGACGCAGTCCACGAAGTAGCCCAGCTTGCCGTCCACCTCGCGCTTGACCAGGCCGTGCACGTCGGTCTCGAAGCCCGGGAAGCGCTCGTTGAAGTCGCGCGCGAAGCGCAGGTAGTCGACGATGGTCTTGTTGAAGCGCTCGCCCGGGATCAGAAGCGGAATGCCCGGCGGGTAAGGCGTCAGCAGGATCGCCGTGATGCGGCCTTCCAGCTCGTCGATCGCCACGCGCTCGATCTGGCGGTGGGCCATCTTGGCGAAGGCGTCCGAGGGCTTCATGGCCGGCACCATGTCCGACAGGTACATCTCGGTGGTCAGGCGCGCCACGTCGTACTGCTTGTAGAACTGGTGGATCTCGGTGCACAGGTCGCGCAGGCCGCGGTTCTCGTAGCGCGGGTTGGCCGAGGCGTACTGCGGCATCACGCGCCACATCGGCTGGTTCTTGTCGTAGTCGTCCTTGAACTGCTGGAGCGCGGTCACCAGGGTGTTCCAGCGGCCCTTGGTGATGCCGATGGTGAACATGATGAAGAAGGAGTACAGGCCGCACTTCTCGATGATGACGCCGTGCTCGGCCAGGTACTTGGTCACGATCGAGGCCGGGATGCCGGTCTCGCCAAACTTGCCGTCCAGGCCCAGACCCGGGGTCACGATGGTGGCCTTGATCGGGTCCAGCATGTTGAAGCCCGGCGCCAGCTTGCCGAAGCCGTGCCACTCGTCCTCGGCGCGGATCATCCAGTCTTCCTGCTCGCCGATGCCTTCTTCCGAGAAGCTGTCCGGACCCCAGACCTTGAACCACCAGTCCTGGCCGAATTCCTCGTCCACCTTCTTCATGGCGCGGCGGAAGTCGAGCGCTTCCAGGATCGATTCCTCGACCAGGGCGGTGCCGCCCGGCGCTTCCATCATCGCCGCCGCGACGTCGCAGGAGGCGATGATCGAGTATTGCGGCGAGGTCGAGGTGTGCATCAGGTAGGCCTCGTTGAAGGCGTCCTGGTCCAGCTTGACCGATTCCGACTCGCGCACCAGCACCTGCGAGGCCTGCGACAGGCCGGCCAGCAGCTTGTGCGTGGACTGGGTCGAGAAGATCATCGACTGCTTGGCGCGCGGGCGGTCCTTGCCGATCGCGTGCATGTTCTTGTAGAAGTCGTGGAAGGCGGCGTGCGGCAGCCAGGCTTCGTCGAAGTGCAGGGTGTCGATCTTCCCGTCCAGCATTTCGCGCAGGGTCTCGACGTTGTACACCACGCCGTCGTAGGTCGACTGGGTGATGGTCAGGATGCGCGGCTTTTTGTTCACGGCTTCGCGCGCGAACGGATTCGCTTCGATCTTGCGGGCGATCGATTCGGGAGTGAACTCCTCGAGCGGGATCGGGCCGATGATGCCGAGGTGGTTACGAGTCGGCATCAGGAACACGGGAATCGCGCCGCACATGATGATCGAGTGCAGGATCGACTTGTGGCAGTTGCGGTCCACGACCACGATGTCGCCCGGCGCCACGGTCGAGTGCCAGACCATCTTGTTCGAGGTCGAGGTGCCGTTGGTGACGAAGTAGCAGTGGTCGGCGTTGTAGATGCGCGCCGCGTTGCGCTCGGACTTGGCGACCGGGCCGGTGTGGTCGAGCAGCTGGCCGAGTTCCTCGACCGCGTTGCAGACGTCGGCGCGCAGCATGTTCTCGCCGAAGAACTGGTGGAACATCTGGCCGATCGGCGACTTCAGGAAGGCCACGCCGCCCGAGTGCCCCGGGCAGTGCCAGGAATAGGAGCCGTCGTAGGCGTAGTTCACCAGCGCGCGGAAGAAGGGCGGGGCCAGGCTGTCGAGGTAGGACTTGGCTTCGCGGATGATGTGGCGCGCCACGAATTCCGGGGTGTCCTCGAACATGTGGATGAAGCCGTGCAGCTCCTTCAGGATGTCGTTCGGGATGTGACGGCTGGTGCGGGTCTCGCCGTAGATGTAGATCGGGATGTCGGCGTTCTTGTGACGGATCTCCTGCACGAAGGCGCGCAGGCCGGTCAGGGCGAAATCCGTCTCTTCCAGCGAACCGCCGCCGAATTCCTCGTCGTCGATCGAGAGCACGAAGGCCGAGGCGCGCGACTGCTGCTGGGCGAACTGCGACAGGTCGCCGTAGCTGGTCACGCCCACCACCTCCATGCCTTCCTGTTCCATCGCGGCCGCCAGGGCGCGAATGCCGAGACCGGAGGTGTTCTCCGAGCGGAAGTCCTCGTCAATGATGACGATGGGGAAACGAAATTTCATCGACAGCTCCAAAGCGAAGCGCCGTGGAGGCGGCGGTCCCTCACCGGGTCAATCCCGGACGGGTCCGGCCGCCGCGCACGGCACCGAAAAAAAGAAGAAGCGGATTTTCGCAGAAATTGCGGACTCCTGTGCAATTTTTTTTGCTACATCAAGTAGCTAGAGTAGCCAGAGTCCGCAAACGGGGGCGCACACGAGGGGCTTCACCCCTCCAGCCGGCGGCCGGCGCGGCGCAGGCCTTCGGTCAGGACGGCCGCCGCGGCCGCGCTCATGAAGGGCACCGGCGAGAAGGCGCTGGGAGTGGTGTGCAGGGCGGCGAAGACCGCCAGGGTGAGACCGAAGGCGGCGGTGGCGCAGGTCAGGGTGAGGAGCCAGGTGCGGCGCGCCAGCAGGGTAATGGCGGCCAGCGAGATCGCGATCTGCTGGGCCACCGAGGCGGCCGACCACTGGCGGTGGCGGTGCAGCTCGTCCTCGGCGCGGCGGTTCCATTCGGCCGAGGCTGATTCCCAGCGCTCGGCTTCCTTGCGGATCACTTCCTTCTCGGTCTGGTAGCGCGCCGCCTCGTCGCGGTAGCGCAGCTGGTTCACGCCAGGCAGGTTGGAGGCGACTTCCGCCAGGTTCTGCTTGTTCGACTTGGCCTGGTAATGGCTCCAGGCGTTGGCGGCGCTGGTCTTGTCGATCGCCGCGTTGCTCTTGAACATGGCGGCGTCGTTGTGGGCCGCGCTGCCGAGGAAGGCGAACAGGGTGCCGAGGGTGGCCAGGACGGCGATCAGGACGGCCAGCTTGCCAGCGAAGCCGTCGCCGCCGCGCGAGCCGGGCGGCAGGAGGGTACGGTCAGACATCGGAGGCTGTCTCCCTGCGGACGTAGGTGACGAAGGCGTAGTCGTAGCCCTGCTCGTCGGAATGGTGGGCTTCGCGCGCGCTTTCGACCCAGACGGCCGGGTCGATCGGCGGGAAGAAGGTATCGCAGCGGAAGCTGTGCGCGATGTGGGTCACGATCATCGCGTCGGCAAGGCCCAGGGCTTCCTCGAAGATCTGGGCGCCGCCGATGATGCTGGCGGGCTGCCCGCCGGCCAGCGCCACGGCCTCGGCCAGCGAGGCCGCGCTCTCGACGCCCTCGTGCGACCAGTCCGGGTTGCGGGTCACGACGATATTGCGGCGCTTGGGCAGGGGCCGGCCGATCGAGTCGAAGGTCTTGCGACCCATGATCACCGGCTTGTCCAGGGTGACGCGCTTGAAGTGGGCCAGGTCTTCGGGCAGGTGCCAGGGCAGCCGGTTGTCGATCCCGATGCCGTTCTGCGCATCGACCGCGACGACGAGGGTCAGCTGCGCCATCAGGATGCCGCCCTGGGAGTGAGGAGGAAAAGGGCGGTGGTCCGCATCGAGGGTGCCGTTGTCACGATGGTTGTAATTTCTAGTCGTAAATGTTGTCTGTTTGCAAGCTCGCTGTCAAGCGGATGTCAGGCTCGGATGCCGGTTTGTTGCGCATCCCCGACGTATTTACACGGCGACCGGGGCCTTGATCGCCGGATGCGGGTCGTAGCCAACCACCTCGAAGTCCTCGAAGCGGTAGTCGAAGAGCGAATCCGGCTTGCGGTGGATGAGCAGGCGCGGCAGTTCGCGGGTCTCGCGCGAGAGCTGCAGCGCGACCTGTTCCATGTGGTTGGCGTACAGGTGGCAGTCGCCGCCGGTCCAGACGAAGTCGCCCACCTCGAGGCCCGCCTGCTGGGCCATCATGTGGGTGAGGATGGCGTAGGAGGCGATGTTGAAGGGCACGCCGAGGAAGATGTCGGCGCTGCGCTGGTAGAGCTGGCAGGACAGCTTGCCGTCGGCCACGTAGAACTGGAAGAAGGCGTGGCAGGGCGGCAGCTTCATGCGCGGGATGTCGGCCACGTTCCATGCCGAGACGATCATGCGGCGCGAGTCCGGGTTGTTGCGGATCTGGTCCAGCACCTGCGCGATCTGGTCGATGTGTTCGCCCGACGGGGTCGGCCAGCTGCGCCACTGGTAGCCGTAGATCGGGCCCAGGTTGCCGTGCTCGTCGGCCCATTCGTCCCAGATCGTCACCCCGTTCTCCTTCAGGTAGGCGATATTGGTCGAGCCCTGCAGGAACCACAGCAGCTCGTGGATGATCGATTTCAGGTGCACCTTCTTGGTGGTGAGCAGGGGGAAGCCCTGTTGCAGGTCGAAGCGCATCTGGTAGCCGAACACCGAGCGGGTGCCGGTGCCGGTGCGGTCGGTCTTGAGGGCGCCATGCTGCTGCACGTGACGCATGAAATCGAGGTATTGGCGCATGATGAAAGTGAGGACTGTCGTTCTACGGGAGCGCGATATTGTAACCCAGTTGCAACTCAGTCAGCCTCTGCCAGCCGGGCGGCGAAGCGGCCCAGCGCATGCTGCACCGCCTCGTCGCTGGCGGCCACCAGGTTCTCGCCCACGTAGATCTCGACCACGCTGGTGTCAGGCAGCGCGCCGTGCATGGCGCGGTTGTACATCCAGATCCCGTCTTCGCGCGCCAGCTCGTCGCGGATGGCCAGCGCGCGCTCGCGGCTCACCGGCAGGTGCAGGTGCAGCATGTTGGCCTGGGGCGCGGCCGGGTTGACCCGGATCTCGGGGTGCAGGCGCAAGGCCGCATACAGGAACTGGGTGCGCGCGAAGCAGGCCGGCATGGCCGCCAGCCTTTCCTCGAACTGCATGGCGGCCGCCACCACATAGGGCGTCCTGTGGATCAGGTTGCCGCCCTGGCGCTTGAACCACTCGGCGGCGCGGGCGACGAAGTCGCGCCCGCCGGCCAGCATGGCCCCGCCCAGGCCGCCGATGCCCTTGTACAGCGAGACGTAGACGGAATCGAAGCCGGCCGCGATCTCGGCGGCGCTGCGGCCGTAGCCGGCCTGGGCTTCCCACAGGCGCGCACCGTCCATGTGCAGGTGCACGCCGCGGCGGCGGCAGTGCTGCTTGATCGCCTCGAGTTCTTCCCAGCTCGAGAGCTGGCCGCCGATCTCGCGCATCGGGATTTCGAGGCCGACCGCGCCCAGGCGGTCGGGGATCGCTTCGAGGTCGGCCACGGTCCAGGGGCGGTGGCGGTCGCCCGCCTGCAGGGCATGGAAGTGCCCCAGCAACTGGTGGTTGGCGCGTTCGTGGACCAGGATGTGGGAAGTCGGGTGCAGGGCCACGAGCTCGCTGCCGCGCTCGCGCGCGCCGAGGCGCAGCGCGGTCACCTGGGCCATGGTGCCGGTGATGCAGAACACCGCCGCCTCGCAGCCGAGCAGGCGCGCGATGCGCTGTTCGAAGTCCTGGAGCAGGGCGCCGTGGCCGTAGACGTCGTGCTCGACGCCTTCGCGCTCGCACCATGCGGCCATGGCGGCGAAGGTCTCGGCGGGGCTGCGCTGGCGGTGGCCGGGGAAGATCGTGTGGCAGCTGCGCTGCAGGGAGGATTCGGACAAGGCGGGCTCCTGTTGGGTTGCCCGCTACTGTAACCGAAGGCGCCATGCCACGCTCGCGCGGCGGCGCCGGGTGGACGGGTTTCCCCGTCCACCTGCTTACTTGAGGGCCGGGCGGCGCGGCTGGGCCAGGACGGCGGCGCTTTCCTCGGCCAGGCGGAACTGGCGCACCGAACGCGCCAGCGCGTCGGCCTGTTCCTGCATCGCGTGCGCGGCGGCGCTGGCTTCCTCGACCAGGGCGGCGTTCTGCTGGGTCGCGGCGTCCATCTCGACCACCGAGCGGTTGACGCTCTCGATGCCGCTGGTCTGCTCGCGGCTGGCGGCGCTGATGTCGGCCATGATGTCGGTCACGCGGCCGACGCTGGCCAGCACTTCCTTCATGGTGACGCCGGCTTCGGCGACCAGGCGGCTGCCGGCGTCGACTTCCCCGTTCGAGGCTTCGATCAGGCCCTTGATCTCCTTGGCCGCGGCGGCGCAGCGCTGGGCCAGCGAGCGCACTTCGTTGGCGACCACCGCGAAGCCGCGGCCCTGTTCGCCGGCGCGCGCCGCTTCCACGGCGGCGTTCAGCGCCAGGATGTTGGTCTGGAAGGCGATGCCGTCGATGACGCCGGTGATGTCCGAGATCTTGCGCGAGGCCTGGTTGATCGAGTCCATGCGCTGGATCACCTGGGCCACGGTGTCGCCGCCCTTCTGGGCCACGCCGGAGGCGCTGCGCGCCAGCTCGTTGGCCTGCTGGGCATGCTCGGCGTTCTGGCGCACGGTGGAGGTCAGCTGGTCCATCGAGGACGCGGTGCTGGCCAGGCTGATGGCCTGGGCTTCGGTGCGGTTGCACAGGTCCTGGTTGCCGGCCGAGATCTCTTGCGAGGCGTTGGCGATCTGCTCCGCGCCTTCGCGCACCTTGCCGACCACGCCCGAGAGGCGGGCGCCGACGGCGTTGATGGCCTCGGTCAGCAGGCCGATCTCGTCGCGGCGGCGGCTGGCGGTGCGGGCGGTCAGGTCGCCCTCGGCGATGCGGGCGGCGACTTCACGCGCCTCGGCCAGCGGACGCGAGACGCTGCGCCGCACCACGTAGTGCAGCACGCCGCACAGGACCGCCAGGCAGACCAGGCCGAGCACGATGAAGCGGTTGCGCAGCTCGGTGGCGGCGGCCGTGATCTCGTCGCGGTAGGTGCCGCCGGCGATCACCCAGTTCCAGTCCTTGACGTGGGCGTAGGCGACGAACTTCTGGCGCGCCGAGCTCTCGCCCGGGTTTTGCCAGTCGTAGACGATCTGGCCGTTCTTGGTCTCGAGGATTTCCTTGATGAAGGCGCGGCCGTCGGCGTCCTTGCTCTCCAGGATGTTCTGGCCTTCCTTGGCCGGGTGGACGATCAGGTCGCCGTAGGCCTTGCCGGGCGCCGAGTTCAGCACGTAGAAGTAGCCGGTGTCGCCGATCTTGATCGAGCGGATGCGGTCCTTCAGGACAGCCATGTCCTTCGAGATGTCGACGCCCACGTAGAGGGCGCCGACGATCTTGCCGGCCGCGTCGCGCGCCGGTTCGTACTGGACGATGGTCGGCTTGCCGAACAGGGTCACCATGCCGATGTATTTCTGGCCGGCGCGCAGGGCGGCGTAGGCCGGGCTGGCGCGGTCGAGCATGGTGCCGACGGCGCGCTGGCCGTTTTCCTTCTTGACCGAGGTGCTGATGCGGTAGAAGTCGTCGCCTTGGGCCACGAAGATGGTGGCGTTGCCGCCGGTCTGCTCGGTGAAGCCGTCGGGCGCGCTGAAGTCGAGGTTCAGCGGATTGCCGTCCAGTTTCAGGCGCGGCAGGGCGACCTCGCCGATGGTGGTGGTGGATTCGGTGTCGAGCTCGAAGGTTCCCGGCAGCGAGGCGCGGAAGATGTGGCCGAGGCTGACCGCCTGGCCGCTCACGGTCTTGTTGAACAGCTCGACCGTGCTGGTCACGCCTTTCAATTCGTTGGCGACGCTTTGCGCGGCGCGCTGTTCCAGCATGCTGGAGGTCGACACGGAGATGGCTGCGACCAGGACGGCGATGATGACACTCGCCAGGCCGAAGGTGATTGCGCTAATGCGCGCACCAACGCTCCAGTTGGCAGGGTGATATTTGCTGTTTGCCATAAGACCGAATAAAGATAGAAGGAAATCGCATATTACCGTCTGGAAACGAAAGCGGGCAATGTAAATGCGCCGTCGGGCAGCAAATTTGTGTCACCAAACAACAGCCTGTCTGAAAGATAATTGTCTGATTTGTAAAGGAAAACGGCGCGCCGAAGCGCGCCGCGAAGGGGCCTATGCCGCCGGAATAAAATGCGCTCAGGCGGCGGCCGGAGTGTGCGGCTGGAACTGCAGGGCCGCTAGCTTGGCGTAGACGCCGCCCAGGGCGACCAGCTCGGCGTGGCTGCCGGCTTCGACGATGCGGCCTTCGTCGAGCACCACGATGCGGTCGGCGCGCTGCACCGTCGCCAGGCGGTGGGCGATGATGATGGTGGTGCGGCCGAGCATGGCCGCTTCCAGGGCGCGCTGCACCAGGCGCTCGGATTCCGCGTCCAGGGCGCTGGTGGCTTCGTCCAGCAGCAGCAGCGGCGGGTTCTTGAGCAGGGCGCGCGCGATCGCGATGCGCTGCCGCTGGCCGCCCGACAGGCGCACCCCGCGCTCGCCCAGGAAGGACGCATAGCCCTCGGGCAGGCGCTCGATGAACTCATGGGCCGCGGCCATGCGCGCCGCCGCGAACACTTCCTCGTCGCTGGCGTCCGGACGGCCGTAGCGGATGTTCTCGAGGGCGTTGGCCGAGAAGATCACGGTGTCCTGGGGCACGATGCCGATCGCGCCGCGCAGGGTGTGCAGGGCGAGGTCGCGGATGTCCACGCCGTCCAGCCGGATGCTGCCGGCCTGCGGGTCGTAGAAGCGCAGCAGCAGCTGGAACAGGGTGGTCTTGCCGGCGCCCGAGGGGCCGACCACGGCCACGGTCTCGCCGGCGCGGATGTCCAGGCTCAGGTGCGACAGCGCCGCGCTTTCGGGGCGCGAGGGGTAGGAGAAGCTCAGGTCCTGCAGGCTCAGGCGCGCGCCGTTGGCGGTGCGCGGCGGCAGGGCCTTGGGATGGAGCGGGTCCTGGATGTCGGAGCGCGCGCCCAGCAGTTCCAGCAGGCGCTCGGTGGCGCCGGCGGCGCGCTGGGCGTCGCCCATCACCTCGGCCAGCGCGCCGATCGAACCGGCCACGATGGCCGCGTACAGGATGAACTGGCCGAGGTCGCCGCCCGTCATGCTGCCCTGCAGCACCGCGTGCGCGCCCAGCCAGAGCACGAACACGATGGCGCCGAACACCAGCAGGATCGCCAGCATGGTGAGGAAGGCGCGCGCGCGCACGCGCCGGATCGCGGTGCGGAAGGCTTCCTCCACGGTGCCGCCGAAGCGCGCGGCTTCGCGCTGCTCGTGGGTGAAGGCCTGCACCGTGGGCATGGCGTTGAGGATCTCGCCGGCCAGGGCCGAGGCGTCGGCGATCCGGTCCTGGGAGTCGCGCGAGAGCTTGCGCACGCGGCGCCCGAACAGCACGATCGGCAGCACCACCAGCACCAGCAGGCCCAGGATGATGCTGGTGAGCTTGGGGCTGGTAATGAAGAGCATCACCAGGCCGCCCGCGAACAGCAGGGTGTTGCGCAGCGCGAGCGAGATGCTGGTGCCGACCACGGTCTGGATCAGGGTGGTGTCGGTGGTCAGGCGCGACAGCACTTCGCCGGTGCGGGTGGTCTCGAAGAACTCGGGGCTCTGCTGGACCACGTGGCGGTAGACCGCGCTGCGGATGTCGGCGGTGACCCGTTCGCCCAGCCAGGACACGGTGAAGAAGCGCGCCGCGGTGGCCAGGGCCAGCATCGCGGCCAGGCCGAACAGGGCGAGGAAGGTGGCGTCCACGTGCTCGATGCTCTGGCCGGCGGACGAGGCGCCGAAGCCGAGGTCGATCATCTTCTTGAAGGCCGCGGGGATGGCCAGGGTGGAGGCGGCCGCGAACAGCAGGGCGATGCCGGCCAGGACGAACTGGCGGCGGTAGGGTCGGAGGAAGGGCAGCAGGCCCTTGAGGGTCGCCAGGCTGCCTTTGCGGGATGCGTCGGAATCGGTGCTGCTGGGGGAAGGCTTGCTCATCGTGTCGCTTGTTGTTGTCGTCTATGCTGCTACAGCTTCATCGGCTGCACGTAACCGGTCATCTCCAGGTAGCCGCGTCCCACCCGCTTGCCGTCGCGGCTGACCGTGACCGCGCCTTCCCAGTAGACCGCGCCGGTCGAGCGGCGCGAGTCCAGTTCCTGGTCAGGCTGCAGGGGAGCGATCTGCCAGCGCAGCGGGCCGGTCGCCACCTCGGCGGCAACCGGGTACTCGGCCTGGGTGCGCGGCGACTTCCAGCGCGCTTGGGGGGTGAAACCGACCTGCTCGGGCGCGAAGCGCGTCACCTTTCCCGACGCGTCGCGCAGGCTTGCGTGCGCCCATAGTTTACCACCTCGCCTGGCGCGGATCTGGAAAGCCATCAGGGCCCCGCCATCGTCGAGGTTGACGCCGATCCAGTCCCAGCCCGCCGCCTCCGGCTGCAGGGCTTCGCTCGACCATTCGTGGTCGAGCCAGGCGCTGCCCTTGACCTCGACCGGGGCCATGCCGGCGCGCCCCACGCTGCCGCTCACCGCCAGTTGCGGTTCGCTGTAGTAGTAGCTGGCGTGGCGCGGGCTCGGGCCCTTGCGCGAATAGCCGCCTTCGCCCTGCACCAGCACCGGCTGGGTGGGGCGCAGGCGCAGTTCGAGCGTCAGTTCGCTGGAGCGGATGGTGACGCGGTAGACGCCGTCGGCCCCGCGCACCATGCGCCAGTCGTCGAGCTTGAGGTCGGTGTTGCCGGTGCGCGCCCAGGCCAGGCCGAAGCCCTCGCGCGCGCTGCGCTGGTCGTGCACCAGGCGCCCCACGGCCGGGTCGGACAGGGCGGCGTGGCCGATCACCAGCTGGCGCGGCGCGAAGGCGCTCGGGTTGTCCTGGTCGTGTTCGGTGCGGCTGCGGAAGAAGGTGACCTGGAAGCCGAGCGGCTTGCCGTCCGGGGTCTCGACCCAGCCGGTGGCGTACCACCACTCGGTGCGGAATTCCGGATGGGCCCCGTAGTCGCGCGGGAAGGACAGCGCGCCGCCGGGCGTGACGGGCGCGAACTGCGGCGGCGCGGCCGTCGCCGGCAGCGCGAGGAACAGCATCAGCAGACACAGGATGAAGCGCATTACCAGTCCTCCCTGACGGCGCGCACCGGACCGGCGGACAGCGCCTGGCGCCCCGACACCAGGGCGGTGGCGACCGAGGCCGCCACCAGCACGGCGGCCACGCTGGCCAGCAGCGTCCACGGCAGGTGCAGCTGCATGGTCCAGTGGAAGGATTGCGGATTGACGACGTGGACCAGGATCAGGCTGATCAAGAGGCCCAGGGCGAAGCCGCAGGCCACGCCCAGCAGGCTCAGGAGCCCGCCCTCGAAGGCGAGGATGCCCAGCACCTGGCGGCGGGTGACGCCGACGTGGCGCAGCATGCCGAACTCTCTCGCGCGCGCCAGGGTCTGGGCCGAGAAGCTGGCCGCCACGCCGGACAGGCCGATGGCGATCGCGATCGCCTCCAGCAGATAGGTGACGGCGAAGCTGCGGTCGAAGATGCGCAGGCTCATGGCGCGGATGTCGCCCGGGCGCATGAAGCGCAGCGAAGCGCCGAAGGGCAGGGCGCGCAGGCCTTCCTCGACGCGCTCGAGCGGCACGCCGCGCGCGGCCCACAGGGCGGCGTCGGTCACCTCGCCCTCGCCGGTGAGGGCACGGTAGTCGGACAGGCGCATGACGATCGATCCGGACTGGTTGGCGTAGTCGCGCCACACGCCGGCCACGAAGAATTCGGCCTGCCTGCCGCCCAGGGGCAGGCGGATGGTGGCGCCCACGCGGGCGCCGTAGAGGTCGACCATGGCTTCCGAGACCCAGGCCGGGCGCGCGCCGGGCGGGGCCTGGACGCTCTCGCCGACCAGGTAGAGCAGGTTGCCGGGATCGCGCGCATCGATGTCGCGCGCGATCACCACCACCTCCGGCCGGCCGGGGTCGAGCGAGACCCGGCGGGTGCGCAGGAACTGGGCCTGGGCCACGCCCGGGCTGGCCGCCAGGCTGGCCTGCTGCCCGGGGCTGAGGAAGCCGGTGTTGCCGCCGTCCGCCGTGCGCACGTAGAGGTCGGCCGGCAGGATATGGCCCATCCATTCGTCGACCGAGATGCGGAAGCTCGCCACCATGATGCCCATCGCGACCATCAGGCTGAAGCTGGCCAGCACGCCGCCGAGGGCGATCGAGGCCTGGCCGGGCGCATTGGCCAGGCGCGCCAGCGACAGGCCGAGCACCGGCGGCGCGCGCCGCGTGCGCTGCGCCAATGCCTCGAGGGTGCGGAAGGTGGCGGCGGCGAAGCGCGGCATCAGGCCGATGCCGCCGATCAGGAGCAGGGCGATCGAGAAGTAGCCGAACAGGGGCAGCTCGAACACCGGCGGCGCGAAGGCGAAGGCGGCGGCCAGTAGCAGGCACAGGAGCGAAGGCCAGACCCGCGCCAGGCGCGCCAGCGCGCCTTCGTCGCCGCCCGACTTGATCGCCACCGCCGGGCGCGCCCGCGCCGCCTCCAGCGCCGGCAGGGCGCAGCCCAGCAGGGCCACGCCCAGTCCGAGCGCGAAGAAGCCCAGGGCCGCCCAGGGCGTGAAGATGACCTGGGGGCGGATGCCGGGGAAGTAGCCGGCCCCGAGGTCGCCGCCGAAATAGTAGAGGGCGGCGGCCGCCAGGCCATAGCCGGCCGCCACGCCCAGCAGCGCGCCGAGCACGCCCAGGCTGCCGCCTTCGAGCAGGACCTGGCGCAGCAGCTGGCCGCGCGCCAGACCCAGCACGCGCAGCAGCGCGAACTGGCTGCGCCGGCGCATCACCGACAGCGCCTGGGTCGAGAACACCAGGAAGGCGCCTGTGAACAGGGCCACCAGGGCCAGCACCGTGAGGTTGACCCGGTAGGCGCGGCTCATGTTGTCGGTGCGGCTTTCCTGGTTGGCGTCGTTCGGCTGCCCCACCGTGTAGCGGCCCGGCGCGGTGCGCTCCAGCTCCTGAGCCAGGCGCGCCTGGTAGGCGCCGCGGTCGACCCCGTCGCGCAGCTTCAGGTCGATCCGCGAGAGCTGGCCGAGGCGCTTGAAGCGCCATTGCAGGGCGCCGATGTCCATCACCGCGATGCGCTGGCCGGGGCGGCTGCCGGCGGTCGGGCCGGCCACGCGCAGCTCGACGTCCTCGGTGCCGGCGCGCAGGCGCAGGCGGTCTCCGGGCTTCACGCCCAGCCAGGCCTGGGCCGCGGGCGAGAGGAAGATGGCGTCGTCGGCCAGCACGTCGGTCAGGCGCCCGTCCTCGACGACCCCGGCCAGGTCGGGGGCGATGAAGCCGGCGCGGAAGGCGTCCACGCCGACGATGCGCAGGGCGCCGTCCTGGCCGGCGATGCCGGCCGCCACCTCGAGCAGGGGCGAGGCCACCGCCACCGCGGGATCGCTGGCCAGGCGCGGGTAGACGGCTTCGTCGAACAGGGGTTCGCGCCCGGCCACCTGAATGTCGGCCTGGCCGGACAGGGTCTTGACCGCCGCCGAGAATTCGTTGAAGGCGGCGGCATTGATGAGGTGGATGGCGAAGCCCATCGCCACCCCGACCGCGATCGCCGCCACCGCGACCAGGGCGCGCACCGGATGCGCGCGCCACTCGCCGAGCAGCAGCCAGCGCGAGAGGCGGCTCAGGCCGGGCATTCCACCGCCAGCGCCTCTTGCTGGCGCCGGGCCTTCAGGCGCGCCTGGGCGGCGCGCTCGCCGCCGGCGCGGGCCAGGTCTTCCTCGGCCCATTTCTGCTGCAGGCGCAGCTTGTCGCAGCGGCGGCGCTGGGTGGCGGCGTCGCGCCGCGCGCGCGCCAGCGTCCTTTCCTCGCGCAGCGCCTCGGCGGCGCGCGCCTGCTCGGCCTCGGCCAGGAACGCGCGCGCCCGTTCGAGGCGGGCGGCGGCCTCCGGATCGGGCGCTGGCGCGGCCTGCACAGCCAGCCGGCCGCCGTCCTGGCGGCAGGGCTGGTCGCCATAGGTGACGCGCTCGCCGTCGCGGCATTTGTAGATGGCTTGCGCCTGATCCGCCATGGCCTGGGCCAGGACGGCCCCGCTCAGGGCCCAGGCGGTGAAGAAACTGAAGGTGCGCAGCATGATGCTCTCCCGGTCAAAGAATTTTGCCAGGGTTCATAATGCCGAGCGGGTCCAGCGCGGCTTTGATGGCACGCATCATGCCGAGTTCGACCGGCGACCTGGCGCGCGCCAGTTCCTCGCGCTTGAGCGCCCCGATCCCGTGTTCGGCCGAGATCGATCCGTCGAAGGCCGCCACGCTGTCGTAGACGATGCGGTTGACCGCGTCCTGGTTGGCGAGGAAGGCCTCGTGGTCCTGGCCGTCCGGCGGCGCGACGTTGTAGTGCAGGTTGCCGTCGCCCAGGTGGCCGAAGGTGACCAGCCGGCAGCCGGGGAAGGCCGCCAGCAGCAGGGCGTCGGTGCGCTCGATGAAGTCGGGGATGCTGGACACCGGCAGCGAGATGTCGTGCTTGATGTTCTTGCCGTCCGCCGCCTGGGCCAGCGGTATATGTTCGCGCAACTGCCACAGCGCAAGGCCCTGGGCGAGCGAGCTGGCCAGGGCCGCATCGCGCGCGACCCCGCGCGTCAAGGCCAGGCCGATGCCTTCTTCCATCAGGGCGCGCGCATGCTCCTCGGATTCGCTGCTCGACAGCTCGACCAGCGCGTATTGAGGGAAGCGGGCGGCGAAGGGACGCGGCATGGCCGGGAAGTGGGTGGCCACCAGTTGCAGGCAGAAGTCCGACATCAGCTCGAAGCCGGTGAGGGCGGCGCCCCAGGCTTCCTGCAGCAGGTTCAGCAGGGCCAGCGCCTGGCGCGGCGACTCCAGGGCCACCAGGCTGCTCAGCACCGCCTTCGGTTGCGGATAGAGCTTGAGCACGGCCGCCGTGATCACGCCGAGCGTGCCCTCGGCGCCGATGAAGAGGTCGCGCAGGTCGTAGCCGGTGTTGTCCTTGCGCAGGGCGCGCAAGCCATCCCAGCGCTCGCCCTGGGCGGTGACGACTTCCAGCCCCAGGCAGAGTTCGCGCGCATTCCCGTAGCGCAGCACCGCGGTGCCGCCGGCATTGGTGGCGAGGTTGCCGCCGATGGTGCAACTGCCTTCGGCCGCCAGCGACAGCGGGAACAGCATGCCGGCCCCGGCCGCCGCCTGCTGGACCTCGTGCAGCAGGCAGCCGGCCTCCACGGTGATGCTGCGGTTGGCGGGATCGATGGCGCGGATGCGGTTCAGGCGGCGCAGCGAAAGCACCACGGCGGCGCCGCTGGCGTCCGGCACGCTGCCCAACACCAGCCCGGTGCGCCCGCCCTGGGGCACGATCGGGGTGCGGCTGGCGGCGCAGGCGCGCACGATGGCGGCCACTTCGTCGGCCGTGCCCGGCATCACCACGGCGCGCGCCTTGCCGGTGTGGCGGCCGCGCCAGTCGGTCAGGAAAGGCGCCATGTCCTGCGCGTCGGCGAGGACATGGGCGTCCCCGGCGATGGCGCGGCACTGCGCCAGCAAGGCATCAGTCATGCGGGACTTTGACCTTGTCGAGCAATTCCTTGGCCAGGCGCTGGGCTTCCTTCTTGTAGGGGCGCAGGTAGAGCAGGCAGCAGGCGAAGTACACCAGCACCAGGGCCACTTCGCCCATGGCCATGATGCGCGAGGTCTCGGTCAGGTCGGCCCAGGCCCGCACCACGCCCTCGGCGAAATACACCAGGATCATCATCGACGACCACTGCAGGGTGTAGAGGTCGCGCTTGATCACCCCGCGCAGCGGCAGCAGCAGGGGCAGGGCCTTGAGCGCCAGCAGCCAGCTGCCGGGATGCAGCGGGGCGACGACGGCCTCCCAGGCGACCAGCCAGCCGATCAGCCAGATCAGGCTCGCGATGGCCCCGGTATGGAAGATTTTTGCGGTATCCATTCAGCGCATTCCATGCAGTTTCACGGCCGCCTCGGCGAGGCGGCGCCCGAGCGCGACCGCCAGCACGCGCTCGTCTTCGGTGAGGGCGCGCTTGCCATCGACGCCGGCCCAGTGGGTCGCGCCGTAGGGGCTGCCGCCGCTGGCGGTGTTCATCAGTTCCGGATGGGTGTAGGGCAGGCCCATCACCAGCATACCGTGGTGCAACAACGGGATCATCATCGACAGCAGGGTCGCTTCCTGGCCGCCGTGCAGGCTGCCGGTGGAGGTGAACACGACCGCCGGCTTGCCGGCCAGCGTGCCGTTGACCCAGTCGGCGGCGGTCCCGTCGAGGAAGTATTTCATGGCGGAGGCCATGTTGCCGAAACGGGTGGGCGAACCCAGGGCCAGGCCGGCGCAGTCCGCCAGGTCCTCGAGCTCGACGTAGGGCGCGCCCTCAAGGGGAATCGCGGGCGCGCTCGCCTCCGCCACGGTCGACACGGCCGGCACCGTGCGCAGCCGCGCCTCGCAGCCGGGAACGCTGTCGATGCCCTGGCCGATGTATTCGGCCAGCTTGCGGGTGGCGCCATGGCGCGAGTAGTACAACACGAGGATGGTCAGGATGCTAGGGTTCATCGTTGGTATTATAGAATGCTTTGCTGTAATGACATGTCCATGATTGGACGCAAACCTCATGCTTTCCAGAACCGTCAATCAGCTCTCGCGTTCCACCAGCGGGATGTTCAACGTCAGCGTCGACCGCATGCGCGGGCTCACCTGGGCCGAAACGCGCGACCTCGTGCGTTTCGCGCGGCGCCGCCTGACCGAGGAGAAACTGCCCCAGGTCGCGGGCAGCCTCACCTTCACCACCACCCTGGCCCTGGTGCCCCTGCTGACGATCGTACTGGCCATTTTTACCACGTTTCCGGTCTTCGGTCAGTTGCGCACGGCCCTCGACACCTGGTTTGTGCAGACCCTGATGCCGAAGGCGATCGCCAACACGATCTCGTCCAACCTGACCCAGTTCGCCAGCAAGGCCAAGGGCCTGTCGGCGGTGGGCGCGGTGGCCCTGCTGTTCACCACCACGATGATGATGGGCATGATCGAGCGCGCCTTCAACCGGATCTGGGGCGTGCGCCGGCCGCGCAAGCTGTCGCAGCGCATCCTGGTCTACTGGGCCCTGGTGTCGCTGGGGCCGATCCTGTTCGGCCTGTCGCTGACCGCGACCTCGCAGCTGTTCACCGCCACCGGCGGGCTGACCCGCCAGCTGCCCTTCGTCGGGGCGCTGTTCTATACCGTGGTGTCGATCGGCCTCACCACCGGCGCCTACACCCTGCTGTACATGACCGTGCCCAACCGCGCGGTCGACTGGCGCGACGCCGTCTGGGGCGGCCTGGCGGCGGCCATCGCCTTCGAAATCGCCAAGCGCCTGTTCGCGCTCTTCATCCGCCAGTTCCCGACCTACGCCATCATCTACGGCGCGCTGGCGGCGCTGCCGCTGTTCCTGATCTGGATCTACCTGTCCTGGCTGATCACCCTGGTCGGCGCGGTGCTGACCGCGGCGCTGCCGGTGGTGAAGTACGAGCGCTGGCGCCACCAGCCGGTGCCGGGCAGCGCCTTCGTGGACGCGATGGCCGTGCTCAAGGTGCTGTACGGCAGCACCCACCTGACCGGCACCGCCCTGGTGCCGAGTTCCGCGATCCGCACCCATACCCGGATCGGCTACGAGGAAATGGAGATGCTGCTGGAGAAGATGGTGGCGGCGGGCTGGGTCGGACGGGTCAAGGACGATCTGTCGGCGCGTTCGCGCTGGGGGCGCGGGGTCAGGGAGACGGCCGACAACTGGGTCTTGTTGATCGACCCGGACAAGCTGCGCCTGGCCGACGTCTACCGCCTGTTCGTGTTCGAGGCACCGGACGCCGAGCCCGGCAAGGCGGAAGAGCCGCTGCCGGCCACGCCGCTGGCGCTCGACACGGCGGCGCTGGCGCGCCAGGTCGAGGGCGCGGTCGAGCAGGGGCTGGAGCAGAGCCTGGCCAGCCATTTCGGCGATCCGGGCAGGCAAGCCCAGGCGGCTTCGGCCACCGGCGCCTGAGGCCGCTCAGGCGTCGGCAAGGCGCCGCAGCGCGGCGACGATCTCCTCGGGCGCCACCGGCTTGACCAGGTGCAGGTCGAAGCCGGCGTCGGCGCTGGCCGCCTTGTCCTCGCGCTGACCCCAGCCCGTCAGGGCCGCCAGCCTCACCTCGCGGCCCCAGGCTTGGGCGCGCACCCAGCGCGCCACGTCGTGGCCGCTGCGGTGGGGCATGCCGACGTCGAGCACCATCAGCTCGGGCCGCCAGGCGGTGGCGATCTCGATCGCCTGCTTGCCGTCGTAGGCGACCTTGACCTCGTAGCCTTCCAGCCTGAGCAGGTCGGCGAGCAGTTCGGCGGCGTCCGCGTTGTCGTCGGCCACCAGCAGGCGCGCGCGCATCGGCCCGCCCGGTTTCTCGTACTCCGCGTCGTGCGCCGGCAGCGCCTGGGTGAGGGGCAGGGTCAGGCGGATGCGGGTGCCGCTCCCCGGACCCCCGCTGTCGGCGCGCGCCGCGCCGCCGTGCAGTTCCACCAGCCTGCGCACCACCGCCAGGCCGATGCCCAGGCCCGGCGTGCCGCCGCTGACCTTGGATTCGGCCTGGGAGAACATTTCGAACACCCGCTCGAGTTGGTCGGCGGGAATCCCGACGCCGTTGTCGGCCACCGTCACCACCGCCATCGCGCCTTCGACCGTGGCGCTGACGTCGATGCGTCCGCCGGGCGGGGTGAACTTGGCGGCGTTCTGCAGCAGGTTGCTCATCACCTGGGTGAGGCGGACCTCGTCGCCCAGCACGGTCAGCGGCGCCTGGCCGAGGTCGAAGCTGGCCACGTGGCCGAGCGTCTCCATGACCGGGCGCACGCTGTCGAAGGAATGCTCGATCACGCGCCGCAGGTCGAGCGGGACCATGGCCAGCTCGATGCGCTGGTGGGTAATCCGGCTCAGGTCGAGCAGGTCGTCGAGCAGCTTTTTCATGTGGGCGCTCTGGCGCCCGATCACCTCGCGCGCGCGCATCACCGTTTCCGGCGGCGCGTGGCGGGCCAGCATACCGGCCGAGTAGCCGATCGCCGCCATGGGATTACGCAGCTCGTGCGCCAGCACCGACAGGAATTCGGTCTTCTGGCGATTGGCCAGTTCGAGTTCGCGCTGCTGGCGGCGCTGCTCCTCGCGCGCCGCGACCGCCGCGCTGACGTCGCGCGCGGTGCCGATCAGCAGCCGGGGCGGGCCCGCCTCGGCTTGCACCGCGGCGCCGCTGACGCCCAGCCAGCGGGTGAGGCCGTCGGCGCCGTGGACGCGGAACTCGGCGCTGAAGGCGGGGTCGGCGGCGTCGGCGGCCAGCGCCGCGTCCCAAGCCTGGCGCAGGGCCTCCAGGTCCTGGGGATCGACCTGGGCCTGCAGCTCCTGCGCCGTCAGTTCCAGCGCGGCGGCTTGGCGGCCCAGCATGGGCCCCACTTCGGGCGAGAGCGAAAAGCGGGCGGCGGCGGGCAGGAACTGCCAGGTCCCCATGCCGGCCGAGCGCAGGGCGACCTCGAGCCTGGCCTTGGCCAGCGACTCGCGCTCCAGCGCCTCGCGCAGCCTGACCCGGTTGCTGGCGCGCTCGAAGCAGGCCAGCACCGCGTAGGGAACGCGCGGGTAATGCTTGGGCGTCTTGGTGATGTAGTCGTCCAGGCCGTCCTTCATGGCCTGGACCGCCACTTCCTCGTTCCCGCTGCCGGTGAACATGACCACCGGCACGTCCGGGTAGTGCGCCTTGATCGCCCGCAGCACCTCGGTGCCGAGGGTCCAGCGCAGCCGGTAGTCGGTGACCGCGACGTCGAAGGCCCCTTGCGCCAGCGCGGCTTCGAGGGCCGCGGCGTCGGGGACGTGGCGCACCTCCAGTTCGGCGATGCGCAGGCGCAGTTCGCGTTCGACCAGCGCCCTGTCGTCGGGATTGTCGTCGATCAGGATCAGGCGCAGCGGCGCACCGGACTTCGGGTCCTCAAGCATTGGGCAACTCGATCCAGAAGGTCGAGCCGACACCCGGGGCCGATTCCACGCCCACCCGGCCGCCCATGCGTTCCACGCCCTTCTTGACGATCGCGAGGCCAATGCCGGTGCCGGGATACTCTTCTTCCCCGTGCAGGCGCTCGAACACGTTGAAGACGCGCTCGCGCGCTTCGTCGGCCATGCCGATGCCGTTGTCCTGGACCTCGAGCCGCACCTGGTCGCCGTGGATGCGGGCGACGATGTTCACCGCGGCGTGGGTGTTCGGGCGCACGAACTTGACGGCGTTGCCCAGCAGGTTGCAGATGGCCTGGACCAGCACCGGGCGGTGGGCGCGCACCTGCAGGCATGCGTCGACGTCGACCTGGACCACCGCCGCGCGGTAGGCCGGGTCGTTCTGCAGGCCGGCCTGGGCGTCGCTCACCGCCTGGGCCAGGGCCACGTTCTCCGATGGAATATCGGCGCGCGACAGGCGCGCGAACTCCAGCAGGTCGGACACCATCAGGTCGACCCGGGCGGCGATGCTGTCGATGCGCTCGGCATAGCGCTCGAGGTCGGCGGGGCGGCCGGTGTGCAGATCCTGGCGCAGCGCATTGGCATAGCCCTGGATGGTGCGCAGCGGCTCGCGCAGGTCGTGCGAGACCGAGAAGCCGAAGGTCTCCAGGGCTTCGTTGGCCTCCTCGAGCTGGCGGGTGCGCTCGACGATCCGGCGTTCGAGTTCGGTGTTCAGGCGCAGGATCTCGGCGCTGGCGCGGCGCAAGGTGGTCGCGTCCTCGACGATGCCGTCGATGGCGTCGTGGCCGTTGACCTTCACCCGCACCAGCTTGACCACGTAGAAGCGGCTGCCGCCCGGGGTCTCGCCCGAGGTGTCGGGCAGCTCCGCCTGCAGTTCGGCGCTGTCGAGGGCGGCGTGCAGTTGCGGCAGGCGCGCCAGCACGTGTTCGCGCAAGGGGTGGCCCCAGCCCTGGGGCGCCGAGGGGTCGCCGCCCAGCATGCTCCAGAAGGCGCGGTTGGCTTCCTCCAGCTGGCCGTCGAGCGACATGCGGAACACGCCCAGCTGGATGTTCTCCAGCAGGGCCGCCAGGCGGGTTTCGGAACGGATCGCGCGCGCCCGGATCTCGTGGCGGTCGAGGCAGGTGCGCACGGCCACCGGCAGGCGGGCGTAGTGGCGCGGACTCTTGATCACGTAGTCGTCCAGGCCCAGCTTCATGGCCTCGACCGCGACTTCCTGGGTGCCGGTGGCGGTGAACATGATGACCGGCAGCTGGGCGTCGTAGGCCTTGACCTGCTTGAGGATGTCCAGGCCGGTGATCCAGCGCATCTGGAAATCGGTGATGATGAGGTCGACTTTCAGGCCGGCCTGCATCTCGGCGTCGAAGCTGGCGCGGTCGCCGACTTCGCGCACCAGGCAGCCGGGGAAATGGCGTTCGAGTTCGCGCCGGGCGAGGGCGCGGTCGTCCGGATTGTCGTCAAGCAGTAGGATAGTGAGGGTCACGTCGTGCTTCTGTCATGGCTGTGCGGCGCGGGGAAGGGCGGCGCGCTCAGATTATGCCTGAACCAGTAGAGGTCTAGCGCCGCCAGCAGCTGGACCAGGCCCTGGAAGGCCACCGGTTTCTGCAGGTAGGAGTTGGCGCCCGCCGCGTAGGCGCCCTGGATGTCCTCGTGTTCGGCCGAGGAGGTCAGCACCACCACCGGCGTGGCGGCCAGCTCGGCGCGCGAGCGGATCCAGCGCAGCACGTCCAGGCCCGAGCGCCGCGGCAGCTTCAGGTCGAGCAGGATCAGGTCGGGCGCCAGCCGCTCCCGGCCGGACGTGTCCGCGCCCAGGCAGGCGAGGGCGGCGTCGCCGTCGGCCGCCACCTCCAGGCGCACCGCGAGCCCGGCCTTGTTCAGTGCGCGCCGCACCAGCAGCACGTCGTCCACGCTGTCCTCGACCAGCAGGACGGTGGGCAGGCCATCCGCCCGCAGGTCGATCGCCCCATTATTCATGTGTTCCCTTGTGTTGAATATCCGCCGCCGGCAGGCGCAGTTCGAAGCGGGCGCCGCCCCGGGCGCCGGCCTTGATCGCGACGCTGCCGCCCATGCGTTCCACGCCTTTCCTGACGATCGCCAGTCCGATGCCCGTGCCGGGATACTGTTCCTGGCCATGCAGGCGCTCGAACACGCCGAACACCTGCTCATGGTGCTCGGGGGCGATGCCGATGCCATTATCCTCTATCCAGAGCTCGACCGTGTTTTCCGCCCGCAGGGCGCCCACCGCGACCTCCGGCGCCACCCCGGGGGCGACGAACTTGATCGCATTGCCCACCAGGTTGGCCAGCACCTGGACCAGGATCGCGGCATTGCCGCGCACCGCCGGCAGCCCGGGGTCGACCTCGATCCGGGCGTGGGCGGCGGCGACCGCCGATTCCAGGTCGCGCAGCACGGCCTGCATCACGCTCGCCAGTTCGACCCGCTCGAGGTGGACCTCGGCGCGCGCCAGGCGGCTGTAGGCCAGCAGGTCGGTGATCAGGCGGTCCATGCGGGTGGCGGCGGCCACGATCCGGCGCGCGAACATGCGGCCGTCTTCCGACATCCGCTCCGACTCGTCCTCGAGCAGGGCGCTGGCGAAGCCCTCGAGATTGCGCAGCGGGGCGCGCAGGTCGTGCGCGACGGTATGGGCGAAGGCGCGCAGTTCGGCGTTGGCGTCGGCCAGGCGCGCGGTGCGTTCCTCGATGCGGCGTTCCAGCAGCAGGTTGGCTTCTTCCAGTTCGCGCTGGGCCGCCTTGAGCGGGCTGACGTCGAGCAGGGCCAGGACCACGCCGCGCAGTTCGCCGTGCTCGATGGCGGGGTAGAAGCCGCCCACCCAGTCGCGCCGCGGCGCCGGCGCCTCCCCGGTCGAGAAGGCCAGCTCGGCCAGCGGCCTGCGTTCGCGCCGGACCTGCTGCATCGCCAGCGTGAACGGCCCCGCGAGCGGGCCGGGAAGCTGCTCGGCGAGCGGCCTGCCGATGCCGGCGGCGGCGCCCGGGCCGAGGAACTGCGCGAGCGCCTCGTTCATCTCGAGCAGGCGGCCGTCCGGGGCGATGTAGCCCAGGCAGACCGGCACGGCGCGGCTGATGGTGTCGAGCTGCACCAGCCGGTCGCGCAGTTCGCCCTCGCGGGTGAGGAGCGCCAGCTCCGCCTTCTTGCGCGCGTGGATGTCTTCGGTCAGGCCATACCAGGCGATCACGGCGCCGTCGGCGGCGCGGCGCGGGCTGGCGCGCGAGCGCATCCAGCGCGTCTCGCCCTGCGCCGTGCGGATCCGGTGTTCGAGGTCGTAGGACCTGCCGCTCGCGAGGGCGCGTTTCCAGGCGGTCTGCATGGCGGCCAGGTCGGCCGGATCGGCGACCGCCGCCCAGCCTTCCTCGAGCAGGGCCGCGCGCGGCTTGCCGGTCAGGACCAGCAGGCGCTCGGACACGTCGACGAGGGCGCCGCCGGGGCCGGCCTTCCACGGGATCTGCGGATTGAGCTCGATCGTGTAGCGGTAGTTGGCCTCGGATTCGGCCAGGGCGCGCTGGCGCGCGCTGCGCTCGCTGACGTCGCGCAGCACCACGACGGTCCCCTCGGCCGGACCGTCGGGAGGCGCGATCGGGCGCATCGACAGCTCGACCGCGAATTCGCGTCCGTCGGCCGCGCGCAGGATGGGCGGCGCGATGGCGCCCTGGGCGGCCGCGGGCGTGAGCGCGGCGCCGGCGTCGCTGCGCAGGTCCAGCAGCTGGTCCAGGGCCTTGCCGTCGGCGGCCCGTTCGGTCAGCCCGGTCAGTTCCTGGGCCACCGGGTTGAGCATCCGGACCCGGCCCTGCGCGTCGGCCGCGATCACGCCGTCGCCGATGCTGCGCAGGGTGGCGTCCAGGCGCGCCTGGCCGAAACGCAGGCGCGCCGTGTAGCGGTGGGACAGCAGCCACAGCATCACCACCAGGAAGACCGCCAGGCCCGCGACCAGCCCGACGGCCAGCACCAGTTCGCGGCGCGCCCGCTCGGCGGCCCGCTCGCGCATGACCAGCAGGCGTTCTTCCTCGTCGCGCATGGCGCGCGCCTGCGCGAGGATGCGCAGCTTGATCTGGCGGCCTTCCTCGAGCGTGGCGGCGTCCGGCGCCGCCCCGGCGCGGGCGCGCGCCAGTACCCGCTCGAGCAGCAGCATGCGCTGGTCGAGCAGGGCTTCGAGTTCGGGCAGCAGGCGCTGCTGCTGCGGGTTGTCGCTGGTGAGCGCGTCCAGCAGGCGCACCTCCCTGGTCAGGTCGGCGCGCGCCTGGCTGAAGGCGGTGGCGAAGGATTCGTTGTTCGTAAGCAAGAACCCGCGCTGGGCGGATTCGGCTTCGCTGGTGAGGGTATGGGCGGCCTGGATCTGCTGCAGGACCTCGCGGGTATGCGCCACCCAGCGCCAGGACTCGGCCTCGGCGCGGATGCCGCGGCTGAGCGTGACGAAGGCCAGGACCAGGGCCAGCACGCTGAAGGCCGTCGCCAGCGTGATCGGGGAGCGCAGCGAGAAGCCTTTCATGGCCGCGCCGTCCCCGCAGGAATTCTGGAAAACGCCGCGCTCACCAGCTCAGCTTGCCCGTAAGCATCTGCCAGTACATGACCCAGTCGGCCCGGAACGAATACCAGGGGTAGCCGAAGCTGGCCGGCTTGTTCTTCTCGTAGAAGAAGTGGCCGATCCAGGCCCCGCCATAGCCGCTGACCAGGGCGAACAGCAGCCACCACGCGTTCATGCTGTCGATGAACTGGGCGATCGCCGCGATGGCGGACGAGGTGCCGATGAAGTGGGCGCGCCGGCAGCGCCGGTCGGCGTGCTGGGTCAGGTAATAGGGATAGAACTCCGCGAAGCTGGCGTAGCGGGCGGGGGCGGTCATGGGGCGGTTCCTCCTTCCTGGGTGGCGGACGCGGCGAAACCGGCCAGGGCGTCGAGCACCGCATCGGGTGCCTCGGTCATGAGGGAGTGGCCGGCTTCCACGGTGACGATTCTGCCATGCCTGACCGCGCCGGTCAGGAGTTTCGCGGAGCGTGGCGGGGTCATCACGTCTTTGTTGCCGAACACAAAGAGCACGGGGCAGTCGAGCGCCCGGGCGGCCGCCTCGCCGCCGGCATAGTCGTTGCAAGTGCTGAAGTCGGTATGGAAGAGCTGGTCGGGATTGCGGGCCGACATGCGCTGCATCAGCCGGCGCGCGCCGCCCATCACCGAAAAGCCGGGGCCGGGGGCCGAGGGTTTGGCGGCGAGCGTCGAGTGCGAGAAGATGTTGACCATGTCGATCGCCGCCGCTTCGTCATTCAGGGCGCTGGCGAGCAGGGCGTCGGACACCTTCATCGGCCAGGTGGTGCCGAGCAGGGCGAGTCCGGTGACGCGCTTGGGCGCGCGCGCGCCGGCTTCGAGGGCGACCAGGGAGCCCATGCTGTGGCCGGCCAGGAGGGCGCGCCCGACGCCCGCGGCGTCCAGCAGGGCCAGCAGCCAGTCGGCGAGGGCCTCGACGCTGCGCAGGGCCGGGCCGCCGCTCCTGCCATGGCCGGGCAGGTCGGGCACCAGCACCGCGTAGCCGTGGTGGGCCAGGTAGCGGCTCTGCAGGCCCCAGACCGAATGGTCGTTCTGGGCGCCGTGGACCAGCACGATCGCCGGCAGCCGCGGATCGAAGGCATTGCCGCCGGTGTAGCAGTAGGCTGGCTTGCCGTGGACGTCGAGCATCATGTCAGGCGCCTTTCTGGGCCAGCTTCAGGCCGCGCTTGAGGTCCTCGATCAGGTCGTCCGGGTCTTCCAGGCCGACCGAGAGTCGCATCGTGGCCTCGGTGATGCCGCTGGCGGCCAGTTGCGCGGCCGGGACGCGGAAATGGGTGGTCGAGGCCGGGTGGATGACCAGGGACTTGGCGTCGCCCACGTTGGCCAGGTGCGAGAACAGCTGCAGGCCGTCGGCGAAGCGGCGGCCGGCGGCGCGGTCGCCCTTGAGCTCGAAGGTGAACACGGCGCCGCAGCCCTTGGGCAGCAGGCGCCGCGCCAGCAGGTGGTCGGGGTGGCTGTCGAGCTCGGGCCAGGACACCGAGGCCACCGCCGGATGGGCGAGCAGGAACTCGACCACGCGGCGCGCGTTGGCCACGTGGCGCTCCATGCGCAGGCCCAGGGTTTCGATCCCCTGCAGGATGGCGAAGGCGTTGTGCGGGCTCATGGCCGCGCCGAAGTCGCGCAGGCCTTCGCGCCGCGCGCGCAGGGCAAACGCGCCGACCGTCGACTCTTCGCTGAACACCATGCCATGGAAGCCCTCGTAGGGTTCGCACAACTCGGGAAAGCGGCCGCTCCTCTCGTGCGCCGCCTGCCAGTCGAAGCGGCCGCCATCGACCAGCAGGCCGCCGACGGCGGTGCCGTGCCCGCACAGGAACTTGGTGGCCGAGTGGAACAGCAGGTCGGCGCCCAGTTCCAGGGGCTGCTGCAGATAGGGCGTGGTGAAGGTCGCGTCGACCATCAGCGGCAGGTCGTGCTCGTGGGCGATGGCGCTCAGCGCCGGGATGTCGAGCACGTCCAGGCCCGGATTGCCGAGGGTCTCGCCGAACAGGACCCGGGTGTTCGGACGGATCGCGGCGCGCCAGGCGTCGTGGTCGCGCGGATCGACGAAGCTGGTCTCGACGCCGAAGCGGCGCAGGGTATAGGCCAGCAGGTTGTGCGAGCCGCCGTACAGGGCGCGCGAGGCCACGATGTGCGAGCCGGCGCCGGCGATGGTCGCCAGGCCCAGGTGCAGCGCGGCCTGGCCGCTGGCGGTGGCGATGCCGGCCACCCCGCCTTCGAGGGCGGCGATGCGCTCTTCCAGCACGGCGTTGGTCGGGTTCGAGATGCGTGTATAGACGTGGCCGGCGCGCTCCATGTTGAACAGGGCGGCGGCGTGGTCGGCGTCGCGGAAGGCGAAGGAGGAGGTGAAATGGATCGGGGTCGCGCGCGCGCCGGTGGCGGGGTCGGCCGTGGCGCCTGCGTGCAGGGAAAGCGTATCGAAGCCGGGGTAACGGGGACCGCTCATGGTCGGGGTTCTCGGAGGGTTGCGATGGCCGGCATCCTAGCACTTATTTATCTTTGCGCAACAAGTTGATGCGTGTGCAAGAGTCCCGCTGGATTTTTTCGCGGCCATCGGCTACAGTCAAATCATGCATTCTACAAATGACTCATCTAGCGCTCTTCTCAACAACACCGGGGTGGCCAACATGAAAGTCTCCGAGATCCTGCAGGTCAAGGGTGAAGTCCTGTATACCGTAGCGCCCGACACGCCGCTGGTCGATGCGGTGGAAACGATGTCCGAGAAAGACATCGGTTCGCTGGTGGTGATGGAATACGGCGACCTGGTCGGCATGCTGACCTTCCGCGAAGTGATGAAGGCCCTGCACGGCAACCGCGGCGCCCTCGGCGGCGGCACGGTGCGCAAGCACATGGACGACAGCCCGATCACCGTCACCCCCGACACCGAAGTCAACGAGGTGCGCCGCATCATGCTCGAGAAGCACGCGCGCTACCTGCCGGTGATGAACGCCCGCACCCTGCTGGGCGTGATCTCCTTCTACGACGTGGCCAAGGCGGTGCTGGAGGCGCAGAGCTTCGAGAACCGCATGCTCAAGGCCTACATCCGCGACTGGCCGGCCGAGGAAACCGCGACCGACTGAGTCGCGCGGCGGCGCTGCCGCCGTCCTTCCGTCGCTTTGCCCTCGCGCTGCTGAGGCGGGCGCGCCCGCGCGGCCCAGCCGCCGGGCTTCATGCGGCCTGGTGCAGCGCGCGATCGGCCAGCCAGGCCAGCAGGTCTTCGGGCGACAGCGGGCGCGAATACAGGAAGCCCTGGGCCAGCGGACAGCCGAGCTGGCGCAGGATCTGCGCCTGGCGCTCGTCCTCCACGCCCTCGGCGATCACCGACAGTCCCAGGTTGCGACCGAGCTGGATCACCATCTCGGCGATGCTGCTGCCGCGCGCCGAGCCGGTGATCTCGGTGACGAAGGCGCGGTCGATCTTGAGGCGGTCCACCTGCAGGCGCTGCAGGTGCGAGAGCGAGGAAAAACCGGTGCCGAAATCGTCGATCGCGATCGACACGCCAGTGCGCTTGACCTGGGCCAGCTTCTCGACCAGCAGGGCCGGCTCCTCCATCGCCATCGATTCCGTGATTTCCAGTTCGATGAATTCGGGCGGGGCGCCGGTGTCGTCCAGCGCGCGGCGCAGCATGTCGAGGAAGTGCGGATGGCGGAACTGCACCTGGGAGACGTTGACCGACATGGTGAAGGCGGTGTGCCCGGCCGCGCGCAGGCGCATCAGCTCGGCGCAGGCCTGGCGCAGGACCCATTCGCCGATGTCGACGATCAGGCCCGAGTATTCGGCGATCGGGATGAAGCGGTCGGGCGGCACCAGGCGGCCGTCCTCGGTGCGCCAGCGGAGCAGGGCTTCGGCGCCGAAGGGACGGTTGCTCAACAGGTCGACCTGGGGCTGGTAGGCCAGGAACAGCTGGTTGCGCTGGAAGCCGCCGCGCAGCGCGTGCATCATGCGCACCCGCTCGCGGATCTCGACCCCCATGCTGCGCGAGAAGTAGAAATGGCCGGCGCGCTGCTGGGACTTGGCGCGCTTGAGGGCGATGTCGGCGTCCTTGAGCGCGTCCGCGCCGGCGCCGTCGTGCTCGCCCAGGCGCACCAGGCCCAGGGTGGCCGAGACCTGGACGTCCTGGCCGTCGATGTGGAAGGGCTCGCGGAACAGGGCCTGGATCGGCGCCGGCTGCACCGCGCCGGCCTCGCCCAGCACGCAGAAGATGTCGCCGCCGATGCGCGCCACGTGCAGGCCGGGGTCGAGCTTGGACTGCAGGCGCCGGCCCACCGCCACCAGCAGCAGGTCGCCGAAATGGTGGCCGAGGGCGTCGTTGGTCTCGGCGAAGTGGTCGAGGTCGACCAGGGCCAGGATCGCCTGCGCGCGCGTGGGCAGGGCCAGGGTGGCGTCGATCAGTTCGACCAGGCGGGTGCGGTTCGGCAGGCCGGTGAGGGGATCGTGGAAGGCAGCCTGGTTCAGGTGGGTCACCAGCTCCACGTTGTCGAGGCTGATGGTGACCATGCCGGCGAAGACCTGCAGCAGGCGGTTCTCGTGCTCGTCGAGCTCGCGCTCGAGCGGGACGCAGGCCACGAAGTCGCGTCCGGCCTTGCCCGGGAAGTACAGGCTGAGCAGGCCGTCGCCGATGGCGCAGCGGCGGTTCAGCAGGGTGCGCTCGACCGCGGCCGCGAGCGGACCGCCGCGCGCCACGTTCAGCTCGCGGCCGTCGAGGTGGCGGCAGGCGCCGACGGCGGCCACGGTGCGCAGGATGTCGGGGTGGGCGTGACCGGTCTCGCGCACGCACAGCAGGCCCTCGGCCGGCTGGCCGAGCAGCAGGCCGACCTGGTTCAGGATCCCGAGGGCGACGTCGCGCAGGCCGTGCAGCGCCATCAGTTCGGCGCTGGCGGCGACCACGCGCTCCAGGCCGAGGCGGTTGTCGTCCAGGGCGCGGATCTGCTGGTAGGAGCGGATCGCCGCCGCCACCGCGGTGTACAGCTTGGTGCGGGTGAGTTCGGACTTGGTGCGGTAGTCGTTGATGTCGTAGCCGCGGATCGCTTCCATCTCCGGCGCGTAGCCGGGCTGGCCGGTGCGCAGGATGATGCGCAGGTCGCGCAGGCCGAGTTCCTCGCGGATGCGGCGCACCAGGGACAGGCCGGCGTCGGAGCTTTCCATCACCACGTCGAGCAGGAGCACGGCCACGTCCGGCTCGCGGCGCAGCAGTTCGAAGGCTTCGCTGGCGCTGTAGGCGTGCAGGAAGCTCAGCGGGCGGCCCTGCATTTCCACGTTCCCGAGCGCGAAGGTGGTTGTCGAGTGCACGTCGGCGTCGTCATCGACCACCAGGACCCGCCATGCAGCACGGGTAAGGCCTAGTGTGGCGGGTTCGGCTTCGTCCGCGAAGACAAGCTCATCGTGAAACGCGTTCACTTCCTCCAAGGCGCCACGGGGCGTCATCGAAGCGGGCATGGGTACATCTCCAGTTTGCTCGGCACTTGAACGACCCAGTATATATGCAATTACCCGTAAGAAATTCACCAATTCCCCCAAACGCATAAAATATATCCGTGTGGAAACATTTTTGCGACATTCATAACATGGGCGACAATTTTCTACTTGTCAGGGCGGCTGGTAGAATGGTATTTCGACCAATACCTGTGAGCGCGATCCCATGTCCGGCAATACCTTCGGCAAGCTGTTTTCCGTAACCACCTTCGGCGAGTCCCATGGACCGGCGATCGGCTGCGTCATCGACGGCTGCCCGCCGGGGCTGGCCCTGAGCGAAGCCGACATCCAGCCGGAACTGGACCGCAGGAAGCCGGGCACCTCGCGCCACGTGACCCAGCGCCAGGAGGCGGACCGGGTGCAGATCCTGTCCGGCGTCTACGAGGGCGTCACCACCGGCACCCCGATCGCGCTGCTGATCCCGAACGAGGACCAGCGCAGCAAGGACTACGGCAACATCGCCGAGAGCTTCCGGCCGGGCCATGCCGACTACACCTACTGGCACAAGTACGGCGTGCGCGATCCGCGCGGCGGCGGCCGTTCCTCGGCGCGCCTGACCGCGCCGGTGGTGGGGGCGGGGGCGATCGCCAGGAAGTGGCTGCGCGAGCACTTCGGCACCGAATTCTTCGGCTGCATGCGCCAGCTGGGCGACATCGAGGTGCCCTTCGAGTCCTTCGAGCACGTGCACGCCAATCCCTTCTTCGCCGCCACCGCGGACGCGGCCCTGATCGCCCGCATGGAAGCCGCGATGGACGAACTGCGCCGCGCTGGCGACTCGATCGGCGCACGCATCGACGTGGTGGCGCGCAATGTGCCGGTGGGGCTGGGCCAGCCGATCTACGACAAGCTCGATGCCGACATCGCCTACGCCATGATGGGGATTAACGCGGTCAAGGGCGTGGAGATCGGGGCCGGCTTCGGCTCGGTGGCGCAGAAGGGGTCGGAGCACGGTGACGAACTGACGCCGGAAGGCTTCGTGGGCAACAACGCGGGCGGGGTGCTGGGCGGGATTTCGACCGGGCAGGACATCACGGTGTCGATAGCCATCAAGCCCACGTCCTCGATCCGCACGCCGCGCCGCTCGATCGACAAGGCGGGCAATCCGGTGATGGTGGAAACCTTCGGCCGCCACGACCCCTGCGTGGGGATCCGGGCGACGCCGATCGCGGAGGCGATGCTGGCGCTGGTGCTGATGGATCACGCGCTGATGCACAGGGCGCAGTGTGGGGATGTGCGGGTGGGGACGCCGAAGCTGGCGTAAACGGTAGGTTTAGAAACTTGGGTTCCCGCCTTCGCGGGAACGACGGGTTGGTGGAAGCGGAATAGTGTACGTACCATTCCCCGATAACGCGTAAACGTCATCCCCGCGAAGGCGGGGATCCAAGTCCGACGCGCAGCGAGAGCGTCAAACGCGAGCCGATGATGTCGCACTGACGACGCAACATCAAACCCGCGTCGCAATCGCCTCGAGCTGATGCCTTCTCTCCACCGTGCGCACCACCAGCCCGCGCAAGTCGTTGAGCAGGGCGAACTCGGTCTGGCTCAAAATCACCGACGGGAAGCTGTCGTCCCAATCCCCATAGATGAAGCCGGCCGGCTGTCCGTGCGCGCATAGCGGAATCACCACGAAGCAGCGCGACTCCGACAAGGTCCCTTTCCACCAGCCCGGCAGCTTGGCCGCGAACTTGGCGTCGCGCGCGTTCTCGATGAAGATCACGCGGTCGCTGCCCAAGGCGGCATGGAACACGTTGGGCTCGTAGACGTCGTCGAACACCAGGTTCGGCAGCAGCGCCTTGGCGCCCTCGCCGAAGCCGATGCGCGCCGTGTACTTGCCGTCGCGGCGGTTGCGCAGGAAGGCGAAGGAGCGCGAGAACGACAGCCCCTTGTGCATGGTCTCCAGCGCCATCGAGATCATCTGGCCGGCGGTGGCGTTGGGGCCGGCGTCGCGCATGTCGGCCACGCCGCTCATCAGTACCTTGTTGCCGGCCATGCGCTTGCGCGTGGCCGCCGCTTCCTGGGCGCGCTTTTCCAGCGGCTTGGCTAGCGGCGCGATCGACAGGTCGGAGGCCGCTTCGAGCTTGGCCTTGTCGATGGCGCCCAGGATCCCGGTCGGCGCCATGCCCAGCATCGGCGAGAAGCTTTCGGCCAGCGAGGCCACGCGCGCCGCGCCGGCCTCGTCGTCGCTCCACAGGGCGTCGGCGGCCAGGGTCGACATGGTGCCGAGGGCCGCCAGCCAGTCGTCGTGGCCGAAGCCGTCGCCGCGCTCGCTCGGCTCGACCCGGCGCATGCCGGCGATCAGGTTGCGCGGCAGGCCCCAGTGGCTGGCGGTGGCGCGGCCGATCTCTTCCAGGCTCATGCCCAGCACCGCCTCGGCGGCGCTCTCCTCGCGGCCCGCCCCGGCGGTCTCGCCCATCTGGGTCCAGCGCTCCGGCATGTAGAAGGTGATCATCATGCGGCCCAGCGAATGCAGGATCGAGCAAACCACGGCTTCCTCGGGGTCGCGGGTGGCCGCGCTGGCCGCCACCTGCTGGGCCACCATCCCGGCCAGCACCGCCTTTTCCATCTCGATGTGGGCCTGCTCGGTGTCCGGGGTATTGCGGCTCAGTTCCTCGATCAGCTTCAGGCCCAGGGCCAGGTGGCCGATGGCCTCGGTGCCCAGCACCAGCACGGCCTTGGACACGGTGTTGATGCGCTGGCCGAAGGCCGAATACATGCTGCTGTTGGCCAGGCGCAGCACCTTCTGGGTGAGCACGGGATCCGAGAGCACGGTCTGGGTCATGGAGAACTCGCGCTCGTCCTCGCCGCGCATGGAGGCCAGGATGGCGTTGATCGCCTTGGTGAACCCGGGCATGTCGCCCTGCCTGCGGATCCGTTCCCACAGGGTGGCGAGAGTGGCTTCCCCTTTGGGTGAGCGCATGGTGTTGGCTGAATTCGTCATGATGTGCCCGTCCGGTTTTCGTGCGGAAGGAGAGCGGTGTACAGGTTTTCCTTGAGGGCGGCGAGCGCCACGTTGGCCGGCATCGGCTTGCCGGTCAGGTAGCCCTGGACGTAGTGCACGCCCTGGGTGTCGAGCCAGCTGAGCTGCTCTTCGGTCTCGACGCCTTCGGCGACCACCGACAGGTCGAGGTGCTTGGCCAGGTCGAGCACGGCGTTGCAGATCGCCGCGTCCTTCTCGGCGTGCGGCAGGTCCTTGACGAAGGCGCGGTCGACCTTGAGCACCGAGATCGGGAAGCGCTTGAGGTAGGCGAGGGAAGAATAACCGGTGCCGAAGTCGTCGATCGCGATGCGCGCCTCGCGCTCGGCCATCTTGGTCAGGATCGCCTCGGCATGCACCGGGTCGACCATCAGGGTGCCTTCGGTGATCTCGAGCACCACCTGGCGGCCCGGCGTGCCCGACAGGGCCAGGGCGTCGTCCAGCACGTTCAGGAAGCGGTCGTTGCGGAACTGGCGCGGGCTGATGTTGACCGAGATGTAGAGCTCGCGCCCGGCGACTTCCTGGAACTGGCGGATCTGCATGCAGGCCGCCTTCAGGGCCCAGGCCCCCAGCAGGTTGATCAGGCCGTTGGTCTCGGCGATCGGGATGAAGCGGCTCGGGGCGACCATGCCGAGGGTCGGGTGCTTCCAGCGCATCAGGGTCTCGAAGCCCTCGATGGTGCGGGTGCGGGCGTCCACGATGGGCTGGTAGAACAGCAGGAACTCGCCTTCGCGCACCGCGTTGAACATCGCCGCCTCGAGCGAGATGTCGTGCTCGGGCGGGCCCTGGTCGCGCGGGCTGTAGACCACGGTGCGGGCCTTGCCGGTTTCCTTGGCGCGCGACATCGCGGTGTCGGCCAGGGTCACCAGGCGCACTTCGTCCTCGGCGTGGTCGGGGTAGATCGCGACGCCGATCGAGGCGCCCAGGTAGATGGTGTGGCCCTGGATCTCGAAGGGCGACTGCAGGGTCGCCATCAGGCGGCCGGTGACCAGCTTGATCTGGGCGTCGGTGAAGGTGCCCGGCAGGACCGCGACGAATTCGTCGCCGCCGACGCGCGCCAGGGTGTCGCTGTCGCGCAGGGTGCGGCGCAGGCGGCTGGCCGCCATCTGCAGCACGGCGTCGCCGACCGGGTGGCCGAGGCCGTCGTTGACCTTCTTGAAGCCGTCCAGGCCGATGGTCGCGACGGCGAAGCCCTGGCCCGAGCGGCGCGCGTTGGCGATCACCATGCGGATGCGGTCGGACAGCAGGACCCGGTTGGGCAGTTCGGTGAGCGCGTCGTGGGTCGCCATGTGGCGCAGGCGCTCTTCGGTGGCATGCTGGGACGACATGTCGCGGCCGATTACCAGGACCGGGGCGTCGTCGCCGGTCTCGAGCAGGGCCAGGCGCAGCTCGAACCAGATGTCGCGCTCGCCCATCCGGAAGCGCACTTCGAGCACGGCGGCTTCGAGGCTGGAGGCGGCGCTCACCAGGGCGTTGCGCAGCGCCGGCTGGTCGATCTCATGGACCAGGGACACCAGGGCGCGGCCGGCCTCGACTCCGGCCAGGCGCTGGGCGCGGGCGCTGGCCGCGCGGATCAGGCCGCCGGGCGTGACACGGAACACGGCGTCGCCGGCCGTTTCCATCAGACCGTCGAGCAGCGCCGGCGGGAGCGGCTTGCGATCCGGCTGGGGCACGGCGGAGAAACTGGTGTGCATTATTGATGTTTGCCTTCTTATCGCTGGCACGTGCACGACATGCCATCCAAAACCGTGCAAGTTTACCAAACCTGGTGCGACTCTATCACTGAAAGATTCCAAAAGGCATTAGAAAACACAAACCCGGTTTCATTTCATTGCCGTTTGCGCTGGAACAGTCGCGGCGTCGCGTCCTTGTCACGCCGCCGTGTTTTGCGCTAGCCTGCTTGTAATATCGTCAAGCGTACCTACGCTCTCATTGTCGCCGATTCTTGCGCCGCGGCAAATGATTGAGCTACATTTTGATGCTTGCCTGCAACATGACGAGAAAATGCGCGTGATCCGCGCGAGGAGACAAGCCGCATGAACCCCTACGATACCCACGAGGTATTCAACCAGGCTCCACCTTTTGTCGGAGTGAACCTGTACGCCTGCGACCCGGCGCTGCAGGAAGCCTTGCAGCGCGAGGGTGGCGGCTGGGCTGCGCCTGCGCTCGCGGAACTGGGCGCACGCCTGGGCAGCGAGCATGCGCAGGAGCTGGCGCGGCTGGCCAACCAGCACGGCCCGCGCCTGCAGTCCTACGACCGCGCCGGGCGCCGCGTCGACGAGCTCGAGTTCCACCCGGCCTGGCACGAGATCCTGGGCATGATGATCGCGGCCGGCGCCCATGCCGCGCCCTGGTCCGAGCCGCGGCCGGGCGCCCAGGTGGCGCGCGCGGCCCAGTACCTGCTGTTCGGCCAGCTCGAGAACGGCGCCCAGTGCCCGGTGACCATGACCTATGCCTCGGTGCCGGCCCTGCGCCGCCATCCGGTGCTGGCGGCGCACTGGCTGCCCAAGATCCTGTCGCGCGAGTACGACCCGCGCTCGCTGCCTTTGGCGCACAAGCGCGGCGCCCTGATCGGCATGGGCATGACCGAGAAGCAGGGCGGCACCGACGTGCGCGCCAATACCACCCGCGCAGCGCCGCTGCTGCCGGCCGAGGCCAGCGCGCGCTTCGGCGCGGCGGGCGAGGGCGCCCACCGCATCGTCGGCCACAAGTGGTTCTTCTCGGTGCCGCAGTCGGACGCGCACCTGATCCTGGCGCGGCTCGAGGACGGCGAAGGCGGCGCTCCGAGCTGCTTCCTGGTGCCGCGCTTCCTGCCCGACGGCAGCCGCAACGCGATCCGGGTGCAGCGCCTGAAGGACAAGCTGGGCAACCGCTCGAACGCCTCGTCCGAGGTCGAGTTCCAGGACGCCGTGGGCTGGATGATCGGCGAGCCGGGGCGCGGCATCCCGACCATCCTGGAGATGGGCAGCCACACCCGCCTGGACTGCGTGCTGGGCAGCGCCGGCATCATGCGCGCCGCCCTCTGCCACGCCCTGCACCATGCGCGCGGGCGCGCCGCCTTCGGGCGCAAGCTCGCCGAGCAGCCCTTGATGCAGAACGTGCTGGCCGACCTGGCCCTGGAGTCGGAAGCCGCGACCGCCTTTTCCCTGCGCCTGGCGCGCTGTTTCGACCGCCAGGACGATCCGCAGGAAGCCCTGCTGGGACGCATCCTCACCCCGGCCGGCAAGTACTGGATCTGCAAGCGCGGCCCGGCCTTCGGCGCCGAGGCCATGGAAGTCATGGGCGGCAACGGCTATGTCGAGGACGGCCCGCTGGCGCGCCTGTACCGCGAATTCCCGGTCAACTCGATCTGGGAAGGTTCGGGCAACGTGATGTGCCTGGACGTGCTGCGCGCGCTCGGCAAGTCGCCGGCGGCGGCGCGCGAAGCGCTGGCGGCGGAATTGATGCCGGCGGCCGGCCTGGACGCCCGCTACGCCGCCTACGCCGGCCAGCTGCTGGACGACCTGCCGCTGCGCCTCCAGGACGAATTTGGCGCGCGCAGGCTGGCCGAGCGGCTGGTGCTGGCGGTGCAGGGCGCGCTGCTGCTGCGCTACGCGCCGGCCTGCGTGGCGCAGGCCTTCGTCGCCTCGCGCATCGCCCAGGACCCGGGCGGGGCCTTCGGGCGCCTGCCGGCCGGCACGGACTGCGCGGCGATCCTGGCCCGCGCCCTGGCGACCTGAATCGCGTGCGTCATGCCGGCGCGGCCGGGGCGCGCCGGGGTTGGCGCCTGTTTCCCGGCGTGCAGGACAATTATTTCTTCGGCAAAGTAGGGACAAACCGCCGCGTGGCTGGGATAATGCTCGCCTATACAGGCGACACCGCCCAGCGATCCGCATACCCAGAATATCGACCATGAAACAAGACCAGCGTTTTCCCAACCTCTACATCCTGAACCATCCGCTGATCCAGCATAAGCTGTCGCACATGCGCGAGCACGACACCTCGACCCGCACCTTCCGCGAGCTGCTGCGCGAGATCACGCTGCTGATGGGGTATGAGATCACCCGCGACCTGCCGCTCACCACGCGCCAGATCACGACCCCCCTGATGACCATCGACGCCCCCGTCATCGCCGGCAAGAAACTGGCCGTGGTGCCGATCCTGCGCGCCGGCATCGGCATGAGCGACGGCCTGCTGGAACTGGTGCCCTCGGCCCGTGTCGGCCACATCGGCGTGTTCCGCGATCCCGAGACCCACGAGCCGGTCGAATACCTGGTGCGCCTGCCGGACGTCACCGACCGCACCTTCATCCTGTGCGACCCGATGGTCGCGACGGGCAATTCGGCCGTGCATGCGGTGGACGTGCTCAAGAAGCGCGGCGTGCCCGACGAGCAGATCCTGTTCCTGGCCCTGGTGGCGGCGCCGGAAGGCGTGAGCGTGTTCCACAAGGCCCATCCGAACGTCAAGGTCTACGTGGCCTCGCTCGACAGCCACCTGAACGCCGACGCCTACATCGTGCCGGGCCTGGGCGACGCCGGCGACCGCATCTTCGGCACCAAGTAAGGCCGGCGCCATGGCCCACCCGGCTGACCAGCAATTCTTCGCGCGCCTGGCCGCGCTGAACGATAAGTTCGCGCTCGGCCTGCCGGCCACGCTCGACCGCCTGGCCAGCCTGGCCGCGCGCCTCGACCTGGCCGCGCCGGCCCCGGTGGCGGGCGAACTGCAGGCCATGCTGCACACGGTGGCCGGCTCGGCCGCCACCTTCGGCTTTCGCGGCCTGGGCCAGCGCGCCCGCATGCTGGAGCAGCGCCTGCGCGTGCTGCAGACCTTCGAGGCCGCCGCCAGCGCCGACTGGCAGGACTGGCTGGCCGAGCTGGCCCGCTTCATCGCCGAGGCGCGCATTGATCCCAAATCGATTGCCTGAAACGTGAGCCGGCGCAAGCGCGCCGCTCAAGCTTTCTTCATTTGCTTAGCCCTCCCAAATTTGATTCACCGCAAACATTGGCCCCGGCTTTACCCTATATTTTCGATACTGCCGAATACAAAAAAACACGCGCCACGGTAATAGTTGATTGAAAGAATCGTTGCGGTGTCGCGAATTTATTTAACGAATAGGGCATACCCTGTTTTTATTCGGTATAATGTGGGATCGTTGGGTTCGAGCTAGTAGTGCAGTCTGTCTGTCATTCCTTTCTTGCTTCTTCAAACGATCTAAACGGGCGCAAGCCCAACTTAACTGAAATAGGAAATTGTAATGGCAACTGGCATCGTAAAATGGTTCAATGACTCGAAGGGCTTCGGCTTCATCACCCCGGACGAAGGCGGCGAAGATCTGTTTGCACACTTCTCGGCTATCCAGAGCACCGGCTTCAAGTCGCTGCAGGAAAACCAGCGCGTCTCGTTCGACGTGACCACTGGCCCGAAGGGCAAGCAGGCTGCGAACATCCAGCCTCTGTAATACCTGCGCATAGCGCCGCGCGCATAGCGCCATAGAAAATCCCCGGACCAGCCGGGGATTTTTTTTGCCCGCGCGCCGCCGGCGCGGGCCCGCGGCGTGGACGGCTACCAGTAGTCCGGCTGGGCGTAGGTGCGGCGCAGGAAGTCCACGAAGGCGCGGATCCGCAGGGGCAGGTGGCGGCGCTGCGCGAACACCGCGTAGATGTCGTTGCCGGGCGCCGCGTAGTCGTCCAGCACTGTGCACAGCTCGCCGCTGGCGATCTGTCCGCCCACCTCCCACATCGAGCGCCAGGCCAGGCCCTTGCCGGCCAGGGCCCAGGCGTGCAGCACCGCGCCGTCGTTGCACACCATGTTGCCGCCGACCTTGAGGGTTACCGGCTTGCCCTTGTCGAGGAAGGTCCAGCCGCGCTGGCTGCCTTCGCTGCTGATCGCCAGGCAGTTGTGGCGCGCCAGGTCGGCCAGGGTCTGCGGCCGGCCGTGGCGCTTCAGGTAGGCGGGCGTGGCCACCACCACCCGGTGGTTGTCGGCCAGCTTCACCCCCACCAGGTTCGAGTCGTTCAGGCTGGCGATGCGGATCGCCACGTCCACGCCCTCGGCCACCACGTCGACCACGCGGTCGTTCAGGTTCAGGTTGACCGTCAGGTCGCGGTGCTCGGCCAGGAAGGAGGGCAGCAGGGGCGCCACGTGCTGGCGTCCGAAGCCGGCCGGGGCCGAGACCAGCAGGTGGCCGGTGGCGCGCGCGCTGCGTTCCGAGACCGCGCTTTCGGCTTCGTCGAGCTCGCCGAGGATGCGCTGGCAATCCTCGAGGAAGGCGGCGCCCTCGTCGGTCAGGGCCAGGCGGCGCGTGGTGCGCTGCAGGAGCTTGACGCCCAGGCGCGATTCGAGCGCGTCCAGGCGGCGCCCGATCATGGCCGGGGCGATGCCTTCGGCGCGCGCCGCCGCCGACAGGCTGCCGCGCGCGACGACTTCGACGAAAGTCGAGATTTCCTTGAACTTGCCCATCCACTCTCCGATTTCATACAAAAACGCACAGATGTAGTGAGTATTTGTATGGTTTAGCTATCTGCGAGTGAATATACTTGATGGTATGACAAACGCCAAGCCGACCTGTCCGGCTTGCGCGGCAGGCGCACCGCATTCTTTCACACCATCAGGAGCCAACCATGAGCATCGCCACCCCCGCCGGAATGGAGATCCGGGCCGAGATCAAGCCCGGCTACGAACAGATCCTCACCCCGGAAGCCCTCGAGCTGGTCGCCAGGCTGACGCGCGCCTTCGAGCCGCGCCGCCAGGAACTGCTGGCCGCCCGCGCCGAGCGCGCGCGCCGCCTGGACGCCGGCAAGCGCCCCGACTTCCTGCCTCAGACCGCCGCGATCCGCGACGGCGACTGGAAGATCGCCCCGATCCCCAAGGCCCTGGAATGCCGCCGCGTCGAGATCACCGGGCCGGTCGAGCGCAAGATGGTCATCAATGCGCTGAACTCGGGCGCCGACAGCTACATGACCGACTTCGAGGACTCGAACTCGCCCAACTGGGACAACCAGATCACCGGCCAGATCAACATGCGCGACGCCGTGCGCCGCACCATCTCGCTGGAGCAGGGCGGCAAGCGCTACCAACTGGGCGACAAGGTCGCGACCCTGGTGGTGCGTCCGCGCGGCTGGCACCTGGACGAGAAGCACGTGCTGGTCGACGGCAAGCGGGTCTCGGGCGGCATCTTCGATTTCGCGCTGTTCATGTTCCACAACGCCAAGGAACAGCTGGCGCGCGGCGCCGGCCCCTATTTCTACCTGCCGAAGATGGAATCCCACCTCGAGGCGCGCCTGTGGAACGACATCTTCGTCATGACCCAGGATGCGCTCGGCCTGCCGCAGGGCACGATCAAGGCCACGGTCCTGATCGAAACCATCCTGGCCGCCTTCGAGATGGACGAGATCCTCTACGAGCTGCGCGAGCACAGCGCCGGCCTGAACGCGGGCCGCTGGGACTACATCTTCTCGTGCATCAAGAAGTTCAAGCTGGACAAGGACTTCTGCCTGGCCGACCGCGCCAAGGTCACCATGACCGCGCCCTTCATGCGCGCCTACGCGCTGCTGCTGCTCAAGACCTGCCACAAGCGCGGCGCGCCGGCGATCGGTGGCATGTCGGCCCTGATCCCGATCAAGAACGACCCGGCCAAGAACGAGGTCGCCATGGGCGGCGTGCGCACCGACAAGGCGCGCGATGCGAACGACGGCTACGACGGCGGCTGGGTGGCCCACCCGGGCCTGGTCGAGCTGGCGATGACCGAGTTCAAGAAGGTGCTGGGCGATCGCCCGAACCAGATCGACAAGCAGCGTCCTGACGTCGCCGTGACGGCGAAGGAACTGCTCGACTTCAAGCCCGAGACCCCGATCACGGAAGAGGGCCTGCGCTACAACATCAACGTCGGCATCCACTACCTGGGCGCCTGGCTGGCCGGCAATGGCTGCGTGCCCATCCACAACCTGATGGAAGACGCGGCCACGGCCGAGATCAGCCGCTCGCAGGTGTGGCAATGGATCCGCTCGCCCAAGGGCGTGCTCGAGGACGGACGCAAGGTCACGGCCGACATGGTGCGCGCCATGATCCCGGAAGAGCTGGCCAAGGTGAAGGCGGTGGCGCCGAACGGCGACAACCCGAGCTATGTGCGGGCCGCCGAGATCTTCGAGCAGATGTCGACCTCGGAGCAATTCGCCGAGTTCCTGACCCTGCCGCTGTACGAAGAGATCTGACCGGGTGGAGTCCGTTGTCGATGTCCGATTGCTGACGACGAAAGCCAACACGGCCAGCGACAAGTGCGACCCGCACACCGCAAACCGTGATTCGCAAACCGCTAGCCGCTATCCTTGAGACCGTCGTTCCGGCGAAGGCCGGAACCCAAGTTTGCATGCATTACCAATGCGCTGCACGCCTGGGTTCCGCAGTGTCCGACCGACACTTTGCCGGAACGCTGTTAAAGTGCATCGGTACTCATCCGGTAGCGCAATCGCGACGCAGAAAACAACTAATGTAGCGTGCCCTAGAACACGTTCTTCCACTCTCTCAGGGCCGCAAAAGCCTGCACCGGCGCCGCGCCCTCCGGCAGGCGTCCGGCCTCGACCAGGCTGCGCACTACCCCCGGCTCGGTATAGCGCAGGAAAGGGTTCGAGCCTTTCTCCAGCCCGATGGTCGAGGGCACGGTCGGCAGGCGCGTGCCGCGCCTGGCCGTCGCGTCGATCATGCGCAGCCGGATCGCCTGGTTGTCCGGCTCCACCGCCTGCGCGAAACGCAGGTTCGCCACCGTGTACTCGTGCGCGCAATACACCAGGGTGTCGTCCGGCAGCGCCGCGAGCTTGCCGAGCGAGGCCGCCATCTGTTCCGGTGTGCCCTCGAACAGGCGGCCGCAACCGCCCGCGAACAGGGTGTCTCCACAGAACAGCCAGTTGGCCCGCGCCCCCCGCCGCACGTAGGCGATGTGCCCGCGCGTGTGGCCGGGCACGTCCAGCACCTCGAGTTCCAGGTCCAGCCCGGGCACCTGCACCCGGTCGCCTTCGCCCAGCGTCCGGGTGAGATTCGGAATATCATCCTTGCGTGGACCGAAGACCGGGACCGGATACTCGGCCAGCAGGGCCGGCACGCCGCCGATGTGGTCAGCGTGGTGATGGGTGAGTAGAATGGCGGTCAAGGTCAGCTTGTGCGCGGCCAATGCGTCACGGATCGGCTGGGCGTCGCCCGGATCGACCACCGCAGCATGGACGCCGTCGTGGATCAGCCACAGATAGTTGTCGTTGAAGGCGGGTACGGTGAGGACGGACAGCTCCGTTCGCGGCGAATTCGTCATGGTGGAATGTTTCAAAAGGGATGGCATGGACAGCACGGCTTCCGAAAAATCCATTATAGCGCTCGATGTCTGGCTGCAATCGCCGGCCGGCGCATACGTGCGCGCCTTCGAACAGGCTTGCCTGGACGAGCTCACGGCGGATATTTTCGGCTTCAACGCGGTGCAGATCGGCGTGCCCCAGCTCGACGCGCTGGCCGCCAACCGCATGCCCAACAAGTGGCAGGCGGCCACCCGCACCTCCACCGCCGACGAGCTGGCCTTCGCCGCCAGCGGCCGGCAGATCGCGGTCGCGCTCGACTTCGCCGAGCTGCCCTTCGCCTCGCAGAGCATCGACCTGGTGGTCCTGCCCCACGTGCTGGAGTTCGCCGCCGAGCCGCACCAGGTGCTGCGCGAGGTCGAGCGGGTCCTGATTCCGGAAGGGCAGGTGATCATCTGCGGCTTCAATCCGCTCAGCCTGTGGGGTGTGCGCCAGGGCATGGGCCGCTTCACCAGCAACGGCTATTTGCCGGCCTCGGGCGAATTCATTTCTATGCCGCGGCTCAAAGACTGGCTAAAATTGCTGAACCTTGGCGTCAGCCGCAGCCATTATGGCTGTTATGCGCCGCCTTGCCGCACTTCGCAGTGGCTGGAACGCTTCGCGATGATGGAATCGGCCGGCCGGCGCTGGTGGCCCTACCTGGGTGCGGTCTACATCGTGCATGCGATCAAGCGGGTCAAGGGCATGCACATCATCGGTCCCGCGTGGAACAAGAAAACGAGCAAGCGTCCGCAGGCAGTGCCGGCGGCGAACAGAGAATGAACGAAGCAGATAACGCACACAAGGACACGTCCACCAATCTCACCAAGGTCGAGATCTTCACCGACGGCGCCTGCAAGGGCAATCCGGGCACCGGCGGCTGGGGCGCGCTCCTGGTCTCCAACGGCCACGAGAAGGAAATCTTCGGCGGCGCGCCGAACACCACCAACAACCGCATGGAACTCCAGGCAGTGATCGAGGCCCTGACGGTCCTCAACCGTCCCTGCCAGGTGGTGCTGCACACCGACAGCCAGTACGTGCAGAAGGGGATCTCGGAATGGATCCACGGCTGGAAGGCGCGCGGCTGGAAGACCTCGACCAAGGAACCGGTCAAGAACGACGACCTGTGGAAGGCGCTCGACCTGGCCCAGCAGCAGCACGCCGTCGAGTGGCGCTGGGTACGCGGCCACAACGGCCATCCGGGCAACGAGCGCGCCGACGTGCTGGCCAACCGCGGCGCGGCCTCGGTCCGCCGTTGAACCGTCCGGGCTTTGCTATACTGCGCTCCGCTTTCACTCATCCGTCTACTCCATGCGCCAGATCGTCCTCGATACCGAAACCACCGGCCTGAATCCACGCACCGGCGACCGCATCATCGAGGTCGGCTGCGTCGAGATCTTCAACCGCAAGCTGACCGGGAATAACTTCCACCGCTATATCAATCCGGAACGCGATTCCGACGAAGCGGCGCTGGCGGTGCACGGCCTGACCACCGAGTTCCTGAGCGATAAGCCGAAATTCCACGAGATCGCCGAGGAGCTGCGCGCCTACGTGGCCGGCGCCGAGGTCATCATCCACAACGCGCCTTTCGACCTCGGCTTCCTGAACCACGAGTTCACCCGTCTCGGCATGCGGCCTTTCGTGGAGCACTGCGGTCCCATCATCGACACCCTGGTGCAGGCCAAGGAAATCTTCCCCGGCAAGCGCAACTCGCTGGACGCGCTGTGCGACCGCTACGAAATCTCGAATGCCCACCGCAAGCTGCACGGCGCCTTGCTGGACGCGGAGCTGTTGGCCGACGTCTACCTCGCGATGACGCGCGGCCAGAACTCGCTGACCATGGACGTCGAGGTCGAGAGCTCGGCGGGCGGTGAACTGATCGACGTCGGGCCGCTTGGCGAGATCATCGTGGTGGCGGCCGCGGCCGAGGAACTCGCACTGCACGAGGCGGTGCTGGCCGACCTCGACAAGAGCATGAAGGGGAGCTGCGTGTGGAGAAATTATGCTCCGCAGGGGTGACGAGAGGCAGATTCTGTGCCATAATACGCCTCGCTTTGGGAGGTTAGCTCAGGGGTAGAGCACTGCATTCACACTGCAGGGGTCGCAAGTTCGAAACTTGCACTTCCCACCAGGATTCGACAGGTCAGCTTCGTGCTGGCCTGTTTCATTTTCGGGCCACTGCGCGCAGCCACGCGCAGCGCGCGGCATGCGGAAGGACGTGATTGCTATTTGGCATTACGTACGATCTGTGGCATAATAGCGTCTTCACCGGGAGGTTAGCTCAGGGGTAGAGCACTGCATTCACACTGCAGGGGTCGCAAGTTCGAAACTTGCACTTCCCACCAGGATTCAGCCGGCTTCGAGCCGGCGCCGCAAAGGCCGCGCACTGCGCGGCCTTTGTCGTTTTCGGAGTTCATGCGGAGCGGGTCGCCCATGGAAACACCATCCCTGAAGCTCAGTCTCGGCCTGCTGTTCCTGGGCGCTGCTGCCACGCTGGCTGGGGCCCTGATGTGCGAGGATGTGGCTGGCGCGCCAGCCGCGCAGCGCTACGCCATCGGTGGCGGCGCCTTCGTTGCCGCGCTATTCCTGAGCCAGTGCTGGGTGTGCCTGCGCCGCAGTGGGCGGCTGGTCGAGCACATCCTGTACCGCGCAACGGCAGGTCTTGGCCTCGCTTATTTCCTGTTAAGCATGGGATTGCCAAGCATCTTCGATCCGGATCTGTCCGTGCTGCTGGTGCGCGCGACGCTTGTGGCCTCCCTGTGGTTGCTCGGGCTGAACCTGCTGGCCGGCGTCAGGAAATTCGACGCCGAGTGGCAGCGGGTCGGGCAAGCCGCCTTCGAGCAGGTCCGGCCGCGCGGTAGCGCGGTGCTGGACTGGTCGGCGGTGCTCGCGCCGATGCGCCTTGAGCTGGGTGTCTACCTGCCGGGTCTGGCGGCCTGGCGCGCCGACGCCCTGGCCGCCATGCTGGCGCTGGTGTCGCTACCGGCCGGCCTCCTGATCTGGGAGTACCATGTCGCCGGATTCGCCATCGCGGCCCTCGGTTTCACCCTCCTGCTCGCAAGTATCGCCCAGATGATCGGCATGCATCTCGGCCAGGCGGCACGCATCCTTGCACTGGAGCGCAAGCTCGGGAAGCAACTGCTACAGTCGGACCAGCCTTATCGGCCCAGGCGCAAACGGCTCAAGCGCCGTGCATGAGTTTCCTGCCCGGCTCCCAAGTCGCGACGCCTCGTGTACACTCGGCCCAAGCCCATTTTCACAGCGAAGAAGAACAATCAGCTGAGACCCCATGTTGAGCGGCTACTACGAACCCCTCCTGGTACTGGTATCGATCCTCGTCGCCATCCTGGCTTCCTACACGGCCCTCAGCATGGCCTTGCGGGTCAAGGAAACCCAGGGCCGTGCTCCCTACTTCTGGATGGCCGGCGGCGCGCTGGCCATGGGCAGCGGCATCTGGGCCATGCACTTCATCGGCATGCTGGCCTTCCGGCTCAGCATCCCGGTCGGCTACGACGGCCGCATCACCTTCGTCTCCTGGCTGTTGCCGGTGGTGGTCTCCTACCTGGCGCTGTGGCAGGTGCGCCATCGCGAGATCGACGGCCGCCACCTGCTCTGGGGCGCGATCCTGATGGGCCTGGGCATCAACGCCATGCACTACACCGGCATGGCCGGCATGCGCATGGATCCGCCCATCGTCTACGATCCGCTGCTGTTCGCGGCCTCGGTCCTGATCGCCGTCGGCGCCTCGGCCATGGCCCTGTGGATCGCCTTCCGCCTCAACGACAGCGTGCGCCATCCGCGCCTGATCCAGGCCGGCGCCGCCGTGGTGATGGGCTTCGCCATCGCCGGCATGCACTACACCGGGATGGCGGCGGCCCGCTTCGAGGCCGGCAGCATCTGCCGCGCGGCCCAGGATGGCGTCAACCAGGATCACCTGGCAGTGCTGGTCACGGTCGCCATCGTGGCCCTGCTCAGCATAGCGCTGCTGGCCGCCATCTTCGACGCGCGCCTGGAGTCGCGCAACAAGACCCTGGCGGCCTCGCTCGAAACCGCGGCCGAGCGCCAGCAGCTGCTGGTGCGCGAGCAGAAGGCGAGGGTGGAGGCCGAGCACCTGAGCCAGCTGAAGGACGAATTCCTGGCCACCCTGTCGCACGAACTGCGCACCCCGCTCAATGCCATGCTGGGCTGGTCCCAGCTCCTGTTGCAGGGCTTCCGCGACGAGGCCATGCTGCGCCGCGGGCTCGAGACCATCGAACGCAACGCGCGCGCCCAATCCCAGCTGATCGAAGACATGCTCGACATGAGCCGCCTGATCGCGGGCAAGGTGCGGGTCGAGGCAAAGCCGATCGCGCCCGGCGAGTTCGTGCTGGCCGCCGTCGAGACCGCGCGTCCGGCGGCGATGGCCAAGCGCATCCAGCTGACCACCGTGCTCGACCCCGACGTCGGGCTGGTCTCGGGCGACATCGCGCGCATGCAGCAGGTGATGTCCAACCTGATCTCGAACGCGGTCAAGTTCACCGAGCAGGGCGGCAAGGTCAAGGTCAGCCTGCGGCGCGAGGACGACGGCGTGGCGATCGACGTGAGCGACACCGGGGTCGGCATCGATCCCGCCTTCCTGCCTTATGTGTTCGAGCGCTTCCGCCAGGCCGACGCCTCCTCGGCGCGGCGCCACGGCGGCCTGGGCCTGGGCCTGGCCATCGCGCGCCAGCTGGTGGAGCTGCAGGGCGGCACCATCACGGTCGCCAGCCCCGGCGTCGACCAGGGCGCCACCTTCACCCTGCACCTGCCGGCAGCGGGACAGGACCAGCTGCCCGAGGATGCGCCCGAGCCCCTCGGCCTGTTCGGTGCGCAGGCGCCCAGCGCCGACCTGTCCGGCCTGACCGTGCTGGTGGTGGACGACGAGCTCGATTCGCTGGAGCTGGTGCAGCAGGTGCTGGCCGACACGCAGGCGACGGTGCTGGGCGCGATGAGCGCCCAGGAAGCGCTGCGCATCGTCGAGCGCAGCAAGCCCGATCTCCTGATCAGCGATATCGGCATGCCGCTGATGGACGGCTTCGGCCTGATCCGCCGCATCCGCGACCTGCGCGACCGCCAGGTCTCGACCATTCCGGCCATCGCGCTGACCGCGTTCTCGCGCAAGGAAGACCAGCAGAGGGCGCTGGAGGCGGGCTTCGACGAATTCCTGACCAAGCCGCTGCGGCCGGCGGTGCTGGTGCAGGCGGTGGTGGCGATCGCGCAGCGCAAGGACTTGCTGCGGGAGGTGTGAGAACATTCGGGCGGCCGCCGATGCCGGCCAGGGCCGAGGGCGAGGCCGAGGCCGAGGCCGGCTGTGAGACGCGTGGCCCGAGGTTCAGGCCGCCTGGGCCGGCAGCACCAGGTGCAGGTCGAGCGCGCCGAGGCTGTCGTCGCCGCCGCGCTCCACGCCGTGCACGATATAGCCCCGATTGCGTCCGCCTTCCTTGCCCTTGTAGAGCGCGCGGTCGGCCAGGGCGATCGCCTGTTCCCAGCCCACCGCCTCGTCCGGTCCGGCCGCCAGCGGCAGCGAGACCGCGCCTGCGGTGGCGCTGATCTGCAGGCTCGTCCCGTCTTCCAGCACCACCGGGGTGGCGGCGATGGTGTCGAGGATGCGCTGCACCAGCAGCGGACGCTGGGCCGGGCTCACGCCCTGCGAATACACCAGGAATTCCTCGCCGCCCCAGCGCAGCACCATGTCCGATTCGCGCACCGTCTGGCTCAGGCGGCGGCCCACTTCGACCAGCACCGCGTCGCCGGCCGCGTGGCCGTGGACGTCGTTGATGCGCTTGAAGTGGTCGATGTCGAGCAGGGTGAAGCAATCCGCCGCCTCGACCCGGGCCGCTTCCTCGTCGCCGCGGTGGCGCATGCGCTCCTGGAAGGAGCGCCGGTTGTAGAGGCCAGTGAGGGGATCGTGGGCCGAGCGGTAGGCCAGTTCTTCGTTCAGTTCTGACAGGCGGCGGCCGGTGCGCACCGACTTCTGGTACAGGAAGAAGACGAAGCCGGACAGGACCAGGGCCAGCGCCGCCGCCAGCCAGGCGACCGTCTGGCGCAGGCTGCGGTTGCGGATCTCGACGTCCTTGAGGTCATTCTCCTGGCGCAGGCGGTCGATCTGGGCCACCCTTTCCTTGGCCTTGAACTGTTCCTGCAACGCCGAGATGGCCTTGTTGCGGTCCTTGCTCGCAAGCTGGGCCTGGATGTCCTCGCGCTCGCGGATGGTGGCCAGCGCCTCGCGGTACATGCCGGCCTTTTCCAGCGCCTGGGCTTTTTCGGACAGCACGTTGGCCACGCCCGCCATCGCCCCCTTGGCCGCCAGGGCCTGCGCGACCTCGTCGATGTGGACCAGGCCTTCGCGCACACGGCCCTGGCCGAACAGGGCGAAACCGAGGTTGGCCTTGGCCATCTGGACGCTGGTCTGGTCCTGGATCCGTTCGGCGAGGGGTAGGGCCAGGCGCGCCGCGCGTTCGGCCGCCTCATAGTGGTGCACGCGCAGGTGGGCGTCGGCGATGTGGCCGACGATGCCGGCCTCCAGCACCCGCAGTTCGCTTGCTCGCGCCAGCGACAGGGCCTGGTCGAAGGCCTCCAGGCCTTCCTTGACGCGGCCGGCGCTGACCAGGGCCCGGCCTTCCAGGAAGTGGGAATGGGTGACCACGCGCGGCGGCAGGACGGCGACGCTGGCGCGCAGCTCGCGCACGGTGTCGAGCGCCTTTTCGGCGTCGCCCGAGTTGTCGTACAGGCGCGCTACGGCAAGGCGGATGTCGGCTTCGCGCGGGCTCCACAGGCCCGGATTGCGCTGCACGATCTCCAGCCCGCGCAGGAAGTGGTGCAGGCCCTTGTCGAACTGGCCGGTGGCGTTGTAGGCCATGCCGGTCACGACTTCGAGGCTGGCGCTGAATTCGAGGTTGCCTAGGTTGCGGTAGCGCGCGCCCAGGGTTTCGAGCAGGGCGAGGGCGGCGACCGGGTCGTTCTCGTCGAGCTGGCGGTTGATGCGCACCAGGCTGGCGAGCGCGATATTGACCTGGTCGCGCTCGGCTTGCGCGAGGTCCATGATACGCTCGTTGATCTCGTAGGCCGCGCGCCTGTCGCCGGCATCGTTCTGGACCCGGCGCAGCAGGCGCAGGTAGCGGATACGGGAGGCGTAGGAGGCCGTTTCGCCCAGCTCGCGCGCCTCGGCCAGCAGGGCCGCGCGCGCCTTCGCGTTGTTCTTCTCCGAGAGCGCGGCCAGTTCGTTCAGGCGCTGTTCCGTATCCACCGCCCAGGCGGGACCCGACAGCGCTAGCGCTAACAGCACGGATGGGGCGGCCCTGCGCAGCGCGTCGTGCGCCGCTCGCAATGGCTGTCGAATCTTCATCAGGTTCCGGACTGTGGCCGTGTCAAGTGGGGAATCAGGAGCGCCCGTTCCCAGGTGGCAGGCCGGCGCGGTTTCAAAAGCATGTATGTTCCATTATGTGATGTTGATCTAGGGAAAGCAAGCGCCGGAAAACAGGGGGAGGTGTTTATACAACGGCGTGTTTTTGCGCGTTTGGCGAACGAATTGCAGCTCGCTCATCACTTTGCTTTGATTCCAAACAACATTCTGTAGATAATGTCACGTCTGCGACATCTGGCGGGTTGGCAGGGCGTGGTACGGGCGGTTTCAAGTCGGGCATGCGGTCGATCAGACAGGCATGCCGTACAGCGGCGGCGCATGACCTGCGCCGGCGTCTATAAAGACAAGACGCGGGACCAACACTTTTTTCATTGGAGAACATGTAGTGAGTCTTTTTAGAACCAAGAATCTCGACACCATGGTGGCGGCGGCCAACAAGCCCAGCGGACTCAAAAAAGTCCTGGGCCCGTTCGACCTCGTCCTGATGGGTATCGGCGCCATCGTCGGCACCGGTATCTTCGTGCTCACCGGCACGGGCGCCGTGACCGCCGGCCCCGGGCTGACGCTCTCCTTCGTGGTCGCGGCCCTGGCTTGCGCCTTCGCCGCCCTGTGCTACGCGGAATTCGCCTCCACCGTGCCGGTCGCCGGCTCGATCTACACCTACAGCTACGCCACCCTGGGCGAACTGGTGGCCTGGATGATCGGCTGGGACCTGCTGCTCGAATACGGCCTGGCCACTTCGACCGTCGCGGTCGGCTGGTCCGGCTACTTCCAGTCGCTGCTCAAGGGCATCGGCATCGTCCTGCCGGAAGCCTTGCGCGCCGCGCCGGGCGCCATCCCCGGCGTGAACACCGTGTTCAACCTGCCGGCCTTCCTGATCATGATGGTCCTGACCTTCCTGCTGTCGCTGGGCGTGCGCGAATCGGCGCGCCTGAACAACATCATGGTGCTGATCAAGACCGGCGTCGTGCTGCTCTTCATTTTCGTGGGCATGAACTACGTCAAGCCGGATAACTGGACGCCTTTCCTGCCCTTCGGCATGACCGGCGTGATGAGCGCTGCCGCCCTGGTGTTCTTCGCCTTCATCGGCTTCGACGCCGTGACCTCGGCCGCCGAGGAAGTCAAGAACCCCTCGCGCGACCTGCCGATCGGCATCATCGGCTCGCTGGCCGTCTGCACCGTGCTCTACGTGGTGGTGGCCGCCATCATGACCGGCATCGTGCCCTTCATGGACTTCAAGGGCGTCGACCACCCGGTGTCGCTGGCCCTGCAGGTGGCGGGCCAGAACTGGGTCGCCGGCTTCGTCGACCTGGCCGCGATCCTGGGCATGAGCACCGTGATCCTGGTGATGGCCTACGGCCAGACCCGCATCCTGTTCGCCATGTCGCGCGACGGCCTGCTGCCGGCCAAGCTCTCGACCGTGCACCCGAAATACGGCACGCCTTTCTTCGCCACCTGGATGGTCGGCATCATCTTCGGCCTGATCGCCGCCGTGGTGCCGCTGGGCGTGCTGGCCGAGCTGGTCAACATCGGCACCCTGGCCGCGTTCTCGCTGGTCTCGGTGGCCGTGATCATCCTGCGCAAGAAGCGTCCGGACCTGCACCGCGCCTTCCGTTGCCCGGGCGTGCCGGTGATCCCGGCCCTCGCGATCGTGTTCTGCCTGGCCCTGATGTCCTTCCTGAGCTGGCACACCTGGGTCGCCTTCATCGTCTGGCTGGCGCTCGGCCTGCTGGTCTACTTCGGCTACGCGCGCCAGCGCTCGCTGCTGCATCCCACCCAGGCTTGAGTCCTGCGCCATCCGCCCGCCGCGTGCGGGGGGATGGCGTCAGCGGCCACATCCCGCCCCATGGTAAGCTGGGGCACCAGGCGCGCCAGCCCGGCGCGCCTTTTTCATTTGGGGAGCATATCTTCATGAGCGCCATCATTCTCGGTCCCGGCGACGCCCTCCTGATCGTCGACCTGCAGAACGATTTCCTGCCGGGCGGCGCCCTCGGCGTGCCGCGGGGCGATGAAGTCATCGCACCGATCAACCAGCTGATCGCCCTGTACCGCGCACGCAGCCTGCCGGTCTACGCCTCGCGCGACTGGCACCCGCACGACCACTGTTCCTTCGCCGCCCAGGGCGGCCCCTGGCCGCCGCACTGCGTGGCCGACACCGCGGGCGCGGCCTTCACCAGCGAGCTGGCGCTCGCCCCGGACACCATCGTGGTCTCCAAGGCCGTGACGGCGCCGGTGGACGCCTATTCGGCCTTCAACGGCACCGGCCTGGCCGAGACGCTGCGCGAGCGCGGCGTGCGCCGCGTGGCGGTGTGCGGCCTGGCCACCGACTACTGCGTGCTGAACACCGCGCTCGACGGCATCGAGCACGGCTTCGAGGTGCTGCTGGTGCCGGAGGCCATGCGCGCGGTGGACGTCAAGCCGGGCGACGGCGACCGCGCCGTCACCCGCATGCTCAGCCGCGGCGCGCTGCCGGTGCGCCTGTCGGAAGGGAAGCTGGTGGCCGACCTCTCCCTCGGCGCCCAGCCCTGAGCCGCAGCCCGGCTTCTCCCGCGCCGGCCGTTTATGCGTGCTGGCGCACAGTCGCTGCCCGCGACGCGGCTTAGAGTGCATGCTCGGTCCGCCACACCCACCGGCGCGGACCTCATGCATACCGACCAGCGAGAGGAGAAGCGATGAAAGCCGTTGTGTTCCACGATGTGGGCGACATCCGCCTGGAAGACGTTCCCGAACCAGCCATCGAGCAGCCGCAGGATGCGATCGTGCGCATCACGGCCAGCGCCATCTGCGGCACCGACCTGCACTTCGTGCGCGGCACCTTCAGCGGCATGCAGGGCGGCACCATCCTCGGCCACGAGGCGGTCGGCGTGGTCGAGCGGATCGGCGAGGGCGTGCGCAACCTGTCGGTGGGCGACCGCGTCGTGATTCCCTCAACCATCGCCTGCGGCTACTGTTCCTACTGCCGCGCCGGCTACTACGCCCAGTGCGACAACGCCAACCCCAACGGTCCGTCGGCGGGCACCGCCTTCTATGGCGGGCCCAAGGACAGCGGCCCCTTCAACGGCCTGCAGGCCGAGAAGGCGCGGGTACCCTTCGCCAGCATCAACCTGGTCCGGCTTCCGGACGAGGTGAGCGACGATCAGGCCATCCTGCTGTCCGACATCTTCCCGACCGGCTATTTTGGCGCCGACCTCGCCGACATCAAGCCCGGCCATACCGTGGTGGTGTTCGGCTGCGGCCCGGTGGGGCAGTTCGCGATCGTCTCGGCCAAGCTGCTGGGGGCCGGGCGCGTGCTGGCGGTCGACAATCTGCCGGATCGCCTGGACATGGCGCGCCGCCAGGGCGCCGAGGTGATCGACTTCGACCGGGAAGACCCGGTGCAGGCGATCCTCGACCTGACCGGCGGCATCGGCGCCGACTGCGCGATCGACGCCGTGGGCGTGGATGCCGAGTGCCCGCACCACGGCCCGGCCGCGAAGCAGGCGCAGGAACAGGCCGGCGAATTCAGGAAAGAGGTAGAGGCGGTGGCGCCGGTCCAGCATCCGGACGGCGAGAACTGGAAGCCCGGCCAGGCGCCTTCCCAGGCCCAGCAGTGGGCGATCGCCGCCCTGGCCAAGGCCGGCACGCTGTCGATCATCGGGGTCTATCCGCCTGACGATACCTCTTTCCCCATCGGGAAGGCGATGAACAAGAACATCACCATCAAGATGGGCAACTGCAACCACCGCAAGTACATTCCGCACCTGGTCGACCTGGTGCGTACCGGGGTGGTCGATCCGACCGCGATCATCACCCAGCAGCAGGACCTGGAATCGGTGATCGACGCTTACAAGCAGTTCGACCTGCGCCGGCCCGGCTGGCTGAAGGTCGAGCTCAAGCCCTCGCAGCACGGCGGCTGAGGAGGCCGCGATGGCGAGCGTCGGCGATTTCATGCTGGAGCGGCTGGCCCAGTGGGGCGTGCGCCGCATCTACGGCTATCCCGGGGACGGGATCAACGGCATCCTGGGCGCCTTCGCGCGCCAGGACGCGATCGAATTCGTGCAGACCCGGCACGAGGAAATGGCGGCCTTCATGGCCTGCGGTCACGCCAAGTTCACGGGGGAGGCCGGGGTCTGCCTGGCCACTTCCGGCCCCGGCGCGATCCACCTGCTCAATGGCCTCTACGACGCCAAGCTCGACCACCAGCCGGTGGTCGCCATCGTCGGCCAGCAGAAGCGCGCCGCGCTCGGCGCCAGCTACCAGCAGGAGGTCGACCTGGTGTCGCTGTTCAAGGACGTGGCCGGCGAGTACGTGCAGATGGCCACCACGTCGGAGCAGCTGCGCCACCTGCTCGACCGCGCCGTGCGCATCGCCCTGGCCGAGCGCTGCGTCACCTGCATCATCGTGCCCAACGACCTGCAGGACCAGGACGCCGTGCCCAGTCCGCCGCGCGAGCACGGCTACACCTTCTCCGGCGTGGGCGCGGCGCGCTCGCTGCCGGTGCCGCCGCCGGACGCGCTGCGGGCCGCCGCCGAGGCGCTCAACGCCGGCCGCCGCGTGGCCATCCTGGCCGGCGCCGGGGCGCACGGGGCCGGCGAGGAACTGGTGCAGGTGGCCGAGCTCCTCGGGGCCGGCATCGCCAAGGCCCTGCTGGGCAAGGCCGTGGTGCCGGACGCGCTGCCGTTCTGCACCGGTTCGATCGGGGTGATCGGCACCCAGGCCAGCGAAACCATGATGAACGAATGCGACACCCTCCTGATGGTGGGCTCGAGCTTTCCCTACGCCGAGTTCCTGCCGGCGGACGGCCAGGCGCGCGGCGTCCAGATCGACATCGACGCGCGCATGCTGGGCCTGCGCTACCCGATGGAAGTCAACCTGGCCGGCGACGCCGGCGCGACCCTGCGCGCCCTGATCCCCCTGCTCGAGCACAAGCAGGAGCGCGGCTGGCGCGAGCGCATCGAGAGCCTGGTCCGGGACAGCCGGCGCCAGTTGCAGGAGAGGGCGCGCCTGCCGGGCAAGCCCGTCAATCCGCAACGCGCCTTCACCGAACTGTCGGCGCGCCTGCCGGACCAGGCCATCCTGGCCGGCGACTCCGGCTCGGTGGCCGCCTGGTACGCGCTGCACCTGGAGATCCGGCCCGGCATGCTGGCCTCGCTGTCCGGCACCCTGGCCACCATGGGCTCGGCCGTGCCCTATGCCTTTGCGGCCAAGATGGCCCATCCGCAGCGGCCGGTGATCGCGCTGGCCGGCGACGGCGCCATGCAGATGAACGGCATCAACTGCCTGATGACGGTGGCGCGCTATTGGCGGCGCTGGTCGAACCCCAGCTTCGTGGTCCTGGTGCTCAACAACCGCGACCTGAACTTCGTGACCTGGGAACAGCGCGGCATGCAGGGCGAGCCGAAGTTCGAGGAATCGCAGCAGCTGCCGGACTTCTCGTATGCTGGTTTCGCCCGCATGCTTGGGCTGGAGGGCGCGCGTATCGATGACCCCGAACAACTCGGCCCGGCCTGGGAGGCGGCCCTGAGCGCGGGATGCCCCTATGTGCTGGAAGTGGTCGCCGATCCCAACATTCCGCCGCTGCCGCCCCAGACCGTCGACAAGCAGGAAGCCCAGGTGCGCGAAGCGATCGGCAAGGGCGATCCGGAAGCGCATGAAGCGCAGCGCGGCGTGGACCAGCAGGGCAGTTCGTAAGGGAAAGAAAGGCCTGTCCAGGCATTGCATCAGGTCTTGTAATCCCTTTCTTACAGTCTCACAGCGCCACTACCGATTCTCGTGTAACGGACCAGTCCGGATAATGTTTGCATCGTCGCAAAGACTCACGAGAACGCTCGCTACCCATGAACCAAGCGCTGTTAGCCGAAGCTCCCGCCAGCGCCGCCCCACGAGGCGCGGCCGCGGCGGGAAAGGCGAAGAAAGTCTATTTTTCGCTGTATGAAGATCCGTCCGCCATGCCGGAGGAGGCGCAGGCTTTCCTGCGCGAACACATCGCAGTTGCCAGAAAGCTGCCGGCCGACCTGCCGGCCAATATCGCCGAGATGGCGGGCTGGATCGAGCAACGCACCGATGCCGTCGGCGTCCAGTACCGCGAGTACCTGGCCGCGCGCAAGGCCGGCGCCCCGCGCCGCTACTTTACCTGCCGCGCGCACGCGCTCTACTTCATCAAGGGTGTGGCGCCGACCAAGCTGGTCGACGGCGCCTGGCTCTACGGGCTGCTGGGCCAGTGGGACAAGCAGGCCTTCCATCCCCTGATCAAGACCTACCTCGAAGAGCTGGGCGAGGGCGTGCCGGACAAGAACCACGTGACCCTCTACCGCAAGCTGCTGGCGACCCACGGCTGCGAAGGCTGGGAAGCGCTGGACGAGGAGCATTTCGTGCAGGGCGCGATCCAGCTGGTGCTGGGCCACCACGCCGAGGACTTCCTGCCCGAGGTCATCGGCTACAACCTCGGCTACGAGCAACTGCCGCTGCACCTCCTGATCACTTCCTACGAGTTGAACGAGCTCGGCATCGATCCCTATTATTTCACCCTGCACGTCACGGTCGACAACGCCGCCAGCGGCCACGCCCGCAAGGCGGTCCAGGCCCTGGCCGAGCTGATGCCACGCGTGGGCGACCGCGAGGGCTTCCTGCGCCGCGTGCTGGACGGCTACAAGCTCAACGACCTGGGCGCCTGCACCACCTCGGTGATCGCCGAATTCGACTTGCAGGCCGAACTGGTGAACATCCTCGCGGCCAAGAGCGGCGTGGGCAAGAACATGCACTCGGACTACTGCCGTGTCGCCGGACGCTCGGTGAACGAGTGGCTGGCCCAGCCCGAGCGCATTCCCGATTTCCTGGGCGCGCTGGAGAACGCGGGTTGGATCAAGCGCGGCGAAGACCCGGAGCACAGCCGCTTCTGGCGCCTGGTGCACGGCGAGCGCGCCGAGATGTTCGGCGTGTTCAGCGCCTACGAGCTGCAGGTGCTGCGCGACTGGATCGCCACCAGCCCCGGCGGCGAGCAGGCGCCCGGCCCGCGCATCCTCAGCCACCGCGCGCGCCTGCGCACCCTGGACACCCTCGGCCAGCACGCCGACCGCGGCATCGCCCACCCGGAGCGCGGCCTGATCCGCCGCCACCCGCGCCTGGACGAGCCGGACAACGAATTGCGCCTGCTCGAAAGGCAGGTGGCGGCCGCCAAGGGCAAGCACGAGGCCATGAGCCTGCTTGCCGGGCTGATGTCGCCCGAGCGGCACCACACCGACGCCGGCCTGATGGCCACCCGGATGTACACGCAGCTGTTCGACGCCTGACGCGCGCCGGCACGCGGCACAGCGGACGGGGCCTCCCAACGGAGGCCCCGTCCGCGCATATGACGACCACTATCACAAGGAATTACCGGTGCAGATCCTCGAACAACGCTTCCTGCGCGGACCGAACGTTCACGCAGATTCCCCTTGCCTGCTGACCCTGCTCGACCTGGAAGACCTGTATGGGCGCTCCACCAAGGACATTCCGGGCTTTAACGAGGCCCTGCTGGCGCTGCTGCCTTCGCTGCACGGGCAACTGCTGCCGACCGGCCAGCCGGGCGGCTTCGCCCAGCGCCTGCGCGAAGGGACCTACCTGGGCCGGGTCATCGAACACCTGACGCTGGACCTGCAGACCCAGGCCGGCGCGCCGGCCAGCTACGGGCGCACGCGACCGGTTGCCGGCGAACCCGGACAGTTCCGCATCGTCTGCGCCTACAGCCTCGAAAAGCTGGTCCAGCCGGCCTTCCAGCTGGCGCTGGACATCGTCGACGCGCTCGCGCACGGCGAAAGTATCGAGGTGGAGGAGCGCCTGGAGGAACTGCGCGAGATCGCCGGGCGCTACGCGATCGGCACCAGCACCGCCGCGGTGCTGGCCGCCGCCCATGAGCGGGGAATCCCGACCCAGCGCATCACCGAGGACGCCAACCTGTTCCTGCTGGGCTGGGGCGTGAAGCAGAAGCGCCTGCAGGCCACCACCACCGGCGACACCAGCTTCATCGCGGTCAAGATCGCCAGCGACAAGCAACTGACCAAGGCCTTGCTCAAGGAAGCGGGCGTGCCGGTGCCCGAGGGCGAGACCGTGACCACGGTCGAGGCGGCCCAGCGCGTGGCTGCGCGCCTGCGCGCGCCGGTGACGCTCAAGCCGCTGGACGCCAACCAGGGCAAGGGGGTGACCGTCAATTGCGCCACGCCCGAGGACGTGGCGCGCGCCTTCGAGTTCGCGCGCCAGTATGGACGCCGCATCATCGTCGAGCGCTTCATCGAAGGGCGCGATTACCGCGTGCTTGTCGCCGGCGGCAAGGTCTCGGCCGCGTCCTGCCGCCGTCCCGCCCACGTGGTGGGTGACGGCGTCTCCACCATCCGCCAGCTGGTGGAGGTCGAGAACCGCAACCCGGCGCGCGGCGAAGGCCACACCAACATCCTGACCCAGATCGCGCTCGACGCCCACGCGGCCGACATGCTGGCGCGCCAGGGCTATGAGTTCGACAGCGTGCCGCCCGAGGGCGCGGTCGCCGAGCTGCGCGGCAATGCCAACCTGTCCACCGGCGGCACCGCCGAGGACGTGACCGACCTGCTGCCGGAATCGACCCGCCTGCTGTGCGTGCGTGCGGCCGCCAAGATCGGACTGGACGTGGCCGGCATCGACATCGTCTGCAAGGACATCTCCCAGCCGCTGGCGGCCCAGCGCGGCGCCGTCATCGAGATCAACGCGGCGCCCGGCATTCGCATGCACCAATACCCCTCGGGCGGCGCGCCGCGCGATGCGGGCGAAGCGATCGTCGAGGGCCTGATGGGCGATTCGGACGGCCGCATCCCTCTGGTCGCGGTCACCGGCACCAACGGCAAGACCACCACCACGCTCCTGATCGCGCACGCGGTGCGCCTGGCCGGCCACACCACCGGCGTCACCACCACCGAGGGCGTGTTCATCGACGGCAAGCAGATCGTCAAGGGCGACTGCACCGGCTACTGGTCGGCGCGCACCGTGCTGAGCGACCCCACGGTGGAGTTCGCGGTGCTGGAGACGGCGCGCGGCGGCCTGCTCAAGCGCGGCCTGGCCTTCGACCGCTGCGACGTCGGCGTGGTGCTGAACGTGGCGGCCGACCACCTGGGCCTGGACGGCATCGAGACCATCGAGGACCTGGCCCAGGTCAAGGCCCTGGTGGCCTTGTCGGCCACGCGGGCGGCGGTGCTCAATGCCGAGGACGCACTGTGCGTGGCGATGGCGCGCCGGGTCAAGCCGGGCGCCGAAGTGATCTTCTTCTCGATGGACGCGGAGAATCCGGTCCTGCTCAAGCACCTGGCGGACGGCGGGCGCGGCGTCTATCTCCAGGACGGCGCCGTGATCGTGGCCGACGGCCACAGCCACCAGGCCCTGGTCAAGGTCGAGAGCATGCCAGTGTCCTTCAATGGCGCGGCGCGCTTCAACATCGCCAACAGCCTGGCGGCGGCCGCGGCCCTGATGGCCTCCAACATGGGCAATCTGCAGATCGCTGCCGGCCTGTCGACTTTTGTGTCCAACGGGCGCACCAATCCGCTGCGCACCAACATGTTCGACGTGCGCGGGGTGACCGTGTTCGTCGACTATGCGCACAATGCGGCGGCCTACGCGGCGATGGCCGACATGGCGCGCGCCATGCTGCCGCGCCAGCTGGTGGGCATCGTCACCGCCCCCGGCGACCGCCGCGACGAGGACCTGCGCCAGATCGGCGAAGTGTGCGGGGCGCGCTTCGACGAGCTGGTGGTCTACGAGTCCCAGAGCCGCGGCCGCGCCGTGGGCGCGGCGGTGGACCTGATCCTGGAAGGGGCGCAGGCGGCGGTCGGGATGAGCGACACCCTGCACCGGGAGATCGAGGTGGGCAAGGCGGTGCGCCTCGGGCTCAGCCTGTGCGAGCCGGGCGACGTGCTGGTGTTCGCGACCGGGGCCTCGCTCGACGTCTTCATCGAGGCGGTGCGGGTGATGGACCCGGAGTGCGCGGACGAGATCGCGGCCCAGGTGTAGGTTGTCGGCCTGATCGAAACAAAGCATCGTCCCCGCCATGAGCGGGGACGATGCTTTCTGCAGGGGATAATTCAGGCGCCCGCGGTCGCTTCGGCCTCGATCCGGCGCGCGATATCGGGCCTGGTCGGGCGCAGGGCCTCGGTCAGGTCGGAAATCGAGGAGCCGCAGCCGAACACCAGCACGTCGCCCGGCTGGCACAGGCTCAGGCCGAGCCGGATCGCGCGGTGCACGTCGAGCTCGATCTTCAAGAGGTCGGCGTCGATCCGGCCCAGGCGCGCCCCGCGCGCCATCAGGGCCGCGATCTCGCCCTCGGCGCGTCCGCGCCGGTCGGTCTCGTAGATCACCAGCTCGTCGAAGCCGGCGGCGCAAGTCTGCCCCACGTCCACCAGGTCGGCGTCGCGCCGGTCGCCCGGGGCCGCCACCACGCCCACCAGGCGTCCCGCCGTCATGGCGCGCGCGGTCTCGGCCAGGGCCGCGTAGGCCGCCGGGTTGTGCGCGTAGTCGACGATCACCGTCACGCCGTCGACGTCGAACACGTTGGCGCGCAGCGGATTGTGCCTGCTGTCCGAGACGAAGCTGCGCAGCCCGTCCTCGATCTCGGCCTTGCCGAAGCCGCAGGCGGTCAGCGCCGCCGCTGCGGCCATCGCATTGGCGATGTTGTAGCGCGCGCAGCCGCCCAGCGAGACCGGCATGTCGCGCACGTCCATCAGGGCCTCGTGGCGCAGGCCGTTGGCCAGCACCATGACGCTGTCCTGCAGGTAGACCGCGCGCCCGCCGCTCCCGACGTGGCGCAGCAGCACCGGGTCCTCGGGGTCGAGGGCGAAGTAGATCACTTCCACGCCCTCGGCCAGTTCGGCCGCCATCCTGACGCAGCAGTCGTCCTCGGCGTTGAGCACCACGGCGCGGCTGGCGCGCCTGGCCACCACCGCCTTGACCCTGGCCAGCTCCTCGATGGTGTCGATGCCGTCCATGCCCAGGTGATCGGCCGAGACGTTCAGCACCACCGCCACGTCGCAGCGGTCGTAGGCCAGGCCACGCTTGAGAATGCCGCCGCGCGCGGTCTCCAGCACCGCGAAGTCCACCCCGGGGTCGCCCAGCACGCTGCGCCCCGAGCGGTAACCGGTGCAGTCGCCTTCGCGCACCAGCCGGCCGCCCACGTAGACGCCGCTGGTAATGCTCACGCCGTCGCGCAGGCCGGCCGTGCGCGCGGTGTGGCCGATCAGGAGGCTGGTGGTGGTCTTGCCGTTGGTGCCGGTGACGGCCACCAGCGGAATGCGGCCGTCGCAGCCGCCGAACATGGCCTCGACGATGGCGTCGCCGGCGTCGCGCGGGGTGCCTCGGCTCGGGTACTGGTGCATGCGGATGCCGGGCGCCGCATTGACCTCGATGACGCCGCCTTTCTGCGCGCGCAGCGGCAGGGCGATGTCCTGGCACACGATGTCCAGGCCGGCGACGTCCAGGCCGATGCTGCGGGCGGCGCGGATGCAGATCTCGCGCGTTTCCTCGGGCAGCAGATCGGTCACGTCCTCGGCGGTGCCGCCGGTGGACAGGTTGGCGTTGCCGCGCAACTCGGCCTGCACGCCGGCCGGCAGCACGGTGTCGAAGTCAAGTCCCTGCCTGGCCAGGGTCTCCTTGGCCAGCGCGTCCATCGGAATCTTCGTCAGGATATTGGTGTGGCCTTCGCCACGGGCCGGATTGCGGTTCTCCAGCTCCACCAGGGTGCGGATGCTGGACACCCCGTCCCCTAGGACGCTGGGCGGACGGCGCCAGGAGGCGGCCGCGATCCTGCCGCCGGTGACCAGCACGCGGTAGTCGCGCCCGACCAGGTGCTCTTCGACGATCAGCTTGCGGCCATGCTTGCGCGCGTGATGGAAGGCGCGCTCCACCTCCTCGGGCGTGGCGCAGTTGACGGTGACGCCCTTGCCCTGGTTGCCGTCGAGCGGCTTGATCGTGACCGGGCCGCGCAGGCGGCGCGCGACGCGCTGGGCCGCTTCCAGGGTGGTGACGGTGTCGCCCGCCGGCACCGGCACGCCGGCCTGGTCGAGCAGGGTCTTGGTCAACTGCTTGTCGCTGGCGATGCCCACCGCGATCGAATTGGTGGCGCCGGTGATGGTGGCCTGCAGGCGCTTCTGGCGGCTGCCCCAGCCGAGCTGGAACAGGTTGGCCTCGTCCAGCAGTCGCAGGGCGGGGATGCCTCGCCGCTGCGCGGCGGCCACCACGGCGCCGGTGCTGGTGCCGATCGCGTAGCGCTGGGCGGTCTCGCGCAGCCCGGCGACGAGCTGGCGCAAGTCCGGCGCGCGGCCGGCCGCGACGCCAGCCAGCAGCGCGATGGCGGCGTTCAGGGCTTCCTCGGCAACCTGCTGCGTGGCGTAGCCGCACACCACGCGGCGGCGCGCAGGCTCGCCCGTCACGGGGAGGGTGGCCGAACAGGCGCCCGGCGCGCCGGCCAGGCGCTGCAGTTCCATCGCCACCGGTTCCAGGGCGTCGACCAGCAGGGCGTCCTCGGCCAGGCGCACGGCCGCCTCGGCCGGCAGGGCCGGCAGGAGCTCGAGCAGGCGGGCGGCGAAGCCCGGCGCCTTCGGCCCCGGGTTCTCCACCACCGCCATCACGCAGGGGCTGTCGGCGTACAGATTGGGCCCGCGCAGCACCCGTTTTTCCTTGATTCTCATGAGATCGGGTTCCGTTTGGTGACGTTTTCCAGGAAGTCCAGCAGCGGCGCGGGCAGGCGCTTGCCCTGCGCTGGGTCGGCGCCGGGAAGCTGGTATTTGCTGCCCGCCGGCAGCAGGTGCAGGCGCACGTCGATCAGTTCGGGCGTGTCGCCGCCGGCGATGTCGGCGACGTTGGTGATCATCGTGCGGCCGTCGACGATGGTGACGGCCCCTTCGCCCACCACCTCGATGCCGACGCCGCGCTCGACGATGAGGGCGGTGTCCTCGTCGATGCCGATGCCCTGCAGGTAGGGGTTCTGGGACACCACCGACAGCAGGCGCGCCAGGCGCTGGCGCTCGGAGAAATGCTGGTCGATGACGACGCGATGCAGGAAGCCCAGGCCGGCGCCCAGGCTGACCGAACCCTTCTCGGGGCGCGGCTCGGCGCGACCCTGGGCCAGCATGTGGCCCGACATCGCCGAGGCCCCCGCGCTGGTGCCGCCGATGGTCGCCCCGCGCAGCTTGAGCGCCACGTGCATCTCGGCGTCGAGGGCGGTGCCGCCGATCAGGGCCAGCAGGCGCTTCTGGTCGCCGCCGGTCATGAAGATGCCGTCGCTCTCGGCGACCTGGCGCACGAATTCCTCGCTGTTGGCGTCCTGGCGGCTGCTCAGTTCCAGGTGGCTGTGGCGGCTGACGCCGAGCTCGCGGAAGGCGCGGTCATAGATCTGCCACATCTCGGTCGCGATCTGGCTGGCGGCAGTGATGACGACGATGCGCGCGTCGGCGCCGCCGCAGAGCTCGACGAAACGCGACAGGATCTCCTTGTCGTGCTTGCGGTCTTCGCCGCCGCCGATGATCACCAGGTGGCCATTGCGTTGCTGCTGGTCGTGAGCGCTCATCGCTGGGTCATCCTGGATTGGGGCATGTCGCGGTTGCTGCAGGCGCCGGCTTCGCGCCGGCTGACGGCGATCAGGCCGACCGCCACGTCCGGGTCGAACAGCTCGATGCCGCGACGCAGGGCCTGGTCCAGGGGCGCACCCTCGGCGATCCAGCCGTAGACGGTGCGCGCCAGCAGGTGGCGCACGATGTGTTCGCCGATGCCGGTGGCCGCCACCGCGCCTTCCGGTCCGGCGTAGAAGCCGCTGCCGATGATCGGGCTGTCGCCCACGCGGCCCAGCAGCGACGGGGCCGAGCCGCCGGTCGAGGTGGCGACGGCGAAGTGGCCGTCCGGTCCGCGCACCACGGCGCCCACGGTGTCGCAGGCGCTCGCCTCGGGCAGCAGCATGGGGCTGTTGTAGTTCCAGGTGCGCGCGAACAGGCTGTTGTCGACGCCCGGCATGGCGGGCACCGAACCCGCGAGCTGGCGCATGAGTTCGCGGTGCTGGCTGCGCTGACGTTCGGTGACCGGGAGGCTTTCGGGCAGGCCGATGGCGCGCGCAAAGCGCTGGGCGCCTTCGCCGGCCAGCATCCAGTGCGGGGTGTCGGCGATGGCGCGCGCCAGCAGCACAGGGTTCTTCACCGACTGGACGCAGGCCACCGCGCCCAGGCGACCACGTGTATCCATGATCGAAGCGTCCATCTCGACGGTGGCGCCGTCCAGGCCGAGGACCGCGCCACTGCCCGCGTTCAGGCGGCCGTCGTCCTCCAGGGCGACCACGGCCGCGATGGCGGCTTCCAGGGCGTCGCCCTTGACTTCCAGTTGGGCCAGCGCGCGGCGCGCGGCCAGTACGCAGGCATCCTCGTGATCGCGGGATGCGCCAGCGCCGCCGTGCACCACGACGGCGCCGGCTTGGGGGTAAGCACTCATGAAATGTGTTCTTTCTCTACATTCTTGTTTTATCCGGATAACAATGAGTTATCACGTGCACTGATAAAAATTATGCAAGATCCCGTTCGCGCACCATATCGGTTGCGCTGCCGTGTGTGTGTAAGAGGCTGCTTACAGGGAGAGGGAGGGCATCAAGCGAGCAGGGAACCGGGGCGCAGGGCGAGGCGCAACTCCTGCGCCAGGCGCTGGCGGTCCGGCGGCGTCAGGTAGCGGCCGACGCCGACCTGCTGGCCGCGGGCCTCGAGCTGGATCAGGGTGCGCATGCCGGCGTCCGCCAGCGACACGCGGGTATGGTGGGGGTCGAGGCGCGATGTCACCAGGCGGGCGCCATCCTGGTGCTCGACCATCAGCCAGCCGTCGGCCAGCACGATGCGCTCGTGGTCGAGGGCGTGGCGCGCGTAGTACAGCAGGGCGGCCCCGACCGCGGCGGTTTCCAGCAGGGCGAAGGCCAGCACCATCCAGGCGCCGCGCAGGGTGAAGGCGAGGGCGATGCCGAGGGTGGCGGCGGACAGCAGGGCGTACACCTGCAGCGCCTGGCGCGGGCTGAGCGAGCAGTTGCGCTTCATGAGCCATTCCGCGCGCCCAGGGGCTGGCCTTGCGCCCTGGAGGGCGGAGGGCAGGGCGCCGCTGCGGCTGTGGTCCATGGGGGCTCCGGTGGTCGACTTGGCAAGCCTTATCATACCGCCAAGCCGGCGTGGCGCGTGCGCCGCAGAGCGATACAAGCGGCCGCTTATCTGTTACCATACCGCCCCCTTTCCCATCAAAGCTTTCTATGACGCAGGCATGCGGCCTTGACTTCGGCACGTCCAATTCCACCGTCGGCTGGCTGCGCCCGGGCGCGCCCCATTCCGCCGCCGGCGCGCTGCTGCCGCTCGAGGAGGGCAAGCCGACCTTGCCCTCGGTGGTGTTCTTCAACGCCGACGACGATCGCGTCTGCTACGGGCGCGAGGCGCTGGCCGAATACCTGGAGGGCTATGAAGGGCGGCTGATGCGCTCGCTGAAAAGCCTGCTGGGCACCAGCCTGATCGACGGCCAGACCGAGGTCGCCGGCCGGGCGCTGCCTTTCCGCAGCCTGCTGGCCCAGTTTATCGGCGAACTCAAGCGGCGCGCCGAAGGCCAGGCCGGGCGCGGCTTCGAGCAGGCGGTGTTCGGCCGCCCGGTGTTCTTCGTCGACGACGATCCCGAGGCCGACAAGCTGGCCGAGCAAACCCTGCTCGAGGTGGCGCGCTCGGTCGGCTTTCGCGAGGTGAGCTTCCAGTACGAGCCGATCGCCGCCGCCTTCGACTACGAAGCCGGCATCGAGCGCGAGGAACTGGTCCTGATCGCCGACATCGGCGGCGGCACCTCGGACTTCTCGCTGGTGCGGCTCGGCCCGGAGCGCGCCGGCCGCACCGACCGGCGCGAGGACATCCTCGCCAATGGCGGCGTGCACATCGGCGGCACCGACTTCGACAAGTACCTGAGCCTGGCCAGCGTGATGCCGCTGCTCGGCTACGGCAGCAATCTGCTGTCGGGCGCGGCGATCCCGTCCAGCTATTACTTCAACCTGGCCACCTGGCATACGATCAACCAGGCCTACACCCGCCGCAGCCAGGCGCAACTGGCCGACCTGGCGCGCGACGCGGCCGAGCCGGACAAGATCGCGCGCCTGCGCAACCTGATCGAGGACCGCGCCGGCCACTGGCTGGCGATCCAGGTGGAGGCCGCGAAGATCGGGCTGTCCGCCCAGCCCCAGGTGCTGATCGAACTCGACCGCCTGTCGCCGCCGGGCGAGCTGGAGGTGACGCGCGCCGGCTTCGAGGCCGCCATCGGCCAACTGGTCGACAGCGTCGGCGCCACCGTCGGCGCCCTGTTCGCCCAGGCCCAGGTGAAGCCGGAAGCGGTCGACACCATTTTCTTCACCGGCGGCTCGAGCGGCGTCAGCCTGCTGCGCGAGCGCATCGGCGCGATGGCGCCCGGCGCGCGCCGGGTCGAGGGCGACCTGTTCGGCAGCATCGGGGCCGGCCTGGCCCTGGACGCGCAACGCAAATTTGGATAAGGAAGCAGCATGAGCAGCTATGAGCGTCCGATCGTGATGCTGGACTTCGAGACCACCGGCCTGTCGCCCGAGATGGGCGACCGCATTACCGAGGTGGCGGCATTGCGCATCGTCGGCGGCGAGATCACCGAGCGCTATGTCTCGCTGGTCAATTGCGGGGTGCGCATCCCGTCCTTCATCACCGCCCTGACCGGGATCACGCAAGAGATGGTGGACGGCGCGCCGCCGGCCAGCAAGGTGGTGCCGGAGCTGCTCGACTTCATCGGCGGCGACGTGCTGTCCGCCCATAATGCGAGCTTCGACGAGAAGTTCCTGAAGGCCGAGGGCGGGCGCCTGGGCCGCGCCACGGCCCACGCGGGCCTGGTGTGCTCGCTCAAGCTGGCGCGCCGCCTGTATCCGGGCCTCGCCAGCTACAAGCTGGGCCAGCTCTCGCGCCAGCTCGGCATCGCGTTTCGCGGCAGCGCCCACCGGGCCGAGGCCGACGCCGAGGTCGCAGCCGAGGTGCTGCTGCACGCGGCCCGCCACCTGGGCCGCACCTGCGGCGTGGAACGGGTGGCGCCGGACCTGCTGGTCTCGATCAACAAGGTCGCCGCAGCCAAAATCCCCGTCTTCCTCGACAAGTACGCCGCCACCGTGCGCGCCGCCCGCGAAGCCGCCTGATCGCGGCGATCGGGCGCCTCCGGTCGGCACGATTGTGCCGACGCAAACCCCGGAGTCCCCGCTCTCATTAAAATTTTAGCAAGTGGTCCGGCACGCCTCGATGCGCGCTGCATGCGCGCCCCCGGGCGTGCCGGACGTCGCCGCGGCCGCGAACGGGCCGCCATGCCAGGGTCCGCCGTCGGGATCCCTTCTGCCGCAAGTATCCTATTGCCGCCGCAAGCTTGTTGCGGCAAGCACCGCCAGGGGACATGGATGAGCCGTGAGAACGCCGCCCGCGAGGGCGATGACACCTACCAGTGGTACTGTCGCTCGGCCGAGCGCGACAATCCCTACGCCCAGTTCAACCTGGCCCTGCTGCACCTCAATGGCGACGGGCTCGAGCGCGACGACGTCCGCGGGGCCGCCCTCATGATGCGCGCCGCCGAGCAGGGCCTGGCCTTCGCCCAGAGCCATCTCGGGGCCCTCTACTACAACGGACGCGGCCTGCCGCGCAGCGACGAGCAGGCCGCCTGCTGGTTCCGCCGCGCGGCCGAGCAGGGCGACCGCTCGGCCCAGTACAACCTGGGCCTGCTGTACCGGCGCGGCCGCGGCGTGCGCCAGTCGCACGAATGCGCGCTGGGCTGGTTCTGGCGCGCGGCCGAGCAAGGCATGGCGCGCGCCCAGAGCCATCTGGCCGACTGCTACCTGCACGGGCTGGGGGCCGCCGTCAACTACCCGCTGGCGGTCACCTGGTTCCGCAAGGCGGCGCTGCAGGGCTATCCGCACGCCCAGTTGCATCTCGGCCTCATGTACGAGCGCGGCCAGGGCGTGGCGCCCAGCCCGCAGCAGGCCCTGTACTGGTTCCGCTACGCGGCCGCCGCCGGCGACGCCGTGGCCCAGCGCCATCTCGGCCTGGCCTTCGCCCACGGACAGGGCGTGCAGCGCGACCCGCTGTGCGCTCGCCACTGGCTCGAGCGCGCGGCCCAGCAGGGTGACCGCGACGCCCAGTATGCGCTGGGCGACCTGCTGGTCGCCGGCGGCCGCTCGCCAAGGGCGCGGGCCCGAGCCCTGAGCTGGTTCGAGCGCGCCGCCGACCAGGGCCATGCGCAGGCGCAGTACCGGGCCGGCAACCTGCTGTCGGGCGGGGCCGGCTGCAAGCGCGATGCGCCGCGCGCGCTGGCCTACTACCTGCGCGCGGCCGAGCAGGGCGCGGCCAACGCCCAGTTCGCCCTGGGCCTGTTGTACGCCACCGGCGAAGGCGTGGCGTGCGACCCGGCCCGCGCCGCCGAGTGGTACCGGCGCGCGGCGCGCCAGGGCGACGCCAGCGCCCAGAACAATCTCGGCGCCATGTACGTGCGTGGGGAAGGCGTGGGCCGGGACGACGTGCTCGCCGCCTACTGGTATGCCCAGGCGGCCGAGCAGGGCAATGCGCTGGCCCAGTACAACCTGGCTTCCCTGTACGCGGCCGGGCGCGGGGTCGAATGCGACCTGGTGCAGGCCTGCATGTGGCTGGGACTTGCGGCGCGGCGCAGCAAGGCGGCGAGCGAGCGCCTGGCTCAGCTGGCGGGTTCGCTCACGCCGGCCGAGCGGGCCCGCGCCCAGGCGCTGGCCGAGCGCTGGCTGGCGACCCACGCGACCCGGCATGAGGGCGACAGCGGCGGCGCGCGCGACCCGGACGACGTGCGCCGCATCGACGCGGCCTAGGCTGGGCCCTCGCGACGGTCCCCGTGTCGCAGAACGCTGAGGCGCGCGAGATGGATCACGCTAGCGAGCGCACAAGACGACGCACGAGCGAACGCACTAGCGCACGCACGAGAGCACGCAAGAGCGAACGCACTAGCGTATGCACTAGAGCACGCCCAAGAGCACGCACGAGCGCACGCGCGAACGCACGCACGAGCGAACGGACGAGCCCACGAGCTCACGTGCCCACGTGCCCACGAGTCCACGAGTCCACGAGCCCACAAGGCCACGAGCCCACGAGCCCACAAGTCCACGAGCCCACGAGTCCACGAGCCCACGAGTTCACGAGTTCACGAGCGGCCCTGGCGCAGCGCCGTATTGACGTCCGCACAGGTGCCTGCGCACTCATGTCCCAGCGGTAGGCATGCGCGGCAAGCTGCGCTATGATGCCCGTCGGCACTTGCCATATCGTTCACCCTTCCGACCGAGAACCCTATGCACCTGAGACACGCAACCCTTGTCGCATTGCTGGCCGCGGCCTTCGGCGCGCAATCCGCGCTGGCCCAATCCTGCCCGGCCACCGGCGCTTCGCTGACCTACCCGGTCTCCAAGAAGCTGGACCAGCTTGATGACTACCACGGCACGAAAGTGGCCGACCCCTACCGCTGGCTCGAAGACGCGAACAGCGCCGAGACCAAGTCGTGGGTCGAGGCCCAGAACAAGGTGACCCAGGCCTACCTGGCGCAGATCCCGCAGCGCGAAGCGATCCGCCAGCGCCTGACCCAGTTGTGGAACTACGAGCGCTACAGCGTGCCCTACAAGGAAGGCGGCCGTTACTTCTACACCCGCAACGACGGGCTGCAAAACCAGGCCGTGCTCTACACCCTCAAGAACCTGAACGACACCGCGCGCGTCCTGCTCGACCCCAACACCCTGGCCGCCGACGGCACCATCGCCCTGGCCGGCGCCGCGGTCAGCCCGGACGGCAAGCTGCTGGCCTACAGCACCGCCGCTTCGGGCTCGGACTGGAACGAGATCCGCGTGCGCGACATCGAGAGCGGCAAGGACCTCGAGGATCACGTCAAGTGGGTGAAGTTCTCCAACACCGCCTGGACCAGGGACGGCAAGGGCTTCTTCTACAGCCGCTACGACGAGCCGAAGGAGGCGACCAAGCTGGCCGACGTCAACTACTTCCAGAAGCTCTACTTCCACCGGATCGGCACCCCGCAGAGCCAGGACACCCTGGTCTACGACCGTCCCGACCAGAAGGAATGGGGCTTCGGCGCCCAGACCAGCGACGACGGCCGCTACCTGATCATCACCACCACCAAGGGCACGGCGCCGAAGTACCGCATCTCGTACAAGGACCTGGCCAAGGCGGACTCCAAGGTGGTCGACCTGATCGACAACTTCGACGCCGGCTACGATTTCATCGACAACGTCGGCACCGTGTTCTTCTTCAGCACCGACCGCAACGCGCCGCGCAAGCGCATCGTCGCGATCGACGTGAGCAAGCCGGCGGAGTCGAACTGGAAGGAGATCGTGCCCGAGGGCGCGGACACCCTGGTGGGCGCCGACATCGTCAATAACCAGCTGGTCCTGGAATACCTGAAGGATGCGCGCAGCGTCGTGCGCGTGACCGATCTCAAGGGCAAGCCCCTGCGCGAGATCGCGCTGCCGGGCATCGGCTCGGTGGGCGGCCTGCAGGGCAAGCGCGGCGAAGGCGAGACCTTCTACTCCTTCACCGGCTTCACCAACCCGACCACGATCTACCGCCTGAACCTCAAGACCGGCAAGAGCACGGTCTTCCGCCAGCCCAAGGTCGCCTTCAACCCGGCCGACTACGAGACCCGCCAGCAGTTCTACACCAGCCGCGACGGCACCAAGGTGCCGATGTTCATCGTCTCGAAGAAGGGCATCAAGCTCGATGGCTCGAACCCGACCTACCTCTACGGCTATGGCGGCTTCAACATCTCGCTGACCCCGGCCTTCTCGCCGGCCAACCTGGCCTGGATGGAAATGGGCGGCGTCTACGCGGTGGCGAACCTGCGCGGCGGCGGCGAATACGGCGAAGCCTGGCACCAGGCCGGCACCAAGCTGCAGAAGCAGAACGTGTTCGACGACTTCATTGGCGCGGCCGAATGGCTGATCCAGAACAAGATCACCTCGCCGCAGAAGCTGGCGATCGGCGGCGGCTCGAACGGCGGCCTGCTGGTGGGCGCGGCCATGACCCAGCGTCCGGAGCTGTTCGGCGCGGCGCTGCCGGCCGTGGGCGTGATGGACATGCTGCGCTTCCACAAGTTCACCATCGGCTGGGCCTGGACCTCGGACTATGGCTCCTCGGAGAACCCGGAGGAATTCAAGGCCCTGGTCAAGTACTCGCCGCTGCACAACCTGAAGCCGGGCACCTGCTACCCGGCCACCATGGTGACCACGGCCGACCATGACGACCGCGTGGTGCCGGCGCACAGCTTCAAGTACGCCGCAGCGGCCCAGGCCGCTCAGGCGGGCGCGGCGCCGATCCTGATCCGCATTGAGACCAAGGCCGGCCACGGCGCCGGCAAGCCGACCTCGAAGCAGATCGAGGAAGTGGCGGACCGCTGGGGCTTCCTGTCGCGCGAGCTGAAAATGGGAGAGGCGGCAAGTACGGTGGGTGGCGCGAACTAGCGCTACTGGACGTGGCGCCGGCAGACGCTTGCGAGCGGGTGCCGGCGGCCACGGCCCGTCCAGCTGCTCACGGGATTGGCTGAACGGGCAGGGCGGCGGCTCGACGATGCTCTCGAGCAGGGTATCGCTGGACACGCGAGTTTCCAAGCTCAGCCTCGAGGCGGGTTGTGCGGCGCATTGCCGTCAACGGTAAGTGATACGGATACGGCGTTTGAGTTCCCTCGCGCACTGCCCATACCAGTCGATGGAGTGATTGTATCGGGTCCGCCGGACCGCCAGCTCCTGGTCGACGCGGGCCTGGATGTGTGGTGGGAGGTCGTTGTGCTTGCCGAGAAAGTCCTCGATGACGGACAGCGCCACGACACTGACTTCGCTTAATTCCCAGTCGCGCACGGCGCTGTTCGCCGGCGAGTTGCCGTGCCCTCTCGCGAGCCCGGCATTGATGCGCCGCTCGAGTTCCGTCAGCGCGGTGACCTTGAAGCCGACGAGGGTGAATCCCGCAGGCGATGCCCAGTCCCAGCTCTCGCTGTACATGGGCACCTGCACCCCGGTTTCTTCGAGGAATTCGCGCTTGGCGCATTCATACACGGTTTCGCCGGAATTCTGCTTGCCTCCCGGCAGACAGAACTGGCCAGCCTGCTTCATGAGGGAGTTGATCCCGGTATTGGCGCCGTCCCAGAACTGGTTCTCGTGGCGCTTCATGGCGATCAGGACGATCCCCGAGTCGGTATAGAGGGCGGTATAGACTTGCATCGGACTCCCGGATGGCTGCGTTGGTTACAGCAATCTACGCAGTCGCCCCCCGGCTGGATGCATTCGGCTAGCGGTGCACGACCACCAGCATCGCCTTGGCCTCGGTCTTGCCGACATTGCGGATCACATGGTCCTGGTCGGCCGGGTAGCGTGCGGTGGCCCCGTGCCGCAGCTTTTTCTTCTCCTTGCCAACCTCCAACTCGAGCGCGCCCGTGATGACCGTCAGGTGCTCGCCCGTCCCCGGGTCATGGGCCTGGGAGGCCAGCTCTCCCCCAGGCGCCAGGGTCAGCTCATACCATTCGTACTTGCCGGCCAGGTCCATCGGCCCCAGGATGCGCAGGGAGTAACCGGCGTGGACGCCGGGCAGGGTGGGGATTTCGTGGGCGTCGACCACCCGGATCAACTCCGTCGTGCGTACCTCGGCGGAAAGCAGTTCGCCGATCTGTACGCCCAGCGCATTGGCCAGGCGCCAGGTGATGGCGATGGTCGGATTGGCCTTCTCGCGCTCGATCTGGGACAACATCGACTTGGACACGCCGGCGATGCGCGACAGGTCTTCCAGCGTCAGGCCGCGCGCCAGCCGCAAGCGTTGTAGCGTCGCGCCAACTTCCGGCGGCGCATTGTTTGTTAGAGTGGTACCCATTTTCCGTCTTGACGCCCTTGCCTATTGCAAATTGCTTATAAGTATATTTGAAGTCGCTTGCCAAGTTCATTGGCTGGGCGTAATATTCAATATATCGAATTTTTGTTCGACATAGCGAACCAGTTCTCTACATCGAACGAACCAACGGTACAACATTCGCGGACCGCCGGTCAAGCCGCCGATCACGCCAACCACCTGGGAACAGAGGAACACCATGAGCGATCAAGCTTTCTACAGCAGCCTGCAGCAAAAACTCGCGACCTTGAAGGATGAGGGCCTGTTCAAGCCCGAGCGCGTGCTGGCCTCGCGCCAGGGCGCCGAGGTGGTGGCACAGGATGGCCGTACCCTGATCAATATGTGTGCCAACAATTATCTGGGCCTGTCCGGCGATGTCGAAACGCAGAAAGCCGCCGCCGCCGCACTCGAGAAGTACGGCTATGGCCTGTCCTCGGTGCGCTTCATCTGCGGCACCCAGACCGTGCACAAGGAGCTGGAGCAGAAGCTGTCCGAATTCCTGGGCACCGAGGACACCATCCTGTACGCCGCCGCCTTCGACGCCAACGGCGGCGTGTTCGAGCCGCTGTTCGACGAGAACGACGCCATTATCTCCGACGCCCTGAACCACGCCTCGATCATCGACGGCGTCCGCCTGTGCAAGGCCGCGCGTTACCGTTATGCCAACAACGACATGGCCGACCTGGAGAAGCAGCTCCAGGCCGCCACGGAGGCCGGCAAGCGCCACAAGATCATCGTCACCGACGGTGTGTTCTCGATGGACGGCACCATCGCCCAGCTCGACAAGATCGTCGAACTGGCCGGGAAATACGGCGCCCTGACCATGATCGACGAATCGCACGCCTCCGGCTTCATGGGCAAGACCGGGCGCGGCACCCACGAGCACTGCGGCGTGATCGGCAAGATCGACATCATCACCGGCACCCTGGGCAAGGCCCTGGGCGGCGCGATGGGCGGCTTCACCTCGGGCCGCAAGGAAGTGATCGAGACCCTGCGCCAGAAGTCGCGCCCCTACCTGTTCTCCAACACCCTGGCGCCGATGATCGCCGGCGCCTCGCTGGCGGTGCTGGACCGGATCAGCAAGTCGACCGAGCTGCGCGACCGCCTGCACGAGAACACCGCCTACTTCCGCAAGGAGATCGAGCGCATCGGCTTCACCATCAAGCCGGGCACCCACCCGGTGGTGCCGGTGATGCTGTTCGACGCCCCGGTGGCGCAGAAGTTCGCGGCCCGCATGTTCGAGCTGGGCGTGCTGCTGTCGGGCTTCTTCTACCCGGTGGTGCCGATGGGCCAGGCGCGCGTGCGCGTGCAGCTGTCGGCCGCCCACACCCGCGAGCAGCTCGACAAGGTGCTGGCCGCATTCGAACAGGCCGGGCGCGAGCTGGGCATCATCAAGAACAACTAATCGCAGCAGGGAATCAACGCATGGAACGCATCCTCATCATCGGCGCCAACGGCCAGATCGGCAGTGAACTGGTCGCGGCGCTGGCCGACAAGCACGGTCCCGACAACGTGATCGCCTCGGACATTGGCGCCACCAACGTGTATGGCGCCGCGCGCTACACCCAGCTCGACGTGCTCGACCGCGACGCGGTCGCACGCCTGATCGCCGACGAAGGCGTGACCCAGGTCTACCAGCTGGCCGCGCTGCTCTCGGCCACCGGCGAGAAGGCCCCGCTCAAGGCCTGGACCCTGAACATGGACGGCCTGCTGAACATCCTCGAGATCGCCCGCGAGCGCGGCGAAGCCGGCAAGCCGCTGAAGGTGTTCTGGCCCTCGTCGATCGCGGCCTTCGGCCCCAACACGCCGAACGAGGGCACGCCCCAGTACACGATCATGGATCCGACCACGATCTACGGCATCAGCAAGCTGGCCGGCGAGCGCCTGTGCGAGTACTACCACAGCAAGTACGGCGTGGACGTGCGTTCGATCCGCTATCCGGGTATCATCAGCTACAAGTCGCCCCCGGGCGGCGGCACCACCGACTACGCGATCGCGATCTTCCACGCGGCGCTGCGCGGCGAGACCTACGAGTGCTTCCTCGGCCCGGAAACCACGCTGCCGATGATCTACATGCCAGACGCGATCCGCGCCACCATCGAACTGATGGAAGCGCCCGCCGACAAGGTGGCGATCCGCTCCTCGTACAACGTCGCCGGCGTCTCGTTCAACCCACGCGAACTGGCCGCCGAGATCAGCGCCGCGCTGCCTGCATTCAAGATTGCCTACAAGCCGGACAGCCGCCAGGCCATCGCCGACTCCTGGCCCAAGAGCCTGGACGACAGCCGCGCGCAAGCCGACTGGGGCTGGAAGGCGCAGATCGGCACCCGCGAGATGGTGGCCGACATGCTGAAGAACATCGACGTGAGCCTGGGCGCCGCCGCATAAGGGTGTTCGCCCCTCGGTCCACGCCATGAACCGGGCCCCGCCGCCACAAGCGACGGGGCCCGTATCCCATTACAACAACAGGGAAATAGCAGAGACAATATGGACATGAGTGTTTTTGATCTTTTCAAGATCGGTATCGGCCCTTCGAGCTCCCACACCGTCGGCCCGATGGTGGCGGCGCGCCGCTTCCTGCTCGAATGCGGCCCGCTGGACGCCGCGGTCGGCGTCGAAGCCCACCTGTACGGCTCGCTGGCGCTGACCGGCGTCGGCCACGCCACCGACAAGGCGGTGATCCTGGGCCTGATGGGCGAGACGCCCCAGGACCTCGATCCGGACGCGGTGGAGGACAAGCTGGCCGAGGCCGAGATGGAAGGCGCGCTCAAGCTGCTCGGCAAGAAGATGGTGCCATTCAGCTACAAGACCGGCCTGGTGTGGCACAAGGCATCGACCCTGCCGGAGCATCCGAACGGCATGAAGTTCGTGCTCCAGCTGGCCGACGGCAGCCTGATCGAACGCATCTATTACTCGGTGGGGGGCGGCTTCATCACCGCCGCCGGCGAGAGCCAGGCGCGCGCCCTGGAGGCGCCGGCGCACAAGCTGCCTTTCCCCTTCGGCACCATGAGCGAGCTGCTGGCTCAGGGCAAGGAGCACGGCCTGAGCATCCCGCACATGCTGCGCGCGAACGAGCTGGCGCGCATGAGCGAGGCCGAGCTGGACGCGGGCCTGGACCGCATCTGGCAGGTCATGCGCGACTGCATCGCGCGCGGGCTGGTGAGCGAAGGCCAGTTGCCGGGCGGCCTGAACGTGCGCCGTCGCGCCGCCAGCCTGTGGAAGCAGGCCCACTGCACCGAAGGCAAGCGCGTGAATGAGCTGCCCCACGATGCGACCCACCACGTGACCCTGTACGCCATGGCAGTCAACGAAGAGAACGCGGCGGGCGGGCGCGTGGTGACGGCGCCGACCAACGGCGCGGCCGGCATCATCCCGGCGGTGCTGCGCTACTACGCCGAGGACTGCCGCCCGAGCGATCCGGCGCGCGGCATCCGCGATTTCCTGCTTACCTCCGCGGCGATCGGCATGCTGTGCAAGAAGAACGCGTCGATCTCCGGGGCCGAAATCGGCTGCCAGGGCGAGGTCGGCGTGGCCTGCGCCATGGCGGCGGCCGGGCTGGTGGCGGCGCTGGGCGGTTCCAACGAGCGCATCGAGAACGCGGCGGAGATCGGGATCGAGCACCACCTGGGCATGACCTGCGATCCGATCGGCGGCCTGGTGCAGATTCCCTGCATCGAACGCAACGGCATGGGGGCGATCAAGGCGATCACCGCTGCGTCGCTGGCCATGAAGGGCGACGGCACCCACTTCGTCAGCCTGGACAACGTGATCGAGACCATGCGCCAGACCGGGGCGGACATGCAGGTGAAGTACAAGGAAACCTCGCTGGGCGGGCTGGCGGTACACGTAGTCACCGTCAATCACGCGGCGTGTTGAACTACTGCTTGCCCTAGTGCCCGTTCAGGCAGACCTGGATCCCGGCGGGGCTGCGGAGGCCTTCGCCGGGACGACGTTCCACGGTAGCTAACGAGCGGATCTTCCGTGACCCGTTGGGGCAGGCGACAGGCTCCTCGGGTTGGGTATCCGACTCCGCTGGGCCCGCCAGCGCGTGAACGTCATCCCGGCGAAGGCCGGGATCCAAGCTTGCCCGCCGTCCCGGCCCGCCCGCCCTCATCGCACACAGCGCAGATCCCTGAATTTTATTCACCCAAGCTCAGTTTTTCTCACTCCCGCATACATTTTGTCCGCCTCACACTATAATAAAGTTTCAACGTGAGCCCCCAACCGGATCTTCTACAGTATGCATTATGTGTCCACCCGCGCGACCAGCGCGTCCGCAGCACGCAATCCCCAGCTCTTTTCCGACATCCTGCTTGGCGGCCTCGCCCCCGATGGCGGCCTGTATCTGCCGGCCGACTACCCGCAGGTGACGGGCGCCGAACTCGATGCCTGGCGCAAGCTGTCCTACGCTGAGCTGGCCTATGAAATCCTGCGCAAGTTCGCCACCGACATCCCCGACGCCGACCTGAAGGCCCTCACCGCGCGCACCTATACGCCGGAGGTCTACCGGAATGCCCGCGCCGGCGAATCGGCCGCCGACATCACGCCGCTGCGCACCCTGGAGCAGGGGGAGGGCGGCACCCTGGTCCTGCAGGCGCTGTCCAACGGTCCGACGCTCGCGTTCAAGGACATGGCGATGCAACTGCTCGGCAACCTGTTCGAGTACGCGCTAGCCAAGAACAACGAGGAACTGAACATCTTCGGCGCCACCTCGGGCGACACCGGCAGCGCCGCCGAATACGCGATGCGCGGCAAGCGCGGCGTGCGTGTCTTCATGCTCTCTCCGCACAAGAAGATGAGCGCTTTCCAGACCGCGCAGATGTTCAGCCTCCAGGACCCGAACATCTTCAACATCGCGGTCGAAGGCGTGTTCGACGACTGCCAGGACCTGGTCAAGGCGGTCTCGAACGACCTGTCCTTCAAGGCCCGCCACAAGATCGGCACCGTCAATTCGATCAACTGGGCGCGCGTCGTGGCCCAGGTGGTCTACTACTTCCGCGGCTACCTCGCAGCCACCACCAGCAACGAACAAAAGGTCTCGTTCACCGTCCCCTCGGGGAACTTCGGCAACATCTGCGCCGGCCACATCGCACGCATGATGGGCCTGCCGATCGACAAGCTGGTGGTCGCCACCAACGAGAACGACGTCCTGGACGAATTCTTCCGCACCGGCGTCTACCGCGTGCGCAAGTCGGCCGAGACCTTCCATACCAGCAGCCCGTCGATGGACATCTCGAAGGCCTCCAACTTCGAGCGCTTCGTCTACGAACTCGTGGGCCGCGACCCGGAGCGCACCCACGCGCTGTTCCGCAAGGTCGAGCTTGAAGGCGGCTTCGACCTGTCCGGCGCGCTGGGCAGCGACGGCGACGAGTTCAAGGACGTCGCCAAATACGGCTTCCTGTCCGGCCGCTCGACCCACGCCGACCGCCTGGCCACCATCCGCGACGTGGCCGACGACTACGGCATCACCATCGACACCCACACCGCCGACGGCATCAAGGTCGCGCGCGAGCACATGACGCCCGGGGTAACGATGATCGTGCTGGAGACGGCGCTGGCCGCCAAGTTCAACGAAACCATCCTGGAAGCGCTGGGCACGGACGCTGAGCGTCCGGCCGGCTTCGAGAACATCGAGGCGCTGCCGCAGCGCTTCGTGGTGATGCCGCCGGACGTCGCGCGCATGAAGGCCTACATCGCCGAACACACGGGGCTGTGAGATGAACGCACCGAAGCCACCGATGCTGTCCGTGCGCGAAGCGATCGACTTCCTGCTGGACGCCGCGCGTCCGGTCGAGGGCGTCGAGACCGTGCCTACGCTCGAGGCCAATGGGCGCGTGCTGGCCGAGGACGTCGCCTCGACCATCAACGTGCCCTCGGCCGACAACACCCAGATGGACGGTTACGCCGTGCGCGCCGAGGACTGCGCCAGCGGCAGCGCCACCCTTCGCGTGAGCCAGCGCATCCCTGCCGGCAGCGTCGGCCAGCCGCTTGAGCCGGGCACGGCGGCGCGCATCTTCACCGGCGCCCTGATTCCGCCTGGGGCGGACGCGGTGGTGATGCAGGAGCAGTGCGAGACGGTCGGCGACAGCGTCACCGTGCGCCACGCGCCGCGCGCCGGCGAGTGGATACGCCGCACCGGCGAAGACATCGTCTCCGGGGCCGTGATCCTGCCGGCCGGCGCCCGCCTGCGCAGCCAGGAGCTTGGCCTGGCCGCCTCGGTGGGTCTGGCGAGGCTGCCGGTGCGCCGCCGCCTGCGCGTGGCCGTGTTCTTCACCGGCGACGAGCTGACCATGCCGGGCGAAGCGCCGGGCGGCCAGCTGGCGCCGGGCGCGATCTACAACTCCAACCGCTTCACCCTGCGCGGCCTGCTGGAGAACTTCGGCTGCGAGATCGCCGACTACGGCATCGTGCCCGATTCGCTGGAAGCCACCCGCGCCACCCTGCGCGAGGCGGCGCGCGAGCATGACCTGATCATCACCTCGGGCGGCGTCTCGGTCGGCGAGGAAGACCACATCAAGCCGGCGGTCGAGGCCGAAGGACGCCTGAACATGTGGCAGATCGCGGTCAAGCCGGGCAAGCCGCTGGCCTTCGGCGAGGTGCGCCGCGAGGGCGGATCCGCCTTCTTCCTGGGCCTGCCGGGCAATCCGGTGTCGAGCTTCGTGACCTTCCTGCTGTTCGTGCGCCCCTTCCTGCTGCGCCTGCAGGGCGCGAGCGGCCCGGTCGAGCCGCGCGGCTACATGGTGCGCGCCGATTTCACCCTGCCCAAGGCCGACCGGCGCAACGAATTCCTGCGCGTGCGCCTGAACTCGGCGGGCGGGCTGGACCTGTTCCCGAACCAGGGTTCGGGCGTGCTGACCTCGACCGTGTGGGGCGACGGCCTGGTGGACAATCCGCCGGGGAACCCGATCGCTGCCGGCGATCTGGTACGCTTCATTCCGTTCGCGGAACTACAGCATTAGGGAGAGCATGAAGATCAATCTGAAGTATTTCGCCTCGGTGCGCGAGGCGGTCGGCACCGGACAGGAAGCGCTGGAGCTTCCGCCCGGCGTGAAGTCGGTGGGCGAGCTCAGGAGCCTGCTGGCGGAACGCGGCGGCGCATGGGCCGAGGCGCTCGCGCCCCAGCGCGCCGTGCGCATGGCCTTCAACCAGGTGATGTGCGGCGCCGACACCGCGCTCGCGGATGGCGCCGAAGTGGCCTTTTTCCCGCCCGTGACGGGAGGCTGAACGAGGCGCGTGGGCACAGCGGGTGGACAGCCTTGGCCGTCCACCCCGCCGCTTACAGCAGGGCCAGCGACTGCTCGGCCAGTTGCATCAGCCTGGCGCAGTTGTCGCTGCGTTCGGCGAACTCCTTCCACGCCGTGGTGCGCGCCACCGCCTGCCATTTGCGCAGCGATTCGGCGTTCATGTCAGTGACGCGCGCGCCGACGTTCTGGTAGATCGAGGCCACCCGCGCGTCGTCGGCGCGGGCCGCCTTGAGCGCGAATTTCTCCAGGTCCGCCCCGACCGCCATCACGGCCGCTTGCTGCTGCTTGTTCAGGCGGTCGAACACCGTTTTCGACATCATCAGCGGCTCGAACATGAACCAGTAGGAGCCGCCGCGCGCCGTGGTCAGCGCCTTGGCCGACTCGTGCAGGCGGAAGGAAATGAGCGAGGTCGACGAGGTCAGGGCGGCGTCCAGGGCGCCGCTGCGCAGGGCCGGCGCGATCTCGTTCGAGGGAATGTTAACGACCGTCGCGCCCGCATCCTGCAGGAGCTGGTCCATCTCGTGCGAGCCGCCGCGCACCTTCAGGCCGCGCACGTCCTCCGGGTCGACGATCGGATTGCCGCGCGAGGCGACGCCGCCGGCTTGCCAGATCCAGCTGACGATCACCAGCCCCTGTTCGCCCATGATGCGCGCCAGTTCGCGCCCCACCGGGGCGTCTTTCCAGCCATAGCCCTGCTCGTAGGAGGTGACCAGGGCCGGCATCAGGCCGATGTTGGCTTCCGGCGACTCGGTCCCGGCATAGGACAGCGGCACCAGGGCCATGTCGAGCGAACCGCCGCGCAAGGCGCTGAACTGGGCGTTGGCGGCCATCAGCGAGGAGCCGGGGTAGATCGAGAACTTCATGGCGCCGCGGGTGCGCTTCTCGACCTCGGCCGCGAACATGCGGCACAGCCGGTCACGGAAGTCGCCCTGGGCGATGCTGCCGCCGGGGAATTGATGGGAGATTTTGAAATTGCCTGGCTGCGCCCATGCGGACTGCATCCAGAGGGGACTGGACGCGAGCACGCCCAGCATGGTCCTACGGGTCATTGCTGACCTTGTCATTACCGACATACACATCCTCCAAGATGTTTTAACGGACTGCCGCAGATCGTGGCCCCTCGTCGAGCGGGAGCGCATCGTCTGCATTGGCGGTACAAGAATATTCCTGCTGTTCTTATTGTCAAGCAGAATCTTGTAGATCTGGCAAAAGCATATGCATGCCAAGGCGGCAGTATCCCGCAGGCCGCCGCCCGCCGTATTGACGCAACCGGGAGGATGGCGGTTTCAGCGCCGCGGTTTGCCGTCCTCGCACACCGCGCAGGCGGCGCCGGACTTCGCCTGGCGCCAGCGCGAGGCCACGAAAATGGCCGCCGCCGCGCAGGACCAGCCGAGGGTGGCCGGCCAGGTGTTGGCCAGGCTGTCGCCGCGCAGCAGGTCGATCGCGGCGAGCAGCAGGAACATGGTGCTCGAGGCCAGCAGGTATTGGCCGATCCAGTAGAGGGGAGTGCGCATGGTTTTCCTTGGGTCCGGGGTTGAGGGTTTCAGCGGCGATCGAGCACGCGGCGCAGGGCATCGGCCACCGCCTGCGGCTGGTCGATGGTCAGGAAGTGGCGCGCCGGCGACACCGGCAGCACGTCCAGCCTGGCCACCTCGGGCAGCAGGCTGCGGTAGTGATCGACCTTGGCGGCGGCGCTCAGCTGGTCCTGGCTGGCGTCGGGTTCGAAATAGGGTACCAGCACCGTGACCGGCGCGGTGATCTTGCCGAGCTCGGGGCGCAGGTCGAGGCCGAGCAGGTCGCCCATGTAGGCGCCGACCGCGGCGCGGTCGCTGCGCAGCAGCAGGGGCGCTAGGTCGTCCGCCTTGCCGATGTCCAGCACGCCCTGGCCGCGCAGGTACTGGCGCTGCTGCTGTCCGTAGGCGTTCGGCGGCGTGCCGGCCAGGCGCGCCTGGACGCCGGCCGCCATCTGCGGCCGCTGGGCCGGGTCCAGGGTCTCGGTGCCGGGAAAGACCGGCAGGCCGTCGAGCGAGAGCACGGCGCCGATGCGGTTGCCGAGATCGGCCGCCAGCGCCAGGGCCAGGGTGCCGCCCATGCTGTGGCCCACAAGCACCGGCCGGTCCAGGCGCCGGCTGGTGACGAGCTCGCGCAGCGCGGCGCGCGCGCCCTCGAAGGCCGGTCCGCTCGGGCCCGGCCGGCCGTCGAAGCCGGGCAGGGTGAGCACGTACAGGGTCTGTTCGGGGCTGAAGCGGCGCACCACGTCCTGCCACACCCAGGGGCCGCTGGCCAGGCCCGGGATCAGGATCACCTGCCGGCCGCGGCTGCCGTAGCGCTCCACCAGCATGCCATCGATCTCGAAGCGTTCTGCGGGCGTTCCGGCGACCGCGAAGCGGCTCGGCGAAGGCGCGGCGGCGCCCGGCTGGGCCAGGGCCGCGAGCGGAGCGGCCAGGACGAGGGGCAGGGCGAGGGCGAGCAGGAAGGATGGTTTCATGCGTTCTCCGGATCGGGTGAAAAGATGGATTCCAGCGGCACGCCGAACAGGCGGCCGATGGCGAAGGCGAGCGGCAGGCTCGGGTCGTAGCGCCCGGTCTCGATGGCGTTCACGCTCTGGCGCGACACGTCCAGCTGCTCGGCCAGGTCGGCCTGGCTCCAGCCGCGTTCGGCCCGCAGCTCGCGGATGCGGTTCTTCATCGGTTCAGCAGACGGCGCAGGCCGCAGACCACCACCATGCAAGCGCACAGCACGCACCAGACGCTGAACATCGACAGGCGCGGAAAGCCGGCGGTCTCGAGGAAGCCGTAGGTGAAGCTGAGCCCGGCGGTAATGGCGGCCGCCAGGGCCAGCGACTCGAGCAGGAACATGCGGATGTATTCGTCGACCCGCGCCAGGTGGCGCGCGATGGCCCACAGCGCCAGGCCGAAGCCGAGCATGGGCGAGAGCAGGAACAGGGTGCGCGGCAGGCCGGCGTCCATCGGGCGGCCGTAGCGGATCGCCGCCACCAGCAGCAGCGCATAGATCAGGATGGCAGCGCCCAGTTCCTTCATATAGGCTTTGCCGACGCGGCGCTCATGCATGATGACACCTCCAGGTCAAGTATGCTTGACATCGTAGGACGGACCTTCCGCGATGTCAAGCAAACTTTACAGAGTGCCCGGCGCCGCGAACTCGACTACAATGCGGCTCCCCCGTTTTTCGTTCCCGCCATGAGCCAGCCGTCCTCTCCCCGTTTCCACGTCGCCGTTATCGGCGGCGGCCCCGCCGGCCTGATGGCCGCCGAGGTGCTGGCGGCGGGCGGCGTGCGGGTAGACGTCTATGATGCGATGCCCTCGGTAGGCCGCAAGTTCCTGCTGGCCGGCAAGGGCGGCATGAATATCACCCATTCCGAACCCTATCCCGACTTCGTCGCCCGCTACCGCGCGCGCAGCGTGGAAGTGGGGCGCTGGCTGGAGCACTTCACGCCGGAACAGGTGCGCGCCTGGATCCACGGGCTGGGCATCGCCACCTTCGTGGGCAGCTCGGGCCGCGTCTTCCCCACCGACATGAAGGCCGCGCCGCTGCTGCGCGCCTGGCTGCACCGGCTGCGCGAGAGCGGGGTGGTGTTCCACATGCGGCACCGCTGGACCGGCTGGAGCGGCGAGCGCCTGCGCATGGCCACGCCGGAGGGCGAACGGCTGGTCGAGGCCGACGCCGTGATCCTGGCGTTGGGCGGCGCGAGCTGGGCCCGGCTCGGATCGGACGGTGCCTGGGCGCCGCTGCTGGCCGAACGCGGCGTCGGGATCACGCCCCTTGCGCCCAGCAATTGCGGTTTCGACGCCGACTGGAGCGCGCATTTCAGCAGCCGCCATGCCGGCGCGCCCTTGACCACCGTGGCGCTTGCCTGTCGTGGCGAGGATGGCGCGATGCTGCGCCGCAAGGGCCAGTTCGTGGTCACCGAAACCGGCATCGAAGGCAGCCTGGTGTACGCCTTGTCGGCCCCGATCCGCGACCAGATCGCGCGCGAGGGCGTGGCCACGGTCTGGATCGACCTCGCGCCCGACCACGATGCATCCAGGGTGCTGGACGAGGTGAGCCGCCCGCGCGGATCGCGTTCGCTGTCCAGCCACCTGCAAAGCCGCCTCGGCCTAAAGGGCGTGAAGGCGGGCCTGCTGCGCGAATGCCTGTCGGCCGAGGAATACGCCGATCCGGCGCGGCTGGCGGCGGCGATCAAGGCGCTGCCCCTGAAGCTCTTGCGGCCGCGCCCAATCGACGAAGCGATCAGCAGCGCCGGCGGGGTGCGCTTCGAGGCCCTGGCCGGCGCGGGCACCATGCTGCGCGCGCTGCCCGGCGTGTTCGTGGCCGGCGAGATGGTCGACTGGGAGGCGCCGACCGGCGGCTACCTGCTGAGCGCCTGCTTTGCCGGCGGGCGTGCGGCCGGGCGCGACGTCCTGGCCTGGCTGCAAGCCGGGGGCTGAGGTGTTGTCACCGGCCCGAGGACCTTGTATGCTCGGCTAGTATTTCATCTGGTTAACAACAACGAAAGAACACCTTGAAACGACTGCTCTCTTATTGCGTCCTCGGCCTGGCGCTCTCGTCCACCCTGGCGGCCTGCAAGCGCGAGGCGGCGGCGCCCGCGTCCCAGGCGCCGGCGGCGGCCTTCCAGAAGATCGACACCGTCACCGGCGCCGGCAAGGAAGCCGTGGCCGGCTCCACCGCCGTGGTGCACTACACCGGCTGGCTGTTCGACCCGAGCGCGCCTTCGCAGCACGGCGCCCAGTTCGACTCCTCGAAAGGTGGCTCGCCCTTCAGCTTCCAGGTCGGCGGCGGACAGGTGATCAAGGGCTGGGATGAAGGCGTGCAGGGCATGAAGGTCGGCGGCAAGCGCACCCTGATCCTGCCGCCCGACATGGGTTACGGCGCCAGCGGCGCGGGCCCGATTCCGCCGAACGCCAACCTGATCTTCGAGGTCGAGCTGCTGGAAGTCCGTTAAGCGGCCAGCGCCGGCATGCCGAGCGCGCGCAACCTCCTCAGGTTGCGCAGCATCCGGGCGATGAAATAGCCGTTCAGCATGCCGTACAGGCCGCACACCGCGGCCCCGAAGCTCGCTTCGTGCACCAGAGCGGGCCGCAACGCCATCGTCACCGCGACCGCGTACTTGAGGGCGAAGATGGCCAGCATGGCCGCCAGCGGCGACCAGCTCCCGGCGACGCGCACCTTGCCGGCCGCGCCGGCTGCGGCGATGCGCGAGCCGGACCAGCGCAGCGCCGGCAGCGCCACCAGCACCGCGCCCGCCACCCAGGCGGGCAGGGCGCCGCCACCGGCGCCGAACGCGGTCACGATACCCTGCAGCGACAATCCCAGCATCAGCACCGGCACGATGAACAGCGCGCGCGGGGCGAGCTCGCGCGTGCGCGCGGCTGCCAGGCCGCGGTAGACCAGGAAGGCCAGGATGGCCCAGACGTAGAGAGGGGTGTGGCTGAGTATCTGTTGCATGGCGCGGCTCCGTGATGTGGAAATGCCATCACTGTGCCGCAGCGCCGCCAGCCTGCGCAGGCCGTGCGACGGAAAGGGCTTGGGGCGGCGTGAACCGGGCCGGGGGCGGCGCGGAAGCGCCCGCCCCCTTACTCTTCGAAGGAAACGCTGCCGCTGCCGGTGCGGCTGATGCTGCGCTCGTCGGGGTTGCCCAGGACGTCGATGTCGCCGCTGCCGCTGACCGAGGCGGCCACCATGGAACGCGCCTGCACCGTGCTGCTGCCCGAGCCGGTCTGGCCGATCTGCACCCGCTGGGCGCGCAGGTGGCGGGCGTCAAGGTCGCCCGAGCCATTGGCCTTGGCCTCGAGTTCGCGGGTGGTGCCCACCAGGGTCATGCGGCCGCTGCCCATCAGTTCCGCCTTGACGCGCTCGATCGCGGCGCCGGCGTTCACGTCCAGGTCGCCGCTGCCGTTCAGGCCGGTGTCGACGTAGCGGAAGCGCCCGTTGAACTTGACGCTCCCCGAGCCGTTCAGGCGCACTTCGACCCGCTCGCCCGAGAAACCGTTGATGCTGCTGTCGCCGCTGCCGTCGATGACGGCCGAATTCAAGGCGGGCAGCACCAGTTCCACTTCGAGCGGCTGGCGGTGGCGCAGCACGATGCCGCGCACGCCTATGTTGAGCACGGGACCTTCGGCGTTCACCTCGATATTGCCCAGCATGCGCTGCTCGCCCCGGATCTTCAGCGAGGGCGTGGCGCCGTAGCGCAGATTGAGGTCGATCGGGCCGTTGAGCTCGACGCCGCTGATGCCGCCCGGGACTTCGCGCGTCTCGGTGGCGACCTGGCGGCCTTCGCTGGCCGCGCTGACGCCGTTGGCGCGTAGCATGCTGTAGCTGAGGGCGATCAGGACCACGGCCAGGGCCAGCAGGCTGAATCCGACTTTCAACAAGGATCGCATGGCGCCTCCCTCACTTTCCTTTGAGAAGCGACAAATTCATCCGGACGTACTTGCGTACGCCGACGATGGTGTAGCGGGTGATCACGATGGAGACCAGGAACAGGGCGATCCCGCCCAGCACCAGTCCCGAGCCGAACAGGGTCTGGGTGGTGCGCGACTCCGGATCGAGGTCGGTGGTGATTTGAATCTTACTTTCGGCCACTTTCTCTGCGCCTCGGATCACCCGGGAGGAAGCAGGTTCGTCCTCCGCGCCATTATCGGCCGGGTCGGGGGATTGTTCCTCGAACACGTGGATGCCGGTCTCGTCGATCGAGACCCGGGTCTGGACCGAGGCGCGCTCGCGCCCATCGTCGCCGATCGTGATGCTGTGCAGGGGCCCGTTCAGGATCAGCTCATTGGCGCCGGCCAGGCCGCTCGCCGTGATCGCGATGCCGGATACGTAGAAGCCAAAGGCGCATATGTACACGGAAAGCAGCAGCGAGGCGTAGACCGCGGCCGGAATCGCCATGAACAGGTTGAACACCAGCAGTCCCGCGCCGGACGCGATCACGCGCAGCATGTTGGTCGGGCTTTTCTTTTCCTTGAAAGCGTCCAGGTGGACGCTGGCGCGCAGCGACACGGCGATCTTGCGCGGGTCGCCGAGTTCCTCGGCGACGTCCTGCTCGCGCCGTCCGGCCGCGCTGCCGTCGACGAAACGCTGCTCGTACCAGGCCAGGGTCTTGGCCTGGGTTTCCGGCGGCAGGCCCAGCATGGCCCGCTTCAGCGCGTCGAGGTATTCCAGTTTGCCCATGGGTGGCGGGGTCTCCGTCTTTACAGCTAAGAATTCAGTGGTGGCCGACCACGGGAATCGCGCCCAGCGCAGGGGTGACCGCCGGCGAGGAACCGCCGATCAGCTCCGGGTGCACCAGCACGGCGGTGCTGAGGGCGACCAGCGCCAGTAACGCCAGGGTACGCAAGCCGAGTTGGATGTTCATGTCGATTCTCATCAGACCTGTTTCGATGCTGCTACCTTACGGAATCGCCGGCCGGGACGCCATGGCTGTGCGACAGGCTGCGCTTTTCGCGGGGCAGGGCGCCGTAGGCGCGGATGGCCGTCGCCGCCTGCACCGCGCTGCGCACCGCCGTCTCCAGGGTGGCCGGGTAGTCGCTGGCCGTGAAGTCGCCCGCCAGGAACACCCCCGGCAGGGGCGTCTCGACGCCGGGACGGGCCAGGCCGGGCGTGCAGGCGAAGGTCGCGCGCTTTTCGGTGATCACCTGCGACCATTGTGGCTTCGCCAACGTTTCGTTTTTGAAATCATGCGCCAGCTGGGCCGCGATGGCCGCCGCCAGGGTTTCCTGCGGCAGGGCGGCGGCGTCACGGGCGGCGCTGACCACCACCGCCAGCAGGCCGTCCTGGGCGGAGTCGAGCTGGCCGCGGTCGAACACGAACTGGCCCCAGCGGCCCGCGGCCGGATCGTCTTCCAGCGCGTAAAAAGGCAGCTCGAGCCGGGTGCCGGGGCCATATTGCAGATAGCAGGTGGCGATCGGCTCGTGCTCGAAGCCTTCCAGCTGAGCGGCCAGCTCCCGCGCTTCCAGGTGGGGCGCGAGCAGGGACGCGCTCTGCCAGGCCGGGGTGGCCAGCACCACCGCGTCGTAGGTTTCCGCGGGCGCGTCCTCGCCCAGGCGCGCCGTCCAGCCGCCTTTTCCGTCGGGGGCGATCGCGCCCAGTTTGACGCCGGTGCGCACGCTGGCTCCCTGCCTGGCCAGGTGGGCGGCGGCGGCTTCGGGGAAGAGGGCGCCCAGGGGCAGGCGCGGGATCAGCATGTCGGAGGCCGCGCGCCGTTTGGCGCCCAGGCTGTCGCGCAGCACCGCCAGGAAGACCTTGGCCGAGGCCCGCTCCGGCGGGGTGTTGAGGGCGGCAATGCACAGCGGACGCCACATCAAGCGGGTCAGGCGCGGGGTCTGGTCGAAGCGCTCCAGCAATTCCTGCACCGTGCAGTCCTGGTACAGCACCCAGCCCATCCAGCGCGCGGTGGTGGTGAAGCGGGCCAGGGCCAGCTTGTCGGCGCGCGCCAGCCCCTTGGCGCGCAGCAGGGCCAGGCCCAGGTGCCAGGGCGCGGGCAGGCGTGGAGCGACGAAGTCCATGCCCTCGCCACCCTGCGGATAGCGCATCTGCACGGGCAGGCGCAGCAGCGCCCGGTCCGGGTCGACCCCGGCCAGGCGCATCAGGCGCAGGGTCTCGGCATAGGCGCCGAGCAGGATGTGCTGGCCGTTGTCCAGGTTGCGCCCGTGCAGGGCGACGCCGCGCGCCCGTCCGCCCAGGCTGCGCGCCGCCTCGACCAGGCTGACCGCATGGCCCTGGCGCTGCAGCTCGAGCGCCGCGGCGCAGCCGGCCCAGCCGCCGCCGGCGACCAGGACCCGCAGGCCCTTGTCAGGCACGGACATAGGTTTTCCAGGCCAGCCACAGCTTGCGCAGGGGCGTGAGCGAGATGCGCTGGGTGAGGACGTGGAAACCGTCGCGCTGGATCTCGTCCAGCAGGGTGCGGTAGATCGCCGCCATCATCAGGCCCGGACGCTGGGCGCGCCGGTCTTCCTTGGGCAGCAGGGCCAGGGCCTCGTCGTAGGTGCGCTGCGCGCGCTCGGTCTGGAAGCGCATCAGCGCCTCGAACTTTTCGCTGTGGCGGGCGTTCAGCAGGTCGGCCGCGGTGACGTTGAACTGCTGCAGCTCGTTCACCGGCAGGTAGATCCGGCCCTTGCGCGCATCCTCGCCGACGTCGCGGATGATGTTGGTGAGCTGGAAGGCCAGGCCCAGCTTCTCGGCATAGGCCAGGGTCTGCGGATTGGTGTAGCCGAAGATGCTGGCCGACAGGATGCCGACCACGCCGGCCACGTGCCAGCAATAGCGCTGCAGGCCGGCGTAATCGAGGTAGCGGCTCTGGTCCAGGTCCATCTCCATGCCGTCCACGATGGCCAGCAGGTGCTTCTCTTCCAGCTTGTAGACCTCCACGTGGGGCTTCAGGGCCTGGGTCACCGGGTGGGTCGGGGTGCCCTTGTACATGCTCGACACCTCGGTGCGCCACCAGGCCAGCTTGATGCGCGCCACCGAGCTGTCGGTGGCGTCGTCGACGGTGTCGTCGACCTCGCGGCAGAACGCATACAGCGCCGTGATCGCGCGCCGGCGTTCGGGCGGCAGGAACAGGAAGCTGTAATAGAAGCTGGAGCCGCTCTGGAGCGTCTTTTGCTGGCAGTATTCGTCTGGGGACATGTAGTTCTTGGTGAGAGCGCGGTGCGAATCCGCTATCTTAGCCGATGCGGAGCAGGCCGGACAGGGTGAACTGGGTGGCTGAACCGGTTGCGCGCACCGGATGTGCTCTCTGGATGTGCTGACTACATGCGCAGGGCGCGCCAGCCCACCACCGCCCAGTCCGGGGCCCTGAGCACCGGGCGGCGCTGGAACACGTCGTAGTCGGCGCGCTCGATCGCTTCCAGGATGCGCAGGCCGCCCTGGACCACCATCCTGAGTTCCCAGCCGATCCGTCCCGGCAGGCGCAGCGCCAGCGGCGCCCCCGACAGCATCAGGCTGCGCGCCCGCTCGACCTCGAAACGCATCAGGCAGCGCCAGTTGCCGTCCTGGACCCCGGCCAGCAGGGCGGCTTCGCTTACCCCGTGGCGCTCCAGGTCTTCCAGCGGCAGGTAGATGCGGCCCTTGGCCAGGTCGATCGCCACGTCCTGCCAAAAATTGATCAGTTGCAGGGCGGTGCAGATCGCGTCGGAGTCGCGCAGGTTGTCGCCATGGTCGGCCCCGTACAGGGCCAGCATCAGGCGGCCGACCGGGTCGGCCGAGCGGCGGCAGTAGTCGAGCAGGGCGGGGTAGTCGGGGTAGCGGGTGGTGACCACGTCCTGGCGGAAGGCCGAGAGCAGGTCGCGCATGGGTTGCAGGGGCAGGGCGAACTCCTCGACCACGGTGGCCAAGCGGACGAACATCGGGTCCTGGCTGGGCTCGCCCCTGGCGATGCCGTCCAGCTCGCGCTCATAACGGGCCAGGGCGGCCAGGCGCTCGTCGGGCGTGGCCTCGCCCTCGTCGGCCAGGTCGTCGGCGCTGCGGGCGAAGGCGTAGATCGCCTCGACCGCCGGCGCCAGGCGGCGCGGCAGCAGGAAAGAAGCGACGGGGAAGTTCTCGTAGTGATCGACGGCCATGTTTTTGACTGTTGACTCTAAAGTCAATTTTTTTGTTTGCAGCCTGATTATAATTGCAGAATTACAAAACCGCCCCTCCGGGCGGCCGCTGGACGATCAACCATGAGAAGGACAATAAGTGTTCGCCCGATTCTCCGCACCCCGCCTGCGCGCCGCCCTCGCGGCCCCCGTTCTTGTTCCCCTTGTTGCGGCCCTGCTGGCCGCCTGCGATAAACCCGAACCCAGGCAGGAGGACGTGCGTCCGGTGCGCGTGGTCGCGCTGGCCGCCGGCAGCGTCGGCGAGCGCCTGGAGTTTTCCGGCGACGTGCGCCCGCGCTATGAGTCGCGCCTGGGCTTCCGGGTCGGCGGCAAGATCGTCGAGCGCAAGGTGGACGTGGGTGCGGCGGTCAAGCGCGGCAACGTCCTGATGCGGCTCGACCCGCAAGACCTGCGCCTGGCCGAAAGCCAGGCCCGGGCCGCCCTGCGCGCCGCCGAGACCGAACGCGACCTGGCCCAGGCCGACTACAAGCGCCACCAGAACCTGCGCGCCCAGAATTTCGTCAGCCAGGCCGTGCTGGACGCCAAGCAGAGCACCCTCAAGGCCGCCCAGGCCAATGTCGACGCCGCCCGCGCCGCCTTCCGCGGCCAATCCAATCAGGCCGGCTACGCCAGCCTGAGCGCCGACGCCGACGGGGTGGTGACCGGCATCGACGCCGAGGTCGGCCAGGTGGTGGCCCCGGGCAGCCCGGTAGTGCGGGTGGCCCGCACCGACGAGAAGGAAGTGGTGATCGGCATTCCCGAGGACAAGCTCGAACTGCTGCGCAACACCGTGGACGTGAGCGTGCGCCTGTGGGCCAACCAGCAGCAGTCCATCCCCGGCAAGATCCGCGAGGTCTCGCCGGTGGCCGATCCGGCCACCCGCACCTATACCGTCAAGGTCTCGATTCCGGCCCAGCCGGAAGTCCGGCTCGGCATGACCGCCATCGTGCAGATCGCCGGCGGCAACGGGGCCACGGCCCTGCGCGTGCCGCTCAGCGCCCTGGTCCAGGACAAGGGCAGGACCAGCGTCTGGCTGGTCGAGAAGGGCGCGGTGCGCATGGTGCCGGTCCAGGTGGCGGGCCAGGTCGACAACGACGTGCTGCTGGCCGGCGGCGTGCAGGCCGGGCAGCAGGTGGTGACCGCCGGCGTGCACCAGCTCAAGAACGGCCAGAAGGTCCGCATCCTGACCGCCGACGTGTCGCGCCGCGCCGATACCGAGGCGGCGGTGAGCGGCCCGGGCGCGGCCGGGGGCGGCAAATGAAGGGCTTCAACCTGTCGCGCTGGGCGCTGGAACACATCCCGCTCACGCGCTACCTGATCGCGGCCCTGCTGATCTTCGGCGTCCTGAGCTACCAGCAGCTTGGCCAGGACGAGGATCCGCCCTTCACCTTCCGCGCCATGGTGCTGCGCGTGGTGTGGCCGGGCGCCACCGCGCTGCAGATGGCCGAGCAGGTCACCGACCCGCTCGAGCGCAAGCTCCAGGAGACGCCCTACGTCGACCGCATCCGCAGCTTCTCCAAGCCGGGCGAGACCACCATCATCCTCGAGCTGCGCGAGTCCGCCCCGCCCAAGGAGATCCCGCCCACCTGGTACCAGGTGCGCAAGAAGATCGGCGACATGGCCGCGACCCTGCCCCAGGGCGTGATCGGTCCCTTCTTCAACGACGAGTTCGGCGACACCTACGGCTCGATCTTCGCGCTTTCCGCCGACGGCTTCACCTACGCCGAGATGCGCGACTACGCCGACTTCGTGCGCCAGCAGCTGCTGCGCGTGCCCCTGGTCTCGAAGGTCGAGCAATTCGGGGTGCAGAACGAGAAGGTCTACATCGAATTCTCCAGCAAGAAGTTCGCCCAGCTGGGCCTGCCCTTCGAGCAGATCGTCAACCAGATCGCGACCCAGAACGAGATCGAGGCCAGCGGCGTGCTGGTCACGCCGAGCGACAACCTGCAGGTGCGGGTGACCGGCGCCATCAAGAGCCTGGCCCAGCTCGAAAACCTGCAGCTGCGCGCCGGCGGAACCACCTTCCGCCTGGGCGACTTCGCCACCGTCAAGCGTGGCTACCAGGACCCGCCGCAGGAAAAGATGCGCTTCAACGGCAAGGAAGTGATCGGCCTGGGCGTGTCGATGGAGAAGGGCGGCAACATCATCGAACTGGGCAAGGGACTGGACGAGACCGTGGAGCGGATCCGCTCCCAGCTCCCGGTGGGCATCGAGCTGGAACGGGTGGCCGACCAGCCGCGCGCGGTCCAGGCCTCGGTGGGCGAGTTCGTCAAGGTGCTGATCGAGGCGGTGGTGATCGTGCTGCTGGTGTCCTTCCTCTCGCTCGGCCTGCACACCAAGCCGAAGCTGCGGGTCGACATCTGGCCCGGCCTGGTGGTGGCGCTGACCATTCCGCTGGTGCTGGCGATTACCTTCCTGTGCATGCACATCCTCGACATCTCGCTGCACAAGATCTCGCTCGGCGCCCTGATCATCGCGCTCGGCCTGCTGGTGGACGACGCCATCATCGCGGTCGAGATGATGGTGAGGAAGATGGAAGAGGGCCTGTCGCGCTTCGAGGCCGCCACCTTCGCCTACACCTCCACTGCGATGCCGATGCTGACCGGCACCCTGATCACGGCCGCTGGCTTCCTGCCGATCGGCCTGGCCAAGTCGGCGGCGGGCGAATACACCTTCACCATGTTCTCGGTGAACGCGATCGCCCTGATCGTCTCCTGGGTGGTGGCGGTGGTGTTCACGCCCTACATCGGCTTCATCCTGCTCAAGGTCAAGCCGCACGACCACGGCGAGAGTGCGCACGACGTCTTCGACACCCCCATGTACCAGCGTTTCCGGCGCCTGGTGAACTGGTGCGTGGAGTGGCGCAAGACCACCATCGCCCTGAGCCTGGGCGTGTTCGCGCTCGGCGTGTTCGGCTTTAACTTCATCGAGAAGCAGTTCTTTCCGGACTCCAGCCGCCCCGAGCTGATGGTGGAAATGTGGTCGCCGGAGGGCACCAGCTTCGCCGCCAACGAGGCCACCGTCAAGCGCTTCGAGGCCTTCCTGGCCAAGCAGGAAGGGGTCAAGAGCGTGACCAGCTACGTCGGCACCGGCAGCCCGCGCTTCTACCTGCCGCTCGACCAGATCTTCCCCCAGTCGAACGTCTCGCAGCTGGTGGTGCTGCCGGTGGATGCGCAGGCGCGCGAACGCCTGCGCATGAAGATCATCCAGGCCTTCGCGACCGAGTTCCCCGAGGTGCGAGGCCGGGTCAAGCTGCTGCCGAACGGTCCGCCGGTGCAGTATCCGGTGCAGTTCCAGGTGCGCGGCCCGGACATCGGGGTGGTGCGCGGCGTGGCCGACCAGGTCAAGGAAATCATGCGCGCCAACCCCAACACGGTGGGCGTGAACGACAACTGGAACGAGGCGGTGAAGGTGCTGCGCCTGGACCTCGACCAGGACAAGCTGCGCGCGCTGGGGGTGACCTCGCAGGCGGTGCGGCGGGTGGTCAACACCACCCTGACCGGCACTCCGATCGCCCAGTTCCGCGAGTCCAACCGCCTGATCGACATCGTGGTGCGCCAGCCGGTGGAAGAGCGCTCGACCATCACCCGGCTGTCCGAGGCGCTGGTGCCGACCGCCGGCGGGCGCGCGGTGACCATCGGCCAGGTGGCGCGGGTGCAGTTCGTGTGGGAGCCGGGCGTGGTGTGGCGCGAAGGGCGCGAGTGGGCCATCATGGTCCAGTCCGACGTGGTCGAGGGCATCCAGGGCCCGACCGTCACCACCCAGGTCGACGCCAAGCTGGCGGACATCCGCGCCAAGCTGCCGGCCGGCTACCAGGTGGTGGTCGAAGGCGCGGCGGCCGACAGCTCGGAGGCCGAGGCCTCGATCACGGCCAATCTGCCGCTGGTGCTGTTCATCGTGTTCACCCTGCTCATGCTGCAGTTGCACAGCTTCTCGCGCGCGCTGCTGGTCTTCCTCACCGGGCCGCTGGGCGTGGCCGGCGCCGCGATGGCGCTGCTGCTGCTCGGTCGTCCGTTCGGCTTCGTGGCCAACCTGGGCGTGATCGCGCTGTTCGGCATGATCATCCGTAACTCGGTGATCCTGGTCGACCAGATCGAGCAGGACATCGCGGCCGGGGTCGACGCCTGGACCGCCATCGTCGAGGCGGCGGTGCGGCGCTGCCGCCCGATCCTGCTGACCGCGGCGGCCGCCGCGCTGGCCATGATTCCGCTGTCGCGCTCGGTATTCTGGGGTCCGATGGCGGTGGCCATCATGGGCGGCCTGCTGGTGGCGACCGCGCTGACCCTGCTGTTCCTGCCCGCCTTGTACGCGGCCTGGTTCCGGGTCAGGAAGCCGGCGGCCTGAGCGCGCCGGCCGGCTTTTCCCTCCGCGCGCCCTCGGGCGGGCGGAGGGGGGGGGGCGGCATCCCACATGCCAAAAAAAAAAGCGCCCCAATAGTGTCAGAAAATCCAGTAAAATATTCGTTTGAAGTTGTAGCCCCTAAACGGAGGAGTGCAGGGCGGCCGGTTTCACTGTCGGGCGCCCTTTGTTTTTGTGGCAATATGCATCCTGCGCGAGGATGGCGAAATTGGTAGACGCACCAGGTTTAGGTCCTGACGCCAGCAATGGTGTGGGGGTTCGAGTCCCCCTCCTCGCACCACGAACAATTATTTTTTTGGACGATTTTTACAATGGCAACTGCAGTCGAAACCCTGGGTAAACTCGAGCGTCGCTTGACGATCTCCTTTCCGGTCGCTGACGTCCGTACGGAAGTTGAAAAGCGCCTGAAGAAGCAGGCCAAGACGGCCAAGGCGCCTGGCTTCCGTCCGGGTAAAGTGCCTCTGAAGATGGTCGCTGCCCAGTACGGCTACCAGATCGAGACCGACGTCCTGAACGACAAGGTCGGCCGCGCTTTCAACGACGCAGCCAACGAGAACCAGCTGCGCGTTGCCGGCTTCCCCAAAATCGAACCGAAGCAGGATGCACCGGAAGGCATGCTGGCCTTCGACGCGACTTTCGAAGTCTACCCGGAAGTCAGCATCGGCGACCTGGCCAATGTTGAAGTCGAAACCGTCGCCACCGAAGTGACCGACGCCGAGATCGACAAGACCATCGACATCCTGCGCAAGCAGCGCGTGCACTACCACACCAAGGGTGAGGCGGGCGAGCACGGCACCGGCGGCGAAGCCGTGGCCGCCAATGGCGACCGCGTCACCGTCGACTTCGTCGGCACCCTGGATGGCGTCGAGTTCGCCGGCGGCAAGGCCGACAACTACGCCTTCGTGCTGGGCGAAGGCCGCATGCTGCCGGAATTCGAAGCCGCGACCGTCGGCCTGAAAGTTGGCGAAAGCAAGACCTTCCCGCTGGCCTTCCCCGAGGACTACCATGGCAAGGACGTGGCCGGCAAGACCGCCGAGTTCACCATCACCCTGAAGAAGCTCGAGTGGGCCCACATGCCGGAAGTCGACGCCGAGTTCGCCAAGTCGCTGGGCATCGAAGACGGCTCGATCGAGAAAATGCGCGAAGACATCAAGGTCAACCTGGAACGCGAAGTCAAGGCGCGCGTCAAAGCACGCAACAAGGACGCCGTGATGGACGCCCTGGTGAAGTCGGTCGAACTGGACGTGCCGAACGTCATGATCGAACAGGACGCCGAGCGCCTGGCCGAGATGACCCGCCAGGACATGGCCCAGCGCGGCATGGACGTCAAGAACCTGCCGTTCCCGGCTGACATGTTCAAGGACAAGGCCGAGCGCCGCGTGCGCCTGGGTCTGATCCTGGGTCAACTGGTCAACGACAATAACCTGCAAGCTAGCCAAGAGCAGGTGAAGGCCCAGATCGAAGACTTCTCGCAGAGCTACGAAGATCCGAAGGAAGTCCTGAAGTACTATTACAGCGACCGCCGCCGCCTGGCTGAAGTGGAAGCTCTTGTATTGGAAGAAAACGTCGTTAACTATGTGCTTGGCAAGGCGAAGGTCTCGACCAAGACCATCGCTTTCGATGAACTGATGGGCTCCATCCCACAAGCCTAAAGAAAACCGCCGGCATCGGGCTCGAGGAGGACCAGCCAGCACCATCGACGTCATCCCCGCGCAGGCGGGGATCCAAGTCAGTGTACATGACCACGAAAAGTGGCCGACGCATGCTGAGCTTGGGTTCCCTGCGCGGGAAGGACGGAGAAGCTGGAGGGTCCCGCGGCACAGGCCGGTTTTTTCCAAGGCCCATTTCTACAAGGAACGAGACAGGTATGATTCGAAATCCGGCATTGGATACACAGGCACTCGGCATGGTGCCGATGGTGATCGAACAAAGTGGACGCGGCGAGCGCGCCTACGACATTTACTCGCGACTCCTGAAGGAGCGCGTGATCTTCCTGGTCGGCCCTGTCAACGACCAGATGGCCAACCTCATCGTGGCCCAGCTGCTGTTCCTGGAGAGCGAGAATCCCGACAAGGACATCTCCCTCTACATCAACTCCCCGGGCGGCTCCGTCTCGGCGGGCCTGGCGATCTTCGACACGATGAACTTCATCAAGCCGGACGTCTCCACCCTGTGCACCGGCCTGGCTGCCTCGATGGGCGCCTTCCTGCTGGCCGCCGGCGCCAAGGGCAAGCGTTTCTCGCTGCCGAACTCGCGCATCATGATTCACCAGCCTTCGGGCGGCTCGCAAGGCCAGGCTTCGGACATCGAAATCCAGGCCAAGGAAATCCTGTACCTGCGTGAACGCCTGAACCGCATCCTGGCCGAGCGCACCGGCCAGACCATGGAGCAGATCCACAAGGACACCGACCGCGACCGCTTCATGTCGGGCGATGAGGCCGTGGAATACGGCCTGATCGACCGCGTGCTGTCCAGCCGCGGCTGACCGGACCTGCGCCGACGCCCGGAGGAGCTGCTGCAACGCGCAGCAGTGTGTTGGACTTCCTCTCAGGTGTTGGAAAAAAACGCCCGGACGCAAACACGTTCGGGCGTTTCGTTTTTATTTCGGGTAGCATGTCCGTGTACGCAGCAGTTGCGCTTGCGTACGTCCGACCCCATATGGGTAATAAGTGTAGTGTTTGCCTATGTGCGTCACCGCACTTGTTGCGTACCCGTATTAGCGTTATATTCATAGCAATTCAATAGAAACCTGCCCCATGTCTGACAAAAAATCCTCCAGCGGCGAAAAACTTCTGTACTGCTCCTTCTGCGGAAAGAGCCAGCACGAGGTGAAGAAGCTGATCGCGGGACCGTCGGTGTTCATCTGCGATGAATGCATCGATCTGTGCAACGACATCATCCGCGACGAGACCTCGAACGTCGAGTCGGTGGCGGGCGCGAAGTCCGATCTGCCGACGCCGCACGAAATCACCGAACTGCTCGACCAGTACGTGATCGGCCAGCAGACGGCCAAGCGCATCCTGTCGGTGGCGGTGTACAACCACTACAAGCGCCTCAAGCACCTGGGCAAGAAGGACGAGGTCGAACTGGCCAAGAGCAACATCCTGCTCGTCGGCCCGACCGGTTCCGGCAAGACCCTGCTGGCCCAGACCCTGGCGCGCATGCTCAACGTCCCCTTCGTGATCGCCGACGCGACCACGCTGACCGAAGCCGGCTATGTCGGCGAGGACGTCGAGAACATCATCCAGAAGCTGCTCCAGAGCTGCAACTACGAAGTCGAGAAGGCCCAGCGCGGCATCGTCTACATCGACGAAATCGACAAGATCTCGCGCAAGTCGGACAATCCATCGATCACCCGCGACGTCTCGGGCGAGGGCGTGCAGCAGGCCCTGCTCAAGCTGATCGAAGGCACCATGGCCTCGGTCCCGCCCCAGGGCGGCCGCAAGCATCCGAACCAGGACTTCGTGCAGATCGACACGACCAACATCATGTTCATCTGCGGCGGCGCCTTCGACGGCCTGGCCAAGATCATCCAGAACCGTTCGGAGAAGAGCGGCATCGGTTTCGCGGCCACGGTGAAGAGCCAGAACGAGCGCTCCAACAGCGACATCCTGATGGAAGCCGAGCCCGAGGACCTGATCAAGTTCGGCCTGATTCCCGAACTGGTCGGCCGCCTGCCGGTGGTCGCCACGCTGAGCGAACTGACCGAGGAAGCCCTGATCCAGATCCTGATCGAGCCGAAGAACGCGCTGATCAAGCAGTACTCGAAGCTGCTCGAAATGGAAGGCGCCGAACTCGAGATTCGTCCTGCGGCCCTGCACGCGATCGCCCGCAAGGCGCTGGCCCGCAAGACCGGCGCGCGCGGCCTGCGTTCGATCCTCGAGCACGCGCTGCTCGACGTGATGTACGAATTGCCAAGCCAGCAGAATGTGGTCAAGGTGGTGATCGATGAAAATACGATCACGAATGCCGCAAAACCTTTATTGATTTACAGCGAATCGCCAAAAGCATCGGGCGAAAACTGAAAAAAGCCTGCACGCTTGCAACAAAAGGCTTGCCGCGCGGACTCAACTCGGTAAAATCGATCTCAATAAAAGACGCAGGCTTCAACCGAAAAGCCACTCGCGGTTCACCGCGCAGTGGCTTTTTCTATTCAGGCCACGACTTTTATTGGAACGGCCAGAGTTTTCGCAGCAAGTTGAAGTTCTTTTACTTGTAGAAAATATTTTCAGGGGGCGTCTTGAGTTTTCCCCCTTGAGTGCCCAAGTTCAGCAACACGCTTTCTATAAGGTATGCCATGACAACTTCCAAATTAACCGAGCAAACGACGCTGCCCCTTCTGCCGTTGCGCGATGTGGTCGTCTTTCCGCATATGGTGATACCTCTGTTCGTCGGCCGTCCGAAGTCCATCAAGGCCCTGGAAGCCGCGATGGAGCAGGGCAAGAGCATCATGCTGGCTGCCCAAAAAGCCGCCGCCAAGGACGAACCTTCCGCCGCAGACATCTACGAGATCGGCTGCGTGGCCAATATTCTGCAAATGCTGAAGCTGCCCGACGGCACCGTGAAGGTCCTGGTCGAAGGCGCCCAGCGCGCGCGCATCAACAACATCGTCGATGCGCCGACCCACTTCGTGGCCGACCTGACCCCGGTGTCCTCGGAAATCGGTGACGATTCCGAAGTCGAGGCGATGCGCCGCGCCATCGTCCAGCAGTTCGACCAGTACGTCAAACTGAACAAGAAGATCCCGCCCGAGATCCTGGCTTCGCTGGCCGGCATCGACGACGCCGGCCGCCTGGCCGACACCGTGGCCGCCCACCTGCCGCTCAAGCTCGAGCAGAAGCAGGTCATCCTGGAGATCTTCAACGTCGCCAAGCGCCTGGAGCACCTGCTCGGCCAGCTGGAAGGCGAACTCGATATCCTGCAAGTCGAAAAACGCATTCGTGGCCGCGTCAAGCGCCAGATGGAAAAGTCGCAGCGCGAGTACTACCTGAACGAGCAGGTCAAGGCGATCCAGAAGGAACTGGGCGAGGGCGAGGAAGGCGCCGACATCGAAGAGCTGGAGAAGAAAATCCTGGCTGCCAAGATGCCGAAGGAAGCGCTGGAAAAGGCCCAGGCCGAGATCAAAAAGCTCAAGCTGATGTCGCCGATGTCGGCCGAAGCCACCGTCGTGCGCAACTACATCGACACCCTGGTGTCGCTGCCCTGGAAGAAGAAGACCAAGGTCACGATCGACCTCGAGAAGGCCCAGCAGGTGCTGGAGTCGGACCACTACGGCCTCGACAAGATCAAGGAACGCATCCTCGAGTACCTCGCGGTGCAGCAGCGCGTCGACAAGCTGAAGGCGCCGATCCTGTGCTTCGTCGGTCCTCCGGGCGTCGGCAAGACCTCGCTGGGCGAATCGATCGCCCGCGCGACCGGCCGCAAGTATGTGCGCATGGCCCTCGGCGGCGTGCGTGACGAAGCCGAGATCCGCGGCCACCGCCGTACCTACATCGGCTCGATGCCGGGCAAGGTGCTGCAGTCGCTGTCGAAGGTCGGTGTCCGTAACCCGCTGTTCCTGCTCGACGAGATCGACAAGATGGGCGCCGATTTCCGCGGCGACCCGAGCTCGGCCCTGCTCGAAGTGCTGGATCCGGCCCAGAACCACACGTTCTCGGACCACTACATCGAAGTCGACTTCGACCTGTCGGACGTGATGTTCGTGGCGACCTCGAACTCCTTCAACATCCCGCCGGCGCTGCTGGACCGGATGGAAGTGATCCGCCTCTCGGGTTACACCGAGGACGAGAAGACCAGCATCGCGCAGCGCTACCTGCTGCCGAAGCAGATCAAGAACAACGGCCTGAAGGAAGAAGAGATCAAGGTCGACGAGTCGGCGATCCGCGACATCATCCGTTACTACACCCGCGAAGCCGGCGTGCGTTCGCTCGAGCGTGAAGTGTCCAAGATCTGCCGCAAGGTGGTGAAGATGCTGCTGCTCAAGAAGAGCGACAAGCGCGTGATCGTGAACTCCAAGAACCTGGACAAGTTCCTGGGTGTGCGGCGCTACGATTTCGGCGTGGCCGAAAAGGAGAACCAGGTCGGCCAGGTGGTCGGTCTGGCCTGGACCGAGGTGGGCGGCGATCTGCTGACCATCGAAGCCGTGGGCGTGCCGGGCAAGGGCGCCATCATCCGCACCGGTACCCTGGGTGACGTGATGAAGGAATCGATCGAAGCGGCCCGCACCGTGGTGCGCAGCCGTGCCCAGCGTCTGGGCATCAAGAACGAGGTGTTCGAGAAGACCGACATCCACATCCACGTGCCGGAAGGCGCGACGCCGAAGGACGGTCCGTCCGCCGGTATCGCGATGACCACCGCGCTGGTGTCGATCCTGACCGGCATCCCGGTGCGCGCCGATGTGGCGATGACGGGCGAGATCACCCTGCGCGGCGAAGTCCTGCCGATCGGCGGCCTGAAGGAGAAGCTGCTGGCGGCGCAACGCGGCGGCACCAAGACGGTGCTGATCCCCGAGCAGAACGTGAAGGACCTGGCCGAGATCCCGGACAACGTCAAGAACAAGCTCGAGATCGTGCCGGTGCGCTGGATCGACAAGGTCCTGGAAATCGCCCTGGAACGCCAGCCAGAGCCGCTGGTGGACGTTCCCAGCGTGGCCGTGACCCCGGCTGCTGCCGAAGGGCAGGGGGACGTGGTCAAGCACTGATCGGCCTTCGCTGATCCACTGAACAGGCGCCTGCGGGCGCCTGTTTTTCTTGGGGGATGACATGCGCCCCCCTGCGGCCCGCTACCTATGAGCCGTCATTCCGGCGAAGGCCGGAATCCAAGTCCTCCGCTCAGTGAGAACGCATACTTTCCTGGCTGCGCGTGCAAACTTGGATTCCGGCCTTCGCCGGAATGACGTGCTGAGGGCGCGGGACTGACGTGCGGACGCTGAGGAATGACGTGCGCCAGTCGAGGAATGCCGTGCGTCAGCTGAGGGATGACGTGCGGGGGCTGGGGAACTGACGCGCGGACGCTGAAGGACTGACGCGCGGGCGCTGAGCGTCTGACATGTCGCCGTTGCGAAACGCCGCCCCGACGCTAAGAGACTGAAGTGCTGACGCTACTGGGTGTGGCCCAAATCAGTGCCACCAGCGTGCTCACGCGCTTCCCACCGCGAATATTTGCCACCCCACACTGACGCTTTTCCGCAACCGAAGCCTCCTTCCACCTGCCTTGCTTGACAGACCATAGTTGCCCTTGTTTAATACGCCCTTGCACTTTTGCAGGAAGGCGCCGCGCGATCCGCGTTGCAGCGTCGGGAACGAAAACGAGGAAACGAGTGAACAAGACAGAACTCATCGAAGAAATCGCGAAGTCCGCGGACATTACCAAAGCCTCGGCGACGCGCGCACTCGACGCCATGATCGAAGCGGTCACCGAAAGCCTGAAGAAGAACGACAGCGTCACGCTGGTGGGCTTCGGCACCTTCACCGTGGGCGAGCGCGCTGCACGTACCGGCCGCGATCCGCGCACCAAGGAGCCCATCAAGATCAAGGCTGCGAAGGTTCCGAAATTTAAGGCTGGTAAAGCGTTAAAAGATGCTGTAAACTAATGCCTTCTTCGCGGTGACACGCGAAGAGAGCAGCATCAAACCGGTGTCTGGTCATGCAGTTCAATGCCCGTGTTTTTCGAGGGCGTGAATCGAAGACCAAGACGTGGAATCGGGCCTCTCGATTCCGACTGTGTTCGGTGCGCGTTGTAGTGTGTGATTGCTGGAGCGGTAGTTCAGTTGGTTAGAATACCGGCCTGTCACGCCGGGGGTCGCGGGTTCGAGCCCCGTCCGCTCCGCCAGCAAATTGGTAACGGAGTTTTCCCCCTGCGGGGAAAACGGATTAGGGCGAGAAGGGTTTCCCTTGCAAGGGAAACCGCGGCCGGCGGAACGTCGGCGAGCCCCGTCCGCTCCGCCAGCAAACGCAACACCACAGAATCTGGAGCGGTAGTTCAGTTGGTTAGAATACCGGCCTGTCACGCCGGGGGTCGCGGGTTCGAGCCCCGTCCGCTCCGCCAGAATTCAGTAAGGCCGGAGCCTGCAAAGGCTTCGCAATCGAAGAAGGGGCGAACGTAAGTTCGCCTTTTTTTTTAATCGTGCTGTTAAAGCATTTTCAACCTTGAATGGCTGACCATGTTTGATTTTGTCCGTAACCACAAGCGCATCATGCAGGGCGCTCTGCTGCTGCTGATCGTGCCGTCGTTCGTGTTCGTCGGGATCGAGAGCTACCAGGACCGCGGCAATGCCGCCGAAGGCGTGGCCACCGTCGCCGGCCAGAAGGTCACCCAGCAGGAATGGGAAGACGCCCAGCGCCGCCAGATCGACCAGGCACGCCAGGCCATGGGCCCGCAGTTCGACCAGAAGCTGTTCGACACGCCGGAAGCCAAGCAGGCCGTGCTCAATAACCTCGTCGCCGAACGCGCCATCAACGCCGAAATCAACCGCAGCCACATGACCGTGGGCGACGAAGCGCTGGCCAAGACCATCAGCTCGATCCAGGCTTTCCGCAAGCCGGACGGCAGCTTCGACATGGAACAGTACAAGGCCGCCCTGGCGGCCCAGGGCATGACCCCGGCCATGTTCGACCAGCGCCTGCGCCGCGACCTGACGGCCCAGCAGCTGGCCAGCTCGATCCAGTCCACCGCCTTCGCGCCGCGCAGCGTCTCGAACCGCCTGTCGAACATCAACGACCAGGAACGTGAAGTCCAGGAACTGCTGTTCCCGATCACCAACTTCCTGCCGCAGGTGAAAGTCACCGACGAGATGGTCAAGGCGTACTACGACAAGAACGCCCAGCTGTTCTCGATCCCCGAGCAGGTGAAGGCCGAATACGTCGTGTTCGACCAGGCCGTGGTGGAAAGCCAGGTGCAGGTCACCGACGCCGAGATCACCGAGTACTACAACAAGAACCTCAAGACCTACACCACCCCGGAACAGCGCAGCGCCAGCCACATCCTGATCACGGTGCCGCGCGACGCCAAGCCGGCCGACCAGGCCGCCGCCAAGGCCAAGGCCGAATCGGTGCTGGCCGAGGTGCGCAAGAACCCGGCCAACTTTGCCGAGATCGCCAAGGCGAATTCGCAGGACCCGGGCTCGGCCCAGGCCGGCGGCGACCTCGGCGTGGTCGAGAAGGGCGTGTTCGTCAAGCCGGTCGAGGACGCGATCTACGCGCTCAAGGAAGGCGAAACGAGCCAGCTGGTGCAGTCGGAGTTCGGCTGGCACATCATCAAGGTCACCGCGATCAAGCCGGCCGCCCAGAAGCCCCTGGACGCCGCCAAGGAGGAAATCGCCGCCGACCTGAAGAAGCAGAAGATGTCCAAGAAGTACTCGGAGCTGGCTGAAGTCTTCAGCAACACCGTGTACGAGCAGTCGGACAGCCTGAAGCCGGTGGCCGACAAGCTGCAGATCAAGATCCAGACCGTGGAGAGCCTGAGCCGCAAGCCGAGCCCGGTCCTGGGCGATTCGCCGGTGAACAACGAGAAGTTCCTGGCCGCGATCTTCGGCACCGACGCCATCAAGAACAAGCGCAATACCGAAGCCGTCGAAGTGGCGCCCAGCGTGCTGGTCGCAGGCCGCGTGGTCGAATTCAAGCCGGCCAGCAAGCGTCCGCTGGCCGAGGTGGAAGCTTCGATCCGCCAGCGCGTGACCCTGGAAGAAGCCGGCCGCCTGGCGCGCCAGGCCGGCGAGCAGAAGCTGGCCGCCGTGAAGGCGTCGGGCGATGCCACCGGTTTCGGCGAAGCCAAGATCGTCACCCGCACCAAGGAACCGCCGTTCAACCCGACCGGCGCCATCGCGGCGCTGAAAGCCGACGTGAGCAAGCTGCCGGCCTACGTGGGCGTGGAACTGCCGGGCCAGGGCTATGCGGTCTACCGCATCGGCAAGGTGGCGCAGCCGGCCCAGCCTGACCAGGCGCGCCGCCAGCAGGAAGCGCAGCAGATCGCGTCCCTCCTGGGCCAGCAAGAGATGTACAACTACATCGAAGCCCTGAAGACCAAGGCGAAGGTCAAGATCAACGTCAAGCCGGCCGAACTGGGCACCAACCAGGCCGAGTAAGCAGGAAGACGGAAACGAAAAAGCCCGGTTGCGCGAGCAACCGGGCTTTTTGTTTTCCGCCGGCCACGGCGCCGGCGTCAGGCGTCAGGCGTCAGGCGGCGGCGTGCAGGGCGCGCGCGGCGGCCTCGAAGTCCCTGGGCGCGATATCGTCCAGCGTCACGGTCTGTGCCTTGGGGTAGTGGACGAAGTTGCGGTCGATCGAACGCAGGTAGGCCGGGTCGTAGTGCTCGACCAGCAGCTGGTCGACCAGCTCGGCCATCGCGCCCCCGTTGGCCAGCGCGTGCCAGGCGTCGATGCGTTCGCGCCCGTGCAGCTGCACCAGGTGCTCCAGCTGGCCATTCAGGGCCGCCGGATCGGCGCAGAAGTGCTCGTAGTCTTCCATCAGCAGGCGCACCCGGTTCGGGCGCGACAGCTCCAGGGCGATGCAGGGCGAGGCGCGCATGCGCTCCATCACGGCGTCAGGTACGCGCAGGTTGCCGACCTTCTTGCTTTCCGATTCGACGAACACCGGCCTGGACGGGTCGAAGCGGCGCAGCTTGTCCCAGATCTGGCTCTCGAACATCTTCTGGGTCGGCTGGGGCTCGTCCGGCAGGTGGCCCAGCACGGAGCCGCGGTGGGCCGCCAGGCGCTCCAGGTCCAGCACCTGGGCGCCGACGCGCTCCAGGGTTTCCAGCAGGCGGCTCTTGCCACTGCCGGTGGTGCCGCAGACCACGCGGAACTGGACCGGCGGCGGGTCCAGCAAAGCGGCCGCGACGTGGGCGCGATAGGCCTTGTAGCCGCCGTCGAGCTGCACCACCGGCCAGCCGATCTTGGCCAGGATATGGGCCAGCGAGCCGCTGCGGTTGCCGCCGCGCCAGCAGTAGACCAGCGGCTTCCAGTCGCGCGGCTTGTCGGCGAACAGCTGTTCGATGTGACGCGCGATGTTGGCGGCCACCAGCGGCGCGCCGACCTTCTTCGCCTCGAAGGCGCCGACCTGCTTGTACAGGGTGCCCACGCGCACGCGCTCCTCGTCGTTCAGCACCGGGCAGCTGATCGCGCCCGGGATGCGGTCGAGGGCGTATTCCGACTCGCTGCGCGCGTCGATGATGGTGTCGAATTGGTCGAGCTCCGGCAGGATGTCGGCGAAGCCCAGGACGGCAGGGTATTTCATTATTGTTTTTTGATCAGCGCAGCGAGCTGCGGCCAGATGTTGGAGAAGATGATGGGGTGGGCCGCCGCGGTCGGGTGCAGGCGGTCCTGCTGGAACAGGGCCGGCTTCTCGGCCACGCCTTCCAGCATGAAGGGCACCAGTGCCGATTTGGTGTCGTCGGCGACCTGCTTGAACATGCCGAAGAACTTCTCGGTGTAGGCGCGGCCGTAGTTCGGCGGCATGCGCATGCCGACCAGCAGCACCTTGGCCTTGCTGTCCTTGGCCATGGCGACCATGGCGCGCAGGTTGGCCTCGGCCGAGGCCACCGGCAGGCCGCGCAGGCCGTCGTTGGCGCCCAGCTCGATCACGACGATCTCGGGACGATACTGGGTCAGCAGGGCCGGCAGGCGCGCACGGCCGCCGCTGGTGGTTTCGCCGCTGATGCTGGCGTTGACCACGGTGGCGGGTATCTTTTCGCTTTTGAGCTTCTGGTCCAGCAGGGCCACCCAGCCCGCGCCGCGTGCGATGCCGTATTCGGCCGAGAGGCTGTCACCCACCACGAGCACGGTTTTTGGTGCAGAATAGGCGCTGCCCGACGCGGCCAGCGTTACGACCAGTAGTACAGACAATTTCTTAAGAAAAGCAAGCATGCGTGATCATCCCGAGGCTGTGAAACAAGTCGTCACCAGTGAAGCAGGGCGGCCGCCCGCGATTGTCGTGAGCAGCCTGTCGAAGACGGTGGCCGATGCCAGTGGCGAGCTCACCATCCTGCAAAACATCGATTTTACCGTGCAAGCGGCCGAAACGCTCGCCTTGGTCGGCGCCTCGGGCTCCGGCAAGTCGACCCTGCTGGGCCTGCTCGCCGGGCTCGATACCCCCTCGACCGGCAAGGTGCTGCTCGACGGCACCGACATCTTCGCCCTGGACGAGGACGGCCGGGCGGCGTTTCGCAAGGCCAAGCTGGGCTTTGTGTTCCAGTCCTTCCAGTTGCTGGCGCACCTGAACGCGCTGGAAAACGTCATGCTGCCGCTCGAACTGCGCGGCGACGCGCAGGCGCGCGAGAAGGCGGCCGAGATGCTGGGACGGGTGGGCCTGTCCAGCCGCCTGAAGCATTATCCCAAGTACCTGTCGGGCGGCGAGCAGCAGCGCGTGGCCCTGGCGCGCGCCTTCGTCACCGAGCCGCCCCTGCTGTTCGCGGACGAACCGACCGGCAGCCTGGATGCCGCGACCGGCGAGGCGGTGATCCGCCTGATGTTCGAGCTCAACCGTGAGCGCGGATCGACGCTGGTGCTCGTGACCCACGACCCGGCGATGGCGGCGCGCTGCAGCCGCACCCTCACCATCTCGGCCGGCCGCCTGCTCGCCTGAGTTCAGCGCGCGCCGGCCTCGCGCACCAGCCGGTTGATCACCGCGCGCGCGGCCGCCGGCAGTTCCCCGGCCGTCATGCCGATCGGCCCGACGCCTTGCTCCACCAGGAGGTCGGCCGCGGCGCCATGGATCCAGACCGCGCCGGCGGCAGCCTCCCACGCCGGCCATCCCTGCGCCAGCAGCGCGCCGCAGATCCCCGCCAGCACGTCGCCGCTGCCGCCGGTCGCCAGGCCCGCATTGCCGGTCGGGTTGACCACGACCTCGCCATCAGGCCGCGCGATCACGCTGCCCGAGCCTTTCAGCACCACCACGGCATTGGTCCGCAAGGCCATCTCGCGCGCCGCCTCCAGGCGGTCGGCCTGGACCACCGCCGTAGTCATCCCCAGCAGCCGCGCGCCTTCCAGCGGATGCGGCGTCAATACGGCCGGCGCCTTGCGCTGCGCCAGCCGCGATTGCAGGTCCGGACTTGCCCCGATCAGGTTCAGGGCGTCGGCGTCGACCACCAGCGGGCCGTCGCCGTCGAGGGCCTTGGCCAGCAGGCGCATGGCGTTCGCCGAGCCGCCCATCCCCGGGCCGATCACCAGCGTGCGCCGGTCGAACTCGAATTCGTCGGCAAGGCGGAACATGATCTCGGGCTGGGTGCTGTCGTAGCCAGGCGGGTGGTCCAGCGCCGCCACATAGACCCGGCCGGCGCCCGCGAACAGCGCCCCGCGCGCGGCCAGCACCGGCGCGCCCGCCATCCCGTGGGCGCCGCCGACCACGGCGACGTCGCCGAAGCTGCCCTTGTGCGAGTTGTGGCGCCGCGCGGCGAGCTGGCCGGCGAACAGATCGACCCCGCCGAGACGGGCCGCCGCGCGCGGCAACGGCGTCTCGCCGTCCGCCTTTGCCTCCGCCGTGGCGTCCGCCGTGGCGACGCCCAGCATGTCGACCCGGACCTCGCCCGCATAATCGCGGCCGTCGCCCGTGTGCAGGCCCGGCTTGTCGCCCAGGAAGGTGATGGTGTGGGTGGCGCGCACGGCGACGCCGTCCGGGCCGACCACGGCGCCGGTATCGGCATCAAGCCCGCTCGGCACGTCCAGGGCCAGCATCGGGCAGCGCAGCGCGTTCACGCCCTCGACCAGTTCGCGGGCTTCGCCCTCGAGCGGACGTTCCAGTCCAATCCCGAACAAACCATCGACCACCAGCGCCCAGTCGGCCCCGGGCGGCAGCATGTCGATCCAGCCCACCGAACCGGCGCGCGCCCGCTCATAGGCGGCGGCCGTCTCGGCGGAAGCCTCGCGCCGTCCGGGCAGGTGCAGCACGGTCGCATCGACGCCGGCCTCGGCCAGGTTGGCGGCCAGCTCCAGCGCGTCGCCGCCATTGTTGCCGGGGCCGGCGAGCACCAGCACCGGGCGATCGCGCCGTCCTTCCAGCAGTTCCAGGGCATGGTCGGCCGCGGCCCGGCCGGCGCGCCGCATCAGGGCGCCGGGCTCCAGGCCGGCATACGCCGCTTCCTCGATGGCGCGGATCTGCGCGACGGTGTAAAGATGCTGTTCCATACTCGCTCACGTAGATGAATCCAGACCGGATTGTGATGCATTTTGACCAAATCGCGCGCGCCGTGCGACTACAATATCCGCTCCATTGATTGTTGCGGAGTAAATACATGGACTGGCAGTTCTGGATCGACCGTGGCGGCACCTTCACCGACATCGTGGCAAGGCGGCCGGACGGCAGCCTCGTGACCCACAAGCTGCTGTCGGAAAACCCCGAGCAATACCGCGACGCCGCAGTCGCGGGCATCCGCCATCTGCTCGGCGTGCAGGGCGCCGGCGCGTTGCCGGTCGAGCGCATCGAGGCGGTAAAGATGGGCACCACGGTCGCCACCAACGCGCTGCTGGAGCGCAAGGGCGAAGCCACCGTGCTCGCGATCACGCGGGGCTTCCGCGACGCCTTGCGCATCGCCTACCAGAACCGTCCGCGCCTGTTCGACCGCCACATCGTGCTGCCCGAACTGCTCTACGGCGAGGTGATCGAGATCGACGAGCGTATCGGCGCGCATGGCGAGGTGGTGCAGCCGCTCGATGAAGCGGCGGCGCGCGCGGCGCTGCGCCAGTCCTTCGAGCGGGGTCTGCGCTCGATCGCCATCGTCTTCATGCACGGCTACCGCCACACGGCCCACGAGGCGGCGGTGGCGCGCATCGCGCGCGAGATCGGCTACACCCAGGTCTCGGTCTCGCACCAGGTGAGCCCGATGATGAAGCTGGTCGCGCGCGGCGACACCACCGTGGTCGACGCCTACCTGTCGCCCATCCTGCGCCGCTACGTCGACCAGGTGGCCGGCGAACTGCCCGGCGTGAACCTGCAGTTCATGCAGTCCAGCGGCGGCCTGACCGACGCCCGCGCCTTCCAGGGCAAGGACAGCATCCTGTCCGGCCCCGCCGGCGGCATCGTCGGCATGGTGCGGGCCAGCCAGCTGGCCGGCTTCGAGCGCATCATCGGTTTCGACATGGGCGGCACCTCGACCGACGTCTCGCATTTCTCGGGCGAGTTCGAGCGGGTCTTCGAGACCCAGGTCGCGGGCGTGCGCATGCGCGCGCCGATGATGAGCATCCACACCGTGGCGGCCGGCGGCGGCTCGATCCTGCACTTCGACGGCAGCCGTTACCGCGTCGGTCCGGACAGCGCCGGCGCCAATCCGGGTCCGGCCAGCTACCGCCGCGGCGGCCCGCTGGCCGTCACAGACTGCAACGTCATGGTGGGCAAGATCCAGCCGCGCTACTTCCCCCACCTGTTCGGGCCGGGCGGCGACGAACCGCTCGACGCCGCCGCCGTCAAGGCGCGCTTCGCCGAGATGGCCGACCGCATCGGCGACGCGCTTGGCGCGCGCCCGACGCCCGAAGCCGTGGCCGAGGGTTTCATCCAGATCGCGGTGGGCAACATGGCCAACGCGATCAAGCAGATCTCGGTCCAGCGCGGCCACGACGTGACCGAGTACGCCCTGACCAGCTTCGGCGGCGCCGGCGGCCAGCATGCCTGCCTGGTGGCCGATGCGCTGGGGATGAAGACGGTCTTCATCCATTCGCTGGCCGGGGTGCTGTCGGCCTACGGCATGGGCCTGGCCGACCAGACCGCGATGCGCGAGCAGGCGGTCGAGGAGCGCTTGGCGCAGGAGGCCTTGCCCGCGCTGGCGGCGCGCCTGGCCGCGTTGGGCGAGCAGGCGCGGGCGGAATTGCTGGCCCAGGGCGTGGGCGTGGAGCGCATCGCGCTGGTCGAGCGCGTGCACCTGCGCTACGAAGGCACCGATTCCGCGCTGGTGGTCCTGCATGGCGATCTGGCCGCGATGGTGGCCCAATTCGAGCAGGCCTACAAGCGCCGCTATTCCTTCCTCATGCCCTCGCGAGCCCTGGTGATCGAGGCGGTGTCGGTCGAGGCCATCGGCCGCTCGGACGCGCCGCCGGAACAGCCGGTCGCGGGAGCGGGCGAGGGCCAGGCATTGGAAGCGCCGGCGCCCCAGGAGCAGGTGCGCATGTACAGCGGCGGCAGCTGGCGCGACACCGCAGTGTACGCGCGCGCTTCCCTGGAACCGGGACACACGCTGCGCGGGCCGGCCATCATCGCCGAGGACAACGCCACCACCGTGGTCGAACCCGGCTGGCAGGCCGAGGTCAGCAACTACAGGCACCTGGTGCTGACCCGCGTCGAGGCCTTGCCCGAGCGGCGCGCCATCGGCACCACGGCCGACCCGGTGATGCTGGAAATCTTCAACAACCTGTTCATGTCGATCGCCGAGCAGATGGGGCTGCGCCTGCAGAACACCGCCTACTCGGTCAACATCAAGGAGCGCCTCGACTTCAGCTGCGCGATCTTCGACCACGAGGGCAACCTTGTCGCCAACGCGCCCCACATGCCGGTCCACCTGGGTTCCATGGGCGAGAGCATCAAGACCGTGATGCGCGAGAACGCGGGCCGCATGCGCGCAGGCGACGTCTACGTGCTCAACGACCCCTACAACGGCGGCACCCACCTGCCGGACGTGACCGTCATCTCGCCCGTGTTCGACGAGGCCGGCGAAGAGATCCTGTTCTATGTCGGCTCGCGCGGCCACCATGCGGACATTGGCGGCACCACGCCCGGCTCGATGCCGCCCGACTCCAGCCACATCGAAGAAGAGGGCGTCCTGATCGACAACTTCAAGCTGGTGGACGGCCAGGACGGCGTGCTGCGCGAGGAGGAAACCCGGGCCCTGCTGGGCGGCGCGCGCTACCCGGCGCGCAACCCGGACCAGAACCTGGCCGACCTGCGCGCCCAGGTGGCGGCCAACCAGAAGGGCGTGGAGGAGCTGCGCAGGATGGTGGCCCACTTCGGGTTGGACGTGGTGCGCGCCTACATGGGCCACGTGCAGGACAATGCCGAGGAAGCGGTGCGGCGCGTGATCTCGGCGCTCAAGGACGGGCATTTCGTCAATGAGCTCGACAACGGCGCCCGGATCGAGGTGCGCATCCGGGTCGACCAGGCGGCGCGCAGCGCGGAGATCGATTTCACCGGCACCTCTGGCCAGTTGCCCAACAACTTCAACGCGCCCTCGGCGGTGTGCATGGCGGCGGTGCTGTACGTGTTCCGCACCCTGGTCGACGACGAGATCCCGCTGAACGCGGGCTGCCTGAAGCCCTTGAAGGTCATTATTCCACCGGGCTCCATGCTCAATCCCCACTATCCGGCCTCGGTGGTGTCGGGCAACGTGGAGACCTCGACCTGCATCACCAACGCCTTGTACGGGGCGCTGGGCGTGCTGGCGGCGGCCCAGGGCACCATGAACAACTTCACCTTCGGGAACGCGCGCTACCAGTACTACGAGACCATCTCGGGCGGCTCGGGGGCGGGCGAAGGCTTCGACGGGACCGACGTGGTGCAGACCAACATGACCAATTCGCGCCTGACCGATCCCGAGATCCTGGAATTCCGCTTCCCGGTGCGGCTGGAGAGCTACGAGATCCGGCCGGGCTCGGGCGGGGCGGGGCGCTGGCGCGGCGGCAATGGCGGCACGCGCAAAGTCAGGTTCCTGGAGCCGATGACGGCGGCGATCCTGTCCAACAACCGCAATTACGCGCCCTTCGGCATGGCGGGCGGTGAGCCCGGCGAAAAGGGCCGCAACTATGTGATCCGGGCCGATGGCAGCGTCGAGCACCTGGGCCATATCGGCAAGACCGACATGGGCGTCGGCGACGTGTTCGTGATCGAGACGCCGGGGGGAGGGGGCTTCGGCAGGGCGTGACGCGACGCTTGGGCGTGAGGCCGTAGTCCCTGAACGGGAGTCCGGCCCCGGGCCTGTTGCGGTTAAGTTAGCCATAAAACCGTCGTTCCGGCGAAGGCCGGAACCTAAGTTCTCTAGGCCAGACACGCACGTAGACTTGGGTCCCGGCCTACGCCGGGACGACGTGCGGGCGCTAACTTAACCGCATTAGACCTGGAGCCGGTTCACGCAGCCGCAATACCGTACTTGCGCTTGGCCGCGCCAAACTCGTCCAGCAGCGCCGCCAGCCGCGGATGCTGCGGGTCGGCCGCCCGGATGTTCTCGAGCTGCTCGGCCGCCACCTCGCCGAGCTGGTGATCCCAGCCCAGTTCGTTGATCTGCCGTAGTATCCCGCCGCTCACGGCGACCATGACCTGCAGGTTGCCCGGCGCCATGTGCAGGGCCTCGAGCAGGGTCTGGACCGCGCCGCGCACGTCGCCCATGTTGCGCTTCTCGTCGGCCACGCCCAGCAGGATCTGGGCCTGGGCCTTGAGCTGCTGGCCCATGCCGTCGGCCAGGTCGGGCCGGCCGGCGCGCACGAAGACCCCGATCGCCTGGTCCACGCTGACGCCGCTGTCGACGTCGTTCATCACGGTCAGCATGACGCTTGATGCCTGGTCGTCGAGCTTGTGGTCGAGGCAGGCCTGGGCCAGGCCGATCTTGAGCTGGGGCGTGAGCCCGCTGGCCGCGCGCACCGCGTTCACGGCCGCATGCAGCTCGGCCACCGCGCCGGCCGGGTTGCCCGCCTTGTCCTGCACCAGGGCGCTGGAATAGGCCTTGCAGGCGTCCGCCGCCGGATTGCCGCGCATGCTGCGCTCCAGGTCGCGCACCACGTTGCCGGCCTGGGCCACGTCGCCGCGGGCGACCAGGGCCTTGACCAGCATGACGTGGTCTTCGGGACTGCGGAATTCGGAATAGCGGGCCTTGTTCACCACCTGGCGGAAGGACTTTTCGGCCGCCTCGGCGTCGCCGGCTTCCATCGCCACCTCGCCCAGCTTGCGCAGGCGGCGCACCATGTGCGGCGAGATCGAGACGGCTTCCTCGAGCACCTTCTGGGCTTCGTGCAGTTCGCCGCTGCTCTCCATGCAGCGCGCCAGCAGGTCGTAGGCCGCCATCAGGCGCGGATTGCCCTGCAGGAGCTGTTCGAGGACGGCGCGCGCATCCTCGACCTGGTCGAGGGCGAACAGGGTGCGCGCCAGGCCCAGGCCGGCCCAGCCCAGCGGCCTTTCGGACAGCACCTCGCGGTAGACCGAGGCTGCCTCGGCATGTTCGCCCAGGGCCACCAGCAGGTCGGCCCGCAGGCGCGCGAAGTCAAGGGCGAAGCGCGGATTGGCCACCTGTGCCTCCTCGCAGGTGCGGGCCGCCTCGCGCAGCCGGCCCTGGGCCGCCTGCTGCCAGGCCGGGAGCAGGGCGGCGCGGCGCTCCAGCGCGCGCTTGATGCGCCCGCTGAGCATGTCCACGGTGAAGGGCTTGAGCACGTAGTCGGTCGGCGTCAGCTCGGCCGCGCTGACCACCTTGCCGTACACGCCTTCGGAGGTGAGCATGATGAAGATGGTCGAGGCGGCTATCAGCTTGTGATGGCGCAAATCCTCGAGCAGCTGCTGGCCGTCCTGGCCTTCGCCGGTGCCGCCGGCCAGGTCGTACTCGCACAGGATGATGTCGTAGGAGCGCCGCGTGAGCTGCTTGATCGCCGTGTTGGCGTTGATCGCATACTCGACCTTGCTGATGCCGATCTGGTTCAGCATGTTCTGCAGGCTGGCCCGCATCCCCTGGTTGGGGTCGACGACCAGGACCGCCAGATTTCCATTTTCTTGCATCGTTGTTCTTGTCTCCACCCGTGGCAGCCGTCTTGCGCCCGCCTTGCCAGCATGGTCCGGGCGCGCCTTTTGTCATTCTGACCCCTAAAGATACCCATAAGCATCGTCTGGATCAAGAAATGTACACGAGAGGCCGCTCGCCCCGGGCCTATCTGCAACGCTGTATAATAGCGGGCTATCTTCCACCCTAGCAGCCACGCTGCATCAACCGACTGTCCAAGCCATGTTGATTCTGCCGGGTTCCAACGCCCTCTCCGCCTTCCGTAGCCAACGCCTCCTGAACCAGCTGCAAGCCGTCGCCCCGTCGATCGCTGCCGTGCAGGCGCGCTTCTACCACTTCATCGATGCCAGCGCGCCGCTGAGCACGGACGACACCAACCGGCTGTCCGCCATGCTCACCTACGGCGAGCCGGCGGCGGAAACCCTGTACGAGGGCGTGACCGAGGAATTCTTCGTCATCCCGCGCCTGGGCACCATCTCGCCCTGGGCCTCGAAGGCGACGGACATCGCCCACAACTGCGGCATGAGCCACGTGCACCGCATCGAGCGCGGCGTCGGCTACACCGTGGTGCTCAAGAGCGGCATCCTGGGCACCAGCCTGGGCGCCCCCAAGAAGCTGGGCGAAGAAGAACTCGCGCAGGTTGCTGCGCTGCTGCACGACCGCATGACCGAGACCGTGCTGCGCAATGCCGACGAGGCCCAGCAACTCTTCAATGAGCTCGCCGGCAAGGCGCTGGAAACCGTGGACGTGATCGGCGTCGGGCGCGAGGCCCTGGTGCGCGCCAATACCGAGCTGGGCCTGGCGATGTCGGAAGACGAGATCGACTACCTGCTCGAGGCCTTCACCAAGGCCCAGCGTAACCCGACCGACGTCGAGCTGATGATGTTCGCCCAGGCGAACAGCGAACACTGCCGCCACAAGATCTTCAACGCGGACTGGGTCATCGACGGCGTCAAGCAGGACAAGTCGCTGTTCCAGATGATCAAGAATACCCACCAGCTGAACCCGCGCGGCACCGTGGTGGCCTACAGCGACAACTCCTCGATCATCGAAGGCGCGAGCGTGACCCGCTTCTACCCGCGCGCCGGCCAGGTGTATGCGGCCTCGACCGAGCTGACCCACACCCTGATGAAGGTCGAGACCCATAACCACCCGACCGCGATCTCGCCCTTCCCGGGCGCATCGACCGGCGCCGGCGGCGAGATCCGCGACGAGGGCGCGACCGGCCGCGGCGCCAAGCCGAAGGCGGGCCTGACCGGCTTCACGGTCTCCAACCTGCTGCTGCCGGACGCCCAGCGTCCGTGGGAGAACGCCAGCGACGTCACCAAGGGCGAAGCCGGCCGCGTGGACAGCGCGTACGGCAAGCCGGAGCGCATCGCCTCGCCGCTGCAGATCATGATCGACGGCCCGATCGGCGGCGCCGCCTTCAGCAACGAATTCGGCCGCCCCGTCCTGGGCGGCTATTTCCGCACCTACGAGCAGAACGTGGGCGCGGCGGGCGCGGTCTACGGCTACCACAAGCCGATCATGATCGCCGGCGGCATCGGCAACATCTCGGCCAAGCACACCCACAAGGACGAGATCCCGGTTGGCGCGCTCCTGATCCAGCTGGGCGGCCCCGGCATGCGCATCGGCATGGGCGGCTCGGCCGCGTCCTCGATGGCCACCGGCACCAACACCGCCGACCTGGACTTCGATTCGGTCCAGCGCGGCAACCCGGAAATGGAACGCCGCGCCCAGGAAGTCATCAACGGCTGCTGGCAGCTGGGCGACGCCAACCCGATCATCTCGATCCACGACGTCGGCGCGGGCGGCCTGTCGAACGCCTTCCCTGAAATGGTCAACGACGCCAAGCGCGGCGCGATCTTCGAGCTGCGCAAGGTGCCGCTGGAAGAGAGCGGCATGGCCCCGAAGGAGATCTGGTCCAACGAATCGCAGGAACGCTACGTGCTGGCCATCCTGCCGCAGGACCTGCCGGCCTTCGCCGCCCTGTGCGAACGCGAGCGTTGCCCCTTCGCCGTGGTCGGCACCGCGACCGAAGAACGCCAGCTGCGCCTGATCGACGACCAAGCCAGCGAGCCGGTGAACGCCGCGCCGGTCGACATGCCGATGGACGTCCTGCTCGGCAAGCCGCCCAAGATGCAGCGCACCGTGGAACACGTGAAGCACGACTTCCCGCCGGTCGACCTGACCGGCATCGAGCTCGAGGAAGCCGGCCGCCGCGTGCTGCTCAACCCGACCGTGGCCGATAAATCCTTCCTGATCACCATCGGCGACCGCAGCGTGGGCGCGATGACGGTGCGCGACCAGATGGTCGGCCCCTGGCAGGTGCCGGTGGCCGACTGCGCCGTCACCGCGATGTCCTACGAGGGCAACCTGGGCGAGGCGATGGCGATGGGCGAGCGCACCCCGCTCGCCGTGATCGACGCCGCCGCCTCGGGCCGCATGGCCGTGGGCGAGGCGATCACCAACATCGCCGCCGCCGCGATCCGCGACATTTCCGACATCAAGCTGTCGGCCAACTGGATGGCGGCCTGCGGCCAGCCGGGCCAGGACGCCGCGCTGTTCGACACCGTGAAGGCGGTGGGCATGGAGCTGTGCCCGGCCCTGGGCGTGTCCATCCCGGTCGGCAAGGATTCGCTGTCGATGCGCACCACCTGGAACGACGATGGCCAGAACAAGGCGGTGATCTCGCCGGTGTCGCTGATCGTCTCGGCCTTCTCGCCGGTCGAGGACATCCGCCGCTCGCTGACCCCGCAACTGCGCAGCGATGCGGGCGAGACCGCCCTGGTGCTGATCGACCTGGGCCGCGGCAAGAACCGCCTGGGCGCCTCGGTGCTGGCGCAAGTGACCCAGCAACTGGGCGACTCGGTGCCCGACGTCGACGATCCGCAGGACCTGAAGGCCTTCTTCCAGGCCGTCCAGCAACTGAACCGTGACGGCAAGCTGCTGGCCTACCACGACCGTTCCGACGGCGGCCTGTTCGCCACCCTGTGCGAGATGGCCTTCGCCGGCCGCGCCGGCGTCTCGGTCAACCTGGACATCCTGGCGATGGAAGGCGAGCACGCGGCCGACTGGGGCGACGCCAAGAACTGGGCCGGCCAGGTGGCCGAGCGCCGCAACGAGTTGACCCTGCGCGCCCTGTTCAACGAAGAGCTGGGCGCCGTGCTGCAGGTGCGCGCCGAGGACAAGAGCGCCGTGATGAACGTGCTGCGCGAGCTGGGCCTGGGCGCCTGCAGCCACATCATCGGCAAGCTGAACGACCGTGGCGTGGTCGAGTTCACCCGCGACGCCAAGGTGATCTACAACGTCAAGCGCAGCGAGCTGCACCGCCTGTGGAGCGAGACCAGCTGGCGCATCGCCCGCCTGCGCGACAACCCGGACTGCGTGGACCAGGAATACGATCGCCTGCTGGACGATAGCGACCCCGGCATCAGCCCCAAGCTGAGCTTCGACCTGTCCGATAACGTCGCCGCGCCCTTCATCGCCAGCGGCGTGCGTCCGCGCGTGGCCATCCTGCGCGAGCAGGGCGTGAACTCGCACATCGAGACCGCCTGGGTGATGCACCAGTCGGGCTTTGCCGCCGTCGACGTGCACATGAGCGACCTGATCGCCGGCCGCGCCAAGCTGGACGACTTCCACGGCATCATCGCCGTGGGCGGCTTCTCCTACGGCGACGTGCTGGGCGCGGGTGAGGGCTGGGCCAAGACCATCCTGTTCAATCCGGCCCTGGCCGAGCAGTTCGCCAAGTTCTTCCAGCGCCAGGACACCTTTGGCCTGGGCGTCTGCAACGGCTGCCAGATGCTGAGCAACCTGAAATCAATCATCCCGGGCGCGCACGCCTGGCCGAAGTTCACCCGCAACAAGTCGGAGCAGTTCGAGGCGCGCTACGGTATGGTGGAAGTGCTCGATTCGCCCTCGATCTTCTTCCAGGGTATGGCCGGCACCCAGGCGCCGCTCGCCATCGCCCACGGCGAAGGCTATGCCGACTTCTCGCTGACCGGCGACATCGATGCGGCGGTCAAGGCGCTGCGCTACGTGGACAACCGCGGGCAGGCGACCGAGACCTATCCGTTCAACCCGAACGGCTCGCCGGGCGGGCTGACCGCGGTCACCACCGAGGACGGCCGCTTCACCGCGATGATGCCGCACGCCGAGCGCGTGTTCCGCACCGCGGTGATGTCCTGGGCGCCGGAGGGCTGGCCGGACGAGTCGCCGTGGATGCGCATGTTCCGCAATGCGCGCAAGTGGGTGGGTTAAGCCGGACCAGGCATCCGGCGGTATGGATTGGCACTGACTTGGCGCTGACCGGCTTCGCCGCCGCTACCGGCCCCACCGCCGCTACCGGTCCCGCCGCCTCCGCCGTCACTCGACCACCAACGTCATCCCCGCGCAGGCGGGGATCCAAGTTTGCTAGCATCGCCGACACGCATGCAGTACTTGGATCCCCGCCTTCGCGGGGATGACGGTTTTTGGGGCTGTGGCCCCGGCACACGATTGGATACACGATGAACGCAAAACGACAACCGAACCACGACACCCCGACCGACGGCGAACCCGGCTACGACGCCGTCGCCGCCGTCGCCAGCCGCCTGCAGGACGCGGGTAGCGAAGTGACCCTGGACGCCGTGCGCGAAGCCCTCGGCGACGCCCCCGCCGCCGTCGTCTTCAAGCACCTGGCCGCCTGGCGCGCCGAGCACGTGAAGCAACCCGAACTGCCGCGCCCGGAGCTGCCGGAAGCGGTGGTCAACGGCCTGGTCGACTGGGTCCGCCAGTTCGCCGACCAGGCCAGCGCCGGCGTGCGCGACTCGCTGGCCCAGAGCGCCAGCGACACCGAAGCCCTGCTGCGCGCCAGTGACAGCCTGGGCGCCGAACGCGACGCCCTGCGCCTGGAGCGCGACCGCGCCCTGGCGACCTCGGCCGACCAGGCGGAAGAAATCGAGCGCCTCAACGCCGAACTGCGCAACGCCCGCCAGATCGCCACCGAGGCCCTGGTCAGCAAGGCCAAGGACCAGCTGGCGATCGACGGCAAGGACAAGCAGCTGGCCGAACTGCGCGCCCAGCTCGAACGCAACGTCACGGCCCAGGCCGAGGAATCCGACCGCCGCCTGGCGGCCGAGATGGAGCTGGTCGGCGCCACCACCGAGCGCGACAGCCTGGCCGCCGAACTGAAGGAAGTCCGGCGCCAGCTCGAAACCTCGTATGCGGAACGCAGCAACCTGCGCGCCGAACTCGAGGTCCTGCGCAGCAAGCGTTGAACCTAGTTTTTCGAAAGAAATTCAACAGCCTGCGCGGCTGAGTTCACGCAAACCCAGCCCCGCGCAGCGCGCGCATCATCCTCCAGGCGCGGCCGTCTCCGGCCGCGTTCTCCTGGGAGGATGCAATGAAGCAAAGCACACTCTTGACCTGCATCCTGGTGCGCGCGGCGATCCCGCTCGGCATCGTGATCGGCCTGTATGTCAACGCCGGCGCCGCCCCGGCGCTGCCGCATGCGCCGCTCGCCGCCAAGCCGGCGCAGGACGGCGGCCACACCGCGGACGCCCAGGCGCCGCAAGGCCAGCGCAGCTGAAGGGCGGGCAATAAAAAAGCGCTCCCTCGGGAGCGCTTTTCGGTCGGCATAGCCGGCGATTACTGGATCTTGGCCTTCTTGACCAAGCTTTCGCGGTACTGCGCCAGCTGACGCTGCTGCAGCTGTTCCGCGACCTGCTGCTTGACTTCGTCCAGGGCAGGGATCTTGGCCGCACGGGTGTCTTCCAGCTTGATCACGTGGAAACCGAACTGGGTCTTGACCGGGGTCTCGGTGATCGCGCCTTTTTGCAGGGCGGTCATGGCTTTCGAGAACTCAGGCACGTAGGCCGCCGGGCTCGCCCAGTCCAGGTCGCCGCCGTTCTGGGCGGTGCCGTCCTTCGACTGCTTGGCCAGCTCTTCGAACTTGGCGCCACCCTTCAGCTTGGTGATGATGGCCTTGGCTTCGTCCTCGGTGCCCACCAGGATGTGGCGTGCGTGGTATTCCTTGTCGCCCACCTGTGCCTTGTACTTGTCGTACTCGGCCTTGATCTCGGCATCCTTGATCGGGTTCTTCTTGACGTAGTCCGCGAGCATGGCGTTGATGATGATGCTCTGGCGGGCGTTGTCGATCGCTGCCTTCACGTCGGCGCGCGCGCCGATGTTCTGCTTGTCGGCTTCCTGGATCAACACTTCGCGGCCGATCAGGTCACGCTTGATCGCTTCGCGCAGTTGCGGCGAATCGGTGGCGCGGCCTTGGGCGACGACTTGCTTGACCAGCTGGTCTACCTTGGCCTGCGGGATCGGCTTGCCATTGACGGTAGCAACGTTTTGCGCGAATGCTGGCATGGCAACCATTGCGGTCATGGCTAACAACAGGCGGGCTGGCTTCAAAATCATTGTTGAGATCCTATATAAACACGAAAAGTATCGCCGCGGGCGACGAAAACCGGGGCGGGCACAGGCGCTCAGCCCCGGAGACAGCACATCTTACTGCACCTTTGCCTTTTTGACCATTTCGTCCTGGTAAGCCTGCAGCTTGGTCTGGGTCAGGGACTCGGCGATCTGCGGCTTCACTTCTTCCAGCGACGGCAGCTTGGCCGGGCGGGTGTCGTCCAGCTTGATCACGTGGAAGCCGGCCTGGGTCTTGACCGGGGTCTCGGTGATCGCGCCTTTCTGCAGCTTGGTGAAACCAGCAGCGAACTCAGGCGGGAACGAGGCCGGCACGGCCCATTCCAGGTCGCCGCCATTGTTGGCGGTGCCGGTGTCCTTCGATTGCTTGGCCAGTTCCTCGAACTTGGCGCCGCCCTTGAGCTTGGCGATGATCGCCTTGGCGTCGGCTTCGTTCTCGGTCAGGATGTGGCGCACGTGGTATTCCTTGTCGCCGGTCTGGGCCTTGAACTTGTCGTACTCGGCCTTGATTTCCGCGTCGCTCACCGGGTTCTTGGCGATGTAGTCCTTGGCCAGCTGGTTGACGACGATGGCCTGGCGGGCCTGGTCGAGCGCGGCCTTGACTTCCGGCTTCTTGTCGTAACCCTGCTTGATCGCCTCCTGCATGAGGACTTCGCGCGCGATCAGGTCGCGCTTGATCACTTCACGCAGTTGCGGCGAATCCTGGCCCTGGCCTTGCGCCACGACCTGCTTGACGACCGCATCGGCACGCGACGACGGGATCGGCTTGCCGTTGACCACAGCGAGGTTCTGGGCAAAGGCGGGCGCCGATGCAACGGCGATCAGGGCTAACAGCAGGCGTGCTGGCTTAAAAGTCATGTGGTGTTCCTGTGACGGGAAGAGTTGCTTGGACGAGATTAGATTAGTTCTTCTGACTAGCAGTTCAATTGTCGGGGAGTTTTCTTAAAGCAGCCTGAAGCCGACCCCTCAGGACTGCTCGGAGGGCGCGATCGCCGTAATGGCAAGCGCGTGTATCTCCGCCTTGTTAATCATTTCGTGCACGGCATCATACACAAGACGATGGCGCATGACTAGCGTGCGCCCTTCGAACTTCTCGGAAGCGATTTTCACGCTGTAGTGGCTGCCCCCGGAGGCCGCGCCGGCATGGCCGGCGTGCAGGTGGGAGTCGTCGGTGATTTCGAGCAGGGTGGGGGCCAGTTCGGCCTCCAGCCGGGCGCGCAGGCGCTCGGTGCGTTCGCTGGGGGTGCTCATGCGTCCTCCTGGATATGTTTGGAAAGGAACAGGGTCTGGACTATGACGAAGCCGAAGAAGATCGCGGTGATGCCGAAGACCTTGAAGCTGACCCAGGCGCTGGTGTCGGAGCGGAAGACCACGAAGGCCATCACCAGGTTCAGCAGGCCGACCGCGAAGAAGAAGGCGATCCAGGCGTAGCCGACCCGGCTCCAGACCGGATCGGGCAGCTTGATCTGGGCTTCCATCACCGAGCGGATCAGGTTCTTGCGGTAGAACACCTGGGCCACCAGCAAGGCCACGCCGAAGGCCCAGTACAGGATGGTCGGCTTCCACTTGATGAAGGTGTCGTCATGGAAGTAGATGGTGGCGCCGCCGGCGACCACGATGACGGCCAGGGTAACCCAAAGCATGTTGTCGACCTTGCGCCCGCGCACCAGGAGGTAGCCGATCTGCAGGAAGGTGGCGACGATGGCGACCGCGGTCGCCAGCAGGATGGCCGACTGCCCGGGCGGCACCACGCCGCCGGCGATCAGGCCGCCCAGGTACTGGGTGGCCAGGCCGTGGGCCCAGTCCTGGTGGCTGTCGCCGTACTTGTAGACGCCGAAGAAAAGAATCAGGGGAAACAGGTCGAACAGGAATTTCATGCTGGGCGCATCCTCAGATCGGCTCGAACCGCAGGGCGGCGGAATTGATGCAGTAGCGCAGGCCGGTCGGCGGCGGGCCGTCCGGGAACACGTGGCCGAGGTGGGCGTCGCAGACGGCGCAGATGATCTCGGTGCGCACCATGCCGTGGGTCCCGTCTTCCTTCTCGATCACATTATCGGGGTCGAGGGCGCGGAAATAGCTGGGCCAGCCGCAGCCCGAATCGAACTTGGCGTCGGACTCGAACAGCGGGGTCTCGCAGCACACGCAGTGATAGATGCCGTGCTCGTGGTGGTCCCAGTACTTGCCGGTGAAGGCGCGCTCGGTGGCCGCATGGCGGGTCACCTGGTATTCCATGGGGTCGAGCTGGGCGCGCCACTCTTGGTCGGTCTTGGTCACTTTCTCGGTCATGATGGTCTTTCTCGTGGTTCAGGATGAGCAGCTTACTTCAAGATGGGCCGCCCAGTCAGGGGGCAGGGCCGCATAGGCTGCGTTCTCGGGTTGTTCGTCGAAGGGGCGCTCGAGCACGGCCAGCAGCTTGTGCACCCCTTCGTAGTTCCCATTTTGCGCCTGTTCGATCGCGACCTGGGCCAGATAGTTGCGCAGCACATATTTCGGATTGACCCGGTGCATGGCTTCCCGCCGCGGCCCATCCTGGCTGCCTTCGGCACGCAGGCGTTCGCGGTAGGTCGCGGCCCAGGCGTCGAAGGCTTCGCGGTCGATGAAAAGGTCGCGCAGGGGTGCGTCCTGGCCCGGATCGTCCAGCTTCAGCTCGCCGAGGCGCCGGAAGAACAAGGTGAAATCCGCATGGTTGGCCTGCAGCAGCCCGAACATCGCGTCGAACAGCGCGCCATCGCCCTCGCGGCTTTCCTTCAGCCCGAGCTTGGCGTGCAGCAACTCGTCGAGCTTGGCGCCGAAGGCGGGGCGGTAGACGTCCAGCGCCTCCTCGGCCTCCTCGGGGGCGCCGATCAGGGGCAGCAGGGCATTGCCCAGCGCGTAGCAGTTCCAGTGGCCGACCGGCACCTGGTTGGCGTAGGAATAGCGTCCGCCCTGGTCGGTGTGGTTGCAGATGTGATTGGCGTCGAAGGCTTCCATGAAACCGAAGGGGCCGTAGTCCAGGGTCAGGCCCAGGATCGACATATTGTCGGTGTTCATGACGCCGTGCATGAAGCCGACCGCCTGCCAGTGCGCGATCATGCGCGCGGTGCGGCGGGTGACTTCGGCCAGCAGCTCCTTGTAGGGATTGGCGGCGCCCGCCAGTTCGGGGTAGAAGCGCGCGATGACGGTGTCGGCCAGCAGGCGCAGCTCGTCCGGCTTGTCGCGGTAATACCAGTGCTCGAAGGAGCCGAAGCGGATGAAGGAGGGCGCCATGCGGGTGACGACCGCGGCGCTCTCCACCGTTTCGCGCACCACCGGCTGGTTGGAGCCGGTGACCACCAGGGCGCGGGTGGTCGGGATGCCGAGAGCGGCCATCGCTTCCGAACACAGGAATTCGCGGATCGAGGAGCGCAGGACGGCGCGACCGTCGCCCATGCGCGAATACGGGGTCCGGCCGGCGCCCTTGAGCTGGAGCTCCATCGAACCCCCTGCCGTGGGCAGGTCGCCGATGGTGATCGCGCGGCCGTCGCCGAGCTGGCCGGCCCAGACGCCGAACTGGTGGCCCGAATACACGGCCGACAGGGGCTGCGAACGCACCGCCACCTTGTTGCCGGTGAAGACGGCAACGAAATCCTCCTGCGCGAGCGTAGCCGGGTCCAGCCCCACCAGGGCGGCGGCGGAAGCGCTGGCCGCGATGAAATAGGGCGACGGCAAAGGCGTCGGCATGAGGCGCGTGTAGAAGGCCGGGGGCAATTCGGCGAAGGAATTGTTCAGTGGCAGTTCGTCGGCAGTGATGGCAGTGTCCAATACAAAGTGGGTAAGCTTGGTGGAATTCTACCGTACGCGGCGGATTCTATTGGCGCACGGGTGCCCTCGCAATGGCTGTTACGGCCGGTAACGCTTCAGCTGCCGCAAGCTCCCATGCTGCTGCTGCGTTGCAGCATGGAATCCCGTTGACAGGCTGAGGCGGCTCACGTTACTAGTGTCTAAGAAACAAGATAACGTGGAGACACCGATGCCTGAGTACCCGATGAGCCCCCTGGCCGGCCAGATGATGGACCAGCCCCTCCTGATTTCGAGCATCATTGCCTTCGCCGCCCGCCACTATGGCGACAGCGAGATCGTCTCGCGCCGGGTCGAGGGCGACATCCACCGCTACACCTACCGCGACTGCGAGCGGCGCGCGCGCAAGCTGGCCGACGCCCTGGAACACCTGGGCATCCGCATGGGCGACCGGGTCGCCACCCTGGCCTGGAACGGCTACCGCCACATGGAACTGTATTACGGCGTGTCCGGCTCCGGCGCCGTGCTGCATACGATCAACCCGCGCCTGCACCCCGAGCAGATCGCCTACATCGTCAACCACGCCGAAGACCAGATCCTGTTCTTCGACCTGACTTTCCTGCCCGCGATCGAGATCATGGCGCGCAGCTGCAAGACCGTGAAGCGCTACGTGGCCTTGTGCGGCCGCGAGCACATGCCGCGCGAGACCAGCATTCCTGCGCTGCTGTGCTACGAGGAGCTGGTCGAAGGCGGTTCCGAGGACTATGCCTGGCCCGAATTCGACGAGCGCTCTGCCGCTTCGCTGTGCTATACCTCGGGCACCACCGGCAACCCCAAGGGCGCGCTGTACTCGCACCGCTCGACGGTGCTGCACGCCTACGCCTCGGCCATGCCGAACGCGCTCAACGTCTCGGCGGCCGACGTGGTGCTGCCGGTGGTGCCCATGTTCCACGTCAACGCCTGGGGCCTGCCTTACTCGGTGCCGCTGTCGGGCGCCAAGATGGTCTACCCGGGCGCTGCGCTGGACGGCAAGTCGCTCTACGAACTGTTCGAGCAGGAGGGGGTGAGCTTCTCGGCCGGCGTGCCGACCGTGTGGCTGGGCCTGATCAACTACGTGCTGGAGAACGACCTGCGCTTCTCGACCTTCCGCCGCACCGTGATCGGCGGCTCGAGCTGCCCGCCGGCCATGATGGACACCCTGATCGACCGCCTGCGGGTGCAGGTGGTGCACGCCTGGGGCATGACCGAGATGTCGCCGCTGGGCACCGCCTGCACCCTGATGGGCAAGCACCTGCAGCAGCCGCCTGAGGCCCAGCGCGCCGTGCTGCGCAAGCAGGGCCACGCCATCTACGGCGTCGACATGAAGATCGTCGACGACGACGGCGCCGAGCTGCCCTGGGACGGCGCCACCTCCGGCCACCTGCTGGTGAAGGGGCCGTGGGTGGTGTCGGGCTACTTCCGCGGCGAAGGGGGCGAGGTGCTGCAGGACGGCTGGTTCCCGACCGGGGACGTGGCCACCATCGATCCCGACGGCTACCTGGCGATCACGGACCGCAGCAAGGACGTGATCAAGTCCGGCGGCGAGTGGATCGGCTCGATCGACCTGGAAAACGTGGCCATGGCCCACCCGGCGGTGCTGCAGGCGGCCTGCATCGCGGTGCCGCATCCGAAATGGGCCGAGCGGCCCTTGCTGGTGGTGGTGCGCCGGCCCGGCATGGAGCTCAGGCGCGAGGACTTGCTGGCCTTCTTCGAGGGCAAGGTGGCGAAGTGGTGGATCCCGGACGACGTGGTGTTCGCCGACAGCCTGCCGGTGGGCGGCACCGGCAAGATCCAGAAGAACAAGCTGCGCGAAGCCTACCAGCAGCATCGCTTGCCGAGCGCCTGAACGGCCGGCGTTGCAGGGCAGCCACGTAAACACGTGATAAGTGGCTGATTTCATTGCTGTTGAGAAACCTGATGCATATACTTGCCACACGAGAAATTTCTCGTGTTTCAAGAGATATGCAGGATGATACGACGTGCAGTACTGAAGCTGGGGGCCATGATGGGCTTCGGCGCCATGCCTCCCGCGCTGGCCGCCCCCGAAGCGCCCGAGCCGGTCAGCGACCGTGTGCTGCGCGACCGGTTCTGGGCCCGCTTCGGGACCGTGATCGACGCCTTCGAGGTCGAACCCTTCAACCCCTTCTTCGCCGCCTACCCGAAGTGGCCGGGCCGGGTGCAGCGCTTTCGCCTGCTGGCGCGGCGCGGAGGCGGACGCATCGCCTATACCGACGGCCTCTCGGACGCCTATGCCGATCCGGCGCAGGGCGCGGGCGGACCGGAGTCGGGCCTGGGCCTGGAACTCTATCTGGAGACCGAGGATGAAGTGGGCAGCATCAACCAGGGCTGGGCGGTGAACCTGCTGCTCGAACTGGCCCGGCTGGCGGTGAACCACGGCGCGCTGCGCGCGCGCCTGCGCGAGCAGCCTTATCTCACGGTGCAGCTGGACATGGTCGGGGCGCCGCAGGAATGGTCGCTAGACCATCCGGACGGCAACATCGGCATCTTCCTCGGCCTCTCCAATCCGGAGCTTCCGGCCGAGGTGGCCTTGTCCGAGGGCGGCTTCGCCCCCGTCAACGCCAAGCTGATGCGGCCGGAGGAATTGCGCTACGCGCTGGAGCACGGCGCTGCCGGCCGTGCCGAGCTGGCGCGCCTGTACGCGGGCGCGGCCGGCCGCCAGCGCCTGTCGGACCTGGAGCGTCTCCCGGTCGTGTGAAGCGCACGTGCGCATGCTCTCCTGATGCGGCAATCCGGGTATGCTTGCGTTACGCTCAACCATGGGATAACGCATGCATCCGACAAATATCGTTCTGCTCGAATTCCATCCCGAACAAGACAACCTGACCCACGACAAGGAGCTGCGCGACGGCCTGTCGGTGGCCCTGCGCATGGGGAACACGATCTGGCTGGCCAACGACGAGTCGGTCAGCCTCGAGCGCGTCACCTTGTGCGAGGAGGACAGCCGGGGCAAGAGCAGCTTCACCCGCGACCATACCCAGTTCCGCCTGCACGACTACCTCGACCTGCCGCTGCCACCGCATGGCGAGACCCGCGAGGACATCAACGAGGCCGACATCGAGGGCTTGGCCTGCGACAACAAGTACCTGTGGCTGACCGGCTCGCACAGCCTGCGCCGCAAGCAGCCCAGGCCGGACGATGGCGCGAAGAAGGCGCACAAGCGCCTGTGCTCGGTGGGCGCGGACGGCAACCGCTACCTGCTGGCGCGCATTCCCATCGTCGAGGAGGCGGGCGCCTACACCCTGGTGAAGGAGACCGGCCAGGAGGGCAAGCGCCGCAGCGCCGCCATGCTGCGCGGGGACGAGCACGGCAACGAGCTGACCGCGCTGCTCAAGGACGACGAGCACTTCGGCCCCTTCCTGCACATCCCCGGCAAGGACAACGGCTTCGACATCGAGGGCATCGCGGTGGCCGGCAAGCACCTGCTGCTGGGCTTGCGCGGCCCGGTGCTGCGCGGATGGGCCGCGATCCTCGAAGTGGCGCTGGTGGACGACGAGCAGCCGGGCCGGCTAAAACTGGCGCCGGTCGACGCCGAGGGCGCGCTGCTGCGCAAGCACTTCCTCGACCTGGGCGGCCTGGGCATCCGCGACCTGTGCGCCCAGGGCAAGGACCTCCTGATCCTGGCCGGCCCCACCATGGACCTGGACGGCCCGGTCCACGTCTACCGCTGGGTCGGCGGGGCCCAGCCCGGGAGCGAGCCGGTCATGCACGCGGACCAGCTGGAGCGGGTCCTGAGCCTGCCCTACGGCGTCGGCGTCGACCACCCCGAGGGCATGACCCTGTTCCAGAGCGGCGACGGCAAGGAAGAGGCGCTGATGGTGGTCTACGACTCGGCCGCGCCCAGCCGCCAGATCGGCGACAGCACCATCGTGGCCGACGTCTTCCCGCTTCCGGCGCGCAGGAAGCGCGGAAAGGCTTGAACCGCCTCAGCGATGGCGGAACAGGCCGCGCAGGGTGGAGGCGACCAGGCGCACCGCCTGGTGCAGCAGGAAGCCGATGGCCGCCAGCACGCAGACCACGAGCACCGGCAGCACCGGGCCGAAGGCGTAGGTCATGCCGAGCGCGAAGCCCAGCATGCAGGCCGCGCGGTAGATCGGGAAGAACAACGCGAGCAGCAGCACGCCCTGCATGATGAGCTGGCAGACGTCCACCCGTCCGAGGCTGAAGAACACCGCGAGCGCCAGGCCGAGCAGGGCGGCCACGGCGCCGTCACGCACCACTGTGCGTTCGCGGCCCTCGGCGCGCAGCACCTCCACGCGGCCCAGGGTGAACCAGGCCAGCGCCGGCAGCAGCAGCACGCCCCACCAGTTCGAGAGCGAAGGCAGGTCCTCGCGCGCCAGCAGGTGGTGGGCGGGGACGCCGCCGTGGAGGTGCTGCCACATCAGCGCCACCGCGATCACGGTGGCCAGACCCAAAGTGAGTTTGCCGCGCATTGCCGTCTCCCCATGTTGTTATATCCTGATTGTGGCAGGTATGGCAATTTTTGCAATGCCCAGAGCATACCGCCGCACCCGGCCCTCGGCAGCGGTGGCGGGCCGCCGCGAATAATACGAGCGTTCGATTATTTCGGGTATAGTTGACGGGCTAGTCAGTTCAACCAACAAGGAGAAGGAAGAGACATGAGCGCCGACTACCAGGTTCATGGCAATGTTGCCGTCATCACCCTGAACAATCCGCCGGTGAACGGCCTTGGCCTCGAGACCCGCAGCGCCGCCGTCGAGGGCGTGCGCCGGGCCGAGGCCGACGACGCCGTCGAGGCGATCGTGATCACCGGCGCCGGCAAGGCGTTCTCGGGCGGGGCGGACATCCGCGAGTTCAATTCGCCCAAGGCGCTCACCGAGCCGACCCTGCATTCCCTGATCCGCGTGGTCGAGAACGCGTCCAAGCCGGTGGTTGCCGCGATCCACAGCGTCTGCATGGGCGGCGGCCTCGAACTGGCCCTGGGCTGCAACTACCGCGTGGCGCTGCCGGGCGCCCAGATCGCCCTGCCGGAAGTTAAGCTTGGCCTGCTGCCGGGCGCCGGCGGCACCCAGCGCCTGCCGCGCGTGCTGGGCCTGGAAATGGCGCTCAACATGATCGTGTCCGGCACCCCGGTGCAGTCCGAGAAGCTGGCCGGCACCGCCCTGTTCGACGAGGTCTTCCCGGCCGGCGCCGACCTGCTCGATTCGGCGCTCGCCTTCGCGCGCAAGGTGGCGGCGGTGCGCCCGCTGCCCAAGGTGCGCGATCGCACGGTCGACTATCCGAACCACGAAGCCTTCCTCCAGTTCTCGCGCAATACGGTCAAGGCCATGGCCGGTCCCTTCCCGGCGCCGCTCGAATGCATCGAGGCGGTGGCGGCGGCCGTCACCAGCAAGGATTTCGAAGCCGGCCTGAAGTTCGAGCGCGAGCGCTTCCTGCACCTGACCCAGACCCCGGAATCGAAGGCTCTGCGCCATGCCTTCTTCGCCGAGCGCGCCGCCGGCAAGCTGCCTGACGTGCCGGCCGACACGCCGGTGCGCGCCATCGGCAGCGCGGCCGTGATCGGCGCGGGCACCATGGGCGGCGGCATCGCCATGAACTTCGCCAACGCCGGCATCCCGGTCACCATCCTCGAGACCCGGCAGGAGGCGCTCGACAAGGGCCTGGCCACGATCCGCAAGAACTACGAGAGCAGCGTCAAGAAGGGCAAGCTGACAGCCGACAAGCTGGAGCAGCGCATGGCCCTGATCCGCACCACCCTGTCGTATGCGGACATCGCCCAGGCCGACATCGTGATCGAAGCGGTGTTCGAGGACCTGAAGGTGAAGGAGGCCGTGTTCCGCGAACTGGACAAGGTGATGAAGCCGGGCGCGATCCTGGCCTCGAACACCTCGACCCTGGACCTGGACAAGATCGCCGCCTTCACCAGCCGCCCCCAGGACGTGATCGGCCTGCATTTCTTCAGCCCGGCCAACGTGATGAAGCTGCTGGAGATCGTGCGCGGGAAGCAGACCGCCAAGGACGTGCTAGCCACCGCCATGGCGCTATCGAAGAAGATCAAGAAGACCGGGGTGGTGTCCGGCGTGTGCGACGGCTTCATCGGCAACCGCATGCTGGAACAATACCTGCGCCAGGCCTTCTTCCTGCTCGACGAAGGCGCGCTGCCGGAACAGGTCGATGCGGCGATCGAAGGCTTCGGCTTCGCCATGGGGCCGTTCCGCATGAGCGACCTGGCCGGCAACGACATCGGCTGGTACATCCGCAAGCGGCGCGCGGTGGAGCAGCCCGAGATCGCCTATTCAAAGACCGCCGACCTGCTGTGCGAACAGGGACGCTTCGGCCAGAAGACCGGCGCCGGCTGGTACGACTACAAGCCGGGCGACCGCAAGGCCTATCCCTCGGAAGCCGTGAACGCGATGATCGTCCAGCACTCGGCGGACCTGGGCCTGGAGCGGCGCCAGATTCCGGACCAGGAGATCGTCGAACGCCTGGTGTTCGCGCTGGTGAACGAAGGCGCCAAGATCCTCGAGGAAGGCATCGCGCTGCGCGCCTCGGACATCGACATGGTCTACCTGACCGGCTACGGCTTCCCGCTGCATCGCGGCGGGCCGATGTTCTATGCCGACACCGTCGGGTTGCCGAACGTCCTGATCGCGATGGAAAAGTATGGGCGCGGCCGGCACGGGGAGGCATGGAAGCCGGCGGACTTGATAGTGAAGCTGGCGGCCGAGGGCAAGGGGTTCAACGGCTAGACGCCGCGCCGTTCCGAAGCAAAAAAAATGCCGCTGTTTCCAGCGGCATTTTTTTCATGCTTGCGTGAGGCGTTCAGTCATGCGCGTAGATGTCGTTGTCCTTGGTCTCGCGGATGAACAGGCCGCCGATGACCACGGTGATCAGGGCGATCACGATCGGGTACCACAGGCCGTAGTAGATGTCGCCCTTGAAGGCCACCAGCGCGAAGGTGGTGGTCGGCAGCAGGCCGCCGAACCAGCCGTTACCGATGTGGTAGGGCAGGGACATCGAGGTGTAGCGGATGCGGGTCGGGAACATCTCCACCAGCATGGCCGCGATCGGGCCGTAGACCATGGTCACGTAGATCACCAGGATGAACAGCAGCAGCACCAGCATCGGCTTGTTCACCGCGGCCGGGTCGGCCTTCTCCGGATAGCCGGCGGCCTTCAGCGCGGCGGTCACGTCCTTCTTCAGCGCGGCTTCGCGGGCCTTGGAGGCGTCGTCGAAGTTCAGGTTGTCGGGGGTCATGACGGCGTTGAAGGACTGGAAGGTGGTCTCGCCCACCTTGACCGAGGCGACGGTGCCGGCCGGCGCGTCCTGGCGGGTATAGCTCACCGAGGCCGCGGTCAGCATGCGGGTGGCGATGTCGCAGGACGAGGGGAATTTCTTGGTGCCGGTCGCGTCAACCTGGAAGCTGCAGGTGGCCGGGTCGGCCACGACCACCACCGGCGAGGTGTTGATCGCGTTTTCCAGGGCCGGGTTGCCGTAGTGGGTGATGGCCTTGAAGATCGGGAAGTAGGTCACCGCCGCGATCAGGCAGCCGCCCAGGATGATCTTCTTGCGGCCGATGCGGTCGGACAGCGAGCCGAAGAAGATGAAGAAGGGCGTGGCCAGGGCCAGCGAGATCGCGATCAGGATGTTCGCGGTCGGCTCGTCGATCTTGAGCGTCTTGGTCAGGAAGAACAGGGCGTAGAACTGGCCGGTGTACCACACCACCGCCTGGCCCATGGTCAGGCCGACCAGGGCCAGCAGGGCGATCTTGCCGTTCTTCCAGTTCAGGAAGGCTTCCGACAGCGGCGCCTTCGAGGTCTTGCCCTCGGCCTTCATCTTGGCAAAAGCCGGCGACTCGTTCATCGACAGGCGGATCCAGACCGAGATGCCCAGCAGGACGATGGACAGCAGGAAAGGAATGCGCCAGCCCCAGGCCTGGAATTCTTCCTCGCCCATCGCGGTGCGGGTGCCCAGGATCACCAGCAGCGACATGAACAGGCCGATGGTGGCGGTGGTCTGGATGAAGGAGGTGAACAGGCCGCGCTTGCCGTGCGGGGCGTGCTCGGCGACATAGGTCGCCGCGCCGCCGTACTCGCCGCCCAGCGCCAGGCCCTGAAGAATGCGCAGGGTCACCAGGATGATCGGGGCTGCGATGCCGATCTGCGAGTGGCTAGGCAGCAGGCCGACGATGAAGGTCGATGCGCCCATGAGCAGGATGGTCACCAGGAAGGTGTACTTCCGGCCGATCATGTCGCCCAGGCGGCCGAACACCAGTGCGCCGAAGGGGCGGACGATGAAGCCGGCGGCGAAGGCGAGGAGGGCGAAGATGAAGGTGGTGGTGGGGTCGCCGATGAAGAACTGCTTGGCGATGATGCTGGCGAGCGAGCCGTAGAGGTAGAAGTCGTACCATTCAAAAACGGTACCGAGGGAAGAAGCGACGATGACCTTGCGTTCTTCCTTGGTCAGCCCGGCGGTGGAGGAGGGTGCCTTTCCACCGGCGGTCATGCCGGGTGTGATTGCCATGTGTGTCTCCGTTTAGTAATTGTGTGTCCGGAAAGCTGACTTGCATTGCTAATTACCTATCAGCTGTTACTGAGTGTGTGCCGCAAACCTTACACGATTCTTTCACCAAGCTTACGCGAAACTTACACGCAAGAATGCTGCGCCGCAGCGTCTTGTCGGACGATGCCTCTTTCATTCGGCAGCCTGGTCCTATCCCCTCCTACAGATGACCATCCCGTTTCATTGCGAACGACCGTGCTTAATGTGCTATTCTCATCTGATCAACATACCAACGACAGGAGACACGCATGGTAGACGCCGTGATCGTATCGACCGCCCGCACCGGCCTAGCCAAGTCCTGGAAGGGCGCCTTCAACATGACCCACGGCGCCACCCTCGGCGCCCACGTGCTGGCGGCCGCCATCGAGCGGGCCGGCATCGCGCCCGGCGAGATCGAGGACGTGATGATGGGCTGCGCCAACCCGGAGGGCGCCACCGGCGTCAACATCGCGCGCCAGATCGCGCTGCGCGCCGGCTGCCCGGTGAGCGTGCCCGGCATGACCGTCAACCGCTTCTGTTCCTCTGGCCTGCAGACCATCGCCCTGGCCGCCCAGCGCATCCTGAGCGGCGAAGGCGAGATCTACGCCGCCGGCGGGGTCGAATCGATCTCCTGCGTGCAGCAGGAAATGAACCGCCACATGCTCTACGAGCTGTGGCTCAAGAAGAACAAGCCCGAGATCTACTGGCCCATGCTGCAGACCGCCGAGACGGTCGCGCGCCGCTACGGGATCAGCCGCGAGCGCCAGGACGAATACGGCGTGCGCAGCCAACAGCGCGCCGCCGCGGCCCAGGCGGCCGGCCTGTTCGAGGCCGAGATCGTGCCGATGACGACCGTGATGGGCGTGGCGGACAAGGCGTCCGGCATGCTGCTGACCCGCGAGGTGACCGTCGCGGCCGACGAAGGGATCCGCGCCGACACCACCATCGAAGGGGTCTCGAAGATCCGTCCCGCGCTGCCGGGCGGCGTGATCAACGCCGGCAACGCCAGCCAGTTCTCGGACGGCGCCGCCGCCACCATCGTGATGAGCAGCCGCGCCGCCGAGGCCAAGGGCCTGGCGCCGCTCGGCGTCTTCCGCGGTTTCGCGGTGGCCGGCTGCGAGCCGGACGAGATGGGCGTGGGGCCGGTGTTCGCGGTGCCCAAGCTGCTGCAGAAGGCCGGCCTCACGGTCGAGGACATCGGCCTGTGGGAGCTGAACGAGGCCTTCGCGGTGCAGGTGCTGTATTGCGCCGACCGGCTCGGTATTCCGATGGACCGCCTCAACGTGAACGGCGGCGCGATCGCCGTCGGCCACCCTTACGGGGTGTCCGGCGCCCGCCTGGTGGGCCATGCCCTGATCGAGGGCAAGCGGCGCGGCGTTAAGTACGTGGTCGCGACCATGTGCGTGGGCGGCGGCCAGGGCGCGGCCGGCCTGTTCGAAGTCCTTTGAACCTGCAGTTCGATCTTAACCCAGGAGTATTCATGCTCAAGCATATCGTGATGTGGAAGCTCAAGGAGCATGCCGAGGGCCGCGACCGCGCCGCCAACGCGCGCGAGATGAAGCGCCGGCTGGACGAGTGCGCCGCCATCGTCCCCGGCATCCATACCTTCGAAGTCGTGATCGCCCAGCCGGGCCTGGAGGCCACCTACGACGTGGTGTTGTACTCGGAATTCGAGGACAGGGCCGCGCTCGAGGCTTATGCGAAACATCCCACCCACCAGGCGCTGGTGCCCTTCATCGGCGCGATCCGCGAAGCGCGCCAGTGCATGGACTACGAAGTCTGACCGACCCCTACAACGACAAGCAAGGAGACCGCATGCGCACTACCCAGGAATTGTTTTCACTGAAGGACAAGACGGCCATCGTCACCGGCGGCTCGCGCGGGCTGGGCCTGCAGATGGCGCTGGCGCTGGGGGAGCAGGGCGCGCGCGTCCTGGTCTCCTCGCGCAAGCAGGATGAGCTGGACCAGGCGGTCGCCTTCCTGAAGGAACGCGGCGTGGAAGCTTCCAGCATCGCCGCCGACCTGTCGGACGAGGCCCAGGCCCACGCTTTCGTGGACGAGGCGCTGCGCCAGCTCGGCCACGTCGACATCCTGGTCAACAATGCCGGCGCCAGCTGGGGCGCGCCGGCCGAGGACTATCCGGTGGAGGCCTGGGACAAGGTGATGAACCTGAACGTGCGCGCGATCTTCCTGGTGTCGCAGCGGGTGGGCAAGCTGTCGATGATCCCGCGCGGCTACGGGCGTATCGTCAACATCTCGTCGATCGCCGGCCTGGCCGGCAACCCGCCCGGACTGATGCAGACCCTCGCGTACAACACGTCCAAGGCGGCGGTGGTAAATTTCACCCGTACCCTGGCCGGCGAGTGGGGACGCTACGGCATCACGGTCAATTCGATCGCGCCGGGCTTCTTCCCGTCCAAGATGACCAAGGGCGTGCTGGCGGCCTTCGGCGAGGAGAACCTGGCCAAGGACGCGCCGCTCAATCGCCTGGGCGACGACGAAGACCTGAAGGGCGCGGTGGTGCTGTTCGCCTCCGACGCGGGCAAGCATATCACCGGGCAGATCCTGGCCGTCGACGGCGGCGTCTCGGCGGTCTGACCGGCACCAGAACAGGGGGAGAGAGCGATGAAGGAATTTCGCGGCAGGGTGGCCGTCATCACCGGCGCCGCCAGCGGCCTGGGGCGCGAGTTCGCCAATGTGGCGGCCGGCCTGGGCATGCGGCTGGTGCTGGCCGACGTGCAGGCCAAGGCGCTGGAGCGCGCCAGCGAGGAATTGCAGCACCAGGGCGCCGAGGTGCTGGCGATGGTGGTCGATGTCAGCAAGGGCGCGCACGTGCAGGAACTGGCCGATTCGGCGGTCGCCCGCTTCGGCGCGGTGCACCTGGTGTTCAACAATGCCGGGGTCGGCTCGGGCGGCCTGATCTGGGAGAACTCGGAGCAGGACTGGGAGTGGGTGCTGGGCGTGAACCTGTGGGGCGTGATCCACGGGGTCAGGGTGTTCACCCGCGTGATGCTGGAGTGCGCGGCGGCCGATCCGGCCTACGAGGGCCATATTGTGAACACCGCCTCGATGGCCGGCCTGCTCACCGCTCCGGCGATGGGGGTCTACAACGTCTCCAAGCACGCGGTGGTGGCCTTGAGCGAAACCCTGTACCACGACCTGCAGCTGGTGGAGGCGCCGATCGGCGCCTCGGTGCTCTGCCCTTACTTCGTCCCGACCGGGATCGCCCACTCGCACCGCCACCGGCCGGATGATCTGCAGAGCGAGGAAAGCGTGACCGCCAGCCAAATGGCGGCCCAGGCGCTGACCGAGAAGGCGGTGGGCTCGGGCAAGGTGTCGGCGGCCGACGTCGCGAGCTTGACCTTCGACGGCATCCGCGAGAAGCGCTTCTACCTGTACTCGCACCCGCAGGCGCTGGGCGCGGTGGCGCAACGCTGCGAGGCCATCGTGCACGCGCAACAGCCGGCCGATCCGTATGCGGCCACGCCCCAGATCCGCGAGCTGCTCAAGGCCGGGGTGAAGGGGCGGCGCTGAGCAGTCGCTGGTAGCGCGGGCTGCCGGAAATCGTGTTGTGCCCGGCGTCCGCCACGATCTCCATGCTGGCGACGCCCGCCGGGAAGCGCGACAGCAGTAGCCTGCTGCTGGCGAGGGGAACGATCTCGTCCTCGGCGGCGGCGATGATCAGGGTCGGGGCCTTCACGCGCGCAGCATGGGCGCCGGAATCGTAGCGGTCGCGCAGCAGCCAGCCGGTCGGCACCCAGGGGAATTGCTTGGCGGCCAGCGCGGCCAGGCTGTCGAAAGGCGTGACCAGGATCAGCCGGGCGACCGGGCGCCGCGCGGCCACCTGCACCGCCACGCCGCTGCCGAGGCTGCGGCCGAGCACCAGGACTTCCGGATGGCCGGCGGCGACGCGGTCGAACAGGGCGAGCGCGTCCGCCACCAGCGCCGCTTCGCTCGGCTCGCCCGTGCTGCCGGGAAAACCACGGTAATGCAGCAGGTAGAGGGCATGGCCGGGGAAGGCGGCGTCCAGCTCGGGCAGGCTGGTGCTGACGTCTTCGGCATTGCCGCCCAGGTAGATCAGGGCCGGGCGGCCGGGGGCGGGACGCTCCGACACCTTCAGCGCGGCGCCCGGCACATGGAGGATGGTGCTCGCGGGCGCATCGAGTGCCGCGGCCCGGGGCGGGAAATAGATCAGCGAACGCTGGAGCAGGAAGAGCGCGAGGCAGGCCAGCGCGTAGAGCAGCAGCGCGCCGCCGGCCAGGATGCCGAGTGTCTTGAGCATGATCAAGCGCTCCTGTTCAGGGCCGGCGCGGCGCCCGGCCGCGTGCGCATCAGGCGGCGACCGGGGCCCCGGGCTGCACGATCCGTTCGCGCAGTTCGGGCGCGCCGTCGCGGTAGAGCTTGACCACGGTGGAGGTGCGGGTGCCGTAGCCCGGCGACTCGATGCACACCGGCGACAGCATCCGCTCCACCTCGATCGGGACCCCGGTCTCGGGCAGGCGCACATCGGGCGCGCGCGTGGTGTCGGCCAGCATCTCGAAATAGGCATCCTCCGGCGCTCCCTGGCACAGCAGGCTCGCGAACTGGGCCTTGGTGCGCAGCACCTTGGGCCAGGGCGCGTCGAGCAGGCCGTTGGCCAGCCCGTAGATGCGGCCCGGCTCCAGGGGCTGGCCGTTGCGCGGGTCGTCGTGGCCCCGGTTCGAGTACCAGTAGAGGGCGTCGGCGTCGCCCAGCACCAGGTTGTAGCCGTTGTAGAGGTCCTCGGCCGACGCCAGCCGCGCCACGTAGTCGGCGGCGCTGATGTCCTGCTTGAGGAAGCCCGCCACGAGGGCGCCGCGCGAGGGCGCGTCCGGACGGCGTTCGCCCGGCGCGCGGATGTTGGTGATGGCCGCGAAGCGCGGCCCCTTGGCGCCCTGGAGCGACACCCCCATCCAGCTGCCGCCGCCCTGCAGATCGCGGCCGGCGATGACGTGCGGGTGCTCGGGCCAGGGGGCGGCCGGCGAGGCCGGGCGGTCGTAGAATTCGTCGCGGTTGGCGGCGGCGATGACGGGCACGCCGGGCACGACCTGCCATGCGAAGACGATCAGGCACATGGGGCGAGTTCCGTAAATACTTCGGCGCGGCGCGGGCCGGCGATCAGGCCGTGCAGGCCGGCCGCCTCGCAGGCGCGCTCGAGGGCGGCGGCGAACGGCGCGTCCACGCCGGGATAGACTTCCATCCAGGTCTGCAGGCCGTCCTTGGCCTCGGGCCGGCGCTTGAGCTGAAAGGTGGCGCCGCCATCGGCGGCCAGGCCTTGCTGCATGCTTCGCACCAGCGGCGCGAGCCGCGCCGCGTCTTCGTCACGCACCTTGTAGTAGACGTACAGGTCGATCATCGCTAGTCGTCGACCGCATCTAGGCTGTAGGGCAGGGGCTGGAAGCGCAGCGGGGGACCGCCGGCCGAGCCCAGGCGGACCTCTCCGTCCAGCGCGGCCAGCTTGATCTCGACCAGGACGTCGGTCCCGCCCTGGCCATCCGGCGCGGCGTTGACCACCATGCCGCAAGGCTGGTCGGGATCGAGGGCGGAGAACACCTCGTCGCCGGCCCGAGCGGCGCCGTCCTGGATGCTGGCCAAGGCGGTGCGGCGCTTGATCTTGCCAAGATACTTCGTGCGTGCGACGATCTCCTGGCCGGGGTAGCAGCCCTTCTTGAAATTGATGCCGCCCAGGAGTTCGAGGTTGACCATCTGGGGCACGAACTGCTCCTGGGTGGCCGCCGTGACCTGGGGCTCGCCCGCATGGATCGCGGCCAGGCGCCAGGCCTGGTTGCCGCCCAGGGCGAGATCGGTCTTGAGCGTGTCGAGGGCGGCGGCGCCGGCTTGCGCAGTGGTGAACCACAGGTAGCGCGGCGCCTCGAACCCGTCGTGCAGGCGGATCACGGTGCCGAAGTCGCCACTGGTCTTGCCCATGGGCGCGCCCGGCAGCGTGTCGACGTGGCGGCGCAGCGCGGCTTCGCCCCTGGCGCCGCCGATGCCGATCACCGCCTCGAAGGGCGATTCGGCGCTGGCGTCGCGCAGCTTGGCCTTGGAGCGCAGCACGAACATGCTCAGGCGTTTTTGCAGCGGAGGCTGGATGGCGCGCGGGAGTTGCAGGTAGATGGCGTCCGGATCGCGCCAGATCAGGAAGCTGGCCTGCAGGCGCCCCTTGGGCGTGCAGTAGCCGGCCAGGCGGGCTTCGTCCTGGCCCAGGTGTTCGACGTCGTTGGTGAGCTGGTTGTGCAGGAAACTGGCCGCGTCCTCGCCGCTGACGGCGATCAGGCCCAGGTCGGTGACGGGGGCCACGAAACCGCCGGCCAGGTCGGCGGCGGTGAGCGGATGCCCGAAGTCCTCGACCTCGTGCGGCTGGTCGGCAGGGAAGCGGGCGCCGAGGGCGTTTAATTGATCAGTCCAGTTACTCATAAATACCGATTAATTTTGCAATTAGGCTTTATCATTACGGGCTCATTATAAAGTTGTCGTGGAAAACGCGCCGGACACGGCGCAATTCCCGGTCAAACCCAACAAAAACACATGGCACTGATAAAAAAACTCGTCGTCGCCGGCGTCGTCGTTTCCATCGTCGCGGTGGGCAGCTTCTCGTGGTGGGCCAAGCAGCCCCTGACCACGGCCGCGCAGCCGATCGAATTCACCGTCAACCCGGGCAGCGGCGCCGGTGCCGCCGCGCAGCAGATCGCCAGCGCGGGCATTCCGCTCAACCGCTACCTGTTCGCGCTGCTGGCGCGCGTGACCGGCCAGGCCGCGAAGATCAAGGCCGGCAGCTACGAGCTCAAGCCGAACACCTCGCCGCGCCAGCTGCTCACCCAGCTGGTGCGCGGAGAATTCGCCCAGGAATCGATCACCATCATCGAGGGCTGGACCTTCCGCCAGATGCGCCAGGCCCTGGCCGCCCACCAGCGCCTCAAGCACGATACCGTCAAGCTCTCCGACCAGGAGCTGATGGCCAAGATCTCAAGCGACTATAAAGATCCGGAAGGGCTGTTCTTCCCGGATACCTATCTGTTCGCCAAGGGCTCCTCGGAACTCGATATCTACAGGAAGGCCCACCAGGCCATGCTCAGCCATCTCGAGAGCGCCTGGGAAAAGCGCGACCCCAGCCTGCCGTACAAGAACCCCTACGAGGCCTTGATCATGGCCTCGATCGTGGAAAAGGAGACCGGCCAGAAGAGCGAACGCGGGATGATCGCCGGCGTGTTCGTCAACCGCCTGCGCACCGGCATGCTGCTGCAGACCGACCCGACCGTCATCTACGGCATGGGCGAGCGCTTCGACGGCCAGATCCGCAAGAAGGACCTGGAAACCGACACCCCCTACAATACCTACACCCGCGGCGGCCTGCCGCCGACCCCGATCGCCTTGCCGGGCATCCAGTCGCTCAAGGCCGCGATGGCGCCGGAAAAGACGCCGGCCCTGTATTTCGTCTCGCGCGGCGACGGCACCAGCCAGTTCTCGGACAACCTGAACGACCACAACCGCGCCGTGAACCTGTACCAGCGAAAGATCAAGCAATGACCGACAGCAGTCGCCCCCGCGGTAAGTTCATCACCTTCGAGGGCATCGACGGGGCGGGCAAATCGACCCACATCGGCTTCGTCGAGGACTTCCTGAGCCGGCGCGGCAAGCTGGTGACCGCCTCGCGCGAGCCGGGCGGCACGCCGCTCGGCGAGAAGCTGCGCGACCTGGTGCTGCACGAGAAGATGCACCTGGAGACCGAGGCCTTGCTGATGTTCGCCAGCCGACGCGAACACATCGCCCAGCTCATCGAACCGAACCTGGCAGCGGGCCGCTGGGTGCTGTCGGACCGCTTCACCGACGCCAGCTTCGCCTACCAGAGCGGCGGACGCGGCCTGGCGCGCGAGAAGCTGGAAACGCTGGAACGCTGGGTGCACCCGGCGCTGCAACCCGACCTGACCCTGCTGTTCGACGTGCCGCTGGCGGTTGCGCGCGAGCGCCTGGACGCCACCCGCACCCTCGACAAGTTCGAGCGCGAGCAGGCCGACTTCTTCGAGAAATGCCGCAGCGAATACCTGCGCCGCGCCGCCCAGTTCCCGCAGCGCATCGTGGTGATCGATTCGACCCGCAGCATCGAAGCGATCCGCGCCGAGCTCACCGAAGTTTTGGAGAAATTGTTGTGACGATGTATCCGTGGCAGAAAGCCGCGTGGGCCCAGTTGCAGCAGATGCGCGAGCGTCTGCCGCACGCCATCCTGTTCCACGGCCCGGCCGGCACCGGCAAGGCCGACTTCCTGGAAACCTTCGCCCAGGCCCTCCTGTGCGAGAACGCGAAGCCGGATGGCCAGGCCTGCGGCGAGTGCGCCTCCTGCGGCTGGTTCGTGCAGCACAACCATCCCGACTACCGCCGGGTGCGTCCGGAATCCATGGAGGACGAGCCGCCCGCCGAGGGCGAGGAAGGCGAGGGCGAGAAGAAGAAGGCGAGCAAGGCGCCGTCCAGGGAGATCAAGATCGAGCAGATCCGTTCCCTGGCCGACTTCATGAACATTTCCACCCATCGCCAGGGGCTGCGGGTGGTGGTGCTCTATCCGGCCGAGACGCTCAACATGCCGGCGTCCAACGCCCTGCTCAAGACTTTGGAAGAGCCGCCGCCGGGCACCGTCTTCCTGCTGGCGTCGAACAGCCTGGACCGCATGCTGCCGACGATCCTGTCGCGCTGCCGCAAGTTCGCGCTGCCCCTGCCGTCCCACGAGGAGGCCCTGGCCTGGCTCAAGGAACAGGGCGTGCAGGACGCCGACAGCTGGCTGCGCGAGCAGGGCGGGGCGCCGCTGGCCGCCCTGGCCGAGGCCGAGGGCGGCAGCCGCGAGGAGCTCGAAGTCCTGCTGCATTTCCTGGCCCAGCCCTCGGTCGAGGGCGCGCTGCGCACGGCCGAGCGCCTGTCCAAGAGCGAGCTGCCGGCCCTGGTGGCCTGGCTGCAGCGCTGGCTGTACGACGCCTTCTCGCTCAAACTGTCCGGCAAGATCCGTTATTACCCGCGCTACCAGCGCGAACTTGCGGCCCTGGCCGGCAAGGTGCACACTGCCAGCCTGATGCGGGCGATCAAGGCCACGGGCGAGCGCCGCGCGGTGGCCGAGCACCCGCTCTCGGCAAAATTGTTTGTCGAAGACATGTTGCTTGAGTACACTTCGTGCTGCACCTGAAAGGAAATGGATGAGCGCCAACTCGATTGACCCGAACGCACCGCAAGCACCGCGGCCGTCCGTGCTGTCGCTGGCCATCAAGGAGAAGGCGGCCCTGTACGCCGCCTACATGCCTTTCCTGAAGAATGGCGGCATGTTCGTGCCGACCAACAAGCCCTACAAGATCGGCGACGAGATCTACCTGATCCTGTCGCTGATGGACGACCCGAACAAATACCCGATCGCCGGCAAAGTGGCCTGGATCACCCCGGCGGGCGCGAACAACAACAAGGCGCAGGGCATCGGCGTGCACTTCCCGGCCGACGAGGCCGGGCAGCGCGCCAAGCTGCGCATCGAAGAGATCCTCGGCGCGGCGCTGCGTTCCTCGCGCGCGACCCATACCCTGTAAGCCTTCCTCAACCTTCACGTCAATACGCTGTATGCCGTCCTACGTCCACCGCCTGGCACGACGCGACGACCTGCCGGTCATCGTCGACATCTACAACTCCACCATCGCCTCGCGCGAAGTCACGGCCGACACCGAGCCGATCACCGTGCAATCTCGCGAGCAATGGTTTGCCGACCATACGCCGGACCGGCGTCCGCTGTGGGTGATCCACGACGCCGAGGACAAACGCGAGCAGCCCGAGGTGCTGGGCTGGCTGTCCTACTCGAATTTCTACGGGCGGCCGGCGTATTCCGGCACGGCCGAGGTGTCGATCTACATCGCCGAGCAGGCGCGCGGCAAGGGAATCGGTCGCTACTGCCTGGAACTGGCCATGGCCTTCGCGCCCCAGGTCAGGGTGCATACCCTGCTGGGCTTCATCTTCGGGCACAACGCGCCCAGCCTGGCCTTGTTCCGCAAATACGGTTTCGACACCTGGGCGCATTTCCCGCGCGTGGCGAACCTGGACGGCATCGAGCGCGACCTGATCATCCTCGGCAAGCGGGTCGCCTGAGGCGCCGGTCCGCCCCCAGGGCCGGCCTCAGCGCTGGCGCTGCAGCCTCAGCAGGACTACCGCGACCAGCAGGCTGAAGGCGCCGATCAGGCCCAGCACGATCCAGAAGCCGTGCGGGTGCTGGCCCAGCGGCACGCCGCCCACGTTCATGCCCATCAGGCCGGCCACGATGTTGATCGGCAGCGCCATCACGGTGACGATGGTCAGCAGGAAGAGGCTGCGGTTGTTGTCCTCGTTCACCCGGGCCGCGATCTCTTCCTGCAGCAGCTTGATGCGCTCCTGCAGCGAAGTGAGGTCGCTCAGCACCACCGCGAATTCCTCCGTCGCCTGGCGTAATTCCTCGCGGTCTTCCGCCCTGATCCAGAGCGGCGGGCGTTGCAGCAGGCGGAACACGGCGGCCGGCTCCGGCGCCAGCAGGCGGCGCAGCCGCACCAGCACCCGGCGCAGATTGCCCAGCTCCTCGCGCTTGCGCGTCAGCCGCCCGGTCAGGAGGCGGTCCTCGATGCGGTCGACCCGGCTGACGGCGTCGCGCACGATGTGGACCAGGATGTCGGCCTGGTCGCGCAGGAGGTGCACCAGCAGCTCGACCGGGGTGTGCAGTGGAGCCCCGTTCAGCACGTCCTGGCGCAGGCGCTCGATCGATTCGAGCGGCTTGCGCCGGGCGCTGATGACGAGCTGGGGCGTGACTTGCACCCAGAGGGTCGAAATGTCGGCGTTGTCGAGCGAGAAATTGTGGAGGACGTCGTTCACCACGGCGATCAGGCAATTGTCCGCGACCTCGAGGCGGGTCGAACTGGAGCCCTGGTGCAGGGTGGCAAAGTACTCGTCGGACAGTTTGGCGTGGGCGCGCATCCAGCGCTCGCTGGCGGCATTGGACAGGTTGAAGTGCAGCCACAGGAACTGGTTCGGCGCCGGGGCGGTAAGCCAGGCCTTGGCCTCGCCCGCGCCAACGGCCCGCGCGCGCTCGTCGCGCCCCATCAGGAAACCCCAGACCAGCCCGGATTCGTCCGAGCCATAGTTGAACTGCTGTATCGCCATCTGCCGTCCATCCGATTGTGCGTTCGCAACATTGTAGAGCCTGTTGTGGGCTGCCGGCTTGCCATTTGTTGGCGATGCAATAATTCGTGAGAATTCGGGGAGAAAGCCGGATTTATACTCAGACAATTGTATTGAGGCGGGGAACGGCAAGCCCCGCGGACCATGGACACGTTCACACTCGTGCTGGCCTCGGCCTTGGCTGGCGCCATCATGGCGGGCAGCATGGCGCTGCTCTACCTGGCGGGATCGCGCAAGCCGTGGTTGCTCGACTGGGCGCTGGCCGGCTTCTTCTTTTTCGCGAGCAGCGTGCTGGGCGCCTATGCCGCCAAGTTCGGCGTGACCCACTTCCTGTTGCCGGGTTTCGGCAACGCCTTCTACCTTGCCGGCCATTTCGGCATACTCGCCGGGCTGCGTCGCCAGCTCGGGCTGGACCCGTGCTGGAAGCTGCTCGGATGGGCAGCCACGGCGGTGCTCGCCGTGCATTTCCTCCCCATCGTCCATGGTTCGGTGGTGCACCGCCTGTTCCTGTTCACGCCACTGATCGTGGGCGTGAACCTGGCCGTGGCGGCGACTCCCTGGCTCAAGCTGGGCCGTGAGGCCTACGTCCCCTATCTGCCGCTCACCGTGCTGGAGCTGGTGTTCATGTGCCAGCTCAGCATGCGCGCGGCCTACCTGATTTTGAGCGAGGGCCACCGCCTGACCTTCATGGGCAGCCAGTTCTTGCAGACCTCCGGCTCGCTCTTCGTGCTCGTCTTCCTGTCGGTTGCGACCATGTGCTGCGCCCTGATCGTCAGCCACGAGCAGTCGCGCGAGCTGCGCCGCGCCTCGATCACCGACGCGCTGACAGGCTGGCTGAACCGCAGGGCCTTGCACGAAGTCGCCACCCGGGCCTACCAGCGCTGCCTCAGCCGCCCGGCCGGGATGGTCTTTCTTGCCTTCGACATCGATCACTTCAAGGCGGTCAACGATCGCCACGGCCATGCGGCGGGCGACGCGGCGATCCGCCACGTGGCGGCGATGGCGGCCGCCGAGCTCCCCGGTTGCGAAGCGCGCTTCCGGACCGGGGGCGAGGAATTCGCGGTGCTGCTGACCGACATGGGACTGGAGCGGGCGCGCGAACTCGCCGAGCGCATGCGCGCGCGCATTGCGGCCAACCCGCTCCAGACCGGTGGAGAGAGCCTGGGACTGACCGTCAGCGTCGGCCTGGCAGCGCTCGCACCCGGCGACCTGAGCTGGGAAGAAGTGCTCAGGCGCGCCGACACCGCCTTGTACCAGGCCAAGCAACTCGGCCGTAACCGGGTCTGCGTCGCGGCGGCGGGCGCCGTGTGCAGGCACGTCGCGGCCTAGGGGGCTGCGCGGGACAAGCAAGTTCGGCCCGAGCCGCCGCGAAACCGCCAGCCTTGGGCGCTGTGCGCGGCGCCAATCCTCCAGCTATCGGTTTGCCCGTATCGCCAACCCTCGCCGGTGTCCGACCGGCTTGGCTTGAACCCATCTGGCGCACAGGGGCCAGGCCACCGCCCCGCGCGATGGGAGGGCGCGGGCTCGATTACAATAGCGGGATGTTTATCGATTCCCATTGCCACATCAATTTCCCGGAGTTGGCTGCCCGGATGCCCGAGATTCTGGCCAAGATGGCCGAGAACAAGGTCACGCATGCGCTCTGCGTCTCGGTCGACCTGCCCGACTTCCCCCAGGTGCTGGCCCTGGCCGAGCAGCATCCGCATATTCTCGCCTCGGTCGGCGTGCATCCCGACTATGAAGACACGCCCGAACCGAGCGTGCAGCAACTGGTCGAACTGGCCGATCACCCGAAGATCGTCGCCATCGGCGAGACCGGCCTCGACTATTACCGTCTCGAAGGCGACCTGGAGTGGCAGCGCGAACGCTTCCGCACCCACATCCGCGCTTCGAGAGAGACCCGCAAGCCGCTGATCATCCACACGCGCTCGGCCAGCGCCGACACCATCCGCATCATGAAGGAAGAGGGCGCGGGCACCGATGCGGGCGGCGTGGCCGGGGTGATGCACTGCTTCACCGAATCGCTGGAAGTGGCCGAGGCGGCGATGGCCCAGGGCTTCTACATCTCGTTCTCGGGCATCGTCACCTTCAAGAGCGCCCGCGAACTGCAGGAGGTCGCCAGGGCCGTGCCGCTCGAGCGCATGCTGATCGAGACCGATTCGCCCTACCTGGCGCCGGTGCCTTTCCGCGGCAAGATGAACGAGCCGGGCTATGTCGCCCACGTGGCCGAGTTCATCGCGACCCTGAAGGGCGTCCCGCTGCGCGACGTGGCCAGCCAGACCAGCGAAAACTTCTTCAACCTGTTCCAGACCGCGAGGCCCTGACATGCCCACGACCCGCCGCGTGTTCGTCCTTGCCGGGCTGTTCGCCGGCGTGCTGCCGCTGGCCCGGGGCGTGGAAGCGCCGACGCCGGCCCAGGTGGCGGCCTTCTTCCGCGCGGTGCAGGTCGACGACCAGCGCACGGTGGCCCAGATGGTGGGCGCGGTGGTGAACGCCAACGAGATCAATCCGGTGGGTGGCGAGCCGGCCCTGGTGCTGGCTGCGCGCGAGGGCTCGATGCGGGTATTGGAAGTGTTGCTGGCCCACCCGGGCACCGACCTGAATGCCCAGGCGGCCAATGGCAACACGGCGCTGATGATGGCGGCCTTCAAGCGCAACAAGCAAGCCGTGCAGGCGCTGCTGGCCAAGGGCGCGGCCGTCAACCGCGCCGGCTGGACGCCGCTGCACTACGCCGCCGCCGCCGGCGACGCGGAGATCGCGCAACTGCTGATCGAGCGCGGCGCCCGGCTGGACACACCCTCGCCGCGCGCGAGCGGCGCCTATACGCCGCTGATGATGGCTGCCCGCGAAGGGCAGGAGGCGACGGCCCTGCTCCTGCTGCGGCGCGGCGCCAAGGCCGGCCTGAAGAATGGCGAAGGCTTGACCGCCGCCCAGATCGCCGAGCGGGCAGGGCGCAGCGAGCTCGCGGGCGCCATTTCCGGCTTCAAGCCTTGAGGCCCTGAAGTTTCACCACGGAACTAGACGGTAAACACCCCGCAGCTCCGCGTTTTCCCGCGATGCCTGCTTGTCCATAATGGCGCTACGGTACACCTCCGTACGACAAGGACAATCATGCTGAACGAACGCGAAATCGAAAGCTGCTACCTGGGGCAGTTTATCCCGGTCCACTACCATCACAATATGCTGATGGACCAGAACCGGATGCACAGCTTCAAATCCGCCATCCATTACTCCGTCTTCCCCGGCGCCAAGGTGCTGGAACTGGGCGGTGGCACCGGGGTGCTGTCTTTCTTCGCGGCCCAGCAGGCCAGCAAGGTCTACTGCGTCGAGTACAACCCGGACATGGTGCGCGAGGCGCGCAAGTTCCTGGCGATCAATCCCAACGGCCACAAGGTCGAGGTGGTCCATGCGGACGCCTTCGATTACCTGCCGCCGGAGCCGGTGGATGTGGTGATCTGCGAGATGATCCACGTGGGCATGCTGCGTGAAAAGCAGGTCGAAGTCATCGAATCCTTCAAGCGCCGCTATCTGGCGCGCTTCGGCGGCCCGCTGCCGCTGTTCATGCCGGAAGCCGTCATCATGGCGGCCCAGCCCATCCAGCAGGAATACGACTTCGAGGGCTTCTACGCCCCGATCGTCCAGTTCCAGGAAACCGGCGTCGTGTATCCGGGCACGCTCGAGCTGGGGCAGCCGGCGGTGTACAGCATCATGGACTTCCAGCAGCCGGTCGACACCCAGATCGCCTACGAAGGCTCGATGGTGATCGAGAAGAGCGGCACGCTCAATGCGATGCGCTTCATCACCAAGAACGTGCTGGCGGTGGTGCAGGAGCAGTCGACCACGATCGACTGGCTGAACCATTACATGACCCTGCCGCTGGCCCAGCCGCTGCAGGTGCAGGCGGGCGACCTGCTGCGGGTGGCCTTCCAGTATCGCGCAGGCGGGTCGATTCCCTCGCTGCAGGCGTCGATCCAGACGCAGGTGGTGAATCGCGAAGTGGAGGCGAGGGTGGCGGCTTACGCTTGAGTTGCGGGTAGGGGGCGAACTTGGGTTCCCGCCTGCGCGGGAACGACGGTTTGAATGCTCGACTCTTACCCCTTGCCCAATATCGTTGGTCCCGGCACTGCCGGGACCGACTATGCAGCACTGTTGGGAACGACTTACCGGCGCTGCCGGGACCGACTTTGCAGCAGTGCAGGGAACGACTTCCCACGTAGGCGGACACCTAGGTTTGCCGACAGGCCCTGAGCGTCCCCCGCCCACCCGCCTATTTCCACCACTCACCCCGCCTTTTCCACCATCCGTCGCAAGCAGTTTGAGCCCGCGCCCCAGCGTGCATAGAGTGGCCATGCCCTCTGACGAATTGGAGCGAACAATGCTGAGTTTCCTGGTGTGGCTGCTGCTGCTCTTCCTGTGCTGGCCGATCGCCCTGCTGGCCCTGGTCCTCTACCCGCTGGTCTGGCTCCTGCTGCTGCCTTTCCGCCTGCTCGGCGTCGGCGTCGAGGCCGTGTTCGAGTTGCTGCGCGCTATCGTCATGCTGCCGGCCCGGGTCCTGGGTCACTCTCCAGGCAGATGAGGGCGCTCGGTTGAGTGTGGTCTAATTAACAGACGACAGCATCCGGATCTTCTACTGTGGAACTGCCCGCTTTCATCCGGAAAGCGGGTTTTTGACTAGAGGAAAAGACTATGCGCCTGGATATTTACCGCAGACCAGAAAGCGACGGCAAATACTCGTATTTGGCTGTACCCGAAGCGAAGAACATTCCTGAAGAGGCCACCAATACGGATTGGCAGATCGAGGCCAGGGCCGTCGAAGTCGAGGACGATGCCAGCGAATTGCCGGATTTCGACATCAATAACCTCAGCGGTCAGATCGCCGAAAAAGGCTATGCAATGACCTCCGTGCTGCACTAAGCTGCAGCCGGCGGCCGGCCCGAGGCAACCGGGCCGGTGGCGCGCGCCGGAGTGTGTATCCGGCGCTTCACGTTGCCGTCGATGTCGGCCCAGCCCCCACCGCTGCACGGCCGTTATGGTATCCTGCGTCCTTGATCAAGCAAGCCAGCCGTCGAATCGGCTGAGATGGAGGACGTAATGAAGTGGGTTGTCGTGGGTTTCTATCTGTTGTCGATCCTGCACATCCATTTTCGCGGGCGCGTGCGCCTGCCGTTTCGCCGCCAGTTGTTCGATCATTCGTCGTTCATGGCGCCGATTAACATCTTCATGCACAAGTTCTCGCGGGTGCCGGCCAAGCCCTTCATCCCCGTGAGCGAATTCCCCGAACTGGCCCGCCTGCAGGAGAACTGGCAGGTGATCCGCGCCGAAGCCGAAAACCTGCTCGCCCTCAAGAAGATCAAGGCGGCCGAAAAGAACGACGACGCCGGCTTCAATTCCTTCTTCAAGAATGGCTGGAAGCGCTTCTACCTGAAGTGGTACGACGCCAGCCACCCCTCGGCCGAGCGCCTCTGCCCGCAGACCTATGCGCTGCTGCAGTCCATTCCCTCGGTCAAGGCGGCGATGTTCGCCGAGTTGCCGCCGGGCGGCAAGCTGAACCCGCACCGCGATCCGTTCGCCGGCTCGATGCGCTACCACCTGGGCCTGGCCACGCCGAACGACGACCGCTGCTTCATCGAGGTGGATGGCGAGCGCCACAGCTGGCGCGACGGCCAGGGCGTGGTCTTCGACGAAACCTATATCCACTGGGCGATCAACGGCAGCGAGAGCGACCGCATCATCCTGTTCTGCGACGTCGAGCGTCCGATGCGCTACCGCTGGATGCAGTCGGTCAACCGCTGGCTCGGTCGCACCATGATGACCGCCGCCGCCTCTCCCAACGAGACCGGCGACCAGGTCGGCCTGGTGAGCAAGCTGTTCCGTATCTCGTATTACGCCGGCCAGTACCGCCGCCGCTACAAGGCCTGGAACAAAACCGCCTACAACCTCACCAAGGTCGCCCTGATCATGGCCCTGGTCGCCTTCGTCGTCTGGGTCTGAGCCCGGTAGCCGCGCCTACAGGCGCGGCCTGACGAGGGGAATTCCCGCATTTCCCCTGTTGCAGCGGCGCCTGCCGCTGGCTATTCGTTTCCCGCTATCAATGCTAAGATACGCGCTCTATTGCTACATATGCAATATTCATGAGCGCGCGGCCGCGCTTTCCTTCCACTCCCACCGAGTCGTCCATGCAAGCGAGCGCGCAACAGGAATCCCCCTTCCAGACCATCGTCAAAACCTACGTTGAATATCTCGGACGTCCAGTCGACGCATCCAACTTGAGCCGCTGGTTGGGCATCTTCGAGGAGTATGGCGAGGAGCTTTCGATCGGCATGCTGCGCTACGAACTTTCGGTGTCGCGCGAATTCCCGTATCCGTATTTCGACCGTACTAACCCGGACAATATCGACCGGATCTATCAGACCTTGTTCGAGCGCACGCCGGACGCGGAAACGGTGGCAGGCTGGATCGCACGCTTGAATGCGGATCCGCTCATGGGCCTGGGCAATGTGGTCCGCGAGCTGAGCGACGGCGCCGCTGGCGACGATGCGACTGTGCTTGCCAGTAAGATCGCGGCTGCCGAAGCCTTCGTCGGCGCGCTCGATACCCCGGCCGAGATGAAGGCGTATGCGGGCTACGCCGGCTTGCGCCTCGGTACTGAATTCCTGACTGGAATCAAGGGCCCAGGCTCGCTGGAACTGGCGCTGGGGACGCTCGACGCCACCATGGAGGAATTGCTCCAATTACCGCCGGATCGCCCCGCACAAGTGCAGATGAGCATCGCGGGGACGCCGACGCTGGGCGCCACCCTGCACGCCACTTACCGCAGCACGGACCCGGACGGGGTCTCCTTCCAGGAAGTGCGCTGGCTTGCCAATGGCGCGCCGATTCCCTGGGCCTATGAGGACACGCTGGAGATCAGCAGCCTGCTGGCCGGCATGGACATCGCGCTGCGCGTTACGATCACCGACGCGCGCGGCTTCACCACGGTGCACGTCAGCGAGACCGTGAAATCCGGGAATGACCGCTTCGACGGCACCCCCGGCGAGGACTTCTTCCTCGGCGGAGAAGGCGACGACCTGTACCGCGTCAACCGCGCCGGCGACCTCATTGTCGAGAAGGAGAACCAGGGCACGGACCAGGTCGATGTGGCCTTCACCGCGGCCGGAACCTATACGCTGTCGCCGCACGTCGAGAACGCCACTGTCGTCTCGGCCGGGACGCTGGCCGTCAACCTGGTCGGCAACGCGCAGGACAACCGCCTGACCGGCAATGCCGGCGCCAATACCCTGACCGGCGGGGCCGGCAACGATGCCCTCGACGGGAAGGGCGGCAAGGACACGCTGGTCGGCGGCGCCGGCGACGACGTCTACATCGTCGATGCCGCCGACCTCGTGGTCGAAGGCGTCGACGGCGGCGTCGACCGGATCGACACCGCGCTGACCAGCTATACGCTGGGGAGCAACCTGGAAAACCTGCGCTACACCGGCAGCCAGTCCTTCACCGGGAACGGCAACGCGGGCGCGAATGAGATCGCCGGGGGCGACGGCGGCGCCAGGCTCGCCGGCAATGCAGGCAAGGACGTCCTGCGCGGCGGCAAGGGCAGCGACAAACTCGATGGGGGCGCCGACGACGACACCCTGTACGGGGCTGGCGGCAACGACAGTCTGTTGGGTGGTACGGGCGACGATGCCTTGCATGCCGGAGGCGGCGCCGACCTGCTCGACGGAGGCGCGGGCGAGGACAGCGCGTACCTGTCCGGGGCCTTCGGCGACTACGAGCGCAGCCGGCCAAATGCCACCGATACCTTGCTGGTGCATAAGCTGACCAAGGATGCGATTACCCTTCGCAATGTCGAACATGTGGTGTTCGCCGATGGGAGCAGGAGCCTGGCCGAGGTGCAGCTGTCACTCCCCAGTGCCGGCGACGATGTCCTGGTGGGTACGGACGGCGCGGACCTGCTCGACGGCGGCCTCGGGGCCGACGCCATGCTTGGGGGCCTCGGGAATGACCGTTACGTCGTCGACGTGGCGGGCGACCTCGTCACCGAGCTCGCGGATGGCGGGACCGATCGGGTCGAGGTCGCCTTCCGCGTCGCCGGCAGCTATACGCTCGCCGATCACGTCGAGCATGCAAGCGTGACCGCCTCAGCCAAGATCGCCGTGAACCTGTTCGGTAACGGCCTGGACAATACCCTGGTGGGCAATGCCGCCGCCAACCTGCTGCAAGGCGGAGCCGGTAACGACATTCTCGACGGCGGCGCCGGCAAGGACAAGCTGGTCGGCGGCACCGGCGACGACACCTACGTGGTCGACCTCGCCAGCGACGTGGTGGTCGAGGCAGCCGGCGAAGGCGCCGACCTGGTGCGGACGAACCTGGGCAGCTACAAGCTCGGCGATCACCTCGAATCCCTGCACTACACCGGCGCCAAGGGCTTCGTCGGAACCGGCAACGCCCAGGCCAACGTCATCGTCGGCGGCGCCGGCGCGGACAAGCTGAGTGGCGCGGACGGTGGCGACTTTTTGGACGGCCATGGCGGCAACGATGTGCTGGAGGGCGGCAATGGTGACGACAAGCTGGTCGTCGGCAAGGGAGCGAGCAAGGTCGACGGTGGTGCCGGCCAGGACACTCTCATGCTGGCCGGCGAGTTCGGCGATTACGTCCGCAGCCGGCCTTCGCTCGAGGAAACGGTACTGGTCAACAAGGTGCTCGGCATCCAGATCAGCGTGCGCAACGTGGAGCAGTTCGTGACCTCGGAAGGCGAAATCACGCTGGCCGAGCTCCAGGACAACCTGGCCACCGCCGGCAACGACGAGCTGGACGGCACGGATGGCGACGACCTGCTCGACGGTGGCGCCGGAGCCGATACGTTGCGAGGCGGCCTCGGCGACGATCGCTATGTCATCAATGTGGGGAACGACAAGGTGGTGGAGCGGGAGGGCGAGGGCAGGGACACCGTCGCGCTTGCCTTTACTGCGAAAGGCGCCTTCACCCTTGCCGAGCACCTCGAGGAGGCGGTGGTGGTCGCGGCGGCTGGCATCGCGGTGGACGTGAGCGGCAACGCGCTCGACAACCGGCTGATCGGCCACGCCGGCGCCAACATGATCGCCGGCGGGGACGGGGCCGACCGCTTGACGGGCGGCGCCGGCAAGGACGTGTTCGTGCTCGACAGCGCGATCGGCGTCGACACGGTGACGGACTTCGTCACCCGTACGGACAAGCTGCGGGTTCTGCAGGACGCCTTCCGGATCGGCGACGGCGACGCCGTGGTCGAAGGGGCGGTGCTGCGCACCGGCCCGGGCGGATTCGCGGCGAGTGCCGAACTGGTGATCCTGACCACCAAGCTCAGCGGTGAATTGACGGCGGAAACCGTGGCGACGGCAATCGGCAGCGCGCAGTCCGCCTACACCGCCGGCGCGCAAACCTTGTTCGTGGTCGGTGACGGCAAGGACAGCGCGGTGTTCCTGTTCACCTCGAACGGCGCCGACAGCCTGGTCGCGGCGGACGAGCTGCAGATGGTCGTGGAGCTGCTGGGGACGCCCTCGGTCGCCGTCGGCGACTTCGCTTTCGGCTGATTTTTACTGGTACGGGGTGTGAATCCGGTGGTTTTTTGAGAGATTGCCATCGGCGCCACACTAATTGCGTCAAAGAAATTGATGATCTTCTAAGGTAAATGTTAGTATCAGGTTCGCTTGCCAATTTGCAACAGTAGGCGAGCCTTTTTTCCTAACATTACGCAAAGAGCCCCGCATGCCGAGTCGCGCCGACGTAGTACAAGAATCTTCCACCTTTTCCCAGAACCTCATCAGTGCCGGCAGCATCGCCTCCAGCGCCAGTCTGGAAGCAGCCCCCGACGTGGGCCGGGTGATACAGGAACTCTTCGTCACCTATTTCGGACGTCCCGCCTTCCCCGATGAGGCTGCCTATTGGACGGGCCAGATCGAAGAATTCATCGTCCACGGCGATACCGAGTCCGCGCACTTCATTTTCGGTGAATCGATGCCGGAATTCCATGCCCGGCTTGCGGGTCAGAGCAATTCCCAGATCGTCGCAAGCGCCTACGCGCGCCTGTTCAACCGCGACCCGGACGCGGCGGGCCAGGCTTTTTGGAAAGAACAGCTCGACAAGCACACCATCACCGCAGGTGGCCTGATGCGCGTGCTGGCTGAAGGCGCACAAGGAGCCGACAAGCTCGCATACGAAAACAAGGTCTCCGCCGCCCAGGCGTTTGCCGAGGCGGCGGCCGAAGCGTTCGAACACGATGAGCAGATCGACGCCGGGGCAGCGATCGACTTCGTCGCCGCGGTGGCGACCAGCGCCTCGCTCGACGCCGCGATTGCGGCGCTGCCGGAGGTGATGGCCGACATCGCGGCCCTCCCCGAGAACCTTCACTTTACTGGGACGGTGTCCATCGAAGGCGAACTCGCTGTCGGCGCTACCGTTACCGCAACCCATAACCTGCAGGACGGCGACGGGCTGGGCGCCATCGTCTACCTGTGGTACTCCGGCTACCGGCTGGTGCAAAGTTCGACCAGCGCGACGCTCGAGATTACCGAGGAGTTCGCTGGAAAGAGCCTCTGGGTCACGGCTGCCTTTGCCGACCTGCGGGGTGAAGTCGGGACCGCTGGCACCCAGCCGACCAATCCGGTGCGCATGAGCCCTGCGGCCAAGGCCGTGGAGCAGGTTTATGTCGAATATCTCGGCCGCCCCGCCGACGCTGAGGCCCTCGAGCGCTGGACCGCCATCGTCGAAGCGCAGCAGGGGACTGGGATCCAGTCCTTGCGTACCGCAGTGCTTGCCTCGACCGAATTCGCCAGGCTCTATTCCGGGAAGACCGCCGAGCAGAAGGTCGAACAGGTGTTCCAGACCCTGTTCGGCCGTCCTCCCGAACCGGAAGGCTTGGCGTACTGGGCGGGCACTTTGAAGGACGGAACGATGGACATCGGCTCCGTGATCCGCGAAGTGGCCAAGGGGGCGCAGGGCGAGGATCGGGCCGTGCTGGACAACAAGGTCTGGGCTGCCGAGGCCTTCAGCGGTTCGCTCGACGACAATTACCTGAAGATGATCTACGCCGGCTACGATGCCTACGCCCTCGGCCGCGGATTCATCGCAGGCGTGACCGACCTTGCCTCGCGCGACGCGGCCCTGGCGGAAGCAGCGGAAGCCGTTTACGGCCTGACCGAGCTCGCCCCCAACCATTGGCCGCAATTCTCCTACCAGATCGTCGGCGAGGTGGCCGTCGGGAATACCCTGGAGCTCAAGTTCATCGATCCGATCGAGGACGAGGACGGCGTCGGCCCCCTGAGTTACCAGTGGAAGGCGAACGGGGTGGCAATCCCCGGCGCCACCTCGAGCAAATATGTGGTCCAGGCCGCCTACGCCGGCGCCACCATCACGGTGAGCTTTTCCTATGTCGACGAGCGCGGGTTTGAAGAGAGCTTCGACAGCTATCCGCTGCAGGCCATCCAGACGCACGCCGGCAGCGCCGGCGCCGACACCCTGGCCGGCGGCATCGGCGACGACATCTATGTGATCAACCATGCCGGTGACCAGATCGTCGAGAAGGCCCACGAGGGCATCGATACGGCCCTGGTCAGCCTGGCCAATGGCGGGACCTTCGTGCTGCCCGCGAACGTCGAGAAGGGCACTGCGGCGAGCGGGACGGCCCCCGTCAACATTACCGGCAACGCGACGAGCAATGTCCTCACCGGTAACGACGGCGCCAATACCCTGATCGGCGGCGAGGGCAACGACTTCCTCGATGGCCGCGGCGGCAAGGACACCCTGGTCGGTGGCGTGGGCGACGATTACTACACCGTCGACAATGTCGCCGACGTGATCACCGAACTGGCCGACCAGGGCCAGGACAGGGTCACCGCGACGGTGAACAGCTACACGCTCGGCGCCAATGTCGAAGGACTCTACTTCGGCGGAAAGGGCAATTTCACCGGTACGGGCAACGAACTGGACAATTTCCTCGTCGGGGGAACGGGCGATGACAAGCTCAGCGGCGCCGCCGGCGGCGACACGATGCATGGCTTGGCGGGCAGCGACACCCTCGATGGCGGCAGCGGCGCCGACCGGCTGCACGGCGGCGACGGCAGCGACAAGCTGTTCGGCGGCGAAGGCGATGACGAGATGGAGGGCGGCGCGGGTGAGGACAGCCTGGACGGCGGCGCGGGCGCAGACATCATGAACGGCGGCGACGGCAACGACAAGCTGTCCGGCGGCGACGACAACGACTGGCTCTGGGGCTCGGCCGGCGCCGACAGCCTGGACGGCGGCAATGGCGCTGATCAGCTGGTCGGTGGCGATGGCAACGACAACGTGCTTGGCGGCGCGGGCGCCGACAAGCTGTGGGGCGACGCCGGCGACGACGTGCTGGACGGCGGCGCCGACGGCGACCAGATGGTCGGCGGCGATGGCAACGACAAGCTGAACGGCGGGGATGGCGACGACCAGATCTGGACCGGCGCCGGCAACGACACCGTGTCGGGCGGGGAAGGCGCGGACGTGATCCGTTTTGACAGCGGCAACGACCTGATCGATGGCGGCGCCGGCAACGACGTGGTCATCATGAACGGCACCCTGGGCGAGTACACCCGCTCGCGCCCGAACGGGACGGATACGGTGCTCGTCCACAAGGTCAGTGGTGCGACGATAACCCTGCGCAACGTGGAAAGGGTCGTTTTTATCGACGCCGACCTCACGCTCGCCGAGCTGCACGATAATATCGCCACCCCCTTCGACGACGAGCTGACGGGCAGCGATGAGGCCGATCTCCTCGACGGCGGGCTGGGCAACGACACGATGAGCGGCGGCCTCGGCCACGACCGCTACGTCGTCAGCGGCCCGGGAGATACGATCATCGAGGATGCCGACGCCGGCACCGACGAGGTGCGGGTCGCCTACACGGTGAAAGGCACTTTCACCCTGGCGGATAACGTCGAACGCGCCATCGTGACCTCGGCCGCATCGATCGCCGTCAACCTGGAAGGCAATGAGCTGAACAACAACCTGGTCGGCAACGGGGCGACGAACGTCATCAATGGCGGCGCCGGAAACGACTTCATCGATGGCGGCGCCGGGAAAGACACCTTGAGCGGCGGCACCGGCGACGATTTCTTCGTCGTCGACAATGCAGGCGATGTGGTGCGCGAATCGAAGGACGAGGGTCGGGACACGGTGATCACGACGCTCGCCAGCATCACGCTCGCCGCCGAGGTCGAGAACCTCCTCTACGACGGCAAGGGCGCGTTCGCCGGGACCGGCAACGGTGGCGACAACCTGATCGCGGGCGCCGGCGGCAGTGACAAGCTGAGCGGCCTGGCGGGCGACGATACCCTGTTCGGCGAGGGCGGCAACGATACCCTGCTGGGCGGCGACGGCGACGACTACCTGGACGGCGGCAGCGGCGAGAATGTGCTGGACGGCGGCGCCGGCCAGGATACGGCCTATATCGAAGGTTCCCTGGACGAGTATGTGCGGGTACGTATCTCCGCCACCGACACCGTGCTGACCAATGCCGAGCGCGGCGTACGCATCACGCTGCGCAACATCGAGTCGGTCACCAACGGCACCGACACCTGGAGCATCGACCAGGTCAACGAGAATCTGGCCAGCATCGGCAACGACACCCTCGTTGGTACCGACGACGACGACGAGATCGACGGCGGCCTGGGCAGCGACACCATGGAGGGCGGCGAAGGCGACGACCGCTACTTCCTCGACGTCGTCTCCGACAGCGTGATCGAAGAAGAGGGCGCAGGCATCGATACCGTCGTGCTCGGCTTCAAGGGCGCGGCAAACTACGTGCTGGGAGAGCACGTCGAGAACGCCATCGTGAATGCCTCCGGCGCCATCAACGTGACCGGCAACGCGCTCGACAATGAGCTCAAGGGCGGCGCAGGCGCCAACATCCTGAACGCGGGCGCAGGCGACGACCTGCTCGACGGTGGTGCGGGCAAGGACACCATGATCGGCGGCGCGGGCGACGACGTCTACGTGGCGGACATCACTGCCGACCTCGTTACCGAGACCCAGGATGGCGGCACCGACCTGGTCAAGACCAGCGCCGTGAGCTACAAGCTCTCCGATTTCGTCGAGAACCTGACCTACACCGGCAACAAGGGCTTTACCGGCACCGGCAACGCCGGTAATAACGTGATTCTCGGTAACGTCGGCGCCGACAAGCTGATTGGCGGCGCCGGCGAGGACTACCTGTACGGTGGCGACGGTAACGACAGCCTCGACGGCGGCCTCGACGACGACCGCCTGCTCGGCGGCGCCGGCAACGACACCCTGCTGGGTGGGGCGGGCAAGGACGAACTGTACGCCGGCACGGGCGTCGACATCGTCGACGGCGGCGCCGACCAGGACACCCTCTACCTGGAGGGCAAGCTGGCCGACTACACCCGGTCGCGTCCGAATGCGACCGACCTGGTGCTGGCGAACAAGAAGACCGGCGAGCAGGTCACCCTGCGCAACGTCGAAAACATCGTCTTCATGGATGCCGAGAAAACCATCGAGCAATTGCTTGCCGACCGGGGCACCGCGACCAACGACGTGCTCAACGGCACCGACGGTGACGACGTCCTCGACGGCGGCGGCGGCGTGGACACCATGACCGGCGGTAGAGGCGACGACACCTATGTCGTCAGCATCGCGGCCGATATCGTGAAGGAAGAGGTCGACGAAGGCCTCGACCTCGTCGAGGTCGCGTTCACGGCGAATGGCAGCTACGTCCTGGCGGCAAACGTAGAGAACGCGAGCGTGACCGCGGCTGCCACGCTGGCCGTGAACCTGACCGGCAACGCCCTGGCCAATCACCTGACCGGCAATGGCGGCGCCAATACCCTGCTGGGCGCAGGCGGCGACGACATCCTGTCCGGCGGCCTGGGCAACGATATCCTGAATGGCGGCGCGGGCGCTGACGAAGTGTTGACGGGGGCCGGCAAGGACATCGTCGTCCTCGACAGCGCGGAGGGCTACGACACCGTGGGCGATTTCACCACCCTGCAGGACAAGCTGCGTATTTCCCAGTCCGCCTTCAAGATCGGCGACGGCGATGCGGTGGTCGAGGGCGGCCTGGTGCGTACCTCGGCCGGCGGATTCAGCGACAAGGCGGAACTGGTGATCTTCAGCACCAATATCGCCGGCGATATCACCGAGGCGGCGGCGGCCAGCACCATCGGCTCGGCCACGGCGGACTATATCGCAGGGGCCAAGGTCTTGTTCGTGGTCGACAACGGCGTCGACAGTGCGGTCTACCTGTTCACCTCGAGCGGGAAGGACAAGGAAGTTTCCGCAAGCGAGCTCACCCTGATCGCCGAGCTGGTCGGCACGCCGGCCACGGCGCTGGCGGACTACGCCTTCGCGTCCTGAGGACGTCATGGCTGCGCCGGCAGCCTCCCGGTCCCGCCCGGTGACGGACGGGACCGGTGCCGCCGGCCTGGCTTACAGCTTGCCCTGGGCAACCAGCTCGCGGGTGCGCTGCAGGGTCGACAGCAGGGCCGAGCGGTAGCCCTTGTCGCTGTCCATCCATTCCTGTTCGGCCCGCTCTTCCGGGCCGCCCGGCGCCTTGTCGCGCAAGCCCAGGTAGCAGTAGAAGCGCAGCTGCAGTGCGCCCGTGTCGTCCTCGAACAGCTCGTTGACGATCACCCCTTCGCGCGGGCCGCTGGCCTGGAAGAAGGACACCTTGCGCTCGGGCTCGAAACCGATGATTTCGCGCAGTTCGGCGCCGGCGATGGTGGCTTCGCGCACGATGTGGGTGGCGCTGTCTTCCACCACTTCACAGCGGGTGCACAGGCCGGGCGGCAGGAACTGGCGGGCGTCGCGCGCCTTCAGCACCAGGCCCTTCCACACCTGGGCGCGTGTCAGCGCCGGCTGGCCTTCGGGATTGACGGGGACGGTGGCGGTCGAATAGATCATGATGAGGCTCCTTGTCGGTTGAGTGAATGGTTCAGGCTGCCGCGGCGAGGCCGGCGGCGAAGTCGCGGTAGCTGCGCAGCGGACGGCCCAGCAGGGTGGTCAGGCGGGCGACGTCGCCCTCGTTCGGGACCATGCCATCGCTCAGGAAGCGTTCGCCCATCAGGCGCATGTCGTAGGCCATCCATTCGGGCATGAAATGGCGCAGGTTCGCCTCGAAGCCGGCGGTGTCGTCGCCGACGTAGGCGACCGGCCGGTCGAGCACCTCGGTCCAGAGGGCGGCTACGGCGCTGCCGGTCAGGGTATCCGGGCCTACCAGGTTGATGCGCTCCAGGCCCAGGGGCGCGTCGCTCGCCTCGTGGCGCAGCAGTTCCCGGGCGGCGATCTCGGCGATGTCGCGGCTGTCGATCATGGCGATGCCTTTCGATCCGAGCGGCATCGGGTACACGCCGTGGCCCAGAACCACGTCCTTGACCATCACATCGTTGTCCATGAAATAGGTCGGCCGCAAGATCGTGCCGGAAAAGCCCAGCTGTTCGATCGCGCGTTCGACGCCCAGCTTGCCGGCGAAATGGGGCACGTTGGCGTACAGGTCGCTATGGATCACCGAGAGGTAGACGACACGTTTCACGCCGGCCGCCTTGGCCAGGTTCAGCGCGATCAGCGCCTGGGTGAACTCGTCGGCGGCGACGGCATTGAGCAGGAAGAGCGAGGAAACGCCGTCGAAGGCCGGACGCAGCGAGCTCGGGTCGAGCAGGTCGCCCTGCGCCAGCTCCACGCCGGCCGGGAAGTCCGCCTTGGCGGGATCGCGCACGAGGGCGCGGACCTTGGCGCCGCGGGCGGCGAGTTGCTGGACCAGATGGCGGCCGACGGTGCCGGTGGCGCCAGTGACGAGGATGGTCATGTTGTGCTCCTTGAAGTGGTTGAGTGAGTCCATGGTAGGTATTCCACAGGCGGACCGATAGCCCTTAGAATGGGACACCTCGTCTCAATGGTGGAACACATGGACTTGCTCGACCTTGCCGATTTCAACCTGGTTGCCCGCCACGGCGGATTCGGTCGCGCGGCGCGTGCCAGCGGCCGACCCAAGGCGACGCTCTCGCGCCGGGTGACCGAACTCGAAGCCAGCCTGGGCGTGCGCCTGATCGAGCGCGGCGCGCGCCTGCTCAAGCTCACGGAGGAAGGCCGGGCGCTCTACGAGCGCACCAGCGTGCTGCTCACCGAGATCGACCAGACCGCCGGCGACATCGCCTCCGGCAACGACCGGCCGCGCGGCCGCCTGCGCATCAGCGCGCCGCTGCTGTTCTCGCAGATGGCGATGGGGAAGCTGGCCGCTGGTTTCGCGCTCGCCTATCCCGAGGTGCGGCTGGAGGTGACCACCGAGGACCGGCCGGTGGACATGGTGGAGGAGGGCTATGACCTGGCGATCCGGGTCAACCCGGATCCGGACGAAACCCTGGTGGGACGCATCGTCCTCTACGACCGCCTGCTGGTGGTGGCCCATCCGGCGCTGCCGGTCCCCGAGCAGGGCCGGCCCGCGCCCGCCATCGTGCGCGAGGCGGGCGCCCGCGAGCGGACGTGGGCGGTGAAGACGGAGCAGGGGCCGGCCAGCATCTCGGTGGACCCGGTGCTGCGGCTGTCCTCGCTCTACATGGTGCGCGATGCCGCGCGCCTCGGGGTCGGCGCCGCGCGCCTGCCGGTGTCGCTGGTGGCCCGCGACCTCGAGGCCGGCAAGCTGCTCAGCTGGGGCGAGCTCGACGGCCCGGAGATCGCCGTGTGGGTCCTGTACCCCTCGCGCCGTCTGCTGAGCCCGCGGGTCTCCGCCTTCCTGGCCTACCTCAAGCAAGCCTTTCCCAAGGGGACGCCGGACGAACTCGCCGCCTTGATGGCGGCCGATTGACGGCGCCCGACTGATCGCGACCGGCTGATCGCGACCGACAGGGGGCTGCCCGGGGCCGGCGAACGGGCTTCTTCCCAAGGAGGGACCTGGGCTTGCCCCCGGTGGCGGTGCGCCGGGCCCGCGCGCGCCGGCGCGCCAGAGCGGGTGCGGCCGCCGATGTTAAATCTCGCTAAACTGCCGCCATCCTGCAGACATTAGCCTTATGCTATGGTCGCGCACCGCATCACTCATCAATCAACTGGAGGCAAGACAATGGCAAAAGTACTGGTACTGTATTACTCGAGCTACGGGCACATCGAAACCATGGCCAAGGCGGTCGCCGAGGGCGCGCGTGCGGCCGGGGCCACGGTCGACGTCAAACGGGTGCCCGAAACGGTTCCTGAGGAAGTCGCCAAGGGCGCCCACTTCAAGCTGCAGCAGGACCCCCCGGTCGCCACCGTCGCCGAGCTCGAAAACTACGACGCGATCATCGTCGGCGCGCCCACCCGCTACGGCCGCATGCCCTCGCAGATGGCGGCCTTCCTCGACCAGACCGGCGGCCTGTGGGCGCGCGGCGCCCTGAACGGCAAGGTCGGCGGCGCCTTCACCTCGACCGCGACCCAGCACGGCGGCCAGGAAGCGACCCTGTTCTCGATCATCACCAACCTGCTGCACTTCGGCATGACCATCGTCGGCCTGCCCTACAGCTACCAGGGCCAGATGACGCTGGACGAGATCACCGGCGGCAGCCCCTACGGCGCCACGACCATCGCGGGCGGCCAGGGCCAGCGCCAGCCGAGCGAACTCGAACTGGGCGGCGCGCGCCACCAGGGTGAACTGATCGCCCGCACCGCGGCCAAGCTGTTCGGCTGAGCGGGACCAGGAAAACGCGGGCGTCTCCGGCAGGCGCCCGCGAAGTTTGGTATTGTCGCTCTCTCAATATTCCGAGCGAGCGCACGATACCATGACCGATCTATCCGCTTTCCCCATCACCGAAAAATGGCCTGCGCGCCATCCCGACCGCATCCAGCTCTACTCGCTGCCCACGCCTAACGGCGTCAAGGCCGCCATCATGCTGGAGGAGACCGGGCTTCCCTACGAAGCGCACCGGGTCGACTTCGCGAACAACGACCAGCTCTCGCCGGCCTTCCTGTCGCTCAACCCGAACAACAAGATCCCCGCCATCCTCGACCCCGAGGGCCCGGGCGGCAAGCCCCTGGCGTTGTTCGAATCGGGCGCCATCCTGCTCTACCTGGCCGAGAAGAGCGGCCGTTTCCTGCCCGAGGACCCGGCGGCGCGCTATGGCGTGATCCAGTGGCTGATGTTCCAGATGGGCGGGGTCGGCCCGATGTTCGGCCAGCTCGGCTTCTTCCACAAGTTCGCCGGCAAGGACTACGAGGACAAGCGCCCGCGCGACCGCTACGTGGCCGAGTCGCGCCGCCTGCTGGGTGTGCTGGAGGGGCAACTGGCGAAACACGCCTGGATTGCAGGCGAGGACTACGGCATCGCCGACATCGCTACCTTCCCCTGGGTGAACAACCTGCTCGGCTTCTACGACGCGGGCGAGCTGGTCGGCATCAAGGATTTCCCGCGCGTCACCGAGGCGCTGGAGCGCTTCCGCGCCAGGCCCGCCGTGCAGCGCGGACTGACGATTCCTTCCTGAGCGCAGTAAAGCAGGACGCCAGTCCGCACGGGACTGGCGTCGAGGCGGCCGGCGTGCGGCTTCAGCGGGCGGCAGCCGGGCGCAGCACCTTGCGGTCCACGCTGTAGGCGCCGGCCCCGAAGGCCGCCACCTGCAGCAGGCCACCGGCCATCGCAATGTTCTTCAGGAAGTGGATCATCTGGTTCTGGTCGCCGAGCGCGTTGTGGAACACGAGCGCGGTCACGACCGAGAACGCGGCCAGGGCCAGGGCGACGATGCGGGTCTTGACGCCCAGGGCCAGCAGCAGGCCACCGCCGAGCTCGACCGCGATGGCGAGGGCCAGGCCGGCGCCGGCGAAGGGCAGGCCGGTCGATGCGATGTAGCCGATGGTGGCTTCCGGTGCGAACAGCTTGCCGATGCCGCTGACGACGAAGATGCTGGCCAGCAGGATGCGGGCGATGACCGAGAGGGTGGCCTGGGCAGTTTGGGTGGTGGTCGCGTTCATGATCTTTCCTTTCCTTGTGTGTGAGCTGTTCGCCGGGTGCCGAACGATGGAAAGCATCTTAGGCCTGGGCCGAGCATCGCAGAAGCCGATATCTTTCGATACCAGCCATCTGCGAAGCCGATGGATGACTCAGAACGGGCTGGCGGTCGGGCGCACGATCATCTCGCTCACGTCGACGTCGGCCGGCTGGTCGATGGCGAACTGGATGGCGCGCGCAATGGCCTCGGGCTTGATCGCGATGCGGCGGAACTCGCGCATGGTGTCGCGGGCGAGCTCGTCCGAGATCGAGTCCGCCAGTTCCGACTCGACCACGCCCGGCGAGACCAGGGTCACGCGGATGTCGCCGCCGACTTCCTGGCGCAGGCCTTCGGTGATGGCGGCCACCGCGAACTTGGTGGCGCAGTAGACTGCGGCCGTCGGGCTGACGGTGTAGGCGCCGATCGAGGCGATGTTGATGATCTGGCCGCTGCGCCGCGCCTGCATCAGGGGCAGCACGCTGGCGATCCCGTGCAGGACGCCGCGTACGTTGACGTCGAGCATTTGGTTCCACTCGTCGACCTTGAGGGCCTCGAGCTTCGAGAGCGGCATGACGCCCGCGTTGTTGATGAGGACGTCGACGCGGCCGTGCAGGTCGACGGCGAAGTCGACGAAGCGGCGCATGCTGTCGAGGTCGGTCACGTCGAGCTGGGCGACTTCGGCCACGCCGCCGGCGGCGCGGATCTCGTTGGCGAGGGCGACCAGGCGATCGGTGCGGCGCGCGCCCAGGATCACGCGCATGCCCTGGGCCGCCAGGTGACGGGCGGTGGCTTCGCCGATGCCGCTGCTGGCGCCGGTGATGAGAACGACTTTGGAATTGCTGACGACCATGTCTTGCTCCCTATGTTTGGTTGAAAAGTGGGAGCAAGTATGAAACCCGGCGCGGCGGCTGAACATGCCGGATAATCGGCGCGCATTGCACAATTCTCCAGAAGTTGAAGTCTCCGCCATCGCCGGATTCCTGGTGGCGTGGTGTCTGGCTCATCGGTCGTATTCGGCGAGAGACGAAATGAGCGTTTTGATGCCTGCCGCATGCAATACCCGGAAGCTGGCATATCGGCGCATGGACGGTGTTAAGCTGCGCTCACTCGTCCATTATCTTGGCGCCTGGGACCATTTACTGTCGCAATCGATGACTGCGTCAGTCATTCATTCATCGGCATGCACGACTATCTCTTTACCGTCTACTTGCTTGTCGTCTTGCCCGCCTACAGCGTGTGGACGAGTATTCGCCAGAAGCCGGCAACAGCTTCCAAGGGCGCGTTGCACGATTACTGGAGGCAGGCGAGGTTTTCCCTCGGCTTGCTGGTCGTATTGTGGCTGGTGTCCTTGCTGAGCGACCACTCGCTACGAGAGATCGGGCTCGACCTGCCGCTATCACAGCCTGGACGATGGGATTTGCTGTTCGCCTTCGTTCTCCTGGCTTGCCTGCGTTTGGGAGAGATGTATTTCGAGCGAAAAACCTCTCCCGAGGATCTGGCCAAACAAAAGGCTATGCTGGATTCGCTGCCTTTTCGCATGCCCGCGACACGACTCGAAACCCTGGTGTATGTGCTATGCATGAGCATCGCCACCGCGACTTGGGAAATTTTATACCGGGGTTATCTGCTGCTCATCCTGACGCCGCTCCTCGGTCTGCCAACGGGAGTCATACTGGCGTCAGTCTCATACGGCGTCGCACATGGCTTTACGAATACCCGCCAATTGCTCGGATCCGTCATTGCGGCATTCGCTTTTACGATTGCCTATGCTTTTACCGGCAGTTTATGGTGGCTGATCGTGCTGCATGCGGCAGCGCCACTGACGATGGTATCGGCCGTCCGCCGGATGCAGGCGGCGTCCGTCGCCGACTCCGTGGTACGCAAGTAGTTTGACGGCGCCGTGCCCTGGATATGGATGAGCTTAGCCACGAGCCAGGCATCAAGCCGGCAAGCCGGGACCCGGGGCGCATATGGGACCGCGGTTTTTCAACCTCGGCGATCAGCGATGCCAGGCGCCCCGAAAGAACTCAAGCCCGTGGCCGCTGCTTGTGGAATACCAGCGGGCTGTAGGGCACCGCCGAGGGCGGCGGCGAATTCAGGATGCCCGGCTTCATCGCGCCCACCACGTGCATCTCGCAAGGCTTGCAGTCGAAGCGGAGCGTGTACTTCTCGCCGCCGCTGACCAGGGTCATGGGCTCGGCCCGCACCTGGCCCTGCACGCCCTGGACACCCTTGGCCTGCTTCGGGCACAGGTTGAAGGAGAAGCGCAGGCAATGCTTGGTGATCATCAGCGAGACTTCGCCCGGCTCTTCGTGGGCCTCGTAGGCCGCATCGATCAGCTGCACGCCATGCTTGTGGTAGAAGGCGCGCGCCTTCTCGTTGTAGACGTTCGCCAGGTAGCTGAGCTGGGTTTCGGGATAGACCGCGCGAGGCTCGCGCGGGGCCTTGCGCGGCGGACGCTCCCAGGCCGCCAGGCGCGCGGCTTCGTGGGCGGCGATGGCGTCGCGGCGCAGCCCGTTGATGGCGGCCGAGGGCACGAACCAGGGCTGGCTCAGGTCCAGGGTGATCTCGCCCGCCTCGAACATGGTGTTGCCCAGCTTGCCCAGGCTGGCGCGCAGCCCGGCCTCGGCCTGGGCCGCCTGCTGGGCCGGCTTCAGCGCGACCGCGGCATCAAGGGCGCTGGCGATCCCGTCCTCGTCCACCAGCGACAGGCGCAGCCCGCCCGCGACTTCGCTCAGGGCGAGGTCCAGGCGCAGCTTGCGTTCGGACGATTTCTTGTTGAGCGCCGCCTCCCACTGGTGATCGCGGTTGCGCGACACCACGGTGCCGACCTTCAGTCCCGGCAGGGTGGACAGGGTCTCGTTCGGGTACACGCGCCAGCGCTGGCCTTCCTCGTCCTCGCCCAGCTTCTCGGCGCGGTTGGCCTGGATCCCGACCGTGTCGCGCTTGTGCATGTAGTTCAGGCCGTCGCCATTGGCCATCGGGGCCTGGGTCAGCAGGTCGAAGTGGTCGCCGCCGATGCGGGTCACGCTGCCCAGTTCCACGCCCACGTACTTGGGCGAGTCGAAGGCGCCGATGGTCTGCTGGCGGCCCTGGGCAAAATAGTCGGTGTGGCCGCGGTGGAAGTTCTTGTCCACGTCGGGGCTGAACAGCACGCGGGTGGTCCCGCTCGAGGCGCGCGCGAATTCGCCGCGGCGCTCCAGGATCTCGTCCAGCAGCAGGCGGTAATGGGCCGTGATGTTCTTCACATAGCCCATGTCCTTGTAACGCCCTTCGATCTTGAAGGAGCGGATGCCGGCATCGACCAGGGCTTCCAGGTTGGCGCTCTGGTCGTTGTCCTTCATCGACAGCAGGTGTTTTTCGTAGGCCACCACGCGGCCCTGGCCGTCGCTCAGGGTGTAGGGCAGGCGGCAGGCCTGGGAGCAGTCGCCGCGGTTGGCGCTGCGGCCGGTGTCGGCGTGCGAGATGTAGCACTGGCCCGAGAAGGCCACGCACAGCGCGCCGTGGATGAAGTATTCGAGCGGGGTGTCGACCTCGGCGCGGATCTTGCGGATCTGCTCGATGGTGAGCTCGCGCGCCAGCACCAGCTGCGAAAAGCCGACGTCGCCCAGGAACTTCGCCTTCTCCACGGTGCGGATGTCGCACTGGGTGCTGGCGTGCAGCTGGATCGGCGGCAGGTCGATTTCGAGCAGGCCCATGTCCTGGATGATGAGCGCATCGACGCCGGCCTCGTACAGCTGCCAGATCTGCTTGCGCGCCAGCTCCAGCTCCGCGTCGTGCATGATGGTGTTCATGGTCACGAAGATGCGCGCCCGGTAGCGGTGCGCGAACTCGACCAGCGCGGTGATGTCCTCGATCGGATTGCTGGCATTGTGGCGGGCGCCGAAGGCCGGGCCACCGATGTAGACGGCGTCGGCGCCATGAAGAATGGCTTCGCGGCCGATCTCGGCGGTCTTGGCGGGCGCGAGCAGTTCGAGCTGGTGGTCGAGGAGGGACATGGGACGATCCTGTGGGCGAAGGCCGGAATTATAGCCAGATCGCGCCCGCACGTCAGCGGCTTGTGGTTTCGGCGCCCCGTCCGCGCCCGCCGGCGTGGCTTGCTGGGTGGAATGGGAACGTGGGTGACCCGGCGGCGTCGAGCAGGGCCTGGGCCTCGCGCTGGCCGCGTGCCGGGAAGCCCGGCGGGAAGCGGCGCAGGGTGGCGTAGAGCTGCTGCAGCGCCTGCCCGAGGCGCGGCGTGCCCTGGGCCCACTGGGCCCGGGTGATGGCGATGCGCAGCAGCCAGGCCAGCGCGCCCTGGCTCTCGGCGAAGCAGGCTGCGCGCATCAGCTCGGCCTCGGCCTGGGCGGCCGGACGGCCGGCGGTGCGCATCCAGACCGCCTTCTGTCGGGTCAGCTCGGCGGCGCACCAGCCGGCCAGGCCCTGGCCGACGCGGGCGAAATCCGCCGGCCCGGCCAGCCCCGGCAGGATGGTATGCATGGTCTCCGCCTGCGGCCCGGGCATGAGCGGCGGCGCCCCTTGCGGGTAGGTGCCGGAGGCCAGCGCGCGGAACTGCTCGGCCCAGGACTGCCACTGCTGCAGTCCATGCGCCTGTGAGCGCTCACAGAGCAAATTGGAGAAGTAGGCCGCCGACTGCTGGTCGCCGTTCCAGAACGCGACCGGACAGGCGGTGAGCGCCAGCGACAGGCAGAGCGAGGCCGGATGCTCGATCTCCTGGGCGCGCTCCACGGATTCGAGCGCGAGCGCGGCGGCTTCCTCGGCATGTCCGGTGAGCCAGCGCACCCGCGCCAGGATGGCGCTCGAAGCCGCCTTGCCGTCGTACTGGACCGAGCTGCCGCCGGCGCCGCGCTGGGTGCTGCGCGGCAACCGGTAGATGCGCTCGGCATGGAAGCGCGCCTGGCGCTGCTCGCCCTGGAAGTGCAGGGTGGCGGCCATCACGCGGTCGTGGATGTCCTCGGCGATGCGGTCGCGCGCCTTGTTGCGGTAGGGAGCGAAGGCGTGGCTCAGCGCCATCGCCTGCGGATACTGGCCCTGGATGATGTGGTTGAAGCACAGTCCGGCATAGGTCCTGGTGAGCTGGGCGCTGTCGCCGTGGCTGCGCGCCAGTTCGTAGGCGCGCGAGAAGGCCGCGACCGCGCGCTCGGGCGGATAGCCGAGGTGGACCAGAGCGCCTCCCAGGCTGGTCTGGAGCAGCATCTCGGCCTGGGGTTCGCGCGCGTGGGGCAGGGCGCGCAGTACCTGGGCGCGCAGCTCTTCCAGCAGCGAAAGTTCGTTCCACAGCAAGGTGCCGGCTGCCGCCAGTTGCACGCCCAGCGGCGTGTCGCCCGTCGGGCCGAAGCACCAGTCGAGGGCGGCGCGCAGGTCGTCCAGGCGCACGCCGTAACGCGCCTGCCAGCGCGCGGCCTCCAGGCCCTCGCGTTCGCCGTTGGCGACCGCCATCAAGCCGATGCAGCGCAGCGCGTAGGCGCGCAGCACCGCGTCGTGTTCGCCCGCCTGGGCCAGCCGGCTGGCGGCATAGACGCGCGTGGTCTCCAGCATCCGGTAGCGCACCTCGGCGCCGTCGTATTCGCACACCAGCAGCGAGCGCGCCGCCAGGTTGTAGAGCGCGGCCGGCTCGAAAGGCTCGGGCGCGGCCGCGCACACGGCGCGCGCGCAGTCGATGGTGAAGCTGGCGCGGTAGACCGAGAGGCAGCGCAGCATGCGCTGCTCGCCCGGGCTCAGCAGCGCATAGCTCCAGTCCAACACGTCGCGCAGCGACTGGTGGCGCGGCTCGCCGCCGGGACGGCTGCGCGAGAGCAGGTCGAGCGAGTCGCCCAGGCTGGCGTCCACCCCGTGCAGGCCCAGCATGGGCACGCGCGCCGCCGCCAGTTCGATGGCGAGCGGCAGGCCGTCGAGCCGGCGGCAGATGCGGGCGATCAGCGCCAGCTCGGCCGGACCGGGCTGGCCGGGGGCGAGGGCGCCGGCGGCGCACTGGGCGAACAGCGCCAGGGCGCCATAGCTCTCCAGCGCCACGCCCTCCAGCGAACTGCCTTCCAGCGGCAGGGCGAGCGGGGCCAGGGCATGCACGCGTTCCTCGGGCAGGCCGAGGGCTTCGCGGCTGGTGGCGAGCAGGTTCACGCCGGGGGCGCCGGCCAGCAGGGCGGCGGCCAGGCGCGCCGGCGCATCGCCCAGGTGCTCGCAGCTGTCGAGGATCACCAGCGCGCGGCGTGCGCGCAGGTGGTCGCAGATGGCCTCAAGCCTGGCCTCGGCCGGCAGCTCGACGGCGGCGGCCAGCACCTCGCGTGCCTGGGACGGGTCGCGGATGGCGCCGAGTTCGGCCAGGAAGACGCCGTCCGGGAAGTCGGGCGCATAGCGGCGCGCGGCGGCCAGCGCCAGCGCCGTCTTGCCGACCCCGCCCGGACCGACCAGGGTCAGGAGCGGCGCCACGGACAGGGCCGTGCCCAGGGCGTCGAGTTCGTCGCCGCGTCCGACCAGGCGCGCAGCCAGGCGCTGCGGCGGCGCAAGCGGCGCACCGCGCCGCAACGGGCCCGGGGCAGGCCCCAGGGCGGAGACGAGGCCGACGAAGCTGTAGCCGCGACCGGCGACGTTGTCGATGTAGCGCACGCCGTCGAGCGTCTCGCGCAAGACCTTGCGCAGCACGCTGATGTGCACCCTCAGGTTGGATTCCTCGACGAAGGTGCGCGGCCAGGCGCGCGCCAGCAGTTCTTCTTTCGAGACGACGTCGCCCGCCCGCTCCAGCAGCAGGGTGAGCACGTCGAAGGCGCGACTGCCGATCTGGACCGGCTCGCCGTCGCGCAGCAGCAGCCGGCGCACCGGTTGCAGGGCGTAAGGACCGAACGTGAACGTGGTGGTCGGGTCGCTGGTCATACGGCTTGGGTCCAGGGTGCCGCCAGATCGGTGGCGGCTGTTGTTCTATATGTGATGAACATGCAACATCTTAGCGCAAGCGTAAAGACAGTGTCGGCTTGCCGCAACGTTAATAAGAGCGTCTGCACCCATTATGCAATACATTTCTTTCACGAAGATTGCATATTCATGCGATTAATTTGACATGCATACGTCTTGGAAGGCCCGCGATGTTAGCGCAATCGGGATGGCCGGAAAACGCGTCGTGCAGCGATCTTCCGGGCTGGCGGCGGCGAGGGCCGGGGGCGGCTTGCATTACTGCAAATGTGATAACATATGGCGAGACTCAAGATATCCAGGGATAAACCAGACATGACGAAAGCCAAACAAGAGGCCCTTCGCGAACCGGTGGACCGCAGCGGCAAACCGACGATGGTCGACGTCGCCAGGCTCGCCGGGGTTTCCGCGATGACGGTGTCGCGCGTCATGAACGGCAAGGGCCTGGTGCGCGAGAGTACCCGGCGCAAGGTGGCCGAGGCGGTCGCCGCGCTGAATTACACCCCCAACCAGGAAGCCCGCAACCTGGCCGGCTCCAAGCCGATCCGCGTCGGCTTCCTGTACAGCAATCCCAGCGCCGCCTACCTGAGCGAGTTCCTGGTCGGCCTGCTGACCCAGTCGGGCCTGAACAACGTCCAGCTCTTCGTCGAGAAGTGCGAGGCCGGCACCCAGGAGGCCGAGCAGACCCGGCGCCTGATCGAGAACGGACTGGACGGCATCATCCTGCCGCCGCCGCTGTGCGACAGCGAAGCCGTGCTGCGCTGTATCACCGAGGCCGGCGTCCCGGCCGTGGTGGTCGCCTGCGGCCTGCCCGATGCGCGCGTGGGCGCGGTCAGCATCGACGACTACGACGCCGCCTACCGCATGACGCGCCACCTGATTAGCCTGGGGCACCAGCGCATCGGCTTCATCGTCGGCCACCCGAACCAGACCGCCAGCGCGCGCCGCCTGGAGGGCTATCGGGCCGCGATTGCCGAGAAGGGTGCGGACGCCGCCGAGGAACTGGTGGTGCAGGGCATGTTCACCTACCGTTCGGGCCTGGACGCGGCCGAGCTGCTGCTCTCGCTGCCCGAGCGCCCGACCGCCATCTTCGCCAGCAACGACGACATGGCTGCCGCCACGGTCGCCGTGGCGCACCGCCTGGGCCTGGACGTGCCGGGCGACCTCACCGTCACCGGCTTCGACGACACCGCCCTGGCGACCACCATCTGGCCCGAGCTCACCACCGTTCGCCAGCCGATCGCGGGCATGGCGCGCGAGGCGGTGCAGTCGCTGGTGCGGCGCGTGCGCGCGATGCGCGACGGCGAGCCGGCCGATCCGGAGCAGATCACCATGGATTCTGAGCTGGTGCGCCGCCAGTCCGACGCCGCCCCGCGCATCCGCCCGCCCGCGCGCCTGCCAGTGACGGCGGGCACGCGCAGCCGCGCCGGCTGAGCGGCGCATTGCGCCCGCTGAGCGCCACCCCGCGCCCGCCGGGAAAGGCGGTGCGCGCGCCGCTTCGCCCGCCCGCGCGGGCGTCCCGCAGGCTTCCTGTTCCGAGCTCCAAATAATCGATTGACAAGCCTCGCGTGAGCCGTTTAGACTGAAATGGTTGCGGTAACATTTTGCGTTACAGCGCTGTGATCGCACCGGTAGCACCAAAATAAGAACAAGGAGACACGCCATGCTTCGTCACGGCAGCCCGCGCCACCGCGCCGGTCCGGCCGGCCATTCGCCGTCCGCCTCGTCACGCCGGGGTCTCCTTTCGATGAACACTGCCCGACTGCCCGCCGCGACGGACAGCGCGCACGCCGTCACGCGGCGCTCCTGAGACGAGAGACATCATGACTGCACTTCAAGCCAATCTGCTGCCCGAAGACGCCGCACGCGCGCTCCTGGTCGGGCGCGTGTGGCGCCCCGCGCCGGTCGACGGCCCCGCCGTGGTCGCCGTGCGCGGCGGGCGCGTGATCGACATCAGCGCCCATGCCCCCACCGTCGCCGACCTGTTCGAGCGCAGCAGCGCCGAGCTGCTGGCGATCGTGCGCGAGGCCGAGGGCGAAGACCTCGGCGAGGTCGAGGGCCTGCTGGCCGCGGCCCTGGCCGGCCAGCCCGGACCCGGCGGCCTGCGCCTGCTGGCCCCCTGCGACGTGCAGGCCATCAAGGCCTGCGGCGTCACCTTCGCGGTCAGCCTGCTCGAACGGGTGATCGAAGAGCAGGCCAAGGGCGAGCCGGCGCGCGCCAGCGCCCTGCGCGAGCAGCTCCAGGCCACGATCGGCGGCAACCTTTCCGACATCAAGCCTGGCTCCGACTCGGCCATGCGCCTGAAGGCCGAGCTGGTCGAGCGCGGCCTGTGGTCCCAGTACATGGAAGTGGGCATCGGCCCGGACGCCGAGGTCTTCACCAAGTCGCAGCCGATGTCGGCGGTCGGCTTCGGCGCCGCAGTCGGCCTGCATCCGAGCTCGCAATGGAACAATCCCGAGCCCGAGATCGTGCTGGCCGTGAACAGCCGCGCGGAGGTGGTCGGCGCCACCCTCGGCAACGACGTCAACCTGCGCGACATCGAAGGCCGCAGCGCGCTGCTGCTGGGCAAGGCCAAGGACAACAATGCTTCCTGCGCCATCGGCCCATTCATCCGCCTGTTCGACGGCGCGTTCAGCATGGACACCCTGCGCCAGCTCGAACTGCGCATGCTGATCCAGGGCGAGGACGACGGCTTCGAGCTCGAAGGCCGCAGCCGCATGCGCGAGATCAGCCGCGACCCGCTCGACCTGGTGGCCCAGACCTGCGGCGCGCATCACCAGTATCCGGACGGCTTCATGCTCTTTTTGGGCACGATGTTCTCGCCCATCAAGGACCGCGACGCGGCCGGCGGCGGCTTTACCCATCATCTCGGCGACCGGGTCACGATCTCGACGCCCGCGCTGGGCGCCCTGGTCAACAGCGTGCAGCGCAGCGACCAGCTCGCGCCCTGGACCTTCGGCGTGCGCGCCCTTTACAACAACCTGGCGCGCCGCGGCCTGCTGGCCGCCCGCGACCACGGCGCCTGAGCGCCCCTTCTTCAAAACTAGCGAGCACACTATGCCTGACAACAAGAACGACGCATTCGTCTATGCGACCTATCCCGACCTGCGCGACAAGCGGGTCGTCATCACCGGCGGCGGCACCGGCATCGGCAGCGAACTGGTGAGCGCCTTCGTCGGGCAGGGCGCACGCGTGTGGTTCCTCGACATCGCCGACGAGGCTTCGCGCCAGCTCGCCGACTCGCTCGCCGGCGCGGCCCATCCGCCGCGCTTCATGCGCTGCGACCTGACCGATCTCAACGCCCTGGCCGCCACCTTCGCCGCCATCGAGAGCGAAGCCGGCGGGATCGACGTCCTGCTCAACAACGCCGCCAACGACGATCGCCACGGCATCGACGACGTCACCCCGGAGTACTGGGAAAACCGGATGGCGGTCAACCTGCGCCACCAGTTCTTCTGCGCCCAGGCGGCGGTGCGTTCGATGCGCCGCGACGGCGGCGGCGTGATCCTGAATTTCGGTTCGATCTCCTGGCACCTGGCGTCCTCGCAGCTGTCGCTGTACATGACCGCCAAGGCGGCCATCGAGGGCCTGAGCCGCGGCCTGGCGCGCGACCTGGGCGAACACAATATCCGCGTCAATTCCGTGATCCCGGGCGCGGTGCGCACCCCGCGCCAGCAGGCCCTGTGGCACACCCCGGAAGAAGAAGCGCGCATCCTGGCCGGCCAATGCCTGCGCGAGCGCGTCGAGATGCAGGACGTGGCGGCGCTGTCGCTGTTCCTGGCCTCCAACAACGCGCGCCGCTGCAGCGGCCGCGAGTACTTCGTCGACGCGGGCTGGTACGGCGCATGAGCACCGCGCCGCGCTGCCTGTGGGAGGTGGGCGCCACCCTGGGCGAGGGCGTCCTGTGGGACGCCGCGCGCCGCCAGGTCTGGTTCGTGGACATCAAGGGCAAGCGCCTGCACCGCTGCGATCCCGAGGGCGGCCAGCGCCGCAGCTGGGACGCGCCGGGCCAGGTGAGCTTCATCGTGCCGGCCAGCGACGGCGGCATGGTGTGCTCGCTGGAGGATGGCCTGTACCGCTTCGACGAGCAGGGCGGCGCCTTCCTGCCCTGGGCCAAGGTCGAGGACGACCTGCCGGGCAACCGCTTCAACGACGGCCACGTCGATGCCCAGGGGCGGCTTTGGTTCGGCTCCATGGACGACGCGGAAGAAGCCCCCACCGGGGTGCTGTACCGCTATGACGGCCGCGTGGCCGCCATGGACGAGGGCTACGTGATCACCAACGGCCCCGCCATCAGCCCCGACGGACTCACCCTCTACCACACCGACACCCTGGCGAAAAAGATTTACGCCTTCGACCTCGATCCCGCCGGCGGCCTCGCCAACAAGCGCCTGTTCACCGAACTGACGGACGGCGGCTACCCGGACGGCATGGCGGTCGACGCCCAGGGCTACGTCTGGGTCGCGACCTTCGGCGGCTGGCGCATCGACTGCTTCGATCCGCGCGGCCGCAAGGCGGGCGAGGTGCGCTTCCCCTGCGCCAACGTCACCAAGCTGGCCTTCGGCGGCGACGACCTGCGCACCGTCTACGCGACCACCGCGCGCAAGGGACTGAGCGAGCAGGCGCTGGCCGAACAGCCCCTGGCCGGCGGCCTGTTCACCTTCCGGGTCGAGACGCCCGGGCAGTCGCAGCATCTGCTGCGCCTCCAGAACCAAGGAACTCCATGAACGCGAACACCCCCAAGCGCCGCTTCCGGTCCCAGGACTGGTTCGACAACCCTGAGCGCATCGACATGACCGCGCTCTACCTCGAGCGCTTCATGAACTACGGGATCACCCCGGAAGAGCTGCGCTCGGGCAAACCGATCATCGGCATCGCCCAGAGCGGCAGCGACATCTCGCCCTGCAACCGCATCCACCTCGAACTGGCCAAGCGGGTGCGCGACGGCATCCGCGACGCCGGCGGCATCCCTATGGAATTCCCGCTGCACCCGATCTTCGAGAACTGCCGCCGCCCGACTGCGGCGCTGGACCGCAACCTGGCCTACCTGGGCCTGGTCGAGATCCTGCACGGCTACCCGATCGACGCCGTGGTCCTGACCACCGGCTGCGACAAGACCACCCCGGCGCAGCTGATGGCCGCCGCCACCGTCGACATCCCGGCCATCGTGCTCTCGGGCGGCCCGATGCTGGACGGCTGGTTCGAGGGCGAGCTGGTGGGCTCGGGCGCCGCAATCTGGAAGGGCCGCCGCCTGCTGGCGGCCGGCTCCATCGACGAAGAGAAGTTCCTCAAGATCGCCACCGCCTCGGCGCCATCTGCCGGCCATTGCAACACCATGGGCACCGCCTCGACCATGAACGCCGTCGCCGAAGCCCTGGGCATGTCGCTCACCGGCTGCTCGGCGATCCCCGCGCCTTACCGCGAACGCGGGCAGATGGCCTATGAAACCGGCCGGCGCATCGTCGAGATGGCGCACGAGGACCTGCGTCCCTCGCAGATCCTGACGCGCGAGGCCTTCCTCGACGCCATCGTGGTCAACGCCGCCATCGGCGGCTCCAGCAACGCCCAGCCGCACATCGTGGCCATGGCGCGCCACGCCGGCGTCGAGATCACGCCCGAGGACTGGATGGAGTACGGCTACGAGGTGCCGCTGCTGCTCAACATGCAGCCGGCCGGCAAATACCTGGGCGAGCGCTTCCACCGCGCCGGCGGCGTGCCGGCCATCATGTGGGAGCTGGAGCAGGCTGGCCTGCTGCGCTCGCAGCGCCCGACCGTCACCGGCGCCAGCATGGCCGCCAACCTGGAAGGCCGCGAGAGCGCAGACCGCGAGATGATCCGTCCCTTCGCCGAACCGCTCAAGCAAAACGCCGGCTTCATGGTCCTGAAGGGCAACCTGTTCGATTTCGCGATCATGAAGACCAGCGTGATCTCGCCGGCCTTCCGCGAACGCTACCTGTCCACGCCCGGATCGGAGAACCGCTTCGAGTGCCGCGTGGTGGTGTTCGACGGTTCCGACGACTACCACCACCGCATCAACGATCCCTCCCTGAACATCGACGAGCGCACCATGCTGGTGATCCGCGGCTCCGGCCCGATCGGCTGGCCCGGTTCGGCCGAGGTGGTCAACATGCAGCCGCCCGACGCCCTGATCCGCCAGGGCATCAACGCGCTGCCGGCCCTGGGCGACGGCCGCCAGTCCGGCACCTCGGACAGCCCCTCGATCCTGAATGCCTCGCCCGAGAGCGCCGCGGGCGGCAATCTCGCGCTGCTGCGCACCGGCGACGTGGTGCGGGTCGACCTGAACGCAGGCAGCTGCGACGTGCTGCTCTCGAACGAGGAACTGGAAGCGCGCCGCCGCGACGCGCCGCCCCCGATCCCGGCCAGCCAGACCCCGTGGCAGGAGATCTACCGCGCCAGCGTCGGCCAGCTGCACACCGGCGCCTGCATGGAGATGGCGCTCGCCTACCGGGGAGTGGGGCAGGACATGCCGCGCCATAACCACTGATCAGGCGTGCGCCAGTGGCGCGGGTTCGGTTTTTTGAGCAGAATAGCAAGACCCCACGGCAGGGCAGCGCCGTGGAGAAGATGAAGACCAACAGGAGACGTAAATGAACAAGATGATCACGGCCGTCGGCCTCGCCTGCGCGATGCTGTTTTCCGCAGGCGCCGCGCAAGCGGATGCCAAGAATCCGAAAATCGGCTTCTCGATCGACGACCTGCGGCTGGAGCGCTGGACGCGCGACCGCGACTACTTCACCCAGGCTGCCGAAAAACTCGGCGCCAAGGTGTACGTGCAATCGGCCGACGCCAGCGAGCAGCGCCAGATCGCCCAGATCGAAAACCTGATCTCGCGCGGCGTCGACGTGCTGGTGATCGTGCCCTACAACGCCACGGTGCTGAACAACGCCATCCGCGAAGCCAAGAAGGCCAAGATCAAGGTGGTTTCCTACGACCGCCTTATCCTCGGCGCCGACGTCGACGCCTACATCTCCTTCGACAACACCACCGTCGGCGAGCTGCAGGCCCAGTCCCTGGTCCAGCTCAAGCCGAAGGGCAACTACTACCTGCTGGGCGGCGCCCCGACCGACAACAACGCCAAGATGCTTCGCGAAGGCCAGCTCAAGGTGCTCAAGCCCCTGGTCGACAAGGGCGACATCAAGGTCGTCGGCCAGCAGTGGGTGAAGGACTGGAGCGCCTCGGAAGCCATGGCCATCGTCGAGAACGCGCTGACCGCCAACGGCAACAAGATCGACGCAGTGGTCGCGTCCAACGACGCCACCGCAGGCGGCGCGATCCAGGCCCTGGCCGCGCAGAAGCTGGCCGGCAAAGTGGCCGTGTCGGGCCAGGACGCCGACCTCGCCGCCGTGCGCCGCGTGATCGCCGGCACCCAGTCGATGACCGTCTACAAGCCGCTCAAGGAGATCGCCTCCAGCGCCGCGCGTCTGGCGGTGCAACTGGTGCGCAACGAGAAGCCCGCCTTCAATGCCAAGATGAACAACAACTTCAAGCAGGTCGACACCGTGCTGCTCAAGCCGGTGCTGCTGAACAAGTCGAACGTCGACGTCCTGGTCAAGGACGGCTTCTACACCCAGGCGCAGCTGGCCGGCAAATAAGCGCCTGAACCATCAGCGTCTGCCGACGCCCCGCATCGGGCGTCCGGCTGGCTGGGGCACGCAAGCCGGGTGCGGCTTGCGCTGTTCCTGCCGCGTCCTGATCTTCAACGCATCACATTGAGTCCGCCATGTCCGGCTATCTGCTTGAAATGAAGGGAATCGCGAAGCGATTCGACGGCGTGCCCGCGCTCGACGGCATCGACCTGGCGATCCGGCCAGGGGAATGCATCGGCCTGTGCGGCGAGAACGGCGCCGGCAAGTCCACCCTGATGAAGGTCTTGTCGGCGGTCTACCCGCACGGGACCTGGGACGGCGAGATCCTGCTCGACGGCCAGCCGCTGCGCGCGCGCTCGGTGCGCGAGACCGAGGAAGCCGGCATCATCATCATCCACCAGGAGCTGATGCTCGTGCCGGAGCTCTCGGTGGCCGAGAACATCTTCCTCGGGAACGAGCTCACCCTACCGGGCGGCCGCCTGAACTACCCGGCCATGAACCGCCGTGCAGAGGAAATCCTGCGCGAACTGAAGCTGCCGGATGTGAACGTGGTCCTGCCGGTGAAGAACTACGGCGGCGGCCACCAGCAGTTGATCGAGATCGGCAAGGCCCTGAACAAGAACGCGCGCCTGCTGATCCTCGACGAACCCTCGGCCTCGCTCACCGCCTCCGAGATCGAGGTCCTGCTCGGCATCATCCGCGACCTCAAGGCCAAGGGCGTGGCCTGCGTCTACATTTCTCACAAGCTGGAAGAGGTGGCGGCGATCTGCGACACCATCGTTGTCATCCGCGACGGCAAGCACATTGCCACCACCCCGATGCCCGAGATGAGCGTGGACCGCATCATCGCCCAGATGTGCGGGCGCGAGCTGAACCAGCTCTACCCGTCGCTGCCGCATGCCGTCGGCGAGGTGGTGATGGAAGCGCGGCATGTGAGCTGCTGGGACCCGGACCAGCCGCAGCGCAAGAAGGTGGACGACGTCTCCTTCCAGTTGCGGCGCGGCGAGATCCTCGGCATCGCCGGCATCGTCGGGGCAGGGCGCACCGAGCTGGTAACCGCGCTTTTCGGTTCCTACCCGGGCAAGTACGAAGGCGAAGTCTGGCTCGAGGGGCGCAAGGTCGACACCTCCGAGCCGCTCAAGGCCATCCGCCACGGCTTCGCCCTGGTGCCGGAAGACCGCAAGCAGCACGGCATCGTACGCGACCTGTCGGTGGGCGAGAACATCACCTTGTCGGTGCTGGGCCGCTTCTCTCATTTGTCCCGCATCGACGAGGGCGAGGAGGCGCGCGAGATCGCCGACCAGATCCGGCGCCTGGCCCTCAAGACCGCCAGCCCGGCGCTGCCGATCACCGCGCTTTCCGGCGGCAACCAGCAGAAGGCGGTGCTGGCCAAGATGCTGCTCACCAAGCCCAAGGTGCTGATCCTGGACGAGCCCACGCGCGGGGTCGACGTCGGCGCCAAGTTCGAGATCTACAAGCTGATGCTGGAACTGGCCGCCCAGGGCATCGCCATCATCATGGTCTCGTCCGAACTGGCCGAGGTGCTGGGCGTGTCCGACCGCGTGCTGGTGATGGGCGAAGGCCGCCTGCGCGGCGAATTCGTCAACCAGCACCTGACCCAGGAAATGGTGCTGGCCGCGGCGCTCGGGCAGTCCGACAGCCTGGCCGCCGGCGCGGCCGTTTAACTTTGATTAGGCAAGCACAAACATGAACATCGACACCCTCCAGGCGCCGCGACAGGCAGCGGGCCGCCCGGCCGCGGGCGGCGGCATCAATCTCAAGCAGATCTTCACCCAGTACAAGATCCTCGCCCTGCTGGTGGCGATCGCGCTGATCTGGGCCTTCTTCAGCTGGAAGACCGACGGCGGCTTCACCTCGGCGCGCAACCTGTCGAACCTGATGCGCCAGATGTCGATCACCGGCATCCTGGCCTGCGGCATGGTGTTCGTCATCATCGCGGGCGAGATCGATCTCTCGGTCGGCTCGCTCCTCGGCCTGCTCGGCGGGCTGGCGGCGGTGCTCGACGTCACCCATGGCATGCCCTTGCCGCTCTCGATCGCGGTGGTGCTCGGTGCGGGGCTGGTGTTCGGCCTGCTCAACGGCTTCCTGACGGCCTATGCGGGGATACCCTCGTTCATTGTCGGCCTCGGGGGCATGCTGGCCTACCGGGGCGTGGTGCTGGGGCTGACCGACGGCGCCACCATCGCGCCGGTCTCGCCAGAGATGGAACAGCTGGGCCAGGCCTACCTGCCGGCCTCCTTTGGCGTGGCGCTGGGCCTGGTCTTGTTCGCGCTGGCCTGCGTGCTGGCCTGGCGCCAGCGCGTCAACCAGGCGCGCCACAACCTGCCGGTGATCGCCCTGTGGCGCTCGGTGTTCCGTGTGGCCCTGGTGGGCGTCGTCCTGGCGGGCCTGATCTCGACCTTCAACAGCTACGAAGGGATTCCGCTGCCGGTGCTGATCCTGCTGGTGCTGCTGGGGGTGTTCAGCTACATCGCGAAGCAGACCGTGTTCGGACGCCGCATCTACGCGGTCGGCAGCAATATGGAGGCGACGCGGCTGTCGGGCATCAACGTCAAGGCGGTCAAGCTGTGGATCTTCGGCCTCATGGGCCTGATGTGCGCGCTGGCGGGCCTGATCAATACCGCGCGCCTGGCTGCAGGCTCGCCCTCGGCGGGCGTCTCGGGTGAGCTGGACGTGATCGCCGCCTGCTTCATCGGCGGGACTTCGATGCGTGGCGGCGCCGGAACGGTGCATGGCGCGCTGGTGGGGGCGCTGGTGATGGCCAGTCTGGACAACGGCATGTCGATGCTGGATGTCGACACTTACTGGCAGATGATCGTCAAGGGATTGATCCTGACCCTGGCCGTGTGGCTTGATGTGGCGACCAGGACGGGGCGTAGGTAAGCGTCACGCAAATCCCACTCCACCACTAACGTCGTCCCCGCGGAGGCGGGGACCCAAGTTTTCAAGCATTACGACGGCGCTAAGAGAACTTGGGTCCCCGCCTTCGCGGGGACGACGCTTTTAGGTTAGCGGTGTGTTGAGAGCGAGACGATCACGCCGGCAGCTTCAGCTGCCCATCCACCAGGCGCGGCACGCCCAGCGTGTTCTCGTTGCGCAGTTCCTGTGGCAGCAGCCCCTCAGGCACGTCCTGATAGCACACCGGACGCAGGAAGCGCTCGATCGCGGTCGCGCCCACCGAAGTGCTGCGGCTGTCCGAGGTCGCCGGGTAGGGCCCGCCGTGCACCATGGCGTAGGCCACTTCGACCCCGGTCGGGAAGCCGTTGAACAGGATGCGGCCGACCTTGCGCTCCAGCAGCGGAATCAGCGATCCGGCGATGCCGTGGTCCGCCTCGGTGGCGTGCACGGTCGCGGTCAGCTGGCCCTCCAGGTGACGCGCCACCGCCAGCACCTCGGCTTCGTCGCGGCACACCACCAGCACCGAGGTCGGCCCGAAGATTTCTTCTTCCAGCGCCGGCGTGGCCAGGTAGGTCGCCGCGTCGCACTGGTAGAAGGCGGCGCGCGCGGCGCAGCCTTTGCCTTCCGGGCTGCCGTGGGCGACGAGTTCCACCCCGCTCAGGCCCGAGCGGCGCTCGACGGCGCTCTGGTAAGCCTGGTGGATGCCGGCGGTGAGCATGGTGCCGGCGGTCTTGAGCTGCAGCGCTTCGACCGTGGCGGCGCGGAAGGCGTCAAGGTCCGGGCCGGCGAGGCCGATCACCAGGCCGGGATTGGTGCAGAACTGGCCCACGCCCAGGGTCAGCGAATCCACGAAGCCGGAAGCCAGCTTTGCGCCGCCGGCCTTGAGGGCGCCCGGCAGCAGGAACAGCGGGTTAATGCTGCTCATCTCCGCATACACCGGAATCGGCTCCTCGCGGCCGTTGGCGATGCGCACCAGCGCCAGGCCGCCCTGGCGCGAACCGGTGAAGCCGACCGCGCGGATCGCCGGGTGGCTGACCAGGTCCTGGCCGATCTGGTTGCCTTCGCCGACCACCATCGAGAACACGCCTTCCGGCATGTCGCAGTCGAGCGCAGCCTGGTGCACGGCGCGCGCCACCAGCTCCGAAGTGCCGAGGTGGGCGTTGTGGGCCTTGACCACGACCGGGCAGCCCGCCGCCAGCGCCGACGCGGTGTCGCCGCCCGCCACCGAGAAGGCCAGCGGGAAGTTGCTGGCGCCGAAGACGGCGACCGGGCCGAGGGGAATCTTGCGCATGCGCAGGTCGGGGCGCGGCGGGGTGCGCTCGGGCAGGGCCGAGTCCAGGGTCGCATCGAGGAAGCGGCCGTCGCGCACCACCTTGGCGAACAGGCGCAACTGGTTCACCGTGCGGCCACGCTCACCTTCGAGGCGCGCCGCCGGCAGGCCGCTCTCCTGGCCGGCGCGCTCGATCAGCGCCGGGCCGATCTCCATGATGCGCTCGGCGATCGTCTCGAGGAAGCGGGCGCGCTGCTCCAGACCGATCGCACGGTAGGCATCGAACGCGCCCTCGGCCAGTTCGCAGGCTTGCGCCAGCTGCTCGGCGCTGGCGCCGCCGAAGGCCGGCTCGAGCGCGACGCCGCGCGCGGGGTCGTAGCTCTGGACGCTGCCGGCGCTGCCGCGCACGACACGGCGGCCGATGATCATGTCTCCGTTGATGGTCATGGATACTCCTTGCAGGTAATCGTTGAGGTGGGGGCGGAGCTGGATTGTTGGGCGCTATCATAGCAAATAGCCACGGTTCCTGCTTGGGGCGGACCGGGCAGGGTCCTAAGCTCAGCCGCCCCGGTTGAGGTGTTTGTTAGCGCGAACATATTTCTTGCAAATCAAACATGGCGGGTTTAGGATCGCCCGGTACGCCGTCAAGAGCGCAGCTCAGGAGACCCATGCCCGTCCCGAATCCCCGTTTCGCCGCCGCGGCCGCGCCGTCCGCGTCCGGCTCCCGCCAGGCCAAAGGCCTCATGCAGCGCCTGGCCGCCCTGGCCCTGACCCTGTCCACGAGCGCCAACTTGGCCGCCGCACCGGGAGACTTGCCGCGCATCGTCGCCAAGGACGGCCGCCACGCGCTGCTGGTCGACGGCCAGCCCTTCCTGATGCTGGCGGGACAGGCCCATAACTCCAGCAACTACCCGGCGGCCCTGCCCAAGGTCTGGGCCGCGCTGAAGGATGCGCGGGCAAACACGCTCGAGATGCCGGTGGCCTGGGAGCAGATCGAGCCCCAGGAGGGAAAGTTCGACTTCAGCTTCGTCGACGTCCTGGTCAAGGGTGCGCGTGACAACGGGATGCGCCTCGTGATCGTCTGGTTCGGCACCTGGAAGAACACCGGCCCCGGCTACCTCCCGGAATGGGTCAAGTTCGACAACCGGCGCTTTCCGCGCATGATCGACAAGGACGGCAAGACCAGCTACTCGCATTCGCCCTTCGGGGAAGCGACCCTGGCGGCCGACCGCAAGGCCTTCGTGGCCCTGATGGAGCACATCCGCCGGATCGACGCCAAAGAGCGCACGGTGCTGATGGTGCAGGTCGAGAACGAGGTCGGCACCTACGGCCTGGTGCGCGACTACGGGCCGCGTGCGCAGGCCGCCTTCGCGCAGCCGGTGCCGGACGCCGTGCTGGGGCGCCAGAAGGCGCCCGTGCCCGGCGCGGCCAAGGGGAGCTGGCGCGAAGTCTATGGCGACTACGCCGAGCAGTACTTCCATTCCTGGGCCATCGCCAGCTATATCGAGGAGATCGCGAAGGCCGGCCGAGCCGTCTACGACCTGCCGATGTTCGTCAACAACGCGCTGCGCGATCCCTTCCCGCAGCCGCCCCAGCCCTGGAAGGCGAATTTCGCCAGCGGCGGCCCGACCTACGACGTGCTCGACATCTACAAGGCGGCGGCACCCCACATCGACTTCGCCGGCCCGGACATCTACAAGCCCGAGTCCAGCAAGGTGACGGCCATCCTCAGGCAGTTCCAGCGCCCGGACAATGCGCTGATGATCCCTGAGATGGGCAATGCGGCCGGCTATGCGCGTTACGTCTACCAGGCGCTGGGCATGGGCGCGATCGGCATCGCACCCTTCGGCATCGACTATGCCGACTACAGCAATTATCCGCTCGGCTCGAAGTACACCGACCGCCGCATGGTCGAGCCCTTCGCCAGAGTCTTCGGCGTGTTCGCGCCGATGCAGCGCCAGTGGGCGCGCTGGGCGCTGGAGGGTCGCACCTATGGGGTGGCCGAAGGCGACGACCGGGCGCCGCAGACGGTCGAGATGAAGGGCTCGAAGGCGACCGTGTCCTTCCGCGAATTCCAGTTCGGCGAGCGCGAATGGCTGAAGGACAAGTCCGAGTATGCCGCGGGCACTGATCAACCGAGTGGCGGCGTGGCCATCGCCCAACTGGGCGACGACGAGTTCCTCATCGTCGGCCAGCAGGCGCGGGTGAAGATCGCGCCGCACGGCGCCAATGCCGGCAAGCCCTCCTTGTGGGCGCGGGTGGAGGAGGGACGTTTCGACGCCAGGGGCAGGTGGACGATGGAGCGCAACTGGAACGGCGACCAGACCGACTATGGCCTGAACCTGCCCGCGCAGCCGACCGTGCTCAAGGTTCGCCTCGGCACCTATCAAGACTAGTCCTGAAGGCACCGGGGGGTGTTCGCGCAGCAGGTCTGTGCGGCCGCGCGAACCCTGGCGCCGCAGGCAGGATCCAATACCTATCATCCACCAACCCATACATGCGCATGAAACCGATCTCCACCGCCCTGGCCCTGAGCCTGGCCCTCCTGTCCCAGCCCGGCCTGTCCGCCACCGTCATCGCGCCCGACAACCCCTACCTCCAGTACACCGGCCGGGTCGATTTCAGCGCGCCCGGCGCACCGGTGCTGTCCTGGCCGAACACCCAGATCGCCGGCAACTTCACCGGCACCTCGCTGGCCGTCAAGCTCGACGACCAGCATGGCAAGAACTTCTTCAACGTCTTCCTTGACGGCGACCTGACGCGCCCCACCATCATCCAGGCCGACAAGGGCAGCAAGACCTACCTCGTCGCGAACGGCCTCAAGCCCGGCGTGCACCGCTTTCTGATCACCAAGCGCACCGAGGGCGAGGAGGGCACGACCGTCTTCCAGGGACTGGAACTGGACGACAACGAGCGCCTGCAGGCGCCGCCGGCGCGGCTGCAGCGGCGCATCGAGTTCTTCGGCGACTCGATCACGAGCGGCATGGGCAACGAGGCGCCGCCGGACGGTGACGACGATTTCGCCAAGGACAAGAACAGCTTCCGCTCCTACGCCGCACTCACGGCGCGCGCGCTGAACGCCGAGCTGCACATGACCTCGCGCAGCGGCATCGGCGTGATGATCAGCTGGTTCCCGTTCACGATGCCGGATTACTACGACCAGGTGAACGCGGACGGCGACAACGACAGCAAATGGGATTTCCGGAAGTGGACCCCGGACGTGGTGGTGATCAACCTGATGCAGAACGATTCCTGGCTGATCGGGCGCGACCACAAGCTGCAGCCGGAGCCGGACGACGCCCAGCGCGTGGCCGCCTACCAGGCCTTCGTCGAGCGCATCCGCGCGCTCTATCCCAAGGCCTACATCGTCTGCGCCCTCGGCAGCATGGACGCCACCAGGGCCGGTTCCGTCTGGCCCGGCTACGTGAGCGCCGCCGTGCGCACGCTGCAGGCCAGTGGCGACCGCCGCATCGATACCCTGTTCTTCGAGTACACCGGCTACAGCAAGCATCCACGGGTGCAGCACCATGAGGCCAATGCCAAAAGGCTCACCACCTTCATTCGCCAAAAACTCGGCTGGTAGCCCTGACGGGCTGAGTGCAGCGATACCGTCCCTTCGTCGCCGCATCGGCTCCGTAACCGGGCCGGCGGCGCCTGGCCTTACTGCCGGCGCTCCAGGCTGACGCGCACCGGGTTGGCGGCGCGTGCGGCGGTCTCCGCGACCACGCGCTCCCAGTCGGCCCGGCTGGTGATCTCGCCGGCGCGGCTCCAGGCGCCGCCGGCGTAGTAGCGCAGCGGCTTGCCCGGCGTGGCCCTGGCGAGTATCAATTCGTTCAGCTCGTCCTGCGCGAACCCCTCGGCGCCCGGCATCACGACCGCGGTGCCGAAGGCGCCGTTGCCGGCCTGCTCGATCCATTGCAGCAGCACCGCGCCCTCGCGCTTGACCGCGATCTTCGGCTGCTGGCTCTTGTCGACCGGATTCCTGTTCAGGCCCGCGGCGATGGTCAAGGGTGCGTCTCCGGGTGCGCCGAAAGTGCTGTCGATGCGGTCCAGGTACTGGCCGGCGTCGACGGTGAAGCGCTTGGTCTCGGTGACCGGACGCCCGGCGGCGTCCCAGGCGGCATAGTAGAGCTCGAACACCGTGCGCACCGGGCCGTTGGCCAGGATCTTCCAGCCCGCATAGTTCACGCTGGTATGGAGGCGCGTGCCGTCCCAGACCCCGACCCCGCCAGCGCCCCGCGACTTGCCGACGCTGTACATGTCCATGCCTTCGCCCTCGTCCTTGTGGTAGTGGTCATGGCCCTTGTTGTACCAGCGGTCGACGATGGGGTAGTCGACCCGCTTGAACCACAGATCGAGGCCGCTGGTCACCAGCACTTCCTTGTCGACGCCGGCGGGCGCCGGAGCCGCCAGCGAAGGACCGTAGGTGCGGTGCGCGAGCTTGTCGTTCTCCCAGGCGAAATCGTCGAGGCGCTCCGGCACCTGGCGCGCGAATGTCCTGGTGGGGAACAGCGGCGCGACGCCCTCGATTCTCTCGACCGTGAAGCTGGCGCGTTTCTCGCCCGGCTTGAAACTGTGCTGGAACAGCAGTTCGCCGTAAGCGAGGCCGACATTCCGAGGGTCCTTGGCCTGGGGCGCGATATTCGTGACCTGGTGCGGCAGCACCCGGCCGCTTGCATCCTTGACGGCGATCTTCTGGATCAGGGCGTGGGGCAGGGCGGCGTTGACTTCGCTCCAGGGAATGGCGATGGTCTCGGAAGGTCGCGCGATGTCGAGCTCGTGCTGGACGGTGACGACCAGGCGCTCGGCGGCGACTGCCGGAGCGGCGGCCGCGAACAGTGCTGCAAGGAGTATCGGTTTCATGCTCGCCTCATTGTTGTTCACGGCTGCCGGCCGCGCGTCCTCGCCGGCGCCTGTCGCCCGGCGCCTGGGTATGGCGGGCCATTCTAATTTGCCCGGCCCGGCCCCGCAAGCCGGGCTAGCCACCTCGCAAACGCCTGTGGCATACTGAAAAACGCCCTTCCGAGGCGCGCCGCCAGCGCTGCAATGGCCGCGGCCAGGCGCCTGCTCCATCCGGCGCCGCCGATCCGAACACGATAGAGGAGTTGTTGAATGACCGAGAAAGCCGGCCCGCGCAAGCCCTTCAAACGCATCCTGCTGACCGGCGCCGCGGGCGGCCTGGGCAAGGTGCTGCGCGAGCGCATCAAGCCCTGGGCCGAGGTGCTGCGCCTGTCCGACGTCGCCGACCTGGGCGAGGCGCGCCCGGGTGAGGAACTGGTGCAGTGCGACCTTGCCGACAAGCAGGCAGTGCTCGCGCTGCTGGAGGGCGTCGACGCGGTGCTGCACTTCGGCGGCATCTCGACCGAGCAGCCGTTCGAGCCTATCATGCAGGCCAACATCCTGGGCATGGTCAACCTGTACGAGGCGCTGCACAAGGCCGGCACGCGGCGCGTGGTGTTCGCCAGCTCCAACCACGCGATCGGCTACCACCGGGTGACCGAGGTGCTGGACGCGAACTCGCCGACCCGGCCGGACGGCTATTACGGCCTGTCCAAGGTCTTCGGCGAGCAACTGGCCCGCTATTACTTCGACCGCTTCGGCATCGAGACGGTGTGCATCCGCATCGGCTCCAGCTTCCCCGAGCCGGCCAACAAGCGCATGATGAGCACCTTCCTGTCCTACGACGACCTGACCGAACTGCTGCGCTGCTCCCTGTTCGCGCCGCGCGTCGGTCACACCATCGTGTACGGCATGTCCGATAACGATAGCGTGTGGTGGGACAACCGCCTGGCCGCGCACCTGGGCTTCAAGCCGAAGGACAGCTCGGCCAGGTTCGCGCACCTGTTCCCGGACAGCGCGGAATATCCTGCGCCGGACGATGTGACGACCATCTACCAGGGTGGCAAGTTCCTGCTCGACGGCCCGAAATACTGAGCTTGCTCCCGATCGGGACAGTAAGACGTCTTCTTATAAGACATCATACAACTAGATTTGCTCTATAATGGACCGTCATCACCCATCAGAGCAACCATGATTCCAGCGCCGCGCAAGCACCGCAACCTCGCCCAGGGCGTGGTCGAAGCCATCAGCAACAGCATCCGCCGGGGTGACCTGAAACCCGGCGACAAGCTGCCGACAGAGTCGGCCATGATGGCGCAGCACGGGGTCAGCCGCACCGTGGTGAGGGAGGCGATCTCGCACCTGCAGGCGGGCGGCATGGTGCAGACCCGGCACGGCATCGGCACCTTCGTGCTCGAACGGGCGCAAGCCGGGCTGGGGCTCGAGGCCGAGAAGATCCTGACCCTGCGCGACGTGCTGGCGATCCTGGAGCTGCGGATCGGCGTCGAGACCGAGACCGCGGGCCTGGCCGCTGCGCGCCGCAGCAGCGGGCAGGTGGCGGAGCTGGGCGCGACCCTGGCCGAGATGCAGCGCGCCATGGCCGAGGGCAGGCCGGCGGTGGAGGCGGACAAGCGCTTCCACCTGTTGATCGCCCAGGCTACCGGCAACCGCTATTTCGTCGACATCCTCGAGCAGCTCGGCAACGCGATCATCCCGCGCGCCCGCCTGAATACGGTCGAGCTGGAGCAGGACCGTCCGGCCGACTTCAACGAGCGGGTAGGCCGCGAGCACGACGACATCTTCCGCGCCATCGAGCGCCAGGACGCCGAGGCCGCGCGCGCCGCGATGCGCACCCATCTTTCCAACAGCCGCGAACGCCTGATGCAGGCCCAGCGCCGCCTGGAGTCCATGCTCAACTGAAAAAACTGTAATTTCTGCTTGCGAGCTGGTCAGCTCAGTTGTACGATGACATACAACTGATCCCCGCAATGTCCTGACACATCCCACACTGGAGACCTCGCATGCACCCGCTGGACCTACAAAAGACCCTCTCCCACGGCCTCTTGTCCTTCCCGATCACCGATTTCGACGCGCAAGGGGAGTTCGACCCCGCCGGCTACGCGGCCCGCCTCGAATGGCTGGCGCCCTACGGCGCCACCGCCCTGTTCGCGGCCGGCGGCACCGGCGAATACTTCTCGCTGGTCGGCGAAGAATACGGGCAGGTGATCCGCACCGCGGTCGAGACCTGCCGCGGCAAGGTCGCCATCCTGGCCGGCTGCGGCGGCCCGACCCGCAACGCCATCGCCCACGCCCAGGAAGCCCAGCGCCAGGGCGCCCAGGGCCTGCTGCTGCTGCCGCACTACCTGACCGAGGCCAGCCAGGAGGGCCTGATCGCCCACGTGGAAGCGGTGTGCCGCTCGGTGGACATCGGCGTCGTGGTCTACAACCGCGCCCAGTGCCGCCTGACCCCGGACTCGCTGGCCAAGCTGGCCGACCGCAACCCCAACCTGATCGGCTTCAAGGACGGCATCGGCGACATCGAGCTGATGGTCTCGATCTGGCGCAGGATGGGCGACCGCTTCAGCTACCTGGGCGGCCTCCCGACCGCGGAAGTCTATGCCGGGGCCTACAAGGCCCTGGGCACGCCGGTCTACTCGTCGGCCGTGTTCAACTTCGTGCCGCAACTGGCGATGGACTTCTATCACGCCACCGCCGCCGGCGACACCGCCACCACCAACCGCCTGCTGGACGAATTCTTCCTGCCTTACCTGCAGATCCGTAACCGCAAGCCCGGCTACGCGGTCAGCATCATCAAGGCCGGCGCGCGCCTGGTCGGCCACGGCGCCGGTCCGGTGCGTCCGCCGCTGACCGACCTGACGCCGGAAGAAGACCAGATGCTGCTCGAGCTGATCCAAAAGCAGAACCTGCGCTGATCCATGGAGAGCCTCATGGAGATCCAGGGATTGATGGTGATCGGCCGGCGCACCGTGCGCGGCGCCGGCGGCGACCAGAACGCTTACAACCCATCCACGCGCGCCGCCTTCGGTCCGGCCTTCGGCCAGGCGACCAGCGCCGACGTGGAACAGGCCTGCGCCCTCGCGGCCCAGGCCTTCGACCCCTATCGCGCGCTGCCGCCCGAGCGGCGCGCGCGCTTCCTGGAAGCGATCGCGGAGCAGATCCTGGCCGTGGGCCCGGCCCTGATCGAGCGCGCGCAGCAGGAAACCGGCTTGCCCGCCGCGCGCCTGGAGGGCGAACGCATGCGCACGGTGAACCAGCTGCGCCTGTTCGCCAAGGTCGTCCGCGACGGCCACTTCCTCGGCGCGACCCTCGACAGCGCGCTGCCGGAGCGCGCGCCGCCGCGTCCCGACCTGCGGCTGCGCAAGATCGGCCTCGGACCGGTGGCGGTCTTCGGCGCCAGTAATTTTCCGCTGGCGTTCTCGGTGGCGGGCGGCGACACCGCCTCGGCGCTGGCGGCCGGCTGTCCGGTGGTGGTCAAGGCCCATGGCGCCCACCCGGGCACCTCGGAGCTGGTGGGCCGCGCCATGCAGCGCGCCGCCATCGATTGCGAGCTGCCGGAGGGCGTGTTCTCCATGCTCTACGGCGATGGCCGCAGCATCGGCCAGCAGCTGGTCGCCCATCCGGCGATCAAGGCGGTCGGCTTCACCGGCTCGCGCCAGGGCGGCATGGCGCTGATGCGCGCCGCGGCCGCGCGCCCCGAGCCGATTCCGGTCTATGCCGAGATGAGCAGCGTGAATCCTGTGTTCCTGCTGCCGGCCGCGCTGCGCGAGGGCGGGGCGGCACTGGCACAGGGCTTCGTCGAGTCGCTGACCCTGGGCGTGGGCCAGTTCTGCACCAATCCCGGCCTGGTGTTCGCCGTCGAGGGCGCCGAGCTGGACACCTTTCTCGCCGCCGCCGGGCAGGCGCTCGGCGCCAAGGGCGCGGGCACCATGCTCACCGCCGGCATCCACGAAGCCTACCAGAGCGGCGTCGCCCGATTCGGCGCCATCGCGGGGCTGCAACTGGTCGCCCGGGGCCTGGAGCAGGGCGCGGGCTGCGCCGCCCAGGCCGCGCTCTACGTCTGCGACGCGGCCAGCTTCCTGGCCGATCCGGCCCTGCAGGACGAGGTGTTCGGCCCCTGCGCACTGGTGGTGCGTTTCGAGAGCGCCGGGCAGATGCTGGCCGCTGCGGAAGACCTGCACGGCCAGCTCACCGCGACCGTGCATGCGCGCGACGAGGACCTCGGGCTGGCCGCGCGCCTGCTGCCGGTCCTGGAACGCAAGGCGGGCAGGGTGCTCTTCAATGGCTTCCCGACCGGCGTCGAGGTGTGCCATGCGATGGTGCACGGCGGGCCCTTCCCGGCGACCAGCGACAGTCGCAGCACCTCGGTGGGCGCCACCGCCATCGACCGCTTCCTGCGGCCGGTGTGCTACCAGGGCCTGCCGCCAGCCTTGCTTCCGGAGGCGCTGCGGGACGACAATCCCCTGGGCCTTTCGCGCATCGTGAATGGGGAGATGCAGACCGCAGGTTAAATTCGAGTGCAGCACCGGCCGGGGGAGACACCGGCCGTCAACCGGAAAAGAACTGATCACATGAATCAGCAAGTCATAGGCTTCGTGCCGGAGCAAACGGTGGTGGGCAGGTATCGCTGGACGATCTGCGCGCTGCTGTTCTTTGCCACCACCATCAACTACCTGGACCGCCAGGTCCTCAGCCTGCTGGCGCCGATGCTCAGCAAGGAGTTCGGCTGGTCCAACACCGATTACGCGAACATCACCGCGACCTTCCAGTTCGTCTACGCGATCTCGATGCTGTTCGCGGGCCGCGTGATCGACCGCATGGGCACCAAGCGCGCCTATGTGCTGGCCATCGTCGTCTGGTCGCTGGGCGCGATCGGGCATGCCTACGCGATTTCCATCGGCGAAGCCGCCAACGGCATCCTGACCACCCTGGGTCTCGCCGCCGTGCCGGTCTCGATCATCGGCTTCATGGTCGGGCGTGCGGTGCTGGCGATCGGCGAGGCGGGCAACTTCCCGGCCGCGATCAAGGCCACGGCCGAATACTTCCCGAAGAAGGAGCGCTCCTTCGCCACCGGCATCTTCAACTCTGGCGCCAATGTCGGCGCCATCCTGGCGCCGCTCACGGTGCCGGTGATCGCCGCCTACTGGGGCTGGCAGGCGGCATTCATCAGCATCGGCGCCATCGGCTTCGTGTGGATGATCGCGTGGATGTGGTTGTACGACACGCCGGAGCGCCAACCGCGCCTGAGCAAGGCGGAACTGGCCTACATCAACAGCGACTCCATCGCGGCCGCGCCGGCGTCCGGTGCGGTTGTCGCGCCCAAGTCTTCCTGGTTCAAGCTGCTGGGCTACCGCCAGACCTGGTCCTTCGTGTTCGGCAAGTTCATGACCGACGGCGTATGGTGGTTCTTCCTGTTCTGGCTGCCCAAGTACATGAGCGCGCAGTACGGCATCTCGGCCACCGACATGATCGTGCCCCTGGCCGTCCTGTACAGCATGACCATGGTGGGCAGCATCGGCGGCGGCTGGCTGCCGACCTGGTTCATCAACCGTGGCAGCGACATCTACCACGGCCGCATGCGGGCCATGCTCACCATCGCGCTGTTTCCGCTGGTGGTGCTGCTGGCGCAGCCGCTCGGCTACCTGAGCTTCTGGGTGCCGGTGATCCTGATCGGCGTCGGCGCCTCGGCCCACCAGGCCTGGTCGGCCAACCTGTTCACCACGGTGTCGGACATGTTCCCGAAACACGCGGTGGGCTCGGTGGTCGGCATCGGCGGCATGGCGGGCGGCCTGGGCGGAGTGCTGCTCACCAAGCTGGGTGGCTGGCTGTTCGACCACTACGGCGCGCTGGGCGAGCTGCAGACCGGGTATATGATCATGTTCTCGATCTGCGCGCTGGCCTACCTGGTCGCCTGGATCGTCATGAAGGCGCTGGTGCCCGCGCACCGCGAGATCACCGACCTGTAAGGGGAACGATGGACATCGAACGCATCGAGGGCGTGCACTGCGCCACCGGCGAAAGCCCGACCTGGCACGCGCAGGAACAGGCCTGGTACTGGGTCGACATTCCGGCGCGCCGCATCTGGCGCATGGACCATGCGAGCCGGGAGCTGCGCAACTGGAAGGCGCCGGAAATGGTGGCCTGCATCGCCGCCGCGGCACAGGGTGGGCTGATCGCCGGCCTGGAAACCGGCATCTTCCACCTGGGCCTGAACGACGACGGCAGCGTGCAGGCCGAGCGCGTGGCGCGCCCGCCGCGCGAAGAACTGGGCGAGGGCATGCGCTTCAACGACGGCCGCACCGACCGCCAGGGACGCTTCTGGAGCGGGACCATGTTCATGGACATGGGCGCGGCCCGGGCGGTCGGTGGCCTGTATTGCTACAGCAGGGAGCAGGGCTTGCGCGGTCCCTTCGTCAGCGGCCTGATCACCCAGAACGGCCTGGCCTGGTCGCCGGACGGCCGCACCATGTACCTGTCGGACTCGCATCCGCAGCGGCGCGCCGTGTGGGCCTTCGACTATGACGTGGACACTGGCACGCCGTCCAGGCAGCGCCTCTTCCTCGACCTGAGCGGCCAGGCCGGCAGGCCGGACGGCGCCGCGGTGGACGCCGAGGGCTGCTACTGGACCTGCGCCAACGACGGCGGCCTGCTGCAGCGCTTCACGCCGCAAGGCAGGCTCGATCGCGAGATCGCGCTGCCGATGGCCAAGCCCTCGATGTGCAGCTTCGGCGGGCCGGAACTGGACACCATGCTGGTGACCTCGATCGACCCCGGCACCGGCGGCGACGCCGGCGCGGTGCTGCTGCTGCGCCCCGGCGTGCGCGGCCTGGCCGAGACCCCGTTCGGGGCGTGAACCTCAGTTGGAACGGGTCAGGCGCAGCAGGTAGACGTCGTTCTCGCGCAGCGGCAGCGCGAGGCTGAACCTGCCGTCCGCCCCCACGCGCTCCTTGCGCTGCTCCTGGGGCTTGCCGGTGGCGAGCGACTTCAGGCTCGCCACCTGCTGGCGACTGAGCTGGCTGGGCGAACCCATGTCGATGTAAGCCGTGAAGGCGTCGTTCTTCCGGTAGCCCACCTGGGACAGGCTCAGGGTGTAGGCGCCCGGCTTGATCCCGTCCACCTGCACCCGCAGCTTGCCCTTGTCGCGCGCCGGCAGGTCCTTGATGAAGTACTGCTGGTTGTTGATCCCCTCCGGCAGGGTCTGCGTATAGTCCCAGGCCAGGACCTGGACGTTGCCGCGGGCGTCCACCGTCGCATACGATCGCTGGTCGGCGTTCTTGAGTTCCGTCGGCCCGAGCTGGTTGAGGAACTGGTAGGCGAAGTAGGCCGGTTTCTTGATGCCCTGGGTATTCATCAGCCCGAAGCCGCCGTGGAAGGCCTGGAAGCGCGGCCCCGCTTCCTCGAAGATGTCGGTGAACACCCAGTAGGACATCGACTGGGCCGCATTGCCTACCTGCTTCAGCTTGGTCAGGATATAGGCCGGCTGGTGGTAGCTGTCGTGGGTCGGATCGGATGGTGTGTAGGAGGAGCTCCACTCGGTGTAGTGCAGGTCCAGCCTGGGCATGGCGGAGGCGGCGATCTCCTTGCGGTTCTTGAGCACGTCGCCCGAGACCGCCCATTCGTCCTTGCTGAGCACCGTGCCCTGGGTGCCGTATTCGTCCAGGAAGCCCTGGTTGACGCCATACGAGTGGGTCGAGACGAAGTCGAGCGGCACCTTGTTCTTGTCCGCGTAGGCGATCATCTCCGGGATCCAGGCCGCGCCGGCGGTGGCCGGCCCACCGACCCGGTAGCGCCGGTCGACGCTCTTGATCGCGCGCGCCGCGTGGGTGTACAGCTTGAAATAGTCGTCCTGGGTGCCGGACCAGAACAGGTCGAGGTTGGGCTCGTTCCAGACCTCGAAATACCAAGTCGCCACCTCGTCGGCGCCGTAGCGCCGGGTCCAGTGTTCGAGCAGCGCCTTGACCAGGGCTTCCCAGCGCTCGTAGCTGCGCGGCGGGGTGATGTTCCCGCGCCACCAGAAGATGGTCTTGGTGCCGCTTGCCATCGCCGTGGGCATGAAGCCCAGTTCCACGAAGGGTTTGACGCCGATGCCCAGCAGGTAGTCGTAGAGGGCGTCGATGTATTGGAAGTTGTAGTGCTCCTTGCCCTGGGCGTCGACCTTGTAGACCCCCATGTCGTCGCTCAGCAGGCCGTGGAAGCGGATGTAGCGGAAACCCGCGTCGCGCTTGACCTCGGCGAGCTGCTGCTGCCAGTCGGCGCGCAGGCCCTCGTTGGCGCGGCCGGCGCCGATCACCAGGTTGTGCACGGACCCCAAGGGGCCCTGTATGGCGCGCGCGTCCACGTTAATGGCGCGGTCCTGGGCGTACAGGGGCAGGGCCAGCAGGGCGCCGGCCAGGAAGGAAAGCAGGGACTTGGGCAGCATGGGGCGACTCCGTCGGTAGCAGTGCTCGGCCCGCCGCCGACGGGCATCCTGGCAGAATGCGCGGCGGCGGCGGGGTGGTCCGGGATTCCGGGCGGGCGCCGGATCAGCGGCCGCCGGCCGCGAACTCGCGCGCCGGCAGGCGCACGGTGACGGTCGCGACCGGGGCGTCGGCGGCGGTGGCCAGGATCACCTGGTAGTCGCCGGCGGCGATCTTCCACTTGCCGCTGGCGCCGTCGAACACGGCCAGGGTGCGCGGATCGACCGTCACGCTGCTGGTCTTGCTCTCGCCCGGCTTGAGCGTCAGCTTGTCCCAGGCGCCGAGACGCTTGGGCGCTTCCCAGCCGCCGCCGACCTTGGCCACGTAGACCTGGGGCACGGCCTTGCCTTCGCGCTGGCCGGTGTTCGAGGTCGAGAAGCCGACCCGGATCGTGCCCTCGGCCGGTTCAGCGCGCAGGTTGGCGTAGCCGAAGCTGGTGTAGGACAGGCCGTGGCCGAAGGCGAACAGCGGCTTGATGCCCTTCTTGTCGAACCACTTGTAGCCGACCGCCGCGCCCTCGATGTTGTAGTCGACGTCGAAGCGGCTGTCCTTGGGCAGGCCGACACCGTCCACCTTGGGACGCGGCAGCTGGCTTTCCGAGGCCGGGAAGGTCTGCGGCAGGCGCCCGGAGGCATCCACTTCGCCGGTCAGCACGCGCGCGATCGCCTCGCCGCCGTTGGTGCCCGGGTACCAGGCCTGGACCACGCCCGCCACGCTGCCCAGCCAGGGCATGGTGACCGGGCCGCCGGTCTCGAGCACGACCACGGTGCGGCGGTTGGCCTTGGCCACCGCCTCGATCAGGGCGTCCTGCTTGTTCGGCAGCGAGAGGCTGGGCACGTCGGTGCTTTCGGAGGTCCACTGGGTCGCGAACACCAGCACAACGTCGGCGCCGGCTGCCGCCTTGGCCGCCGCCGCCGGGTCCTTGCCGTCATGCCAGGTCAGCTTGGCCTTGCTGCGCGCCGCCAGCGCCTTCATCGGCGAATTCGGAAGATAGGTGATCGGGCCCGGCCACTCCTTCGGGCCTTCGTTCGGCACCGCCATGCCGCCGCGCGGATAGACCTGGGCCGAGCCGCCGCCCGACAGCACGCCCTTGTTGGCGTGGCCGCCGATGATGGCGATGCGTTTCAGGTTGCCCGCCAGCGGCAGCACATTGCTGTCGTTCTTGAGCAGGACGATGCCTTCCTCGGCGTCGAGCTGGGAGATCTTGCCGTGGGCGGTGTAGTCGATCTTCTCCGGCTCCACCTTGACCGGCTGGTCGAGCGCGCCGTTGACGGCCAGCGCCCAGACGATGCGCTTGGCCATGTCGGTCAGGCGGGCTTCCGGCACGTGGCCGTTCTGCACTGCTTCTTTAAGGGCGCCGTCGAAGTAGGGCGACTTGTCGAAGGGGTAGCCGGACTGCTGGTCCAGCCCCGCCAGCGCGGCCGGGATGGTGGAGTGGGTCGCGCCCCAGTCCGACATCACATAGCCCTTGAAGCCCCAGTCGCCCTTGAGCACCTTGTTGAGCAGGTGATCGTGTTCGCAGGCGTAGGGACCGTTGATGCGGTTGTAGGCGCACATCACCGAGCCGGGGTTGCCGCGCTCCAGGGCGATCTGGAAGGCGAGCAGGTCGGACATGCGGCCGGCAGGGTCCTCGATCTTGACGTTCAGGTGGTTGCGGCCGGTTTCCTGGTCGTTGTAGGCGAAGTGCTTCATGGTCGAGACCACGCCGTTCGACTGCACGCCGCGGATCTGTTCGCCGGCCATGATACCGGCCAGGAGCGGGTCTTCACCGGTGTATTCGAAGTTGCGGCCATTGCGTGGCTCGCGCGCCAGGTTCACGCTCCCGCCCAGCATCACGTTGAAGCCCGAGAGGCGGGCTTCCTTGCCGATCATGGCCGCGCCCTTGTAGGCCAGTTCCGGGTTCCAGGTGGCGGCGGTGGCGATGCCGGCCGGCAGGCTGGTGCGCTCGCGCACCTGCTTGCCCGGCTGCGAAGCCACGCCGATGCCGGCGTCGGTCAGCCACTGCGGGGTGATGCCCAGGCGCGGGATGCCCTTGACGTAGCCTGCCGATTGCACCAGCGCCTCCTTGGGCGGGACCTTGCCCTGGAATTCAGAGCCGAAGTAGCCGAACACCAGGCTGATCTTCTCGTCGATCGTCATCTGGTTCACCAGCTGGGTGGCGCGCTCCTCGGCCTTGGCGTTGGCTGCGGCGTAGGCGTTCGGCGCGGGCTGCGCGACCTGCGCGCTGGCGGGCATGCTGAACTGGACGGCAAAGGCGGCGGCGAGTGCGAGTGCCCAGCGCGACGGCTGCAGGGGCTTGGTCATGAAACGGTCTCCTTGAGGTTTTTATGTGGAACTTGTCGAGTATATATGAAATGTGAGCGCTATCAAATCCTTGTCCGGCCGTGCCGGCCCGGGGCGCCGGACCGGCCGTGCGCCGCCATCAGCGGCCGATTACCTTGACCAGTTTCGCGGCCCCGCCGGCGAAGCCGCGCTCGCCGCCGCTGGCGCTGAACTTGCCGTCGGCGTCGCTCCAGCGGAGCTGCGCGCTGCTCGCGCCCTTGCCCTTTTCGTAGTCGTAGGACAGGCCGTCGTCGTCGTAGAGCGTGAACTCGGCGTCCTTGCCCGGGTAGACCAGGATCTGGGCGATCGCCTGCCTGGTCGCGGTGGAGGGCACCGGGGCGCCCAGCGGCACGATGGAGCCGGCCTTGACGAATACCGGGATGCGGTCGATCGGCGCCTGGGCCTTGATCCAGCGGCCGCCGGCGTGCTTCTCGTTGGTCCAGAAGTCGTACCAATCGCTGCCGGCCGGCAGGTAGACGTCCTTTTCGACCTGTCCCTGCTCGGTGACCGGCGCCACCAGGAAGGCCGGGCCGAACATGTACTGCGTGCCGAGGTCGGCGACCCTCGGGTCCTGGGGGAAGTCCATCCACAGCGGGCGCATGAAGGGCGCGCCGGTGTCCCAGGTCATCTTGGCCTGGCTGTACATGTAGGGGATCAGCTGGTAGCGCAGGTGGTTGAACCTGGCCATGACGGCCTCGGCCTGCTTGCCGAAGGACCACATCTCGTTGCCCTTGCGCGAGCCGTGCAGGCGCAGGGTGGGCGTGAAGGTGCCGTACTGGAACCAGCGCGTGAAGAGCTCGGGATAATCATGGTAGTTACCGACGATCTCGCGCGCGTCGGACGGATCGAGCAGCGGGGCCTTGGTGGCGTGGGTGACGCTGGGGAGCGACTGCCAGCCGCCGATGTCGCTGCTCCAGTAGGCGATGCCGGAAGCCGTCATGTTCAGGCCGGCCGGCACCTGGCGCGCCAGGGCTTCCCAGGTCGACTTGATGTCCGAGGACCAGAACAGGGCGCCGGTGCGTTGCGAGCCGAGGTAGGCGGCGCGCGCCAGGACCATGGCGCGGCGCTGCGGGCGCCAGGCGCGCAGCTGTTCCGCATAGCCCTCGACGTGGACCAGCGGGTAGAGGTTGTAGTAGCGGTCGCCCGAGCCGATCGAGTAGAACAGGCCGCTCGGCACCAGGTCCGGTTCGGTCTCGTCCAGCCAGGGATAGTCGAAGCCCTTGGACATCACGTTGTCGCGGGTCTTCTCGAAGAACCACTTGCGCGCGGCCGGGTTGGTGGAGTCGATCAGGCCGCCGGTGCGGTCGGAGCGGAAGGGCAGGCCATCCTGGGTCTTGCCGTCCTTGTCCTTGAGCAGGTAGCCCTTGGCGTCCAGTTCGTTGAAGTAGCGGCCGGCGGTCTCGAAGCGGGGCCACAGCGAGATGATGGACTGCATGCCCATGTCGTGCAGCTGCTTGTTCATGCCCACCGGGTCCGGGTACTGGGCCGGATCGATGTCGAGCTGGCCCATGCGGGTCCAGTAGAACCAGTCGACCACCATGATGTCGAGCGGGTAGCCCTTCTGGCGGTAGGTGTTCGCCACCCGCATGACCTCGGCCTGGCTTTCGTAGCGGGCCTTGGACTGGATCAGGCCGAAGGCCGACTTGGGCGGGATCGGAGTCTTGCCGGTCAGGCGCGCGTAATTGGTGTACAGGTCCTGCACGCCGGCGCCGGTGATGACGAAGAAGCTGACGCGCTCGCCCACCTGGGACTGGAAGCGGGTCACGCCGTTGACGGCGCCCTGGAAGCGGGTAGGCGAGGGGTTGTCCCAGACGATGCCATAGCCCTTGGACGACACCATGAAGGGCACGCAGACGGTCTCGCCGGCCGGCGCGTCGTACCAGTGCTTGCAGTCGATCACACGGCCGCGCAAGGACAGCCCGGTGAGCAGTTCCTGGTTCTGGCCCATGCCGTAGTAATGTTCGTCGGCAGGCGCGAAGAAGGAGGCGCCGACCTGGTAGGTCTTCTCGCCGTTCACGGTATGGGGCGACATCTCCCAGCCGGTCATGTCGAGGATCTTCTCGCCGCGCGCGTTGCTCACCTCCAGGCCGACCGGCGCCAGCGCGGGCGCGAAATACTTCGAGCTCTGGCTCGGGATGCTGGGCGCGGGCGCCGGCTTGACGCGCACCGTCATGCCGTTCGAGGCGAACAGGTCGCCGTCCTTGGCGGCCGTGTGGCGGAAGCCGCCGTTGTCGGCGTTCTTCGCCAGGATGCCGTAGCCCGGGCCCTTGAGGGCTTCGGCCTTGTCCGCGGCGATGGTGACGTGCAGGATGTTCGGGCCATAGGCCTCGACCGAGACCCAGGCGCCATTGCGGTCGAGGGTGACCAGGGGCGCGGCGACGGCGCCGCCAGCCAGGGCGGAGGCGAGGGCGGCGCACAATGCCCGGGCCACGCCGGCAGTTCGATGCAGTGGGAAAGGCGAATTCTGCCGGAAGTGGCTCATGCTCATGCGCTGGGTCTCCAATTATCTGTCCGCGCCGCCTGGCAGCGGGCGCGCTTTGCGTTATCGGGCGCTAACATTCCGTCCGGTCCGCTCGCGCTGTTCTCTAATTAATATAACACTTTATGTTGGGCGCAATCATCCTTTTGATTGCAATTCGACATCGGCTCGGCCGGGCATCGGGACAGGACATACGTATCGACTTTCAGTGGCGGGCAGCCTGCCGCGAGGCTAGAATCGGCCCTTCGTTCGTTCAAATCTGGAGGAAACGATGCGTGCATATCTGGTGGCGCCCATGCTGGCGGCCTTTCTGGGCGCCGTTCCGGCGGTGGCGCAAACCTCGCCTGCGGTCCCCGTGCCGGCGCCGGCGAACACCCTGCCGTCTGTCGCCGTTCCGCCGGAGGTCGAGCGTGTCCTGCGCGACTACGAGAAGGCCTGGGCCGCGAATGACGCCCAAGCCCTGGCGGCCCTGTTCACCGAGGACGGAATCGCCTTGCCCAGCAACCGGCCGCTGGCGCGCGGGCGCGCGGACATCGCCAAGGCCTACGCGGGTGGCGGCGGCATGCCGACCTATTTGCGGGTGATGGATTACCGCAGCGCGGGCGAGCTCGCCTATCTCGTCGGCGGCTATGGGCCGGCGGGCCAGGACACCGACTTCGGCAAGTTCGTGCTGGTGCTGCGCAGGGTCGACGGGCGCTGGCTGATCCAGTCGGACATCGAGAACGCGAACATGCGTTTGGGGCCGCCACCGCGGCCGGCCGCCAGGCCCGCCGGCTGACCAGCCCCGGGAAGCCTCCGGCCGCGGGCGCGGTCCGGAGGGGTGAGTCGTCTAGCGTCGCCTTACTTCATCGTGTAGCTCTGCTGGGCGGTATCGATCGCGTAGTTGCGCGCCGGATCCCAGTAGGTGAAGCTGTAGCGCACCACGTCGCCGATTTTCAGCCCGCCGGCGATGTAGGTGTTGCTGCTGCCGTCCAGGCGCATGCGCACGTTCTGCTGGGCCCCGCCATTAACCGTGTAGTGGACGTCTGCCCAGCTGCCGGTGTTGGCGGTGAACTGCAGGGTGGTGGCGGAGAGCTGGGTGACATAGGTCGGCCCGCTCTGCGGCGGGGTGGTGGTGCCGCCGCTGCCGGAATCCCAGACGATGTCGTCGATCGCAAACTGGAAGGCGGTCGTGGGCAGGCGGTTGGCGTCGCTCGAGATCATGAAGACGTCGAGCAGGGACTGGAGCGCCACCTTGGGACCGATCAGGGTGCTGACCGGGATGGTCGCGGTGGCCCATTCGCCGTTGCGCACCAGCCCATGCGTGGTGGTGTTTGCGGGGAAGTTGACCCAGTTCTGGTTGGTGTAGGTGTCGCCGACGCCGATGTTGAAGGACACGTTGGCCGGTATCTTGATGCGGAAGCGCACCGTGCCGTTACGGAAGTTGCTCAGGTCGCGCGCCTGGCGCGACTGGATCCCGCCGCCGAACCATTGGTTGGGCGCGAAGTAATTCCAGGCGATCACGTTGGCGCCTTCGAAGGGCGCGGTATTGCCGGCGCCGGTCGAGGCGCCGTTCCACAGGAAGATGTCGGAGCTGGTGCCCGCCACCAGCTTGTTGTTCACCGCCGTTGTGTCGGTGAAGATGCCGAACTTGCCGACTTCCGGCACCGTCTGGTTGCCGAGCTTGACCGTTCCCTTGCCGTCGAGCTGGTAGACCCGCACGTAGTCGACGTACATGGTGGCCGGCAGCGGCGCGGTCACCTGGCTCGGGTTGGCGGCGTCGGTGAAGTTGCCGCCCACGGCCAAGTTGAGCAGGAGGTAGAAGGGCGCCTGCAAGGACGCCGAATTGACCGGCAGCGGCGCATCGTACAGGTTGCGCTCGACGCCATTGTCGACCACGGTGAAGCGCATTTCGCTCTCGGTCCAGTACAGGCGGTAGATCACGAAGCGGTTGACCAGGGGTGCGGACGAGATGTACCAGTTCTTGGTCTGCCAGGCGGTGGAAGCGGCGCAGCTCTCGTTGCCCGGCACGCAGGCGGCCTGCTGCCAGGTGATCACGTTGGCGCCCACGAAATTGTTGGCCGGGGCATTGCCGGCGCCGGCGCGCACCGAGGCCTTGTGCCCCATCTCCATGATGTCGATCTCGCCGTTGCGCGGCCAGGTCTGGGGGCTGACGCCCAGCATCCAGGCCGCAGGCCACAGGCCGGTGCCGACCGCCGGGGTGCTCATGCGCACCTCGACCATGCCGTACTGGACCTGCACCTTGCCCTTGGTGTCGATCTTCCCGGAGGTGAAGACATTGCTGCCCACGGTCTGGTTCTGGGCCCGGATCGCCAGCGCGCGGGTGCCCGATTCGAAGGGGACGTTGGCGATCGAGACGTTGTTGGGGCTGTAGTACTGGAGTTCGGCGTTGCCGTAGCCGCACAGGTTGATCTGGCAGCCGTTGCCGTCCGAGGCGGTCCAGGCGCTGCCGTCGAGGCTGGGGCCGTTGAATTCTTCGGACCAGAGCAACTGGCCGATGACGGGATTGCTGACGCTGGCCGCGGCCTGGGTGCCCCAGGCCAGCACGAGGCCGGCGGCAAGGGTCTGGAAAGCTTTCCACTTCGAGTGACGATGTTGGTGTTGGTTGTTCACTTCGACTCCTCTATGACTCCGTTGATGATGCGGGCCGGTGGCGCCGGACCGCGGCTTGCCAACTCTTGGGGTTGGATTCGGATACGGGGAAGCTGGAGGTGGAAACGTTTCCAGTCAATTGCGAGAAAATATAGTCCGATTCTTTACAAGCGTCAAATCCAATTGTGCGACGCGTCACAATTCCCGATGGCGCCGCTTGATAAAGATCAGGTGCGGGTGGAAAGCCCGCGCGACTCGGGCGCGCGGGCGAGCGGGGAGGCCGGCTCAGGCGGGCAGCTTGGCGATGACCTTGATTTCGAAGTCGAAGCCGTACAACCAGGTCACGCCCACTGCGGTGGCGTTGGGGTAGGGCGCTTCGCCCCAGAATTCGCGCGCGACTTCCCATGCGGGCTCGAAGTTGTCGGCCGGGTTGACCATGAAGATGGTGACGTCGACCACGTCCTTGAAGCTGCAGCCGGCCGCTTCGAGAATGGCATTGAGGTTGGCGAACGCGCGCTTTACCTGGGCTTCCAGGGTGGGCTCCGGCGTGCCGTCCTCGCGGCTGCCGACCTGGCCGGATACGAACAGGAAGCCGTTGGCGCGCACGGCGGGCGAATAGCGGTTGATGTCATACAGGGCCTGGCGGCCGGGCGGGAAGACGACGTCTCGGACAGTCATGGGGTTCTCCTTGGGTGTGAATGCCGTCAAGGGCATGACGCTACTGTAGTGCCGGCCGCGGCCCCGATAAACCGCCGTTTCGCGCCAACACTATTTGTATAATCCAAACAATCATGGTGAAAGGCGGGGCATGGACAAGTTCGACGCGATGCGGGTGTTCGTCAGGGTGGTGGAGGCCGGGAGCTTCACCAAGGCCGCACAGACCCTGCATATGAGCAGGACCAGCGTCACCCAGCTGGTGCAGCGCCTCGAGGCCGGTCTGCGCGTGAAGCTGCTGCACCGGACCACCCGCAAGGTCAACGTGACCGAGGACGGCGCGGTGTACTACGAGCGCGCCGCGCGCCTGCTGGGCGAACTCGAGGAACTCGAATCCGGCCTGCCGAATGCGGCCGCTTCGCCGTCCGGACAATTGCGCGTGGACGTGCCCAGTCCGCTCGCGTCCATACTGCTGGTGCCGGCCTTGCCCGGCTTTTATGCGCGCTATCCCGACATCCAGCTCGACATGGGCGCCAGCGACCGCATCGTCGACCTGATCGAGGACAAGGTCGATTGCGTGGTGCGCGGTGGCCAGATGAGCGAACAATGGCTGCAGGCGCGCCACGTGGCGGACCTGCCGCTGCGCGTGTATGCGGCCCCGTCCTATCTCGCGGTCCACGGCGTCCCGGCGCACCCGGGCGAACTGGCCGACGCGCGCCACCGCATCGTCTGTTTTCGCGGCTCACGCGCCGGCCAGGGCTTCGCCTACCACCTGCGGCGCGGCGCGGAGCAGGTCAGGCTGGAAGGCAGGCACCTGCTCGCGATCGACGACGGCAACGCTTATCTGGCGGCCGGTCTTGCCGGCCTGGGCGTGCTCTGGCTGCCGGACTACATGGCCCAGCGCCACGAGGAGAAGGGAGAGCTGGTGCGCCTGTTCGCCGACTGGGAGATCGCCCCGATGCCGCTCTACGTGGCCTGGCCGGCCAACCGGCGCGTGAGCAAGAAGCTGCGGGTCTTCATCGACTGGGTGGTCGAGCTGCTGGCGCCCTATGCGCCGCAGGCCGGGCGTCGGATACCGTAAGTCCTGGAGTGGCGCAACCCGGTGTTTCGCGCAACTTGTGGAGTGGCGGAAAGGCGAGGTGTTGTTCGGGCAAGGTATCGGTGGTAAATTCCGATACTTCAATCGTTACAGTATGACCTCGGCGGGATTGCGCAACCCCTGAGGTTACAGAATATTCCTGGAGCCACCCGATGCGAGCCGACTTCCGCCTGTCGCGAATGCTGCATGTCCTGATCCATATCCACGGTCGCGAGAAGGCCGCCAGTTCGGAAGACCTGGCCCTCATGCTCGATACCAACCCGGTGTTGGTGCGCCGGATGATGGCGGGCCTGCGCGAGGCCGGTTACGTGAGCTCGACCGGTGGCCGCAACGGCGGCTGGACCCTGGTCGCCGATCCGGACGAGATCACCGTGCTGGACGTCTACCAGGCGCTGGAAGAACCGGTGCTGTTCGCGATCGGCACCACGGTGGACCATCCCGGCTGCCGCATCGAGGGCGCGATCACCGGGGCGCTCGACCTGGCGCTGGCCTCGGCCGCCGGCAATCTGCTGCGCCAATTCGGCGAGATGAAGCTCTCGGCTTTTCTGCCTAACAAGCAGTAGGCGGCAGCGCTGGCTCGGCCAGCAGGCGCCCGATGGCGCGCCCCAGTTCACTGTCGCTGACGGGACCCGCGTAGCTTGCGGCAATGCGACCGCAAGGTCCGAACAGCATCACGCAGCCTGGGTCCGAGGTCGGAGCGGGGCCGGGCAGGACAGCGAAGGGGAAGTCGATGCCGGCGCAACGCCCTAGCCGCCTGTGCTCCTCCTCCGGAATCCCCTCGAGCCCGGCCGAAACCAGGCCCAGCACGCCGACACTGCTTTCCGGGAAAGCGCGTCGCATCGCGCGCGCCTGTGGCAGGCTGTGTCGCAGGCACAGGCTCGATCCGAGGTTCAGTTCGACCACGACGAACACGCGCCCGCGCAGCCCATCGAACGACAAGGGACCCGCAGCCTCGTGCCATCCAAGTTCCCGTAGATCGACCGCAGGCGTGGGCATCGTTCAGCGCCTGCCGCCGTCAAGACTCAGGCTGACAGCGTTCGCGGCCTGGCAGTTCATCAGGAACAGGCAGCCCTCCACGATATCGCGCATGCGCGGCAACTCGCCCGCGAGTGTCATGCTGCGGCCCATGGAGAGGACGGCTTCGTTACCCGCGCAAAATGGACTGTCCGCGACGACGCCGGGATGAATGGCGTTGCAGCGATGCGGGCTGAGTTCCTGGGCCATGGTCCTCACCAGTCCGTCGATCCCGGTGTTCACCGACGTGATGGTCGTCGAACCGGGGTAGGGGCGGTCTTTCGAAATTCCCCCGAACAGCAGGACCGATGCGCCGGGCGCGAAACGTCCGCGCAGTGCAGCCACGGCCGCGGCGTAGCCCACCATCTTGACCGTGGCAAGCTTGAGGGCGCGTTCGACATCGTAGCCGGCGAGTGATTGATGGTCGCGCTCCACCCCGGCGATCACGAGATGCCGCACGCCTTGGATGCCGGACAGGGCAGCGGGAAGCAGCGCCGGCTGGCCGAGGTCCGCCGCTATGCCGCGCACCGACCCGTGTCCTGCTTCGCGAAGGATGTCATGCGCGGCGTCGGCCGCGCGTGCAGGGTCGCGGCCGGCGATCACCACCGCGTCGCCCCTCCGTGCGCAGGCCAGCGCCAATTCGCGCCCGATGCCGCGGGTCCCGCCGATAATCACGATGTCGTTCATGGTGTTCCTTGTGCTTCGAAAACCGCCATCCTAAGCACGGCGCCGCACGCTGCCCAGTGAGCGGAGTGCAGAACCTTCCTGCAAGAATGCATGTACCCGTGAAGCGAGCCCGGTCCGCGTATCGGGCATGCCCCCTTGTAGTCCGTAGGCCTGCGCCTCGGGTGGTCTGTGACGACCGGAATGTGGCCCCGACTCCATAGCGCCGGCCCCGGCGCGTGCGGCTTGGACAGCGATCGGGCGGCGTCGGACGACGGCGCCCTGCGGAGGGTTCGGCGGGGAACCGGCGCGCGGGACTGCGCCGAATGGCGGGGCGTCGCTCAATTCGTGCTCGAATGCGGCGGGCTGCCAGGGAAGCGTCGGTGGCGGCAGCTCCGCATGAAGGCCTTTCATGGGCGAGCGGCTGATTCGATGCACCGGCGATTGGCACTGCCCAGTGAAAGAGTCAATTGCCCTCCGCGCTGTTTTTTCTGAGGACGCCGCTTCCTACAATCGCTTCGACAAACAAGGAGCATTATTCACTGGACGGCAAGGCCACGCGGGCAGTCCAACGACACCCTGATCTGGAGCAGCTCATGCAAGAAGACCTCGACTGGGGCGATATCCCCTACATCCTGGCGCTGTTCGAAGCGGGAAGCGTCAACGCGGCAGCGGAGCGTCTTGGTGTAGCGGCAACGACGGTGAGTCGCCGGCTGAATGCGGCCGAGCGTCGCGTCGGCACGCGGCTGTTCGTACGTGACCATATGGGGATACGGCCAACCGCGGCCGGGAGCGCCTTCCTGGCTCATGCTGAACTCGCCGCCCGGCACGTTACCGCGATGCTGCGTTCGACGAAGAGATTGTCCGGCAGTGTGAGCGGTCCGGTGCGCGTCAGTGCGATCGACTTCCTGTTCGACCATTGGCTCCTCGAGCGCGTTCCCGATCTGATTGCACGCCATCCTGCGCTCGACCTGGTGCTGGCGGGCGAGAACCGGAATACCTCCTTCACCCGTGGCGAGGCCGATTTCGCCCTCAGGCTCGGCCGACCGGAAAACGACGCGGCGGCTGCCATGCGCAAGCTCGCGGATATCGGATGGTCGGTATTCGGCGGGGAAGGGCTGGGCGGAGCCGTTCCTGATGACTGGGCCAGCTTGCCCTGGCTCAGTTATCACGAGGGTCTGCGCCATCTTCCCGAGATGGAGTGGATTGCGCAACGCGTGCCCGCCGCGCGTTCGCCGCTGCGGCTGGACAGCTTGAGTACGATGATCCAGGCCTGCCGCGCGGGCGCTGGCCTGGCCTTGCTGCCCTGCTTGGTCGAGGGGACACCGGGCCTGGTTCGCCTGTCTCCCCAGGTCGAGGTCAGGCGCGAGCTATGGCTGCTAAGTCACCGGGACGCGGTGACGAGCGTGCGCAACCGTGCGGTCACCGACTGGCTGGTCGAGGCATGCGTACGCAGCCGCGACCGGCTCGAGGGGAGCGACGTCACTTTGCCTGCGCGGCTTGCCTGATCAGTTGTGCGACCGCTGTCGGGTGCGAGCTCATCACGACGTGCGAGGCGCCCTTGATCACCACGGTGCGACGTGATTGGGCCCGTTCCGCCATGAAGGACAGCGAGGCCGGCGGAATATTCTTGTCCGCGCTGCCGTAGATGAAGTAGGAGGGCAGTTGTTTCCAAGCCGCCGCCGCCGTCGCTTCCTTCAGCGCCGCTTCCGCGATCGGGCGCTGGCCGATCGCCATCAGGCGCGCCTTCGCTGGCGTGAGGTCGGCGGCAAACTGCTGGTGGAACTTGTCCTGGTCGATGTAGAAGTCCTTCGTGCCGTCCGCCAGCTGCGCCGGGGCGGCCAGCGCCGCCGGCAGGGTGCTGCCCGGGAAGCGGGTGGTCAGTTCGAGCACGTTCTCGCCGGCGTCGGGCGCGAAGCCGCCCACATAGACGAGGCTTTTGACGTTTTCGTTGCCGAGGGCGGCGGTCGTGATGACGGCGCCCCCGTACGAATGGCCGACCAGCACCACGGAACCCGGAATCGATCTCAGGACGCTGGCAACAGCCTCCGCGTCGTTCTTCACGCCGCGCAGCGGGTTGTAGGCGGCGACCACGCGATAGCCGTCTTTCGTGAGATTGGCGGCAACGCCGTCCCAGCCGGAAGAATCGGCGAATGCGCCGTGCACGAGGACGATGGTGGGCTTGGCGCCGGCCTCGGCGGCGGTAGCGAGGGGGGCGGCCGCGATGCTCAGGAGCGCGGCGGCGACGAGGGTGGTAGCAAGACGGTTCATATGTACTCCAAATCATTAGTGCGTTGACAAATAGTGCGCGATGATTTCGGCGCTTCTGGCACAGCCGGTCCACGCCGGATGTGAAGCGAGTCTATTCCTGGAGAATGAAAGCCGGAACGCGCAAAGGCGCAGTTTGCGACTGCAGAACTGCGGCCCATGGCAGATTGACCGATCGTCAGCGTGTCCTATACTGGGCTGGGGCCCACACAGGAGCTGAAAATGTCGTATGAGCAGATTCCCCAGCACTATTTGACCGAACGCGCGGAGCATACCGAAGTGTTCGCTGCCCTGGAAACGCTGGGACGCGCTGTGGCGGCGGCCGGGCCTGTCGGGCCGAAGGAAGCGCATCTCATCAAGATGGCGGCGGCCATCGCGATCGGCTCGGAGGGATCGACGCATAGCCACGTGCGCCGGGCGCTGGAAGCCGGCGCGACTGCGGAGGAAATCCGGCACGCGATCCTGTTACTCATGTGTACCGTCGGTTATCCCACCGTGTCGCGCGCCTTGAGCTGGGCTGACGACGTGATCCGTCCGCAGCGACCCTGAGCGCGGCCGCAGCGCTGCGCGCGCCGTCGGCATACCTCAGGTCGCGTCGCGGCGCTACCCTAGGTCATCGCGGAACGCGGAGCTTCCTCTCCGAGCTGCCCGCACATCGGCGGGCCGGAACACCTGCGCATGGGCGCCTGCGCTGTCCGTCGCGGCCCTCCTCAGCGCCATCTAGCTGTCGGCGCCGCTTGCGTCCGGTAGGCGCATTTCTCCGTATCTCCGGTTCGGGATCAGGCAAATCGCCCACGGTCCGTGTACCGCATCGGTAAATCGACCGATATGGCGCCGGGTGTCTACTCCCTATACTGATGTCGTCGAGACAATCTCAGGAAGCTGTTTTGTGACTCCCTTGCCCGGGAGTACATAACCTGAGGTTAATAGCGTATTGGCGATTTGCGCTTTTTCTCTGCTCCAAACAACTCTACACTCTAACGCGCTGCAGGGAGTCGGCGTGGACGCCGCAGCACACCGTCCACCGCCCGCGACGGCTTGCAGCGCGACGGATTCGACCATCATGACCAAGCCATTGACACTACAGGACGTACCGACCCGCCTTCGCGGCGCAGATCTGCCCTTGCTGATCGCGCTCGACATCCTGTTGCAAGAATGTAACGTAACGCGGGCGGCCGCCCGTCTTCATGTCAGCCAACCTGCACTCTCGGCCAAGCTGTCGCGCCTGCGCGTACTCTTCGACGATCCCTTGCTGGTGCCGGCCGAGAATGGTCGTGGCCTGGCGCCGTCGCCCTTCGCGCTCAAGCTCCACCGCCGCCTGCAGCCCGCGCTCGGCGCGCTGACCGCCGCGATCCGGCCGGCCGTCGACGACTTCGACCCCGACACCGATGCGCGCACCTTCGGCATCGTCGCCAACAACACGGCGGCGGCGGCCGTCATCCCGGCGCTGTCGGCGCGCCTGCAGGCCCTGGGCAACCGCCAGTTGCGCCTGACCGTCGCCGAGCCGGACGACGCGCGCCTCGGCGGCATGCTGGAACGCGGCGAGGTCGACCTGTGCCTGAGCGCCGCCTGCATGCTGCCGCCGGGGCTCAGCACCAGCCAGCTGGTGGCCTCGCCCTATGTGCTGATCCAGCGCCAGGGGCATCCGCGCGGCGCCGGGCCGGCGACGCTCGATGACTATTGTTCGCTCGACCACGTCAACGTCGCGCGCGACAGCAGCCTGCATGGCTTCCTGGACGAACAGCTGTACCGGCTGGGACGAACGCGCAGCGTCGCGATCGCGGTGCGCGACTTCAGCGCCGTCGGCGCGATCGTCGCCGGCAGCGACCTGGTCTGCACCGTCCCCGCCTTCATGGCGCCCGCGCCGGAATCCGGGGTGGAGGCGTGCGCGCTCGGCTTCCCGCTCCAGGCCTACCAGCTGTGCATGGCCTGGCACCCGGGCGCCGAAGACGAGCCCGGGCTGCGCTGGCTGCGCGGCCAGCTGCTCGAGGCCATGGGCGCCGACGGCGCCTGAGCAGCTTGCGAATGGCCGCATTCAGCGGCCAGCTTTAGTGGGAGTTTCGGCGGCCAGATTCGGCGGCCAGGCCTAGACGGCGGCGCCGGCCGTCACCTTGCGCAAGGGGGCGACGTCGACCGGGTGGTCGAGGTAATGGCGCAGCCGGCTCAGGCCGCGCCGCACCCAGCTCTTCACCGTCCCCAGCGGCACGGCCATGTGCCGCGCCATCTCCATGTGCGTCATCTCCTGTCCGAACGCGAGCGCAAGGCTGTTGCGATGCGCGGGATCGAGCTTGCCCATCGCCTCGCGCAGTCGCAGGCACTGGATCAGGTCGGCGGTCTCGGCCTCGCCGGCATCCTCGGCCGCGCACTCGGCGCGTTCGAACTCATCGTCCCCGGTCCATGCGAGGTCCCCCTCGCGGGCGCTGCGCAGCACGCTGAGCGCCCGGTGGCGCACGATGGCGATCAGCCAGGTCATGGGACTGCCTTCGCCCGGCCGGAACGAGCCGGCATGCAGCCAGATGCTGAGATAGGCGTCCTGCAGCACTTCGTCCGCCACGCTGGGCACGCGCAGCAGGCGCAGGGCGACGTGGTGCAGGTAGCTGTGGGTGAGCCGGTGCAATTCGGTGAAGGCGCGCTCGTCGCCGGCGGCCGCTGCGGTGATAAGGGCCGAAAGCCGGCCGTGTCGGTCAAGTGTGAAATCCATGGCCGGCATCGTGCGACAAACTGCCGGGCAGGGCCAATCGTTTCTGCTTATACAAAACTATCAGGGTTTTGGATGCGATAGCTTGCGCTAATAATCATATAACAGTCGTTTCCATTTTTCAAATAAAGTTTTCCGGCGCGGGAGCACGTCGGGCTGCATCCAGATGCGGCCCCTCGGCGTATCTGGGCTCAAGCAATCGTCGCGCGCACGGCGCGCCAGTCCAACCTATCCCTTAAGCCAGCCCATGCTCACACATACACCCGAGAACCAGCGCCTGGTCGACCTGCTCGCTCGCGTTGCCCACGAGGACCACGAAGCCTTCAAGCAGCTCTACCAGCTCACCAGCGCCCACCTGTACGGGGTCGCCCTGCGCTACCTGCGCTCGCGCTCCACCGCCGACGAGATCCTGCAGGAGGCCTTCATCAATGTCTGGCAGCAGGCCGGCAGTTATGCATCGACCCTGTCCACGCCCATGACCTGGCTCATCAGCGTGGTGCGCAACAAGGCCCTCGACCACCTGCGCAAGTTCAAGAACGAGTCCGAGCACACCGACTCCTACGACGACGGCGAGATCAGCCGCCCGGACGGCATCGCCGAACACGCCGACCCGCATGAGCTGTTCGACGCCGCCACCGAGGCGATCGCCCTGAACCGCTGTGTGGCCCAGCTCGACGCCACCCAGCGCCAGTCGCTCGCGCTGGCCTTCTACAACGGCCTCTCGCACTCGGAGCTGGCCGAGCACCTGCGGGTGCCCCTGGGCACCGCCAAAGCCTGGGTGCGGCGCGGCCTGGAGCGGCTGCGCAAGTGCCTGGAATCCCATCAACAATCGCTGGCCGGGGAGGCGCGATGAACTACGAACGTCCCGAACTGCTGGACAAGCTGGCCGGCGCCTATGTGCTCGGCACCATGGCGGCGCGCGCCCGGCCGCGCTTCGCGCGCCTGCTGGGTCAATCGACCGTGGCCCAGCGCGCGGTGGCCGACTGGAACAACAAGCTGGCGCCGCTGTTCCACGCCGTGGCTCCGGTGACGCCGCCGGACAATGTGTGGACCGCGATCGCGGCGCGCACCCGGCCGCGCCGCCAGGCGGCGGCCACCTCCTGGCGCGAGCGCCTGCTGGCCTGGAGCCGGCCGGCGCTCGGCTTCTGCTTCGGGGTCATCTTCGCAATCGGCGCCGTCAACATGAACGCGCACATGTTCGGCATGCACCACGTCGACCATGCGCTGCCGGCCAGCTACGTCGGCGTGCTGAGCGACGCCCAGGGCCGCACCGTGCTCTCGGCCGGCTCGCACCGCCGCGGCAACACCATGACCCTCAAGCTCCACCAGCCGCTGGCGATCCCGCCCGGCATGGTGGCCCGCCTGTGGGCCCTGCCGGAGGACGGCGTCCCGGTCCCGATCGCCAACGTGCCGGCCAGCGGCAAGATCATGATCACCCTGGCCGCGCCGGCCGAGGAGGTGTTCGCCAAGGTCCCGCGCCTGGCGCTCAGCTACGAGCGCGATCCGGCGGCGGCCGCGCCGACCGCGCCCTTCGTCCTGAGCGGCCCTTGCGTGAAGTTCTGGTGAACATGACGGCGCTCATGGAGGCCCATGGCATCAGCGTGGCGGGCGAGGTCAGGGAGCACAACGAAGACAGCTTCCTGGTCGACCAGCGGCTGGGCCTCGCGGCCGTGGCCGACGGCATGGGCGGCCACGCGGGCGGCGAGATCGCCAGCGCCGCCGCCCTGTCGGCGCTGGCTTCCTTTTTGGGCGCGCACGCCCCCGCGCGCCTCGGGGCGCAAGCGGGCGGCGCTGACCCCGACGCGACCGACGTCGATCCGCGCTGGCACGGCACGGTGCTGCTGCGCCAGGCCGTCGAATGCGCGAACCACCTGGTGTACGAGGAGAACCGCATGCGCGGCCAGGGGGAGGGCAAGGGCATGGGCACCACGCTCACCGGCCTGCGCTTCCTGCCGGAGCTGGACGCCTTCGCGCTTTTCCACGTGGGCGACAGCCGCCTGTACCGCTACCGCGACGGCCGCCTGGTGCAGCTCACCCGCGATCAGACCGCCTACCAGCTCGCGCTGGAGTCGGGCGCCCCCGGCGCTTTGCCGCCGCAGAATCTGCTGCTCCAGGCCATCGGCCCGGCCGCCGCCGTCGCTCCCGACCTCGGCTACCACGAACTGCAGGCGGACGACCTGCTCCTGATCTGCAGCGACGGCCTGCACGGCTGGGTGCCCCACGCCGAGATCGAGGCCCTGCTGGCGCGCGAGCGCGCCCTCGACGCCGCCTGCGCCGGCCTGGTCGAGCTGGCGCGCGCCCACAGCAGCCGCGACAACGTGACCGCGCTGCTGGTGCGCTTTCGCGCCGCGGCTCCCCAAGCCCAGGAATTTATCGCGCCGCCTGCGTCCAATCGCGCATCCCCCACGTAAGTCCTTCCGAACACGCGGGCAAGCACCAGCGCCCGCTTCGCTTTGGAACCGACATGCACCTCACCGACAGCACCGACATCCTTACGCTCGCCGCGCCGCTCGCCGGCGCCGACCCGGCCGGCGAGAACCTGGAGTACGACCCCGATTTCCGCGCCCTGGAGGATGCGGCGCGCGGCAAGCCCGAAGTCCAGTACGGCAGCACCATCACTCCCGCCGAGCCGCCCGACTGGGCGAGGGTGCGCACACTGGCGCTGAACCTGATGGAGCGCAGCCGCGACCTGCGCATCGCCGTGCCCTTCACCCGCGCCTTGCTCGGCTTGACGGGCGTGGCCGGCCTGGCCCAGGGCCTGGCCCTGGTGGCGGCCCTGCTGGCCGAGCGCTGGGACGAGCTGCATCCCCAGCTCGACCCGGAAGACGACATGGACCCGACGCTGAGGGTGAACACCCTGGCGGCCCTGGTGGAGCAGGGCGGCCTGCTGCGCGAACTGCGCGACTCGCCCCTGGTGCAGGTGCGCGCCATCGGCAGCGTCAGCCTGCGCGACATCGAGGCCGCGTCCGAGCAGAAGGAAGGCGAGGAAGGCGAACACGCCCGCTCGGCGCGCGCCGCCATTGACGCCGCATTCGGTGCGGCCGGGGCCGAGGCGCTGGCCGCGCTCGATGCGGCGCTGGCGGCCGCCGGCGCCGCGGTCGAGGCGATCGAAACCACCCTGGCGGCACGGATCGCGGCCGGGGCGGGCCTGGACCTGGCGCCGCTGGCCACGCTGCTGCGCCGCGCCGCGCAGGCGCTCCGGCCCTACCTCGACCTGGCCGCCGCCGCTCCGCAGGCGCAGGAGGACGCGGCCGCGCCGCAGGAAGCAGGACCGGCGCGCTCCCCGGCCAGGGGCGGCGAGATCGCCGGACGCGAGGACGTGCTGCGCCTGCTCGACCGCATTTGCGCCTGGTATGCGCAGCAGGAACCCTCCAGTCCCGTGCCCCTGCTGCTGCAGCGCGCGCGCGGGCTGGTGGACAAGAACTTCACTCAGCTGCTGGAGGAACTCGCTCCGGACGGGCTGAGCCAGCTGGCCCAGGTCAGCGGCGTGCGGCGCGATTCCTAGCGCCGCACGCGACAGCAGGACCCGCCCGGGGAGCCCGGGTAGGTCAACTCTCCCCACATCAACAGGAGTCCAAGGTGGCTAAAGAAAGCAGTCAGAAATTCATCGCGCGCAACCGCGCGCCCCGCGTCCAGATCGAGTACGACGTCGAAGCCTACGGCGCCGAGAAGACCGTGCAGCTGCCCTTCGTGATGGGCGTGTTCTCGGACCTGTCCGGCAAGCCGGCCGAGCCGCTGCCGCCGGTGGCGGAACGCAAGTTCCTCGAAATCGACGTCGACAACTTCGACGACCGCCTCAAGTCGATGAAGCCGCGCGTGGTCAGCAGCGTGCCCAACACCTTGAGCGGCGAGGGCCGGATCGCCCTGGACATGACCTTCGAGAGCATGGACGACTTCACCCCCGGCGCCATCGCACGCAAGGTCGAGCCCCTGCGCAAGCTGCTGGAAGCGCGCAGCCAGCTGTCCAACCTCCTGACCTACATGGACGGCAAGACCGGCGCCGAGGAACTGATCGCGCGCCTGCTGCAGGACCCGGCCCTGATGCAGGCCCTGACTTCCGCGCCGAAGCCCGCCGAGGCCGACGCCGACACCGACACCGCACAACAGCCCCAGGAGTGAGCATGTCCGCCATCATGCAAGAACAGAACGCCCCGCTGGCCGCGCAGGAGAGCGCCACCAGCGACTTCGCCAGCCTGCTGCAGCAGGAATTCAAGCCGCGCACCGACAAGGCGCGCGACGCCGTCGAGAACGCGGTGCGCACCCTGGCCGAGCAGGCCCTGGAGGGGGCGGCCCTGCTGCAGGGCGACGTGCTGGCCACCATCGAAGGCCTGATCGCCCAGCTCGACCGCAAGCTCACCGAGCAGATCAACCACATCCTGCACGACAAGGAATTCCAGGCGGTCGAAAGCGCCTGGCGCGGCCTGCACTACCTGGTCAACAATACCGAGAGCGACGAGACCCTCAAGATCCGGGTGATGAACATCTCGAAGCAGGAGCTGCACAAGACCCTGCGCAAGTACAAGGGCGTGGCCTGGGACCAGAGCCCGGTGTTCAAGAAGCTCTACGAGGAAGAATACGGCCAGTTCGGCGGCGAGCCCTATGGCGCCTTCGTTGCCGACTACTACTTCAACAACAGCGGGCCGGATGTCGAGCTGCTGACCCAGATGGCCCGGGTGGCCGCCGCCGCCCACGCGCCCCTGATCAGCGCCGCCGATCCAAGCGTGATGCTGATGGATTCCTGGCAGGAGCTGGCCAACCCGCGCGACCTGACCAAGCTGTTCCAGACCCCGGAGCACGCCGCCTGGCGTTCCTTCCGCGAGTCCGAGGACTCGCGCTACGTCGGCCTGGCCATGCCGCGCTTCCTGGCGCGCGCCCCCTACGGCGCCAAGACCAACCCGGTCGAGGAATTCGATTTCGAGGAGACCACCAGCGCGCCGCGCGCCGCCGACTATACCTGGGCCAACGCGGCCTATGCGATGGCGGTCAACATCAACCGTTCGTTCAAGCGCTACGGCTGGTGCTCGCAGATCCGCGGCATCGAGTCCGGCGGCATCGTCGAGGACCTGCCCGTGCACACCTTCCCGACCGACGACGGCGGGGTCGACATGACCTGCCCGACCGAGATCGCGATCAGCGACCGGCGCGAGGCCGAGCTGGCCAAGAACGGCTTCATGCCGCTGGTGCACAAGAAGAACAGCGACGTCGCGGCCTTCATCGGCGCCCAGTCCCTGCACAAGCCGGCCGAGTACGACGATCCGGACGCCACCGCCAACGCCAACTTGGCCGCGCGCCTGCCTTACCTGTTCGCGACCTGCCGCTTCGCCCACTACCTGAAGTGCATCGTCCGCGACAAGATCGGCTCGTTCAAGGAGCGCAGCGACATGGAGATCTGGCTCAACAACTGGATCGGCCGCTACGTCGAGCACAACCCGGCCACCGCCACCGAGGCCGACAAGGCGCGCAAGCCTCTGGCCGGCGCCGAAGTCGTGGTCGAGGAAGTCGAGGGCAACCCCGGCTACTACAGCTCCAAGTTCTTCCTGCGCCCGCACTACCAGCTCGAAGGCCTGACCGTGTCGCTGCGCCTGGTTTCCAAACTGCCTTCGGCCAAGGCCTGAAGGCGCCCACCCGTCAATTTCGATCACCACCACCTGAGGACCACCCATGATTCTGCTGAAATTCGCCACCCCGATCAAAGGCACTTCCACCGTCTCGGGCCACGCCGACTGGATCACCATCGATTCGATCCAGATGGGCGTCGGCCGCGCCATCTCGAGCAGCGGCGGCGGCGCCGACCGCGACACCAGCAACCCCTCGTTTTCCGAGATCTCGCTCAGCAAGGCCACCGACATCGCCTCGGCCGACCTGTTCATGCAGGCCGTGTGCGGCAAGGCCCTGGGCAAGGCCGAGATCCACTTCATCCACACCGGCGGCGCCGACAAGAAGGAACAGGTGTTCCTGAAGATGGAGCTGGACGAAGCCATCGTGAGCTCCTACTCGGTGAGCAGCGGCGGCGAGCGCCCGAGCGAGACCTTCTCGATCAACTTCACCAAGATCAGCTACCAGTACGACTCCTTCACCGGCGACAAGGTTGTCACCGGCACCGCGAAGAAGTGGGACCTGGAAAAGAACGCGACCTACTAAGGAAGCGAATTTGGCAAATGCGGGCAGAGGCGGGCTATGAACAGCGCACACGGGCACGGGGGAGGGCGGCATGGCTGAACTGCTGAGCAAGGACCGCCTGCAGCCGGCCCTGCTGGACCGGCTCGCCGACGACGACCGCGGCAACCGTTTGGAGTCGCGCGAGCAGCGCGTGCTGTCCCTGCGCGGCCTGCGCCGCGCCGTGCTGCGCGACCTCGGCTGGCTGCTGAACACCACCTGCCTGGCCGCCGTCCAGACGCTCGAGGGCGCGCCCCAGGTGCAGCGCTCGGTGCTCAACTTCGGCCTGCCCGACCTGGCCGGCAAGACCGCCTCCGGCATCGACCGCGGGGCGGTGGCGCGCGCCATCCGCCAGGCGATCTGGGACTTCGAGCCGCGCATCCTGCGCGACAGCCTGGACGTGGTGGTGCTGGGGGCGGGCCAGGCGCGCGACGGCGCCAACCAGCTGGCCTTCGAGATCCGCGGGGAGCTCTGGGGCCAGCCCCTGCCCGAGCGGCTCTACGTGCGCACCGAGCTCGATCTCGAACTGGGCGCGGTGCGCCTCTACGACCTGGACACGGAGGAGAGATGAGCCCGGAACTGCTGCGCTACTACGAGGCCGAACTGCAATACCTGCGCGAGATGGGTGGCGAGTTCGCGCGCGCCTTCCCCAAGATCGCCGGCCGCCTGGGCCTCGAAACCCAGGCCTGCGCCGACCCCTATGTGGAACGCCTGCTCGAAGGCGTGAGCTTCCTGGCCGCCAGGGTGCAGCTCAAGGTCGACGCCGAATTCCCCCGTTTCACCAACCACCTGCTGGAGCTGGTCTATCCCCAGTACCTGGCGCCGACGCCGGCGATGGCGGTGGTGCAGATGCAGCCCGACATGGACGAGGGCAGCCTGGCCCAGGGCTATACCCTGGCGCGCGGCAGCACCCTGCACGGCATGCTGGGCAAGGGCGACCAGACCGCCTGCGAATTCCGCACCGCCCACGAGGTGACCCTGTGGCCGGTGGCGCTGACCCAGGCCCGCTATGCGGCCTGCGGCAGCCAGCTGGACGGCGTCGACCTGGGGCGACTGGGGCCGGTGAAGGCGGCCCTGCGCCTGCGCCTGCGCTGTGGCGCCGGCCTGTCCTTCGCCGAACTGGCCCTGGACCGGCTGCCCCTGTTCCTGCGCGGCAGCGAAACCACCCCCGTGCGCATGCTGGAGCAGCTCCTGGCGCGCGCCGCCGGGGTGCTGGTCAAGCCGGTCGGCGACGCCGCCTGGCACAGTTTCCTGCCGGCCGCCAGCCTGCAGCCCATGGGCAGCGCCGAGGACGAGGCCCTGCTGCCGGCCAGCGCCCGCAGCTTCGAGGGCTACCGCCTGCTGCACGAGTACTTCGCGCTCCCGGAGCGATTCCTGTTCGTGGCGCTGTCCGGGCTCAACCCGGCGCTGCGGCGCTGCGCCGAGGGCGAGATCGAGATCGCGGTGCTGTTCAAGAGCTTCGATCCGCTGCTCGAATCGGCGGTCGACGCCGACTGTTTCGCCCTCTACTGCAGCCCGGCGATCAACCTGTTTCCCAAGCGCGCCGATCGCATCCACCTGTCCGAGCGCCAGGCCGAGCACCACGTGGTGCCGGACCGCACCCGGCCGATGGATTACGAGGTCTATGCGGTGCGCGAGGTGACCGGCTACGGCAGCGGAGCGGACGCGGTGCAGCGCTTCGATTCCTTCTACCGCGCCAACGACCTGCAGGGCGGGGAGGGGCGCGCCTACTACCAGTTGCGGCGCGAGGCGCGCCTGCTGTCGGAGCGCCAGCGGCGCGAGGGAGCGCGTTCCGGCTACGTCGGCAGCGAGGTTTTCCTGTCGCTGGTGGACGGCCGCCAGGCGCCCTATGACGCCAGTCTGCGCCAGCTCGGCGTCGAGACCTTGTGCACCAACCGCGACCTGGTGCTCGGCATGCCGCTGGGCGCCGGCAAGACCGATTTCACGATCGGCGCCGGGGCCCCGGTGCGCTCGGTGCGCTGCGTCGCCGGCCCGAGCCTGCCGGCGCCCTCGCACGCCCAGGGCGAGACCGCCTGGCGCCTGGTCAGCCACCTCTCGCTCAACTACCTGTCCCTGCTCGACGCCGAGGGTGGCGATGGCGAAGCCGGCGGCGCGAGCGCCCTGCGCGAGATGCTGCGCCTGTATTGCGGTCGCGAGGCCCTGGGCGCCCAGCGCCAGATCGAGGGCCTGCTCTCGGTGCGCGCGGAGGCCGTGGTGCGGCGCCTGGCCTTGCCCGGCCCCGCCAGTTTCGGACGCGGGCTGCGGGTCGATCTGAGTTTCGACGAGGCCGCCTTCGCCGGAAGCGGCGTGTTCGTGCTGGGCATGGTGCTGGAGCAGTTCCTGGCCAAGTACGTGAGCCTGAACAGCTTCACCGAGACCCGGATCCACAGCAGCACACGCGGACTGGTGATGGCCTGGCCGCCACGGATGGGACGATGCGCGACCCTCTAGTCCTCCTGCGCGAGCTCGAGGACACGCCCGCGTCCTTCGATTTCTACGCGGCCCTGCGGCTGGCGGAATGCGCCTGGCCGGAACTGCCGCGCATCGGCCAGGCGCGCCGCCCCCAGGACGAGGCGCTGCGCTTCGGCCAGCAGGCCTCGCTCGCCTTCGAACCGCACATGCTGGCCGCGCTCGAGCGCGGCGGGGAGGGCGCGCAGGCCGACGCCCAGGGGGACATGCCCGCGCCGCGCCTGCTGCTGAACTTCTTCGGCCTGCTCGGCGCCAACGGGCCGATGCCGGTGCACCTGACCGAGCACGTGCGCGAGCGCCTGCGCCACCACGACGACCCGGGCCCGGCGCGCTTCCTCGACATGCTGCAGCACCGCATGATCGGCCTGCTGTACCGCGCCTGGGCCAGCGCCCAGCCGGCGGTGAGCCGCGACCGGCCCGGCGAGGACCGCTTCGCCGCCTATGTCGGCGCGCTGGTCGGGATCGGCATGCCCTCGCTGCGCGAACGCGACGCGGTGCCGGACGCGGCCAAGCTGCACATGGCCGGGCGCCTCGCTCCGCACCAGCGCAGCGCGACCGGCCTGGCCGCGATCCTCGGCGACTTCCTCCAGGCGCCGGTCGAGGTGGAGCAGTTCGCCGGCAGCTGGATGCGCCTTCCGGAGGATGGCCTGTGCCGACTGCGGAGCGGACCGGGCGCCGAACGCCTGGGCCAGGGCACGGTCATGGGGCGCAGCGTCTGGAACGCCCAGCACCGCTTCCGCCTTCTGGTCGGCCCGGTGACGGCCGAGCGAGCGCGCGCGCTGCTGCCGGGCACCCCCGGCATGCGCCAGCTGAGCGACTGGGTGCGTCAATACGCCGGCCTGGCCCTGGACTGGGAGCTCAGGCTGATCGTCACCAGGGAAACCCTGCCGGGGCTGCGCCTCGGCCGCGACACCCGGCTGGGCTGGACCAGCTGGCTCAGCTCCCGCGCGCCGGAAAGCGACGACCGCCAGCTGCGGCTGGCGCCGCGCCGGGCGCGGACTTTTTCGACTTGACAAGGAGACATCATGGCTGACATCAGCCGCACCGCCCTGTTCGGGAAACTGAACGCCCTGTGCTACCGCGCGATCGAAAGCAGCACCGTGTTCTGCAAGCTGCGCGGCAACCCCTACGTCGAGCTGGCCCACTGGCTGCACCAGCTGCTCCAGGCCCAGGACTCGGACCTGCTGCGCATCGTGCGCGAGTACGACATCGATGCGGCCGCCCTGGCGCGCGACATCACCGCCGCCCTCGACCGCCTGCCGCGCGGCGCCGCCGCCATCACCGACCTCTCGCACCAGCTCGAGGAAGGGGTGGAGCGCGCCTGGGTCTATGCGACCCTGATGTTCGGCGAGTCCCAGGTCCGTTCCGGCCACCTGGTGGTGGCCCTGCTCAAGACGCCCGGCCTGCGCAACGCCCTGGTCGGCATCTCGGGCCAGTTCGCGCGCATCAGGCTCGAGGACCTGCTCGGCCGCTTCGGAGACCTGCTGGGCGGCTCGCCGGAAGCCGCCATGCAGGCCAGCGACGGCTTCCAGGCCACGCCGGGCGAGCCGGGTGAGGCCTCGCAGGCACTGGCCCCGGCCGCCCTGGGCAAGGGCGAGGCGCTGGCGCGCTTCACCACCGACCTGACCGCCCAGGCCAGGAAGGGCGAGCTCGACCCCATCGTCGGCCGCGACGAGGAGATCCGCCAGGTGATCGACATCCTGATGCGGCGGCGCCAGAACAATCCCATCCTGGTCGGCGAGGCCGGCGTCGGCAAGACCGCCGTGGTCGAGGGCCTGGCCCAGCGCATCGCGCGCGGCGACGTGCCGCCGGCCCTGGCGCCGGTGCGCCTGCTGACCCTCGACCTCGGCCTGCTGCAGGCCGGCGCCAGCATGAAGGGCGAGTTCGAGCAGCGCCTGCGTTCGGTCATCGACGAAGTCCAGGCCAGCGACAAGCCGGTGATCCTGTTCGTCGACGAGACCCACACCCTGGTGGGGGCCGGCGGCGCGGCCGGCACCGGCGACGCCGCCAACCTGCTCAAGCCGGCGCTGGCGCGCGGCAGCCTGCGCACCGTGGGCGCGACCACCTTCGCCGAGTACAAGAAGCACATCGAGAAGGATCCGGCCCTGAGCCGGCGCTTCCAGTCGGTCGAGGTGGCCCAGCCCGAAGAGGCGCGCGCGGTGCTGATGCTGCGCGGGATCGTCGCCAGCCTGGAACGCTACCACGGGGTCCAGATCCTGGACGAGGCGCTCGAGGCCGCGGTGCGCCTGTCGCACCGCTACATCGCCGAACGCCAGCTCCCCGACAAGGCGGTGAGCGTGCTCGATACCGCCAGCGCCCGGGTGGCGATCAGCCTGCACGCCACCCCGGCCGAGGTCGACGACTGCCGGCGCCGCATCGAGGCGCTGGAGACGGAACTGGCGATCATCGGGCGCGAGCATGCGGTCGGCATCGACCCGGGCGAGCGCGAACGGGTGGCCGTGCGCGAGCTGGCCCTGGCGCGCGCACAGGAGGAGGAACTGGCGCAACGCTGGAGTATTGAGAAGGAGCTGGTCGGCGCCATCCTGGCCCTGCGCGCCGAGCTGCGCGCACCGGAGGAAGAAGCGGGCAACGCATTCTGGCGCGCCGCGCGCCTGGAGGAGCTGCGCGCCCTGCAGGAAGAGCTGGCCGCGCGCCAGGGCGAGTCGCCGCTGATCCTGCCCACCGTCGACCGCCAGGCGGTGGCGGCCGTGGTCCAGGACTGGACCGGCATCCCGGTCGGCCGCATGATGAAGAACGAGATAGAAGGCGTGCTCGGCCTGGCCGACGCCCTGGGCCGGCGCATCGTCGGCCAGCGCCATGCGCTGGAAATCATCGCGCGCCGGGTCCAGACCGCGCGCGCCGGCCTGGACAACCCGGGCAAGCCGGTCGGCGTCTTCCTGCTGGCCGGCACCTCGGGGGTGGGCAAGACCGAGACCGCGCTGGCCCTGGCCGAGACCCTGTACGGCGGCGAGCAGAATCTCATCACCATCAACATGAGCGAGTACCAGGAGGCGCACACGGTCTCCTCGCTCAAGGGCGCCCCGCCGGGCTATGTCGGCTATGGGGAGGGCGGGGTGCTGACCGAGGCGGTGCGCCGCCGCCCCTATAGCGTGGTCCTGCTGGACGAGGTCGAGAAGGCCCATCCGGACGTGCACGAGCTGTTCTTCCAGGTCTTCGACAAGGGCTGGATGGAGGACGGGGAGGGGCGGGTCATCGACTTTCGCAACACCCTGATCCTGCTGACCACGAACGTCGGCACGGAGCTGATCACCCGGATGTGCGCCGACCGCGCGGCGCCGCCGGCGGCCGAGGCGATCGCGGGCGCGCTCAGGGCGCCGCTGATGGAAGTGTTCCCGCCAGCCCTGCTGGGCCGGCTGGTCACGGTGCCCTATTACCCGCTCAGCGACGAGATGCTGGGCGCGATCATCCGCCTGCAGCTGGACCGGATCGTCAAGCGCATCGCCGAGCGCCACCAGGTTCCCTTCGGCTACGACGAAGCGGTGGTGGCTCTGGTCGCCAGCCGCTGCACCGAGCACGAAAGCGGCGGCCGCATGATCGACGCCATCCTTACCAACACGGTGCTGCCGGCGATCAGCGGCGAAGTCCTGCGCCGCCTGCTCGACGCCAGGCCGCTGGCCGCGATCCGGCTGGGCGTGGCGGATGGCGAATTCACCTATGAATTCGACTGATCCGCGCACCGGGAGCGAAGCATGACCGTACACGGAAGCAGCGTCGCGGACCCCGTCGCCAACCGGCGCGCCCGATTGCGTCCAATCGCTGCCATCGCACGTAAGTGCTCTCGCCTAGGCCGGTGCACGCACCCGCCATCTGACTTATCGAAGGACACACATGCCCGCTTTATCGGAGTTCCTGCGCGACCCTCCCGCGTTCCTGCGCAATAACATCGTCACCTATGTCGGCGAACGCCCCGCGCAGGCCGGCGGGGGCGTCTTCGACTTCGTCCTGATCCCGGTGCGCGACGCCAGTGCGCGCACGCGTGGCGGCGTCTTCCTCGGCATGTCGATCCGTAAGGCGGACGCCGGGGTGTACGAGATCCGCTGGGCCGACGCCCAGTTGATCGGCGCCGACCGTCTCGCGCGTGGAGAACGCTTCCGCGCCATCTGGAGCGGCTACGTCCCGCGCGGCAAGTCACAGGCTGCGCTTCCTGCGGACGGCGACGTCGAGATCATGCTGACGCCGAAAATGGACGGTTGCAGCGCTGCCTATTCCGCCCAGGCCGACGGAACCGCGCGTTTCAGCCATTACAACCTGATGGACGCGAAGGGGACCAGAACCCTGCCCGCATCCCGCATGATCGCCGAGGCGCGCGCGGACTATGCCGGGGTCGGCAACCTCGGCGTCATGACCAAGGAACACTACAACGGCAAGTCCAATGCCGGGCTGGCGGCGCGCTTCGACCGCAAGGCCAAGCACGCCGATCCCTACGTCAATGTGTTCGGCTGGCGCCGCGGCGGCCTCTGGACCTTCTGGATTCAGTACACCGACTGGAAGGGCTCGGCCCAGCAGATCCTCGACGTCAAGCAGCTCACCCCGGGCGTGAAACTGGGATAAGCCATGAACACCACACAGAACCGGCGCGACCTCGCGGTGCGCAGCGCCCTCGGCCCCGACGTGCTCCTGCTGCGCCACATGCGCGGCAGCGAAGGCCTGTCCCGGCTGAGCGAATACCATCTCGACCTGTACAGCGAGCGCGCCGACCTGCAGCCGGACGCGCTGCTGGCGACCCCGCTCGCGATCAGCGTCAAGCTGCCGCGCGGGGGCGAGCGCTGGTTCCACGGCCTGGTCACGCGCTTCGTCATGACCGGCCGCCAGGGCCGCTACAGCAGCTACCAGGCGACGGTGCGGCCCTGGCTGTGGTTCCTGACCCGCTCCTCGGATTGCCGCATCTTCCAGGACAAGGCGGTGCCCGAAATCGTCAAGGCGGTGTTCGCGCCCTACGCGATCGCGGACGTCGACACCTCGGGCATCAGCCGCAGCTACAAGCCGCTGCCGTATTGCGTGCAATACCGCGAGACCGATTTCGACTTCGTCAGCCGCCTGCTGGAGCGCGCCGGGATCTACTATTTCTTCCGCTGCGAGGCCGGGCGCCACACCCTGGTGCTGGCCGACTCCTACGCGGCCCACAAGCCGGCGCCGGGCTACGCCGAGCTGCTCTACATGCCGGCGCTCGACCACGCCATGCGCGAGAGCGAGGTGGTGTACGAGTGGCACATGGGCGCCGAGGTGGAGCCGGGCGTCCAGACGCTCAGGGACTTCGACTTCGAGAAACCGTCCGCCGACCTGCTGGTCAAGGCGGCCGCAACCCGCGGCCATGCCGAGTCGCGCCATGAGCTGTACGACTACCCGGGCGGCTACACCGAGCGCGCCGACGGCGACGCTGCGGCGCGGGTGCGCCTGGACGCCGCCCACACCAGCTACGGCAGGGTGCGCGGCGAGACCCGCGCGCGCGGACTGTTTCCGGGGGCGCTGCTGCGGCTGCGCGAACATCCGCGCGCCGACCAGAACGGCGACTACCTTGTCATCGAGGCCGACTATGTGCTCAACGCCGACCCCTACCAGGCCACCAGCCCGGGCAAGCAGGTGGACCCCGCCCCAATCTTGAGCTGCGGCTTCAGCGTGATTCCCAAGCAGCGCGACTTCCGCGCCCCGCTCGCGACCCGCAAGCCGCTGGTCCACGGTCCGCAGACCGCGATCGTGGTCGGTAAGGCCGGCGAGGAGATCTGGACCGACAAGTATGGCCGCATCAAGGTCCAGTTCCACTGGGACCGGGAAGGGCGCGAGAACGAGACCAGCTCGTGCTGGGTGCGGGTGGCCCAGGGCTGGGCCGGCAAGCGCTGGGGCGCGCTGTTCGTGCCGCGCATCGGCCAGGAAGTGATCGTTAGCTTCCTGGAGGGCGACCCGGACCGGCCGCTGGTGACCGGCAGCGTCTACAACGCCGACCACATGCCGCCCTATGCGCTGCCGGGCCAGGCCACGCGCTCGACCATCAAGAGCAATTCCACCACCGGAGGCGGCGGCTACAACGAGCTGCGTTTCGAGGACAAGAAGGGAAGCGAGCAGTTCTACCTGCACGCCCAGCGCGACCTCGAGCACCGCGTGGGACGCGATTTCCTCGAATGGATGGGGCGCGACCGCCACACCGTGACGCGCGGCGACAGCTTCGAGAAGACGTCCGGCGACCGCCACCTCGACGTGGACGGCGCCCGCAACGAGCGCGCCGGCGGCCGGTTCTCGCTGGCGGCGGGCCCGGAGATGGTGCTCGCCAGCGCCGGCCGGGCCGGCCTGCAGGCCGCCACCTCGCTGCACATCAAGGGCGGCACCAACGTGGTGATCGAGGCCGGGGCCAGCATCACGCTCAAGGCCGGCGCCAGCTTCCTGACCGTCGGGCCGGCGCTCATCCTGGCATCCAGCATGCCGATTCCCATGCCTTCCGCCTCGACCGCGGCCAACGCCATGGTGCTGGCCTCGACGGTGCTGCCGCCGACGCCGCCGGCGCCGGCCCGCGAAGCGGACGACGGCAAACAGTAATCCGAGAGGACCAGAACATGAGCAACATGGAACGCCCGCCCGCCGCCACCGCCGTGCTGCTGCGCGTGCTGAGCTACCGCGCCGCGCCGCCGCCGGCGCCGCTGGAAGCGCGCTTCGACGCCGCCGGCGGCAGCATCGGGCGCGCGCCCGCCAACCTGCTGGCCCTGGAAGACCCGGGCAAGTACATCTCGCGCCTTCATGCGGCCGTAACCCTGGTCGACGGGCGCTTCCAGTTGAGCGACCAGGGCGCCAACCCGAGCCTGGTCAACGGCCAGCCTCTCGGAGCCGGCGCGACGCGCGCGCTGGCCGACGGCGACCGCCTGACGATCGGCGACTACCAGCTCGACGTGAAGCTGCTGCTGCCCCCGCCGCCGCCCGCGCCGGAGTCCCTCGAGACCATGATCGCGCCGCCGCCGCCGTCCCTGCCGCTGGCGCCGCCCTCGAGTCCCTTCCTGGCGCCGCCTGCGAGCCAGGCCGACGCCCTGGCCCTGGCCGGCATCCTGCGCGACGGCGGGGCGCCACCGGCCGACCCCTATGGACTGTTGCCGGAGGGGCTGGCGGCGCCGGCGCCGTTGGCCGCGCCGGGATCGCTGAGCGACCACCTGCCGCCCGAACGCCAGGCCATGCCCTTGGCGCCGGTCCACCTGGCGATTCCCGAGGACTACGATCCGCTCGCCAGCCTGCTGGCGCCGGTCCCGACCCCACCCCCAGTCCCAGTCCCGGTCCCGGTCCCGGCGCAGCCCGCGCCGGCCGCACCGCCGGTCGTCGCCGCGCCCGTGGCGCCGGAAGCGACTCCGTCCCCGCCTGCCGCCGCGCCGGCCGGCGCCGCCGACGCGGTGGTGCTGCGCGCGCTGCTGCAGGGACTGGGTCTGCCCGAACTGCGCAGCCAGCGTCCGCCCGAGGAACTGGCGCGCCTGGTGGGCGCCATGCTGCGCGCCGCCACCGGCGGCACCATGAGCGTGCTAATGGCGCGCGCCCTGACCAAGCGCGAGAGCCACATCGACATGACCATGATCGCGGCGCGCGCCAACAATCCGCTCAAGTTCTTCCCCGACCCGGAGGGCGCCCTGGCCCAGATGCTGGGCGCCGAGGCGCCCGGCTACCTGGGCGCGCTGGCCGCGATCGACGCCGCCTTCGAGGACCTCAAGGCCCATGAGCTGGCGGTGATCGCCGGAATGCGTGCCGCCCTGGCGGCGGTGGTGCAGCGCTTCGACCCGGCCCGCATCGAGCAGCGCCTGGCGGTCCCGGACCGGCTCGAGCGCATGCTGCCCGCGCGGCGCAAGGCGCGCATGTGGGACCGCCTGGTCGAGCTGTACGGCGACCTGGCGCGCGACGCCGACGAGGACCTGCAGCGCCTGTTCGGCGAAAAATTCTCGGTCGCCTACGAAGAGCAGGTCGCGCGCATGCGCGGCGAGCGCGCCTGAACCCCATCGTCCTTCTTTAGCGAGACACCATGTCGTGGAATAGCAAAGTCATCTGGTCCGAGGGCATGCTGCTGCAGCCGCAGCACATGCAGCAGCACGACCGCTTCCTGGAAACCCGCCTCGAGGCCCGCGTCGGCGCGCTGCGCCCCCATGCCTGGGGCCTGGCGCACATCGAGATCGACCGCGCCCAGCTGGCCCTGGGCAAGCTCGCCCTGCGCGCCATCAAAGGCGTCCTGCCCGACGGCACCCCGTTCGGCCTGGACGGCGACGAGGACCTGCCGCCCGCGCTCGAGATCCCGCTCGACGCCCGCGACGCGGTGGTGGCCCTGGCCCTGCCGCTGCGCCGCCATGGCCAGCCCGAGGTCGACGACCGCCCGGGGCCGGACAACTTCGCGCGCCACCGCAGCGACGAGATCGAGGCCTGGGACAGCAATGGGCTGGACGTGAGCGCCGTGGTCGGCATCGGCAAGCTGCGCCTGCGCCTGGCCCTGCAGCAGCAGGTGGCGGACGGCCACGCGACCCTCGGCGTGGCGCGGGTGGTCGAGCGGCGCGCCGACGGCCAGGTGGTGCTCGACCCGGACTACCTGCCGCCATGCCTGGCCCTGGACGCCGCGCCGACCCTGGCGGCCTTTCTCGACGAGCTGCACGGCCTGCTGCGCCAGCGCGCCGACGCGCTCGCGAATCGCCTGGCCCAGCCGCAGGCCAGCGGGGCGTCCGAGATCGCCGACTTCCTGCTGCTGCAGGCGCTCAACCGCAGCGAGCCGCTGGTGAGCCACCTGGCGGCGACCAGGAGCCTGCATCCGGAAGACCTCTACCGCACGCTGTGCGGTCTGGCGGGCGAGCTGGCGACCTTCACCCGTCCCGACAAGCGCGCGCCGCGCTACCCGGTGTACCGCCACGACGCCCTGGACGCCAGCTTCGCGCCCCTGATGCTCGACCTGCGCCGCTCCCTGTCGGTGGTAATGGACCCGAGCGTGGTGCCGATCGCGCTGGAAGAGCGCCAGTTCGGCATCCGGGTCGCCGTCATGCCCGACCCGGCGCTGCTGCGCTCCGCCAGCTTCGTGCTCGCGGTGCACGCCCAGATGCCGCCGGAGGCCCTGCGCAACGGCTTTCCGCCCCAGGTCAAGATCGGTTCGGTCGAGACCATCCGCGACCTGGTCAACCTGCAGTTGCCGGGCGTGGTCCTGCGCCCGCTCCCGGTCGCGCCGCGCCAGTTGCCTTTCCTGGCCGGATACAGCTATTTCGAGCTCGACCGCGGCAGCGACTACTGGGCGCAGCTGCTGAATTCGGCCGGCCTGGCGATGCACGTGGCGGGGAGCTTCCCCGGCCTGCAGATGCAGTTCTGGGCGATCCGCAACCATCAATGAAGATGCCGTCACCATGAACCCCAACGATACCTACGACGCCGGGCAGGACCCGGACCGCACGGTGCTGATCCCGACGCCGGGCGGGCGCCGCCACGCCGCCCCGGCGGCCGCCGAGCCGCCCGCGCGCCAGGCAGACATCCCGCCGTCGGCCCCGCCTTCGCTGGAGACCCTGCAGTTGCGCGCCGCCCAGGCCGCGGCTGCGCGGGCCGCGCTGCCGGCCGCCACGGTGGGCAGCGGACTGAATCCGCTGGTGCGCGCCGCCAACCCGCTGCTCGACCTGGCGCTGCCGCTGCGCACCCTGAGCGCCGCGCCCGATCTCGCGGCCCTGCGCGACAAGCTGAGCGAAGGCGTGCGACGCTTCGAGGCCGAGGCGCGCGCGGCCCAGATCGACACCGAGAGCATCGCCGCGGCCCGCTATGCCCTGTGCACCCTGATCGACGAGACCATCTCCAGCACCCCCTGGGGCGGCGGCGTGTGGAACCGGCGCAGCCTGCTGGTGGCCTTCCACAACGAGGCCTGGGGCGGCGAGAAGTTCTTCCTGATCCTGCAGCGCCTGAGCGCCGACCCGCGCCGCAACCTCGACCTGCTGGAGCTGATGTACCTTTGCCTCGCGCTCGGCCTGGAGGGGCGCTACCGCGTGATGGAACGCGGCCACGAGCAACTGGCGCTGCTGCGCGAGCGCCTGCTGGCCATGATCTCCCAGCAGCGCGGCCCCCGCGAGCAGGACCTGTCCCCGCACTGGCGCGGCGAGCAGCAGGCCCAGGCGCGGCCGCTGGTGTGGCCGTCCTGGGTGATGGGCATCTGCGCGGGCGTGGTGCTGCTCCTGCTGCAGATGACCTATAGCTGGCTGCTCAACCGCCAGTCGGACCAGGTGTATGCCGGACTGGGCGCGGTACGCGCCGCGCCGCCCGCGCGCACGCCGCCGCCGGCGCCGCCGGCGCCGTCGACTCCCGGGCCGGCGCGCCTGGGCGGCTTCCTGGCCGCCGAGGTCGCGGCCGGCCTGGTGACGGTCACCGAGACCGCCGAGCGCTCGGTGGTGACGCTGCGCGGCGACGGCGGCTTCGCTTCCGGCAGCGACGAGGTCGAGGCGCGCCTGCTGCCCACCCTGCGCCGCATCGGCGACGCCTTGCGCACGGCGCAGGGCAGGGTGGTGGTGGTCGGCCACACCGACGACACCCGCCCCAGGTTGTCGGCGCGCCTGCCCTCCAACTTCGACCTGTCCAAGGCGCGCGCCCGCAACGTGGCGGCCCTGCTGGCCGAGCGCGCCGGCCCGCCCGAGCGCTACACCAGCGAGGGACGCGGCGAGACCGAGCCACTGGCCCCCAATGACGGTCCGGCCAACCGCGCCCGCAACCGGCGGGTCGACATCATCCTCCTGACTCCTCCCCAGCCGCGCTGACCGGCGCGGCGATTCGCACCCTGCACCCATGAAACAAGGTTTTCTGCATTGGCTGAGCAAGCCCTGGATACTCACCCTGGCCGGCCTCGCGCTGTTGTCGCTCCTGATCTGGTTCGAGGCGCCGCTGCTCGATCTGGGCGGCCGGGCCCCGTTCGCCTCCGCCTGGTCGCGCTGGCTGCTGATCGGCATCCTGTTCGCACTCGCCGGCGCCGTGTTCGGCCTGCGCCTGTGGTTGGCGCGCCGCCGCAACGCCGGCCTGATGGCCGAGGTGGCCGCCAGCCCGGCCGAGGCGATGGCGGCGGACGAGCTGGCGGCGCTGGGCGAGCGCATGCGCGCCGCCATGGACGTGCTGCGCAAGGCCAATCCCGGCTGGCGCATGCGCGGTCAATACCTCTACCAGCTGCCCTGGTACCTCTTCGTCGGGGCGCCCGGCAGCGGGAAGACCACGGCCCTGACCCGCTCCGGCCTCGAGTTCCCGCTAGCCCAGTCCCTGGGGCCGGAAGCCATCGGCGGGGTCGGCGGCACCCGCCACTGCGACTGGTGGTTCACCGACGAAGCGGTCCTGCTCGATACCGCCGGGCGCTACACCACCCAGGACAGCGAGGCCCAGGCCGAGCGCGGGGCCTGGACCGGCTTTCTCGCCTTGCTCAAGAAGCACCGCCCGCGCCGGCCGGTCAACGGCCTCATCGTCGCGATCAGCGTGGCCGACCTACTGCGCGACGGCGAGGCGGCGCGCGAGGCGCAGGCGCGCGCGGTGCGCTCCCGCATCCACGAGCTGCAGGAGCAGCTGGGCATGGTCTTCCCGGTCTATGTGATGGTGACCAAGAGCGACCTGCTGGCCGGCTTCGCGGAGTTCTTCGAGCACTTCGGGCGCGAAGAGCGCTCGCAGGTGTGGGGCATGACCTTCCCGCTGGACCCCCAGGCCCAGGCTAGCGTGGGCGGCTTCGTCCGCGAATTCCGCCTGCTCGAAGGCCAGTTGCAAGCCCGCGTGCTGGAGCGCATGCAGCAGGAGCGCGACCCGCAGCGGCGCGCCCTGATCTACGGCTTTCCCCAGCAGTTCGCGGCGCTCGAGGGCACGCTCGGCGCCTTCCTGCAGACCGTGTTCTCGGTCAACCGCTTCGAGCAGGCGGCTTTGCTGCGCGGCGTCTACTTCACCAGCGGCACCCAGGAGGGCAGTCCGATCGACCGCGTCCTGTCCTCGGTCGCCGCCTCCTTCGGCCTGGGCCGGCGCGCGCTCGCGCCCGCGCCCGGAGGGGGGCGCAGCTATTTCCTGACCCGGCTCCTGCGCGAGGTGGTGTTCCGCGAGGCCGGCCTGGCCGGCTTGAATCCGCGCGCCGAACGGCGCCGCGTGCTGGCGCAGCGCGCGCTGCTGGCCGGCGGCGCGCTGCTGGCCGTGGCGCTGGGCGCGGCCCTGAGCGTGAGCTACCTGCGCAATGCCGCGCTGGTGGACCGGGCCAGGTCCGCCAGCGCGGCCCTGGCGCGCCAGGCCGCGGCCGCCCCCGGTCAGGGTGACGAGCTGGCGACGCTTCCCTTGCTCGACGCCGCCCGCGCCCTGCCGGCGGGCTATGCGGAGCGCGGCCGGGATGTGCCCTGGCTCAACCGCATGAGCCTGCACCAGGGCGAGAAGCTCGGCGACGGCGCGATCGCGACCTATCGCCGCCTGCTGCGCAGCACCCTCATGCCGCGCGTGGTCGCGCGCATGGAGGAGGCGCTGCGGCGCGGCGACGCCAACAGCCAGGACCTGCTGTACGAGACCCTGCGCGTCTACCTGATGCTGGGCCAGCGCCAGTACCTCGACCCGGCTTCGGTGCAGGCCTGGGTGGAGCTGGACTGGAAACGCAGCCTGGGAGCGGCCGGCGAGGCGGAGCGTTCGCGGCTGCTCGGCCACCTGGAAGCCATGCTGGAGCCGGGCGACGGGGCCGCCGAGGCGGTGCAGCTGGACGCGGCGCTGGTGGCGCAGGCGCGCCAGGCCCTGTCCGGGATGTCGCTCTCGGAGCGCATCTACAGCCGCGTCAAGCGCCAGCTGGCCCAGGAGCGGCTGCCGGAATTCAGCGTCAGCGCGGCCACCGGGCGCGACGCCTCCGGCCTGCTGGCGCGCGCCAGCGGCGCGCCCCTGGCGCGCGGCGTCGACGGCGTCTACACCCTGGCCGGCTACCGCCGCTTCGCCCAGTTGAGCTGGAAGGCGGCGCTCGACATCGCGCGCGACAACTGGGTGCTGGGCAAGGACGAGGGACCGGGCGGCGCGCTGGCGGCGGAGCCGGCCCGCGCCGCCGTGCTTCAGTTGTACTACGCCGACTACATCCGCGCCTGGGACGCCTTCCTGGGCGACCTGCGCCCGGCGCGCGCCCCCAGCCTTGACAGCGCCGCGCGCCTGGCCAACGGTCTCGCCGGCCTCGACTCGCCGCTGCGCGCGGTGCTGCTGGGCGCCGCGCGCGAGACCAGGCTGGCCGCGGTCAAGCCCGACGGCCTGCTGCCCGGCAGCGCCAAGGGCGCCCTGGCCAAGCTGGGCGCCGCCCGGCGCGAACTCGAGGCCGCGGTCGGGCCGGCCCCGGACCCGCTGGCCCTGGCGGCCGACGCCGATCCGGTCGACCGCCACTTCGCGCCCCTGCACCGGCTGGTCGCCGGGCCGGCGCCGACGCCGCTCGACGGCATGCTGGCCCTGCTGCGCGACGCCGCCCTGTATTTCGACGCGGCCGATGGCGCGCGCCGCAGCGGCGCCCCGGCGCCGGCCACCGACGCGCTGCTGCGGGTCAAGCGCGGGGCCGAAGGTCAGGTGGCCCCGCTGGCGGCGGTGCTGGTCGGTGTGCACGACGCCGGCGCCGGCCTGGCCCAGGGCGGCGAGCGCGAGCGCCTGAACGCCTTGTGGAACGCCGGTCCGGCGCAGTTCTGCCGCGACGCGATCGCGGGCCGCTACCCGCTGGCGCGCGACAGCGCGCGCGACGCCACCGCCGACGATTTCGGCAAGTTCTTCGCGCCCGGGGGCCTGATGGACGACTTCTTCAGCAGGCACCTGGCGGCCTCGGTCGACATGAGCGGCGCGCGCTGGCGCTGGCGCGCCGCGAGCGGCGCGGCCGGGTTCTCGCAGGCCGCCCTGGACGGCTTCCAGCGCGGCGCGCGCCTGCGCGACATGTTCTTCCCGGGCGGCGCACGCCAGCCTTCGCTGCGCTTCGCGCTGCGGCCGCTCGCCCTCGACCCCGGGCTGAGCGCGGTGACCCTGGAAATCGACGGCCAGGAGGTGGGCGCGCGCGCCGGCCAGGCCGGCCGCAGCGTCGCCCTCCAGCTCCCCAGCGGCAAGGGCAATGGCGAGGTGCGCCTGACGGCGCCGGGAGCGCCGGAGCAACGCAGCGATGGTCCCTGGGCCTGGCTGCGCGCGCTCGACCGCGCCAGCCTCGAGCCGCTGCAGGCCGAGCGCTACCGCCTGGCCTTCGCGCTCGATGGCCGCAAGGCCAGCTTCGAGCTCACCGCCGGCAGCGTGATCAACCCCTTCCGGCGCGACGCCACCGCCTTCGCCTGCCCGGCGGCCCTATGAGGGGGCGCACTCCCGCGCCCGGCTTCTACGGCAAGCTCGCCAGCCAGGGTGACTTCGTGTCCTGCCGCCTGGGGCCGGACTTCATCCGGCCCTGGGACGCCTGGCTGCAGGCCGGCATGCTGGAAAGCCGGGCGCGCCTCGGGCCGGACTGGCTGGCGCGCTACCTGAACGGCCCGGTATGGCGCTTCGCGCTGGGGCCGGGGGTCTGCGGGCGGGCGGCGGTGGCGGGCGTTCTCTTGCCGAGCGTGGACCGGGTGGGCCGGCATTTTCCCCTGACCCTCGCGGTCGAGCTGGCGTCGCTGGACGGCGCGGCGCTGCTGGCCCTGGCTGCCACGGGCGGCGGCTGGTTCGAGCAACTGGCCGCGCCGGCGCTGCGCGCGATGTGCGGGGCGATGTCGGTAGCGGCGCTGGAAGCCGAACTCGCGGTGCTCGGCGCGCCCGCCATCGCCCCCGCCGGCGCGGCGGCGCAACCGGCATCGCTGGCCCTGGCGCGCGCGCTGTGCCCCGACGGGCTGGTCGACTGCTCGCTGTTCTGGACCGACGAGGGCGGCCTGGAGGCGCCCGGCCTGATGCTCAAGTGCGGCATGCCGGCGCCGGGCAGCTTCAGCGCGCTGCTGGCCGCCCCTGCCTGAGCGCTAGGCGGCGCCGGGAAGCTGGCGGCCGCGTGCCAGGAAGCGTTCGCGGGCCTGCGGCGCCTCGATCTGCCGCGCCGCCGCCTCCAGCAGGGCCAGCGGGCCGCTGCTGCCGGCCTGCGCGAGCGCGCGCTTGACGACGATGGTGGCGATCGGTCCGATCTCGGCGGCCAGCAGGGCGCTGACGGCGGCCACGAAGCCGGGGCCCGGCGGCGCGTCGTCCCGGGTTGCGGGCGCCTGCGCGGGCGGCGCTTCCTGGAGCAGCGCCGCCGCAGCGCGGCCGATGGTGCTGCGCATGTCGGATGGCGGAAACAGCCGCTCCTCGAGCGCCGCAAGCTCGGCCTCGAAGCCGGCGCGGGCGGCGGGCGAAGGGATGTGGGAGAGCAGCTGTTCGCGCAGCGCCGCGAAGTCCGGCGCGGCGGCCGCGATGCGGCGCAACAGCAGCCGCGCCACCGGCCCGATCTGGGCGGTCAGCAGCACTTCCAGCTCCGGCAAGGCGGCCCGCTTCCAGGCCGTCAGGTCGGCCGTCGCTCCGTGGGCCGAGCTGTCGGGCGGGAGCGCCGGCCAGGTCCCCGCGCCTGCGGGAAGCAGCAGGGTCGCGTCCTCATCGTCGATGCGCCGGCCTGGCGCGCAGCGTTGCGCGGCGCCCGCCTGGTCCAGGCTTGCCGCCTCGAGGGCGGCGCGGAAGGCGGCGGCGTCCGGGAAGCGTTCGTCCTGGCTCTTGGCCAGGGCGCGCAGCACCACCGCGTCCAGCGCGGACGGCAAGGCCGGGTTCAGGGAGGAAGGCGGGGGCGGGGTGTGCGACAGGATCTGCTGCATGACGGTCGCAGTGGTGCCGGTGAAAGGCCGCTCGCCGGTCAGCAGCTGGTAGAGCAGGACGCCGGCCGAGAACAGGTCGCTGCGGCCGTCGATGCGCTCGCCGCGGAACTGCTCGGGCGCCATGTAGCTCGGGGTGCCGAGCATCGCCCCGGTCTGGGTCAGCGTCGAGGACTCGATGCGGGCGATGCCGAAATCGCCGACCTTGATGCGGCCCTCGCGGGTGACCAGCAGGTTGGCCGGCTTGATGTCGCGGTGCACCACGCCATGCGCATGCGAATAGGCGAGCGCCGCCAGCAGGTCGCCCATCCAGGCCAGGACCTGGGGCAGGGAGGCCGGGCCGGCGGCGGGCAGCGCCGACAGCGGGCGGCCGTCCACGAACTCCATGGCGATGAAGGCCAGTTCCTCCGATTCGCCGTACTCGTAGACCGCGACGATGTTGGGGTGCATGAGCCGCCCCGCCGCCTGGGCCTCCTTGCGGAAGCGCTGCAGCAGCTCGCGGGTCTGCTCCGGGTCGCCATGCTGGCGCAATACGGTCTTGAGCGCCAGGGTGCGCTCGATCAGCGGATCGTAGGCGCGGTAGACGACGCCCATGGCGCCCCGGCCGAGGACGGATTCGAGGCGATACTTGCCGATCGCGCGCGGGTGTTCGGCCAGCTCACTCATCGAGCATCTTCATGGCGCTGTTCAGGCTGGTGCGCATGCGGTCGAAGGACTTGGCCAGGCCGGCCAGCTCGTCGCCGCCACGGGTGTCGATGGCTGCGCTCCCCGAGCGGCCCAGGCTGATTTCGTCGGCCACGCGCGACAGGCGGCCGATACGGCGGGTGACGAACAGGTGGACCATGAGGTTCAGGGTCAGGAACAGGAAGGCGAACACCCCGAGCAGCGACCACAGGTAGTTCACCAGCAGGCTGCGCGCGCGTTCCAAAGGCACCGTCATCGGCACCGACACGACGTGGGCGCCGACCGTTTCGCCCAGCTTCCAGCCGAATCCGTTGCTGCTGCCGTAGATGTCGGTCATGGTGCGGGGCGCGTCCTCCGGCCGGCCGTGGCAGGCCAGGCAGGCGTTGTTGCTGATCCGGATCGGGCGCGCCAGGTAGAGGGCGGGACCGGCCTCGGTGCCGCGCTCGCCCACCAGTTCGGCCGTGCCGGGGGCCGCGCGCAACTGCTCGACCAGGGGGCGTTCCCAGGCGGCCGCGCGGTTGCGCGGATTGGTCGGGTTGAGCGTGGCCTGCTTGTAGCTGTAGTTCGGATAGGCCTTGAGCAGCTGGTTCAGGTGCTCGATGGCCGCGAAGGTCGGCACTGCCTCGGGCAGGAACTCGAATTTCAGGCGGTTCTCCAGCAGCGGCGTGACGTGCGCGCCCGCGTACTTGCCGGCGGCGTCGGACGATTGCATCAGCAGGCGCGCGTGTTGCAGGGTTTCCTCGCGCGCGCTGTCGACCAGCATGGCGTTGACGACCATGGCGGCGGCGCAGAAGCCGAACACGGACACGGCGAGAAAGACCAGGTTGAACTTGGCGGCCAGGGAAAAGCGTTTCATGGGATCAGAACAGGTAGTTGAGCGGCGTGTTCGCCCGGTTGCGGGCGGCGGTGTGGCGGCGCAGCGCGTCGCGCCATTCCGGGGCGTCGGCCAGCGTGGATTCCGCCTCCTTGCGGAAGGCCGGATCGGCCAGGCGCGGCGCGAACTGCGCGACCAGGCGCTTGCGCAACGCCGGGCCGGCCTCGTGCCAGGCGGCCAGGTCGGCCGCGTTGACCTCGCGCAGCGGCGTGGGCGCCACCGCAGGGGCGCGGCTGGACACCGCGACCAGCGGGTCGAGGAAGACCCTCGGCATGCTTGAAATGAACAGACGCGGCGCACGCGGCGTTAGGGCGAGCGGGCGCACGGCGTCGCGCTGCGCGTATTGTTCGCGGCCGACGGCGAGCGGCTGGCCATCGGCCCGGTCGGTCTCGCTGAGCGCCACGGTCCCGGTTTCGACGAAAAGCTCGGTCTTGTCCGGGGCGAGGTGGAGGATGCCGCTGGCGCCCGCCGCCTGCAGCGACACGGCGCCGGCCTCGAGGGAAAGCCGGCCGCCGGCGGGCGCATTGGTCGCGAACTTGCTCCAGCCGCGCAGCACGCTGAGCGCGGGAAGGCCGCCGGCATCCTTGACCAGCAGGCTGGCGCCCGGCCCCAGGGCGAACCGGGCGCCGTTCGCCCATTCGATCTGGACGCTCCGCGCGCCGGCCTCGACGATGTCGCCGGCCTGCAGGCGTACCCCGGCCGGGGCCTGGAACACCGTGGTCTTGCGCAGCAGGCGTGCGGGCGCTTCGGCATGCGAGATGACGGCGTTCTGGGCGAACGCGGGCAGGACGGCGAGCAGCAGGACGGTCGCGGCCAGGGCGCCGCGCGCGCCACCAAGGGCGATGCGCTTGGGGCAGCGTAACTGGTTCGGCAGGTTCATGGGCCAGGTGTGGATGGTGTCAGGGTCTAAGCCATCTACGCGCGGCGCGCGACACTGGATGCGGGTATCGGCGAAAAATTCTTCTGCGGGGGCTTGCGCCCGCTAGCCAGGGCTGGCGCAGGCGGGTCAGTGAGGCTTGCTGCCGCCCGCATGCACTGGCCGTGCAGGCTTGACGTTCAGGTAACGGAGGCTGAGCAGTGCGTAACAGATCATCGCGACGGTGAGGCCGAGCAGGATCGCGCCTGTCCCCCGGAGTAACAGGGCAAGTCCAGTCAAGACGAAGACGACCGTGGTGTTGATCACCAGTTGGGTCCGCAGCTCGGGGCGTTCCATGAAATAGCCGTACTGCTTGCCGAGGAAGAAGCAGACCGAGCCAACCGCCGCCAGCACCCGGAAATCGGATTCCACCATGTCGTCGAGGATCGCGTGCCGGATCAGGCTGGCCAGGATCGACAGGCCGATGAAGACCAGCAAGTGCGAGTACAGGACCGAGTGGCCGGTGCTGAGCTTCTGCTCGGTCAGCAGGTGAAAACTGTCGAAATAGACCCACCAGATGGACGAGATCATCACGAAACCGATTGCGGCGGTCGCCAGTCTCTCCGGCGTCCAGCTGATGTTGGCCAGTCCGGCCGACAGGCTGAAGACGGACTCGCCGAGGATGATGATGGTGAGCAGGCCCACACGTTCGATCAGGTGTTCGGTGTGCACCGGAATGGTTTCCAGACGGCGCGACAGGAAGAAGATGAAGGCCAGCAGATTGAACAGTATGCCGAGGTAGAACACGACGTATCGCTGTGGCGGCGGGAACAGGATCGATGCCAGGCTGAGCGTGGCTCCGATGGTGATCACCCAGCCGACTGCCCTGGCGAGATGCTCGCCTTCCTTGTGCCGGCGTTTTGAGACGAAATACATGAGGGCAACGATGTACTGGGCGCCGGCGTAGCAGATGACGATGGCGTCATAGCTGGCCAGGAAGCGCTGACCGATCAGGCCCGAGACGGCGACCAACAGGAACATGATGACCAGGGTTGCAATCCGGTGCTTGCGGTCATCCGCGTCGAAGTGGTTGGCATACATCGTGTGGCTGGCCCAGATCCACCACAAGGGCACGAAAATCAGGACGAACTTCCAGAACTGGAGCGGATCGAGGTGCCCCTCGTGGGTGTGGTGCAGGAGATGCGTGACGTCACCGATCGTCACCACGAAGATCAGGTCGAAGAACAGCTCGAGCCAGGTGGCATGCCGGTTGGCCTCGAAATATTTTGTGTTGTACATGAGCTCTGGACATTGACCTGCGTGGGCCTGCTCCAGCTGCCTCCACCCCAAGATCGGTGGAGACTAGGGGATAGTAGCAGAATGCGGATAACGCGCCTTGCACGATTGGGTGCTGGCCGGGCTGCCTCAACATCGCTTGGGCCTGCCCGCGCAGGGATGGACGAATGCACATGCGCCCCCGTTTTGGGCACGGCGAATTTAGGGCGCGCCACGCGGTCTAACCGGGGATGCGTGCCTGCGTCCGGCAGCCGGCGATCTGCCCGGCCCGGCGTGCGTGCACGGCGCGCCGGTCGATCACGGCCGGCGCTTTGTCGACAACGAGATGCGGAGGTGGACCCGATGGCTACAATCAAACTCGACAAAGAGGTTTGGCATACCTACTTTGACCATATGACGAAATTATTGACGGGCAAGCAAACCGAAATCGAGGCCGCGTCGCTGAAGTTCGGCGTCCAGCCCGAAGCCAAGTGGTTGCAGCTGCTGGGCATCACCTACGACCACAAGAACGATCTGCTGGAGGTGCTGCTGGACGGGCTCGACCACCTGATCATGCACCCGCGCGAGATCTACGTGGACCAGGATGCGGCAGGGCTGACGAGCATGGAAGTGATCGACGGCGACGACGTGCGTCAGATCATCCGGCTGCGCGATCCGATGATGCTGCCTTATTCTCCGTCCCCCTGACGGGCCGCCAGCTGCGGCAGGATTTCTCTGCCGATCTCTTCCAGCACGTCGCCGGCATTACGCGCGCCGTACTTGAGGTTCAGGATGACGTGGTTGACGCCGATCGAGCGCAGCGCCTCGAGAAAGCGCAGGATGAAGTTCCGGCCGCCGCGAAAGCCCAGGTGGATGGGCGCCGGGGCCGCGTCGGGGTCTTCGCTCAGGTCAACGTAGAAGGATTGCACGAAGGGTTTGAAAACGCCTGGCGCTGCGGCCTCCACTGCGGCGCGCCAGTGCGCCGCGACCTCGGCCTGACGCTGGAGGGCCCGCGGGTAGGTGATCCACCCGTCCGTTTCCTTGGCGATCCATTCCAGTGGCTGCCCGCTGTGACCGGTCACGAGCATCGGCACGGGGCTTATCGGCTTGGGCACGAGATCTGCGTTCCCGCTCAGCGTGCCATAAGGCGATTGTAGTTGCGGGAACTCTTCGGACAGGGTGGCGCGGACGACGCGCAGGTTCTCGCGGAACAGGGCGTAGCGCTGATCGAAGTCGACGCCAAATGCCGGAAACTCGACCGGACGGTCACCGGAGGCAACGCCGAGGACCAGGCGGTTGCCCGAGAGTCTGTCCACCGAGGCCACGCCCTTCGCGGTATGCAAGGGATGGCGCAGGGTAAGGACCAGGGCGCCGGTCGCCAGCGCGATTTCCCTGGTCTGCGCTGCTATCCAACCCAGGTAGACCCAGGGATCGTAGACCTGGCCCAGGTCGCCGAAGCTGGGATCGCGCAGCGGCACGTCGCGGCACCACAGGGCGGCGAATCCGAGCTCTTCCGCGCGCCGTGCCAGGCGCTCCTGGCCGAGCATGGTCGGCTGGTCCCCGGGGAAAGCCTCGATCGGGAAGAATACGCCAAGGGTCAGCCGGCCCGGCGCGAACATGCGCTGAAAACCCTTGCTGTCGCTCGGCCTGGCCGACCGGTTCACCGTCAGCATGTCTGGCATGATCTCACCCCGCGAATCGGGCCCAGGACATCGCCGCTACGCGACCGCCGCCGGCCTGCCCGAAGCGTGGCATGCGGGCGACTGCCGTGCCGGCAATCGCGCACTGGGACGCTGCGGGCTGGCGCCGAGGGACGCTGCGGCTTACCTCTTTTGATACACGAAGGGCGGCATGGCCTTGAGCGCATCCTTCGTCGCCCCGGGCAAGGTCAGCTGCTTTTGATTGAGCTTGATCTGCTCGATCGGGATAGCAACGTCCCGTTTGCCGATTCCGAGGAAGCCGCCGACGCCGATAATGGCGAACGAGGCGGCGGGCGTGCTGCCGTCCTTGCTTGGAGAGATGATCAGGTCGTCGATTTTGCCGATCTTGTCGTTCTTGTCGTTGACGACCGTTTTGCCGAGCAGGTCGCGCTCGACGCTCCACCCGACGACAACGGCTTCCAGCTCGATCACGGTAACGCCCAGCGGCGCTCTGCCGGCAACCGGAGCAGCTGGCGCTTGTGCTGCGGATTGCGCCGGCGCCTGCGCCGATGCGACGCCCATGCACAGGGGAACTAGCGATATCGTCAAGACTGCCATCATGCGTTTCATGATCCCTCCTGGTTGGTTAGCCATCACGTAAATATAGGAGGGCGGGGGGCGCGCACGGTTCGCAGTCACTGCCACTTTGATCTATGTCAAGCCCACGGCCTATGCGGCCAACTCCGGCTTGCGGGCTCGCCGCGAGCACCTATGCTGAATCCTTCATGCGCAGCGGGGGCGTCAGGCCGGCCGGCGCAGGGACGGTGGCGAGTGCGGTAGCGACTCGTCATATTCTAAAACGGAGCGAGTGGGAGGCATGATGAAGACGGACGACGAAATCAAGCGGGATGTCGAGGCCGAGTTGCGATGGGACCCCGACATCGATGCAAGCAATATTGCGGTGAACGTCAAGAGCGGCGTGGTGACCCTGACAGGGTTCATTCCAAGCTACCTGCAGAAGTTCGAGGCCGAGAAGGACGTGAAGCGGGTGCAAGGGGTGGTCGGTGTCGCCAACGATCTCGAGGTGCGCCTGCCGAGCGTCGACCAGCGTCCCGATCCGGACATCGCACGCGACGCTGTCGAGGCGCTGAAGACGCAGCTGCCATACTCCTACCAGAACTTCAAGGTGGTGGTCAGGGACGGATGGATCACCCTGGAGGGCGAGGCCGAGTGGAACTACCAGAAGGAGAAGGCCGATATGGCGGTGAGGGGCGTCAAAGGATGCAAGGGAGTGATCAACTCGATCAAGATCACCCCCAAGGTCGCCGCTCAAGAGGTCAAGCGCAAGATCGAGGAAGCCTTCCTGCGCAGTGCCGAGCTCGATGCGAAGAGGATCGAGGTCGAGGCCAGCGACGGCGAGGTGGTACTCAAGGGTACCGTGCACTCATGGTTCGAGCGCGAACAGGCCGAGCGCGCAGCATGGCAGGCGCCGGGTGTGAGGAAGGTGGAAGATCGTATCGTTATCCAGCCCTGAGGCGGCTGTGACCATCAGGACGGCTGTGATCCTCGGCCCTGGACGGCGCTGAGCCTCAGCTGTAATCGACCTACAGCAGAAATCCGACCGACATAGAGGGACAGGGTGCAGTTGCTGGATCCCACGCTCTCCGGTCAATCATTTCCATCGGATTCCCTGGCCGCGGGCGTAACAGCCTCGCGGCCAATCCGCGTCGAGGGTGGCAAGTCAAGGGAATTGCGCATTGCGCTTCAGTCGTTCGTGCCCGGGGACCGCCATGGACCGGGGTCCAATCGATGCGCTTCGCGGCTTGCACCTGCGCTTGCCGGGCCGGGTGCGGGCCGCCGGCACGCCACTCCATTGCAGGGACAGCGCTCCGGCCATCCATCGTGGTGATGCATGCGCTGCTGTGGCGCTGCTATGGCGCTGCGCGGCGGCGAGGGCGCCGCGCTGGATACCCTTAAACGCTGGTCACCCTTGAAGTTAGTGCGCCCGCGGCCTGGGTTCGTGATGCCCCTTGGCCGCGTGTTTGGCATGCGCATGCGCGGCAAAGCGCAACGCTTCGATGAGTGATTCGTCGTCGAAGCTGCCTTCGTACAGTTCGCCGTTGATGAAGAAGGTCGGCGTTCCCGCTGCACCGCTGCGCACGGCGCTCATGAAGTCCTCTCTCACCTTGGGCAGGAAGCGGTGGGACTGCACGTCGTCCACGAAGCGCTGCATGTCGAGCCCAAGGCGCTGCGCCAGCCGCGTCAGCAGCGCCGGCCCAAGCATGTCCTGGTGCTCGTAGATCGCGTCGTGCATGGGCCAGAACTTCCCTTGCGCCCCAGCCGCCTCGGCCGCCTCGGCCGCCGGTTGCGCCATGGGGTGGATCTGGGCCAGCGGCATGTGCCGGAACACGAAACGCATGTCGTTACCCATGGTCGCCAGCACATTCTTCAGGTAAAAGTGCGCCGCCCTGCAGTATGGGCATTGAAAATCGCCATACTCGACCAGGGTCACCGGCGCATCCGCTGGTCCTAAGCTGTGGTCGGTGTCATCGACCGGCTTTGCTAAACTCATTTTTTGCTCCCATCCATTTGTTCGAGCGCTTTCAGAATACCGTCGGCGCCCGGATTGATGCCGATTGGCGAAACATACGACCAGCGAATCACGCCTTCCTCATCGATGACGAACAGGGCGCGTTCGCTCTCTCCTTCCTTGTCCCGATAGACCTTGTACTCGCGCGCGACCTCGCCCTTTGGCTCGAAGTCGGACAGCAACGCAAGCTTGTATCCCCGCTGCTCGCGAAATGCGGCATGGCACCAGGCGCCATCCACCGACACGCCGATGCAGATGGCATTGTGATTCGTGAACTCTTCGCGCAACTCGTTGTAGAGCGCCAGTTGATCTCCGCAGATCGGGCTCCAGTCGGCGGGATAGAACGCGAGGATGACGCGCTGACCGCGAAAATCCGAGAGTTTCACGCGTTGGTCCGGAGTGGCGTTCAGCTCGAACTCCGGGGCCTGTGTGCCTGCCTTCAATGTTTCCATACTTAGCTCCCCCATTCTTATAAAAAGTCCATCCAACATACGACGGGCTGGGTCGGACAAAGTTCCCGGTTTACTTTGGAAAGGCGAAAGGGAAGGGTGTATGGAGGGACTGCCAGGGCTGCGGACCTCGCTGCATCCGAAGCTGCGGGGAGCTCCGGAAGTCGAATTGCGTGAGGGCGTGGTGGTCACCGAATGGCTGGGTCGGCGGCCATGACACGGGCCAACCGAGCCGCGCGCTTTAAACCGGCATGGACGGGACTTTAATCAGGCGCGGACGATTCTAGAGCAGCTTCCAGCGGTTCAGGCAAGCCTGCCGATCACGAAGCTCGAGATCGGACCGATGTCGACTTCGATGTTCCCGTAGCCGCGTGAGCGCAGCAGTGTGGTGAGCTCGGCAGGATCCCTCAGTTCGCCGCCGCCGCGCAAGGTGCGCAGGGAGGACATTAGCGCCGCGAAGGGCTCATCCGGCACCGTATAGATCGGCGCGACCAGCCAGCTCCCGCTGCGTGAGGCTGCGACGATGCGGTCGACGGCCTGATTGAGCACGGAACGCTTGAGGAACATCGTGGGAAGCCAGGCCAGCGTGTAGCGCGGACCAGCTTCCAGTTCGGTCACGTCACGCTTGCGCAACTGAATCCGCGCCGCGTGCCCGCTGGCGGCCACGCTGTCGGCGGCAAGCCGTAAGGCAGGTTCCCAGATGTCGATGGCGTCGATTCGAAGCCGGGGACAGCTTTGCGCGGCCGCCAGAGCGATCCCGCCGACGCCAGTGCCGACGTCGAGAAACAAGCCGTCCAGTGCCTTGCGAAGAGACGGGCGCGACTCGGCCAGTGCCAGTATGCGGCCGAATGCCTGGCCAGACGCACGCCCCATGGCCAGGAGCAGATCCTGGTCCTCGACCTGCCATCCGGCGCTGCGGGCGGGATGCTTGAACAATTCGGCGCTTTCGGTCAGGGCCATATCGATCTTCGTTAGCAAAGGAGTGAGCTCGGCATCCGCGATAGCGATGTCCGCGCTACCCAGGACGAGGCGCAAGCCTGCGTCGATCTCCTGGCGGATCGCGGGATCGCCGGCGTCGGCGTTCCTGAGCTTGAGCGCAGCTCCGATGAGGGCGAGCATGCGTGCGGCTTGGCTCAGTTCGTTGATGCGGCGGATGATGGACTCTGACACTGGAGGGCTCCTTGGCTGGGTTTGCGGGCCGCGCGATAAATGGATGACCGTGGACCCAACAGAAATACGCATCGGTCAGGTGGATGGATGCGTGAATCGCATTGGAATGGGGATGAGAGCGCTGCTCGCCTGTGTAAGAGTAAAGTACGCATAATCTATATTATGTTAAATGCGATATCTGGACGGATGTCTGGCGATCCAGGTGACGGGTACCGAGCTACCCCCATGGACGACAGCCCAAAACCGGCTGGGACCATACGGAGGCTGTTGGGCGAACCAATCCACGGCCACTGCCCTTCGTCAAAAAGGTCTTCCCACAAGGCCTCAGTCGGGCAGCCACAAGACCGCGGACGCATCGTCCGCCCGCTTCACGGTCAGTGCGCCACCCGCCACGCTGCCCGACTCGAAGGCGCGCAGTTCTTCCAGCACCGCGTTCAGGCCTGCTTCCGCGCAGCGTTCGACCAGGCTGGCGTCGGTGTGCAGTCCGTAGGGATCGACCAGGCGATAAAAGCCGTCCGTCATCACCAGAAGCGCCGCGCCAGGGTCCAGCCTGAGCTCGAGCGTGCGCGCCGCGAACGGGCCTGCGGGCTTCAGGCAGAGAATCGAAGGCGAAGCCGCGGCGTTTTGCTGGACGCGACGCTCGCGCAGCATCGGCAGCAGGCGCGCCTTTCGCTGAGCCGCGTCCGTCAGGCCTTGGGCCACCAGGCGGGCGATTTCGGCCTGCAACACCGCCTCTTGGGGATTGACGAAAGGATCGAGATCGATCGTCCGGCCTTCGGCCGTCCTCAACAGCGTCTTGCAGTCGCCCAGGCTGTACAGCTGGAGCCGCTGGCCGCCCTCGACGCGGCGGATGCGGGCCCAGGTCATGGCGGCGATCGGCCATGCGTATGCTGGCACCTCCTGTCCTTGCGTCCTGGCGACGAAATCCCGGTGGAGTCGGTGCGCCGCCGCGACGGCCGCGTCGCCCTGTGTCGTCGCGGCGTCGAGGGTCGAAACCAGTGCCGCGGCGAACTCCTGTGCAAACCAGGCGACGTCGCCGCGGACCTCATCGACGTAGTGCCTCTCGGCGACCGAGCTGCCGCCGTCAATCACGATCAGATCGGTCAATCCGTCGCCGGCACACACGGCGACGCAATCCTCGTTCTCGTGAGCTCCTGCTCCTGCGCTAAGGCTTTGCACACCCATCAAACAAATCCTGTCAAACATGCAAGACAGGTACTTTAACCAGCCCCAGCCATCAACACAACACCAAACCCCACCAATCCGGCATTAACTCGACAATATATTTGCTAATGTCGAGTGGAGCCATCAGGTTTCAGGACCTGGTCTTCCGCGGGCCAAGTGTGCAGGACCGACAGGTCTTCGTCAGGGCGCGGTCGAGGATGCCGATCTGCGCTGCGCACCCCGATCTGCGCTGCGCACCCTACAGGCGGCTCGCTACCATAAGAGCTCGGGATGCCGACCACCTCCTCGTGCTCGGCAGAGGTGTTCTGCGCGGCTACCCCTATCGCGAGGTCCAGTATGCTTGCCGCCAGCGCTCCATACGATCGAAGCGCGCCAGCCGACTTCAGGGCCGGGCGGTCGCACTCTCGTCCACAAGGGCAGACCTCCACACAAGTCCAGGTCCTTGTCGTTCGGATGCGGAGTTGCGCTCCCCTGCCCGCTCCGGCTACCCGGGGCGCCCCCCCGGACCGGTGCGTCGCTCGCCCTCTCGGGAGGCTTCAGCGGTTCTGGTAGCCGCCGAAATACTTCACCGGGCTCCAGGACGGGCTCACGGCCGGCAATGCGGGCGCAAGTTGTTCAAACTCGCCGCTCCCATGAACCACCTTCCCTCCCACGATGGTGAGCACGCTTTCGAGGTCCTTGATCTTCTCGGCGTCGATGGTGAAGTAGTCCGCCGGCAGCACCGCGAGGTCGGCGTACTGGCCCTTGACCAGTTTGCCCTTGAGCTTTTCCTCGCCGCTCATCCAGGCGCTGCCCGTGGTCATCAGCTTGAGGGCTTCATGGCGGCTCAGCACGTCCTGTGGGCGCCAGGTGGCCAGCCCGCCGGCGGTCTTGCCGGTGACCGCCCAGTAGAGCGAAGGCCAGGGGCCGTAGCTGCTGACCCGGGTGCCGTCGGTGCCCAGGCCGACCGGCAGGCCGAGCTCGAGCATCTTGCGGATCGGCGGCATCTGGCGGGTCTGGGCGCCGTACTGCTTCCAGTAGGCTTCGCCCTGGAAGTACATGCGGTTCTGCACGGCGATGCCGCCGCCCAGCTTCTTGATGCGGCGCAGCTGCTCGTCGGTGACGGTCTCGGCGTGGTCGACGATCCAGCGCAGGCCGTTCAAGGGTGTGGCCTTGTTCACTTTTTCGATCACGGCCAGGTCGCGCTCGATGCTCTCGCCATAGGTGGCGTGGATGCGGAAGGGCCAGCGGTTCTTCACCAGCAGGCTGACGACCCGCTCCAGCTCGTCTTCCATGTGCGCCGGCAGCTCGGGACGCGGCTCCAGGAAGTTCTCGAAGTCGGCCGCGCTCCACACCAGGTTCTCGCCGGCGCCCTCGGTGGTGAAGCCGTTGGCGTAGAACATGTGCTCGTTCCTGTCCGGCTTGGCCGTGGCGATCCAGCGCTGGTAGTCCTCGAGCTCCTTGCCCGGCTTCTGGACGAACAGGTAATAGGAGGTGCGCACGCTCACCTTGCCTTCCTTGGCCAGTTCCACGGTCACGCCGTAGTCGTCCGGATAGGCCTGGCCGCCGCCGCCGGCGTCGATCGCGCTGGTGATGCCGAGGCGGTTCAGCTCGCGGTAATAATGCAGGGTCGAGTTGACCTGGTCGGCCCTGGCCAGCTTGTTGGTCTTGGCCAGGGTGGTGTACAGCACCATGGCGTTCGGCTTGGCCACCAGCAGGCCGGTCGGTTTGCCGTCCGGGCCCAGCTCGACCACGCCTTCGTTGTATTTGGTGTCCTTGGTATAGCCAAGGGTCTCGATGCCCTTCTTGTTCAGGAAGCCCAGGCCGTAGAGGTAGAGGATGAACACCGGCTTGTCGGGCACGGCGGCATTGATCTCGGCCAGGGTCGGCAGGCGCTTCTCCTCGAACTGGTATTCGTTCCAGCCGCCGACCACCTTGACCCACTCCCCTTCCGGCGTGCGCGCCGCCTGTTCCCTGAGCATCTCCATCGCGCGCTTGAGGGTGCGCACGCCGTCCCAGCGCACTTCCATGTTGTAGTTCAGGCCTTCGCGGATGACGTGGGTGTGGGAGTCGTTCAAGCCCGGGATCACGGTGCGGCCGCCGACGTCGATGACCTGGGTCTGCGCGCCCTGCAGCTTGAGCACCTCGGCGTTGCTGCCGGTCGCGGCGATCCTGCCGTCCCTGATCGCCAGCGCCTGGACGAATTCGCCGTCCCTGGCCATGGTGGCGATCTTGCCGTTCTTGAGGATGAGGGTTGCCTGGGCCTGCGCCTGGGCCTGGGCCGCGCTGGCCGAAAGCAGGCCGGCGGCCAGCATGGAGGTGGTGAGCAGTTGTGTGAGGTGTTTCATGGGACTCCCTGTTGGTGTTCTTCGATGGCGACAGTATCGGGCCGGCGTTCGATATTGAAAAACGGATAATATCGACCGTGCCGTTCGATTTTTTCGACGATAAGGCAAGCGGCCCGCGCACGGGAGACGCCATCGGTTTGCGCCGGCCTCTCCCCTGCGGGAGAATGGACCCATGCGAACTGGGCACTCGAGAGGAGCAGCATGAACATTACGGTGAAGAATACGACGCCCGATACGGCGCGCATCACGCTGGTGGGCGAACTGGGCGACGGCAGTTTCGATGCGAAGGTGATGGCCGAGACCGACGTTCCCTACACCCCGTACTGGCAGAACCAGATCGAACAGCGTATCGTCTACATCCAGCCGGATGGCGAGCAGCTCAAGTCGATCCTGACCGCGCTCAACGAGCGCAGACTGTCACTCGACGAGTTGCAGAACTACGGCAGCTCGGCCGGTGGAACCTCGTCGATCCCGGTCTAGGACTGGGACGGATCCGTAACTCCAGGACATTGCGGATTCTCGATCAATCGCAACTCCAGGCATTACGGAATATAAGCATCAGCCCGAAGCACGAGAATCATTGACGCGGGTCAATGTGTTGCGGAAAAGCATTGATCGGCTGTCGCGAACAAGCAATGGATGCGTTGCGCGCGCTTGCATTACAGTACAATGAACTCATCCCGGCGCCACCGCTGCATGCGGACGCGGCGCCGCGTGGAGCGATCGTAGCGAGATGGAGATCATCGTGTCTGGCATATTCCTGTTTCTGGCGCTGGTGCTGCTGGGTGTCGTCGGCCTGCTGACCATGGCGCCCGCGCTCCGCCTTCTGAACTTCGTCCACTACGAAACCACGCGCGCCGTCATCCGCATCAACCGCTACGCCGCCAACCGCCTGCTGCTGCCGGCCGTGGTCTTCCTCGGCGGCGCCTACCTCACCGACCTGCATCCCGAACTGAGCCTGGCCCTGCTGTTCCTGGGCCTGATGTCCATCCTCGCCGCGGTGGTCTGGATCGCCGCCGGCGTCACCCGCCTCCAGCACGAACCTTCCCAGGCCTGAGCGCCCGGGGCAACCGCTAGAACAAGCCCCTGGCGGCCGGCGAGCCGACCAGTTCGTCATGCCTTTCGTGGTCCTGCTTGTGCAGATAGGCCGCCGTGGTCGCGATGTTCGCATGGCCGGCGGTATCCTGCAGGGTCTTGAGCTGCACCCCGTTGTTGGCGTGGTTGGTGAGCATGCTGTGGCGCAGCCAGTGGGTGGAAGCCTGGCGCAGGGCCGAGGCGCTGTCGCCGTCGCCCTGGGCCGCGGCCTGGTCGGCGGCCGCCTGGAACACGGCCTTCAGGGCTTCGGACGCCGCCTCGTCGGTGACGCGCACGAATTCCTTGCTGCGGCTGGAGAGCACCAGGGGCATGCGGTCGGCGCGGCCGGTCTGCTCCGGCAGGCCGTAGGCGCGCCGGTAGTCGCGGTAGGCCGCCAGCATGGCCGGTGGCACCGGCAGGCGGCGCGGCTTGGCGCCCTTGCCCATCACGTCCAGCCACCAGCGCCCGTCGCCTTCGCTGTAGATCGCGCCCATGTGGGCGCCGACGATCTCGTTCAGGCGCGCGCCGGTCTGGGCGAAGGCGATCAAAAGGAAGCGGTCGCGCTCGCGCTGGCGCAGGGCAGCCTCGCTGTCGGCGCCGCGCGCTTCGACCGCGCCCAGGGCCAGGGCGATGGCCTGAGGGCTCAGATAGCGGGTGATGCGGCTGGCGTGGGGCGCGCGCACGTTCCTGACCAGGCGCGCCGGATTGCGGCGCAGATAGCCGGTCTGCTCGGCATAGGCCAGCAGCCCCTTCACCGCGATCATGGCCTGGCGCCGGCTGGGATCGGACAAGGGCCCGGAAAAGGGCCGGTAGCGCGGATCGCTGCGCGGCCATTTGGTGGCCGAGATCCATTCCGGCGGCGGCTGGCGCAGGAATTCCTTGTAGGCGTTGAGGTCCGCCACATTCAGCTGGTGGAAGGTCTTGCCGGCTTCTTCGCGGCACCAGGTCAGGAAGCGGTAGAGCTCCTTCTGGACGTTGGCGATCGATTTGGCGCTCAGTTCGCCGTGCGCGATGTATTCGCGTGCGATCTCGACGTCGTTGGCGGCGCCCGTGATCGGCTCGTCATGTGCGCCGCGGGCGCCGCGGCCGGCGCGCGTCGCTTGCGCCCGCTCCGCCCCCTCATCTGGCGGCGGGTCGAGGTCGATGGGCAGGAAAGTCGGCATTGGGGGCAAGGTTGAGTACTGTGCTTATATACAGTATAACATTGCCCCTCCCCTGCCGGAAGAGCGGGCCTTCAGTGCGGTGCGGGCACCCCGAAGCCGGCCGCAGGCGCCGCCTGCCCGCCCATCCGGCGGCACTCGGCGGCGCAGCGGCGGCAGGCGGCCGCGCAATCCTGGCAGTGCTGCATGGTATGGCGAACGCATTCTTCGGCGCACAGGTCGCAGACCTCGGCGCAGGCGATGCAGACCGCCTGCGCCGCTTCGCCGCCGCGTGCCATGATGGACGCGGCGGTGCGGCAAAGCTGCGCGCAGTCCATGTCCAGCGCAATGCAGCGCGTCATCATCTTGACCCCGTCCTCGCCCAGGCAGGCGGCTGCGCAGGTGTCGCAGGCGTCGGCGCAGTCGTTGCAGGCTTCGATGCAGGTGGTATAACGCGGGCTTTCCATGGCCTTCCCCTATGTAAGTGGATGCTACGAAGGGCGCGGGCGGCGCTCCAGGCTGGTATAGTGCGGGCGTCGCATCGTGGTGGCGACCATAGCATCGCCGGCGCCCACGGGCACGCACATTACCAACACGAAATCCGATTACTCAGGAGTAGCCATGATCAAACGATTCCTCATGCAGACCGCGAGCGCCGCGCTGATCGGGCTGCCGCTGGCCGCCGCCGCGGCCCAACCCGTGATCGAGGTCTACAAGACGGCCTACTGCGGCTGCTGCAAGGAATGGATCAAGCACCTGGAGGCCAACGGCTTCACGGTCAAGGCGACCGACGTCGACAACCCCTCCGACTACCGCGAGAAGTTCGGCATTCCGGCGCAATACGGCTCCTGCCATTCCGGCCGCGTGAACGGCTACGCGCTCGAAGGCCATGTTCCGGCCGCCGAGATCAAGCGCATGCTGGCCGAGAAGCCCAAGGCGCGCGGCCTGGCGGTGCCGGCCATGCCGCTCGGCTCGCCGGGCATGGACCAGGGGCCGCGCAAGGACCCCTATGACGTGCTGCTGGTGAAGGACGGCGGCAAGGCCAGCGTCTACAAACATTACAACTGAGGAGACACGCCCATGAAATCGACGCTCACCCTGCTCGCCGCTGTTGCCGCTTTCGCCGCTTGCGCCGCCCCGGCGCTGGCCCAGGACCAGCATGCCGCGCACGCCGGCCAGGCCGCCGCCGCCGAGATGGCCAGCGGCGAAGTGCGCAAGGTGGACAAGGAGGCCGGCAAGCTGACCATCAAGCACGGTCCGCTGGCGAACCTGAACATGCCGCCGATGTCGATGGCTTTCCGGGTCAAGGATCCGGCCTGGCTCGACCAGGTCAAGGTGGGCGACACCATCCGCTTCGTGGCCGAGCGCATCGAAGGCGCCTTCGTCGTCACCCGTCTGGAAGCCGCGAAGTAAGCGGCACGGGGGGCTAGCTGCTCTCCTACAAGGCCATCCACGGCGCGCCGACAGCCTTGCGCGCCGTGAAGCGGGACAATGGCGGTACTTCATTTCAGGAGGACCGACATCATGAGCACTCCGACCCCTTCCGGCCCGGGCGCCCCGGCCCAGGACGATCCCTCCACCACGCTCGGCGTGGGCGGCGAGACCAGCGGCGAGCAAGGTGCCACGCGCAGCCACGAAACTCAGCAGGAGACCGGCGGCAACGGCGGCGACGGGCTGAGCCGCAACCAGTCCGGCGAGACCACCAATGCCCCGGACGGCTCGGCCGGCCCCACGCTGGACGTCGCCGCCCCCGACAGCGCCATGGCGCGCCCTGGACGCGGCGCCCAGGATACGCGCTCGAGCCAGGCCGGCATCCGCGACACCGGCCTGGGCACGCCCGAGACCGGCGGCAACCAAAGCCCGGAAGACCTGCCGCCTAAGCCTTGAGGCCTGCGGCCTGGGCGCGTGCCAGCTTGCGCCACCAGATCCAGGACACGATGGCGTTGATCCAGAAACCCACATACAGGACGGCGGTCAGGGTCAGCCCGCGGCTGAAGTAGAGGGGCACCGCCACCGTGTTGACGAGCAGCCAGACCGGCCAGTTCTCGATGCGCCGCTGCATCATGAGGAGCTGGGCGATCACGCTGAACACCAGCACGGCCGAGTCGACGAAGGGAGCGTAGGCGTCCGTGTAGTGGTGGAGCAGCGCGCCGTAGGCGGCCGTGCAGGCCAGGCCGAGGGGCACCATCCACAGCAGGGTGCGCCATCCGGCATGGGTGATCGGCAGGGGCGCGCCGTGGTCGCCGCGCGCCCAGCGCCACCATCCCAGCACGCTCGTGCCCACGAAAAACAGCTGCAGCAGCACGTCCGCATACAGCCGGCTCTGCGCGAACAGCAGCCCGAACAGGCTGCAGCCGACGATGCCGGCCCACCAGGTGTGAACGCTGTTGCGTCCGGCGAGGACGATGGACAGCGCGGTGAACACATTGGCCGCCAGTTCGAGGGGGCTCGGGATCGTCATGCCGCAGCGCGGCGCCAGGACAGGCTCATGGTTCGCTCCAGTCAAAACGCCTACTCTACGCGACAGGCGTGACTGGAGGCAAGAAAGCAGGTTTACATCCTGATGGTGCCGTGCTCGGCGTCGACGTCCGGGGTGCTGCCGGTGACGGCCGCCTTGGCCATCGCGAACAGGCGCACCATCTTGCTGTCGTTCGAGTCCCAGTATTCGGCGGCGTGCGGCAGCACCCGCACCAGGACCACGTGCTCGTCGTCCGGGCCGGCCGGGAACCAGGCCTGCACCATCGGGTTCCACAGGGCGCGGATCTGCGCGCGGTCGACCACGCGCTCGGCCGTGCCGCTGACCGACACATAGGTGCTGTCGTCATTGTTGGCGAAGCTGACATTGACCTCGGGGTCGTGGGCGATGCTGTCCCACAGGGCGGTGGTGGTGCGCACATAGAACCACAGGCCGCCCTCGCGGTCGACCTGCTGGTTGGTCATCGGCTGGCTGGCCAGGTGGCCATGCTGGTCGCGGAAGGTGAACATGGCGAAGCGCATCGCGCCGATACGATCCGCCAGCGCGGCGGCGTGTTGGGAATTATCGTAAGACATGGCGATCCTCCTGGATGAGATGCGCCATCCTAGCCCGCTGCCAGGCGGGCATCGGTGCGGCGCCGTACGCTGGCCGGGCGCTGTCCCGCCGCTGTCCCGCCCTCTTCGCCTGCTTACCGGCCGGACGGACGCCTGACGCCGGGTGCGCAAATCGTCTATAGTGATGCCTCTGTACAAATATGACATTCGCCATGAAATTTGACGTCGCAATCGTCGGCAGCGGTCTGGCCGGCCTGTCGGTGGCCCTGCACCTGGCGCAAACGCGCAAGGTCGCCATCATCTCGAAGCGCGAGCTCCTCGACGGAGCCAGCAACTGGGCCCAGGGCGGCATCGCCGCCGTGCTCGATTCGGGCGACAGCCACGACCAGCACATCGCCGACACCCTGGTGGCCGGCGCCGGCCTGTGCGACGAGGCCGCCACCCGCTACATCGTCGAACATGGCCGCGAAGCCATCGAATGGCTGATCGAACAGGGCGTGCCCTTCACCCGCGACGAATCCGCCGAACTGGGCTTTCACCTGACCCGCGAGGGCGGCCACAGCCAGCGCCGCATCATCCACGCCGCCGACGCCACCGGCCACGCAGTCCAGGTCACCCTGGAACAGAAGGTGCGCGCCCACCCCAATATCGCGCTGTTCGAGCACCACTGCGCGATCGACCTGGTCACCTCCGACAAGCTGGGCGCCGACGGGGTGCGCGGCAACACCCCGCACCTGGTGGGCCAGCCGCGCTGCTACGGCCTCTACGTGCAGGACGTACGCAACGGCAAGGTGCTGACCGTGGAAGCCGAGCACACCGTGCTGGCCACCGGCGGCGCCGGCAAGGTCTACCTGTACACGACCAATCCCGACACCGCCACCGGCGACGGCATCGCCATGGCCTGGCGCGCCGGCTGCCGCATCTCGAACATGGAATTCATCCAGTTCCATCCGACCTGCCTGTACCACCCCTACGCCAAGTCCTTCCTGATCACCGAGGCGATCCGCGGCGAAGGCGGCCTGCTCAAGCTGCCGCCGGAAGCCGGACCGGCCGCCGGGACCCGCTTCATGCCGGCCCACGACGAGCGCGGCGAACTGGCCCCGCGCGACGTGGTCGCGCGCGCCATCGACTTCGAGATGAAGAAGCGCGGCCTGGACTACGTCCATCTCGACATCAGCCACCAGGACCCGGAATTCCTCAAGGAGCATTTCCCCACCATCTACGCGCGCTGCCTGGAGCTCGGCATCGACATTACGAAGGAGCCGATTCCGGTGGTGCCGGCCGTGCATTTCACCTGCGGCGGCATCGTCACCGACCTGGCCGGTCGCACCGACATCCCTGGCCTGTATGCGGTGGGCGAAACCGCCTGCACCGGCCTGCACGGCGCCAACCGCCTGGCCAGCAATTCGCTGCTGGAATGCGTGGTGGTGGGGCGCGCCTGCGCCCACCAGATCGCGGCCGCGCCGCGGGTCGAGCATCCGGCACTGCCCGCCTGGGACGAGAGCCGGGTCACCAACGCCGACGAAGAAGTGGTCATCGCCCACAACTGGGACGAGCTGCGCCGCTTCATGTGGAACTACGTGGGCATCGTGCGCACCACCAAGCGCCTCGAGCGCGCCCTGCACCGCATCAAGCTGCTCAAGGAAGAGATCGACGAGTACTACCGCAACTTCCGCATCACGCCCGACCTGCTGGAACTGCGCAACCTGGTCGAGGTGGCCCACCTGATCGTGCGCAGCGCGCTGTCGCGCCACGAGAGCCGCGGCCTGCACTTCTCGCGCGACTTCCCCGACACCCTGCCCAAGGCCCTGCCGAGCGTCCTGACGCCGCGCCGCCGCTGACCGGCGGCGACGGCGGACCGCCTTGCGATGAACCGACCCCAGCTCACGCTCCCGACCATCCTGCTGCTGACCACGCCGCCCATCCTGTGGGCCGGCAACGCCGTGGTCGGCCGACTGATGCGCGACGCCGTGCCGCCCATGACCCTGAACCTGATCCGCTGGGTGCTGGCGCTGGCAGTGCTGGTGCCGCTCGGGCGCGCGGCCCTGCGCCCGGGCAGCGGCGTGCTGAAGAACTGGCGCCGCTACAGCATGCTCGGCCTGCTCAGCGTGGGCCTGTACAACTCGCTGCAATACCTGGCCCTGCAAAGCTCGACCCCGATCAATGTCACCCTGGTCGCCTCCGGCATGCCGGTCTGGATGCTGGTGGTCGGCAAGCTCTTCTATAAAGCGCCGGTCAAGCGGCGCCAGGTGGCGGGCGCGGTGCTGTCGATCGCCGGGGTGCTGGTGGTGATGTGCCGCGGCGACCTGGCCCAGCTGGCAGCGCTGCGCCTGGTGATCGGCGACCTGTACATGATTTTGGCCACCATCGCCTGGTCCTTCTACAGCTGGATGCTGATGGAGCGGCGCGACGCGCCGGAACTGCGCGCCGACTGGGCCGCCTTCCTGCTGGCCCAGGTCGGCTACGGGGTGCTGTGGTCGGCGGCGCTGGCGGGCGGCGAATGGGCGCTCCAGGACCTGCGCATCACCTGGAGCTGGGGAGTGGCCGCCGCCCTGCTCTACGTGGCCCTCGGCCCGGCGATCCTGGCGATGCGCTGCTGGGGCGCCGGCGTGCAGCGCGCCGGTCCCAGCATCGGCGCCTTCTTCATCAACCTGACGCCCCTGTTCACGGCCCTGCTGTCCTCGGCTTTCCTGGGCGAAGCGCCCCACCTCTACCACATCCTGGCCTTTGCCATGATCGTGGGCGGCATCGCCGCGTCGGCGCGCTGAGCCTCGCCTTGCCGCGCGGGCGGCGGCATGGGATCCCGGTGGCGATTAGGCAGCGGCCGACGGGGCGAGCCGGCCCATTTCGCCGGCCGCGTAGCGGCGCTTCGCGTCGGTCAGCTGGGACTGGTCGCTCATCACGAAGGGCCCGACACGGCGAGCGGTTCACGCAGCGCCGGCCCCGCCAGCACGACCGCGCCGGCCGGCGTGGCGCCCGGTTCGATGCGCACCAGGTCGCCATGGCCGAAGCCGAGCACCGAGCCTTCCGGATACGTCTGGCCATCGACGACGATGGCGCCCTCGGTGACCAGCAGGCTCAGGTTCCAGTCCGGCGGCAGGGGGAGCGCCAGCGGCGCATGAGCCTCCAGCGCGATGGTCCAGAGCGCGACGGTGGTGCGCGGGGCGACCGCACCGCGCCGCAGGCCGGCGAAATCGCCCACGTAGCAATACACCTTCGCGCCGCCGAGCACGACGGGCTGCAGCTGTTCGCGTTCGACGTGATACACGGCCGGCGCGGCCAGCTTGAAGCGCGCGGGCAGGTTGACGAAAATTTGCAGCCCATGACATTCCAGGCCTTCGATCTGCGGCACTTCTTCGTGCATCATGCCGCGCGCCGCCTCGGTCCAGTGCATGGCGCCGGGCGGAATCGCGGATGCGTCCCCGAGGCTGTCGCGGTTGATGAAACCGCCTGCGGAGTTCGGCAGCATCAGGGTGACCGCCGAGAAGCCGGCATGCGGGTGGGGCGGAAAGAAGCGCCTGCTCATCCTGAACCAGTCGATCTGCAGCACCGGGTCGAGCTCCCAGGAGAGCGAGGCCGGGTGGATCTTGGCGATGCTCAAGCCCTCGCTCATTCTTTGCCACTCCGGACGCAGGGCGCCAAGCAAGGGGCGGGTCGTCCGGTCGGTCGCGCTCAGGGTTTCCATCCTTGCACCTCTCGTCGGGTGAGAGACCTGAAATGGTCGGCAAGCTTGCCCTTGCCAGAGTAGCACGCTGGACTTGCTCGGCAATATCTCTTCCTTGAGAGCCGGCGCGCGCCGCGCCAAAGCGAAACTCCAGCGGTTACGGTTTGGTCGTGCGGATGCGGGTCAGCTCCTGCAGCAGCCAGTCGCGGCTGCGCACCGGCTCCGCGCCGCCGCAACGCACCCGGTAGGGTTTGCCGGCCATGCTGCTGGCGCTGGCGGCGAGTTCGATGAACTGCTCGGTGCTGGTCAAGCCTTCCTTGCGCCCTTCGATGTAGCGCAGTTTGCGCCGCAGGTGGGCCTCGGCCTGCTCGCCGCCATACCAGCTGCGGTTGCGCTCGAAATGGCAACCGGAGCCTTTGAGCCGCTCCAGCAGGGTGTCGATCTCGGCCCGCACGGCCGGCGACGGCGGCGCGGCGGCCGCGCCCGCGCAGCTCAGGGCGAAACAGAAGGCCGCCAGGACGCGGGCCGGGGCGAAGCTGGGCATGACATTCCCTCGTAAAATGGATGCCCGATGATACCGTGGATCGGCCGCACGGCCATTGTGAAACCAGGCGGACGGAACCATCTAGGCGACATCACCAGGAACACCCCCTCCCCTCGCGGGCCATTATGTTGGCGGGGAATCGTGTTCCGAGCGGCTGGGCGCCGGTGTTACGATCCCAGGCATAGGGAGGATTCAGCGACATGGCAGAAGGTTTCAGCATCACGGACGGCCCGGCGCGCCAGCGCGCCGAGGAGCTGGCCGCCTTCCTCGAGCGGCATGCGCGCACCCTGGTCCTTACCGGGGCCGGATTGTCGACCGCGTCGGGCATCCCCGACTACCGCGACCGCGACGGCGCCCGGCGCGGCAAGCAGCCTATCCAGGGACCGGAATTCCGGCGTTCCGAGGCGGTGCAGCGCCGCTACTGGGCGCGCAGCATGGTGGGCTGGCCGGTGCTGGCCAAGGCTACGCCCAACCGGGGCCACAAGGCCCTGGCCGCGCTCGAAGCGAGCGGCAAGATCGGCTTCATCCTGACCCAGAACGTCGACGGCCTGCATCACCAGGCCGGCAGTCATGCCGTGCTCGAGCTGCACGGCAATATTCACACTGTCCGCTGCCTGGCCTGCGAGGCGCAGTTTCCGCGCGCCCTGGTCCAGAACCAACTGGAAGCGGCGAACCCGCAACTGGCCCAGGCCCTGGCGACGCCGCTGCCGGACGGCGACGCCGCGCTCGACCCGGACGCCATCACCGATTTCACGCTGCCGGGCTGCCTGCACTGCGGCGGCGCCCTGGCGCCGGACGTGGTGTTCTTCGGCGACAACGTTCCGGCGGCCCGCACCACCGCCGCGCTGGCCCAGATGGAAGCGGCCGACGCCCTGCTGGTGGTCGGCTCCTCGCTGATGGTCTACTCGGGCTTCCGCTTCTGCCGCATGGCGCGCGAGACCGGCAAGCTGATCGCCGCCGTCAACCTCGGACGCACCCGTGCGGACGACCTGCTGCATCTCAAACTCGATGAATCCAGCGAGCACGTGCTGCCGCTCGTGGCCGAGCTGCTCAATGCCCGGCCGCCGGCCCTGCCGCCCGCGCTCATCGACCACAAGGGGGTATTGTGAGCGACTACCAGAGGAGCCGCGCGCTCCGCACCCGCGCACCCGCGTCGCGCACCGGCCTGCTGCTGGCCGGCCTCGGCCTCGGCCTGGCCGCTTCCTGGCTCTACGTGCGCGCGAAGACGCGCGAGGTCGAGCGCGAGCACCCGCCGGAGGGCAAGTTCGTCACGGTCGACGGGGTGCGCCTGCACTATCTCGAGCGCGGCGAGGGTCCGGTGCTGGTGCTCTTGCACGGAATCGGCGTGCATGCCAAGGATTTCGAGCTCAGCGGAGTGCTGGACGCGGCGGCGCGCCATTACCGGGTGATCGCCTTCGACCGCCCGGGTTACGGCTACAGCGAGCGCCCGCGCACGACCGTCTGGACGCCGGAGCGGCAGGCGCGCCTGCTGCATCGCGCGCTGCAGGAGCTGCAGATCCAGTCGGCCATCGTGCTGGGCCATTCCTGGGGCACGCTGCCGGCCCTGGCGATGGGATTGCAGGCGCCGGAGGTCGTGCGCGGCCTGGTGCTGCTGGGCGGCTACTACTACCCCAGCCTGCGCGCCGAAGTCCCCTTCACAGGGGCGCCGGCGCTGCCGGTGGTCGGCGACCTGCTCAGCCACACGGTCTCGCCCCTGCTCTCGCGCATGCTGTGGCGGCCGGTCACGCGCCGCACTTTCGCGCCGATGCCGGTGTCCGGCCGCTTCAAGGGTCTGCCGGTATGGATGGCCCTGAGGCCGAAGCAGTTGCGCGCCACGGCCGCCGACAGCGCCATGCTGGTGCCCGGCGCGGCCATGCTGGCGCGGCATTACGGGGAACTGAAGGTGCCGGTCAGGATCCTGGCCGGCACGGGCGACCGCATCATCGATTTCACCCACAATTCGGAGCGGCTGCAGGGCGGCGTGCGCGACGGACAACTGGAGCTCTGCCCGGGCGTCGGCCACATGCTGCACTACGCCCATCCCGAGAAGGTGGTCGCGGCGGTCGATGCGATCGCCGCCCAGGTCGGCGAGCCGGTCCTGCTCCGCGACGCGCGGGCGGAAGCGCTGGCGCGGGCCAGCGAGAGCGGGGTCTGAGGCGTCGCCGGACCCTTATTGCCGGGCCCTTATTGCTGGGCCATGAACTTGAGGACCAGGCCGGTGACCAGGGCCGCCGCCATCGCCAGCGACAGGGCGCCCAGCAGCGCGGGCGAGCCGATCGTGACGTCCTCGGACGCGGCAGGCCCCTGCATGCGCAGCGCGCGCCCCAGCACCACCGGGCGCAGGAAGCCGCGCAGGCCGAGCAGCAGCATGCCGAGGCCGAAGAACAGCTCACCGTTGAGGTCGTAGCGGATCCCGTCCAGCAGTTGCGGCAGCCCCAGCAGCAGGCCGAAACCCAGCCAGAACAGGCGCGAGCCGAGGGAGCGCGACAGCTTGGACGCGGCGCTCATCCGACGATCCGCAGCGAATAGTCGGTCGCGCGCAGGTCCTTGGTCAGGCTGCCGATCGAGATGCGGTCGACGCCGGTTTCGGCGATCGCCCGCACGGTCTGCAAATTGACGCCGCCCGAGGCTTCCAGCAAGGCGCGGCCGGCATTCACCCGCACCGCCTCGCGCATCATGTCGAGGTTGAAATTGTCCAGCAACACAGACTTTACGCCGCCCGCCAGCGCTTCCTCGAGCTGGGCGATGGTCTCGACCTCGATCTGCACCGGCACGCCGGCATCGAGCGCGTCCGCCGCCTGCAGGGCGGCGGTCACGCCGCCGGCCGCGGCGATGTGGTTTTCCTTGATCAGGATGCCGTCGTAGAGCGCCAGGCGCTGGTTCTGGCCGCCGCCCACCCGCACCGCGTACTTTTGCGCCAGGCGCAGGCCCGGCAGGGTCTTGCGGGTGTCGAGGATGGCGGCGCGGGTGCCGGCGATCACGTCGACGTAGCGGCGGGTGGCCGTGGCCACGCCCGACAGCAGTTGCAGGAAGTTCAGGGCCGCGCGCTCGGCGGTGAGCAACGAGCGCGGCGCGCCGGCGATGGTGCAGACCACGCTGTCGGCCGCCATCAGCTCGCCCTCGGCGTACTTCCAGTCGATCTCGAGGTCCTGGTCGACCGCCAGCATCACGCCCTCGAACCAGGGCGCGCCGCACAGCACGGCTTCCTCGCGCACGATCACGCGCGCCTGCACGCGCGTGTCGGCGGGCACCAGCTTGCCGGTCAGGTCGCCGGTGCCGACGTCTTCCAGCAGCGCGGCCAGGATGTTCTGTTCGAAGGCCGACTGCAGCTTGTCGTCGAAGCCGGCTTCCGGGATGAAGGGATTGCGCAGGGTCGTCATGCCGGACCCACTCCCGAGAACAGCGTCGCGTTCTGCTCCAGCGCGCCGCTCGGCAGGGCCTTGGCCTTCTTGGCGGCGGCGAAGTCCAGCATGCGGTCGATCGCACGCTTGGCCTGGCGGCCGGTTTCCGGATCGACGTGGATCTGGTTGGCGCCGGTTTCCAGCACCTCGGCCAGGTTCTTGAGGCCGTTCATCGCCATCCACGGGCAGTGGGCGCAGCTCTTGCAGGTGGCGCTGTTGCCGGCGGTCGGGGCTTCGATGAAGGTCTTGCCCGGCGCGGCCATGCGCATCTTGTGCAGGATCCCGTTGTCGGTCGCCACGATGAAGGTGGTGGCGTCCAGTTCGCGCGCCGCATTGATCAGCTGGGTGGTCGAGCCGACCACGTCGGCCTGGGCCACCACGGCAGCCGGCGACTCCGGGTGCACCAGCACCTTGGCCTGCGGGTGTTCGGCCTTGAGCAGGTCGAGTTCGATGCCCTTGAACTCGTCGTGCACCAGGCAGGAGCCCTGCCACAGCAGCATGTCGGCGCCGGTCTGCTTCTGGATGTAGGCGCCCAGGTGGCGGTCGGGCGCCCACAGGATCTTCTTGCCCTGCTCGTGCAGGTGCTTGACGATGTCCAGGCCGATCGAGGAAGTCACCATCCAGTCGGCGCGCGCCTTCACTGCGGCGCTGGTGTTGGCGTAGACCACCACGGTGCGGTCCGGGTGCTGGTCGCAGAAGGCCGCGAACTCGTCGGCCGGGCAGCCCAGGTCGAGCGAGCAGGTGGCGTCCAGGTCCGGCATCAGGATGGTCTTTTCCGGGTTCAGGATCTTCGAGGTCTCGCCCATGAAGCGCACCCCGGCCACCACCAGGGTCTTGGCGGGATGGTCGCGCCCGAAGCGCGCCATTTCCAGCGAATCCGAAACGCAGCCGCCGGTCTCCTCGGCCAGGTCCTGCAGCTCGGCGTCCACGTAGTAGTGGGCCACCAGCACGGCGTCGCGCTCCTTGAGCAGGCGGCGGATGCGCGCCTTGAGCTCGATTTTCTCTTCCGCGCTGGGTTGGGCGGGCGTGCGCGCCCAGGCTTCGGCGGTGCAGGCGGCGCCCGCGACCGGCCGGTCGTATTCGAAGGTCTTGATCGGGAGTACGGTGTTCATGCGAAGTATGATCTCACAATGAAAAGAGGCGCGCAGGAGCGGCCTTGGCCGCCCCGCCCTGCCGCATCAGGCGTCGATGCCCTGGCTCTTCAGGTAATCCTCGTAATTGCCCTGGAAGTCGACGATCTCGTTCTCGCGGATCTCCAGGATGCGGGTCGCCAGCGAGGACACGAACTCGCGGTCGTGCGACACGAAGATCAGGGTGCCGGCGTATTTGTCGAGCGCGATGTTCAGGGACTCGATCGATTCCATGTCCATGTGGTTGGTCGGCTCGTCCAGCAGCAGCACGTTGTGGCGGCCCAGCATCAGCTTGCCGTACATCATGCGGCCCTTTTCACCGCCCGAGAGCACGCGCACCGATTTCTTGACTTCGTCGCCGCCGAACAGCAGGCGGCCGAGGATGGAGCGCACGGCCTGGTCGTCGTCGCCTTCCTGGGTCCACTGGCCCATCCAGTCGGTCAGGTTGGTGTCGCTCGCGAACTCCTCGGTCGGATCCTGGGGCATATAGCCGACGTTGGCGTTCTCGGCCCACTTGGTGCGGCCCTGGTCGGCGTCGAGACCGGTGATCTCGGCGCCACCGATGCAGCGCAGCAAGGTGGTCTTGCCGGCGCCGTTGGCGCCGATGATGGCGATCCGCTCGCCGGCCTCGACCATGATCGAGAAATTCTTGAACAGCGGACGGTCGTAGGCCTTGGTCAGGCCCTCGGTTTCCACCGCCAGGCGGTGCAGCTTCTTCTCGCCCTCGAAGCGCACGAAGGGGTAGGCGCGCGAGGACGGCTTGAATTCCTCGATCTTGATCTTGTCGATCTGCTTGAGACGCGAGGTCGCCTGGCGGGCCTTGGACTTGTTGGCCGAGAAGCGGCGCACGAAGTCTTGCAGCTCGGCCACTTTTTCCTTGGCCTTGGCGTTGTTCGCCAGCTGCTGGTTGCGCGCCTGGGTCGAGGCCAGCATGTAGTCGTCGTAGGTGCCCGGATAGACCTTCAGGGTGCCGTAGTCCATGTCCGCGATGTGGGTGCAGACCTGGTTCAGGAAGTGACGGTCGTGCGAGATGATGATCATGGTCGAGTTGCGCTCGTTGAGCACGTTCTCGAGCCAGCGGATGGTGTGGATGTCCAGGTTGTTGGTCGGTTCGTCCAGCAGCAGGATGTCCGGGTTCGAGAACAGGGCCTGGGCCAGCAGCACGCGCAGCTTCCAGCCCGGCGCCACGGCGCTCATCGGGCCCTGGTGCAGGTCGATCGAGATGCCCACGCCCAGCAGCAGCTCGCCGGCGCGCGCCTCGGCCGAATAGCCGTCGTATTCGGCCACCTTGCCTTCGAGCTCGGCGGCGCGCATGTAGTCGTCGTCGGTGGCTTCCGGGTTGGCGTAGATCGCGTCGCGCTCGGCGATGGCGTTCCACAGCTCGGTGTGGCCCATCATCACCACGTCCAGCACGCGCACGTCTTCGTACGCGAACTGGTCCTGGCGCAGCTTGCCCAGGCGCTCGCCCGGATCGAGGCTGACATTGCCGGCCGACGGCTCCAGGTCGCCGCCGAGGATCTTCATGAAGGTCGACTTGCCGCAGCCGTTCGCACCGATCAGGCCATAGCGGTTGCCTTCACCGAACTTGACGGAAATGTTTTCGAACAGCGGCTTGGCGCCGAATTGCATCGTGATATTGGCAGTGGAGAGCACGTTAAACCTTTGGAAGAGCGGTTTTGCGCGAGATTTGCCCGCGCTTTACATTAACCGGCTATTTTACCATCGGCCGCCCCTCCTGGCCTAGCAGGGGGCGTGGCGGCCAGCCTACTCAGCGGCGCAGCAGGTCGCGCAGGCCGTAATACCAGTAGGTGGCCTGGGCCGCGGCCAGTCCGGCCGGGCCACCGGTCCAGGGCAAGCCCCAGCGTGCGTACTGGCGCAGCGGGCCCGGCTCGCCGGTCAGGGCGCCGCCCAGCAGCTCGCCCGCCAGGGTGGTCGGGGCCACGCCGTGGCCGCCGAAGCCCATGCCGTACCACAAGCCGTCCGGCAAACGGCCGACCTGGGGCATCTTGTGGCGCGCATAACTCATCAGGCCGCTCCAGGCGTGTTCCACCCGCAGGCCCGCGAGCTGGGGATAGACCCGCAGCATGTCGCCGTACAGCAGTCGGGCGACCGCGCGCGGCGAGCGGTGCAGGATCGAGATCCGGCCGCCCCACAGCAGCCGGGTATCGGGCAGCACGCGGTAATAATCGAAGGCGAAGCGGGTGTCGTAGACCGCCGCCCGGGTGCGGATGCTGGAGGCCAGGCGTTCGCCCAGCGGCTCGGTGCTCATCACGTAAGTGGCGATCGGCAGGATGGCGGCGCGCAGGCGGCGGTGCAGGCTGGCCAGGTAGCCGCCGCAGCACACCACCACCTCGCGCGCGGACACCGTACCGTGGCCGGTCGAGACCAGCCAGCCGCCTTGGGTGCGCTTCAGGCCCGTGACACGGCTGTGCTCGTGGATCGCCACGCCCTGGCGCGCCAGGGTGCGCGCCAGGCCCTGGGCGTAGCGCAGCGGATGGAAGTGGAAGGCGTCCGGCTCGAACAGCCCGCCCCGGTAGCGTGTGGTGCGCAGCTGGTCGGCCAGCTCGGCGCGGCCGATGTGGCGCCATTCGACGCCCATGTGCTCGGCCATGAAGCGCTGCTGCTCCAGCAGGATGCGGTCGTCGTCGAACCAGTTGGCCAGGATCACCCCGCTTTCCTGCACGTCGCAGTCGATCTCGTGGCGGGCGATGCGCTTGCGGATCAGGTTCACGGCGGCCAGGGTGTCGCCGTACAGCCGGCGCGCGGACCGCCCGGCGCTGCGCTGCAGGGCCCGCTCGCCCAGCGAAAAACCGCCGAACACGAAGCCGCCATTGCGGCCGGAAGCGCCGTGGCCGACCTCCTCCGCCTCGAGCACGACCACGTCGCGCTCGCCGCGCTCGGCCAGCGACATGGCGGTGCCCAGGCCGGCGAAGCCGGCGCCGATGATGCAGACGGCGCACTCGCGCGCGCCGGACAAGGCTGGGTAGGTGTCGGGCGAGCAGCTCGCCCGGTAGTAGGTGTGTGCGCTGAGGCGCTCAGGCACGTCGCAGGGTCGGATAATCCGACAGCGTGAGGGTGAAGCCGGCGGCGTCGGACAGCAGCCGGCCCTGGGCGCCGAAGGGGATGGTCACCCGGCGGGGACCGTGTCCGAAGCTAAGCCCGGTCAGCACCGGCACCGCCAGCTTGCCGCGCACATAGGCCAGCATGCTGTCGAAGTCGTAGCCGTTGTCGGTCGGCGCCAGCTTGTAGCCGGAAAAATCGCCCAGCAGCACGGCGCGCTGGCGCTCGAGCACGCCGGCCTGCTGCAGTTGCAGCAGCATGCGCTCGATGCGGAAAGGATGCTCGTTGATGTCCTCGAGGTAGAGGATGCCCCCCTCGATCTCGGGGAAGTACGGCGTGCCGAGCAGCGAGACGATCATCGCCAGGTTGCCGCCCCAGACCGTGCCGCGCAGGTCCAGCGCCGGATTGCCGGCCGCCTGTTCGCGGATGGTGTGGGTCGGGCCGGCCAGACAGGACCAGAAATCCTCGAGGGTGAAGGCCACCGGTTCGCGCGCGCCGAAGTCGCCCGCGATCATCGGCCCGGCATAGCTCAGGGCGCCGGTGGCCCGGTAGAGGCCCATCTGCAAGGCGGTGACATCGGAAAAGCCGACCACGATCTTGCCGCTGGCGGCGATGGCCTCGAAGTCGATGTCGGGCAGCAGCCGGGTCATGCCGTAGGCGCCGCGCAGGGCGACGATCAGCTGGATGTCCGGATCGCGCACCGCCGCATGGAGCTGGGCCAGGCGGGCCTCGTCGGTGCCGCCGAAGCGCTGATGGATCGCCCCGTGATCGTAATAGTTGTGGACCAGGTGGCCCTGGGCTTCGAGGCGCGCGATGGCGCGCTCGACGGACGTGGGATCGGGCGTGTAGCCGCCCGGCGCCACGATGGCGATGCCGATGTTCGGGGTGATCACTGTTTGACGAAGAGGCGCGGTGTTGAGTCTGGCAACATCTTACCCCGCGCATGGGCGTCGATCAAGGCAAGCAGGCGCTCCGCCAGCTGCGGCGGCAGGTCGTGGCCCATGCCCTCGATGATTTCCAGGCGCGCGCCGGGGACCTGGCGGGCGGTGTCTTCGCCGCAGGCGGGCGGCACCAGCGGATCGGCGGCGCCGTGGATGACCAGAGTGGGCGCGCTGATCGCACGCAGCAAGGCGCTGCGGTCGCCCGAGGCCGTCACCGCCAGCATTTGGCGCGCCATGCCGCTCGGGCAATAGCTTCGCCTTAGGGAGCGGGCGAGGCGCTTGCGCAGGGTCTTTTCGGGAGTGGGATAGGCCGGGCTGCCGATAGCCCGCATCAGGCCCACGGCATGCTCGATGACGCTGCCGATGTCGGCGCTGTTGGCGGGCTTGCGCGCCAGCGCCTTGCGCACGACGGGCGTGGGCCCCGGCAGGCCGCGCCGACCGCTGCTGGACATGATCGAGGTCAAACTCAAGACCCGCTGCGGATGCTGGGCGGCGAGGATCTGCGCCACCATGCCGCCCATCGCCACGCCGACCACGTGGGCGCGCGCCACGCCCAGGGCCGAGAGCACGCCGAGGGCGTCCTCGGCCATGTCTTCCAGCGTGTAGGGCGGGTGCAGGCGCCAGCCGAGGCGGGCCTTGAGACGGGCCAGCCCCAGGTGAGGCGTGCCGGCCTGCTCGAACTTGGTCGACAGGCCGCTGTCGCGGTGGTCGAAGCGGATCACGTAGAAACCGAGCTCCACCAGGCCGTCGACGAATTCCTCGGGCCAGGCGGTGAGCTGCATGCCCAGCCCGTGCACCAGCAGCAGGGGCACGGATTTGGGGTCGCCCGCGGTGTCGAAGGCGATGCGCAGTCCGTTGGCGTTGAGAGTCGGCATGGCTGAGTCGGTCGGCGCCGGGTGTGTGGGGCGCCATTGCTTGGGTTAAGCGGATTCTCCTGTGGCCGTGCGGGACGGCGTGGAATCAGCATAACACTTTCGCCAGGGCGGCGGCGCTCATGCCGGACAAACGCCGGCGCGGGACCGGCAGGAAGCGGCCGCCGCCGGGGCGGCGGGTCAGGCGGCGGGCGTCTTGCGCGCCAGGGCGCGGCGTTCGGCGAAGAAGGCTTTCAGGAGCGCGCTCGCCTCCTCGGCCAGCACCCCTTTGACCACCTCGGTATGGTGATTCAGCCGCTCCTGTGCGAACACGTCGAGGACCGAACCGCAGGCGCCGGTCTTGGGGTCGTCCGCGGCGTACACCACCCGCGCCAGGCGCGCATGCATCATGGCGCCGGAGCACATGATGCAGGGCTCCAGGGTCACGTAGAGCTCGCAGCCCGGCAGGCGGTAGTTGCCGAGTTTTTCGGCGGCCGCGCGCAGGGCCATGATCTCGGCGTGGGCGGTGGGGTCGTGGCGTCCGATCGGCTGGTTGTAGCCGGTGGCGATCACCTCGCCGTCCCGCACCACCACCGCGCCGACCGGCACCTCGCCCTGCTCCCAGGCCTTGCGCGCCTCGAGCAGGGCCAGCCCCATGTAACGATCAGGCATCGACGATCTCGGCCCAGCAGTTGGGGGTCTCGTGCAGCACCAGCTTGTGCAGGCGCAGGCCGGTGCCGTAGCGGTCCGTGAACACGGTCTTGAGGATGCCGAAGGCCACCTGGGCCAGGTTTTCCACGGTCGGGATGCGGTCGATCACGACGGTCTTGTGGCCAGGGAGCGAGGCCAGGAAGTCGCGCACCTTCTCGTCCTTCTCGTAGACCAGGAAGGCATGGTCCCAGACGTCGACCAGGTGCTGCTTGGCGAGCGCCTTGACGTCCGAGAAGTCCATGATCATGCCGTTGTCGGAATTGCCGTCGGCGTCGATCACTTCGCCGGTCAGGGTGATCTCGAGGGTGTAGCGGTGGCCGTGCAGGTTGCGGCACTGGCTCTTGTGGTCGGGAATCCGGTGGCCGGCATCGAATTCCAGTTTACGGGTAATGGTCAGCATCGCGCTTAGGGAATCTGGAGGAGTTTATGGGTCTGGAGGCTGAGCTTCCACTTGGGGTTGCGCCGGCAGGTCTCGATCGCCAGGCGCGTGTTGTGGGCGGCCAGGGGGCCGTCCATCGGCTGCACGTAGAAGTTCTCGAAATCGAGGCGCTCGTAGGCGGCCAGGTCCTGGTTCGCCTGCGGGATCACGACCTTGATCTCGTTGCCTTTCTCGACCACCAGGGTGGAGCCCATCTTCGGACTCACGCACACCCAGTCCACGCCTTCCGGCACCGGCAGGGTGCCGTTGGTCTCGATGGCGATGGTGAAGCCATGCGCGTGCATGGCGGCGATCAGGGCCGCGTCCAGCTGCAGCAGCGGCTCGCCGCCGGTGAAGACCACGTATTTGCTGGGGGTGTAGCTGGCCGGCCACAGGCTGTCGATCTCGGCGGCCAGGGCCTCGGCGTCCTTGAACTTGCCGCCGCGCTCGCCGTCGGTGCCGACGAAATCGGTATCGCAGAAGCTGCACACCGCGCTGGCGCGATCCTGCTCGCGGCCGGTCCACAGGTTGCAGCCCGAGAAACGGCAGAATACGGCCGGGCGCCCCGCATGGGCGCCTTCGCCCTGCAGGGTGTAGAAGATTTCTTTGATGCTGTAAGTCACGGTAAGCCTCTCGTCAACCTTCCATTATAGCGTGCTGCGGCGCAATCCGCAGCCCCCGGCCGGCCGCTTGCGGTCCGTAGGAAAGGCGACAGCGCCCTCGCCCGGTCCTTGACCGGGGGCGCTGGCTGCAGGCGTGTTCGTGGAGGAAGAGCGCCGCCGCCCACCAAGGGGCGGCCCGTCGCGCGAGGCCTGGCTTACTGGATGCGGGCGACGCGCGCGGTGCTGGCGTAGCCGCCGACCTGGAGCAGGTAGCCGCCGAGCGCCCCGCGCGAGATCTCGACCTGAGGATTGTTCATTTGCGGCAGGACCGCCTCGCCTTCGGTGACGCGCCAGACCTGGCCATTGGCCAGCTCGATGCGGGTGCCCGGCGACCAGCCCTCGAAGGCGCCGGCCACGGTGCTGCGGATCATCTTCGGTCCCTTGTCCTTGACCGGCTTGGGAGCAGCGGCCAGGCCGAAGCGTGCTTCGGGCTGGACGGCGGCCTCGCTGCGCGCCGCCGGTGCCCCGGCTGCCGCCAGGGGCATCGCGTCGTAGCACGCCAGCCGGCTCGCGGTATCGGCCAGGGCGCGGCATTTCAGGACGGCGGCATCGTCGGCCAGCGCGGCGCCGGACACCAGGAGCAACAAGGACAGGGCTTTTTTCATGGGCTTTTCGCGGTTCGGGTGGACGGGACGGGCGGACCCGGCTCGGCGGAATTATATCTTCAACAAGCTTTCCGGTGGCCGTGGACACGCACCGCCGGCGGCCCCTCCCCTGCACCGTTCTTGAGCATCAGCAATATTCTTTTCAGATAAAGACGCTACCTTCCTACGGAAAGTTCCGAATCTGGTCAGAAGGAAGCTATGTACAAATCCACGCTTTTCCTAGCCATGCTGTTCGGCGCGGCGCCGGCCCAGGCCATGCCGCTCCCGCTGCGCAGTCTCGCGCCCGAGTTGCTGGCTTGCGCCCTGACCGCGCTGGCCGGACTGATGCTGGCCTGCATACTCTTGCGCCGCAGCCTGGCCAGCGCCGAATGCGCCCACACCCTTGCGCTTCAGCTCGCCACCGAGCGCGAGGCGCGCTGGATGGCCGACCAGGCCCTGGCCGAGCAGGACGAGCTGCTGTGCAGCCTGGTCTGCCGCGACGAGGCCCCGCTGGGCGTGGCAGCTCCTGGACGGGCCACACCGGATCCGCGCCTGGTCCGGCGCCTGGTTTCCCTGCGCACCGAATTGTCGCAACTGCACGACAGCCTGGCCGGAGATTCGCCGGAAGCTGGCCAGCGCCTCGGGGACGCCTTGAGGAAGCTCGACGGCGTCCTGCAGGTCGTCGCGGCCGCCAGGGGTGGGCGGGCCCCGCCCCCGCCCGCCCCGCGCGAGAGGATGGAGGCGGCAGCCTGAGCGGCCTTTCCACGGGCAAGGGCACTTGCTGAAAATCAATGAGGCGTTTCCTCGGCGGTAGCAAAATTGCCTCCAGTCAGCAGCCATTCGGCTGTTGCTGTGAACGCAAAGGACCGCCATGATCAGCACAACGGGTATCCAGACAGGACTCCAGCTTCCGCCGCCGGCATCCCCGGTGCAGGACGCGGCCTTCGTCGGCCAGTTGATGGCGAGCCTGTCGGTGCCCGTGTTCGTGCTGGATACCCGCGCCCGGGTCATGATCTGGAACCGCGCCTGCGAGGAGCTGACCGGCGTCCCGGCCGGCGAGATGGTGGGCACCAGCGAGCATTGGCGCAGCTTCTACGAGCAGGAGCGCCCTACCCTGGCCGACCTCGTGCTGCGCCGGCGCCTGGACGACGGCCGCGAGGCCGTGCCCCAGATCTATCCACGCACCGAGGGCGCGGCCGGCGCGCCGGCCGTGCTCTCGCTGGAGAGCTGGTGCGACATGCCGCGCGCCGGCCGGCGCCGCTACCTGGCGGCCGACGCCAGCCCGATCTATGACGCCGGCGGCCGCCTGTCGGCCGTGGTGGAAACCCTGCGCGACCTCACCGACGAAAAGATGGCCCAAGTCGCCCTGGAGCAGTTGGCGACGCGCGACGGCCTCACCGGACTGGCCAACCGCCGCTGCTTCGACGACACCCTGCACGCCGAATGGGCGCGCGCCCTGCGCCAGCAGCAGCCGCTGTCCCTCCTGATGGTCGACGTCGACAACTTCAAGGCCTATAACGACGCCCACGGCCACCTGGGCGGGGACGAGTGCCTGAAGCGGGTGGCCAAGGCGGTGGCCAGCGAGATGCGCGCCAACGACCTGGTGGCGCGCTATGGCGGCGAGGAATTCGCGGTGATCCTGCCCAACCAGTCGCTCAAGGGCGCGGCCATCGTGGCCGAGCGCATCCGCGCGCGGGTCGAGCAGCTCCAGCTGCCCTGCCGCTTCGGCGGCGGCAAGCACGTCACGGTCTCGATCGGCGCCGCCACCGCCATCGCCGGACCCGACAACACGGCCAGCCAGCTGGTCGCCATCGCCGACGCCGCCCTCTACCGCGCCAAGCACCTCGGGCGCAACCGCATCAGCCTGCCCATGGGCGACGCCGCCTAGTCGGCCGCCCCGCCAAACGCAAGCCGCGGCCTCGACGCCCGAGCACCGAAGCCCGCGACTTCAAACAATCGCACCATCAAACACCGTCATCCCGGCGAAGGCCGGGATCCAAGTTTGCTCGCCCACCGCTACTGTGGGCCTGAGAGGCGCGCGCGGGAAACCGGATCCCCGGCCTGCGCCGGGATGAGCTTGTTCGTGCGCCGCTTCGACGGGAAACCGGCCCGGAACAGGCCGGCCCGACGCGAGCCGGCCGGCCCAGGGATCAGGTGGTCATCTTGTCCCAACCCTGGCGCACGGCCGACTTCATCTTCTCCCAGGTCGAGGGCCCGTTCGGATTGCGGCTCTCCCAGTCCATGCGCAGGTCGCTCTCGGCCTCGTCCCACTGGCGATTGCTGTAGCGGGCGTTGCGGCGCATCTGCTCGCCGTAGGAATAGGCCGGGCGGTACTCGTCGTAGGAACCGGCGTCCGCGCCATAGGTTGCGCTCCAGTGCTTGCGGTAAGCGGCATCGTCGTCATCGGTCAGCCGGTTCCAGCCATGGCGCACCGCGTCCTTCATGTTCTCCCAGGTCGAACCGGCGCCCGAGGAGGCGTTGCGGCTGTCCCAGTCGCTCTGCAGTTGCGGCTGCACCTCGTCCCAGGGGCGATTGCGATAGAGCTCGCTGCGCGAGGCTTCGCGGCCATAGGTATAGGCGGACTTGTAGGTGTCGTAGTCCTTGCCGGAATCGGCGTAGTTGCTGCTGTAGTGGTCGCGGTAGTAGACGTCGTCGTCCATGCCGGAGCCGGTGCTGCTGGAAGCCGAATTGTCGCGCGAGAAGATGCGCATGCCCGCACGCTGGCCCGGCGTCGTGGACGCCGCGGCGCCCGAGGTGTCGCGCTGCTGCGAGCCCTGCAGCCCGCCGCCCTGGTAAGCGCCGCTGCCCTGGTCGGGCGAGCGCAGGGTCCCGCCCTGCATGCCGGAGCTGCCCAGGCCGACCCCGGTCTGCTGGGTGCCGTCGAGCGACGAGGCCTGGACCGAATTCTCCTGCAGGGTCGAACCCTGGAGCGAGGTGCCGCCGGTCGCGGTGAGCCCGCTCTTGCCCATCGGTTCCTGGTAGGTGGTGCCCATCGGCTCGGCCTGGTTCAGCGACTGCTGCTGGAAGAGCTTGCGGTCGCCCGGATTGTCCAGGGTCGGCTGGCCGCCCGCCTGCAGCGACTGGCCAGCGCCGCCCGACTGCGCCGACATGGCCGCGCCGCCCATGCTGCTGCCGTGTCCCATGCGCAGCGCCTCGGTGCCGGAAGGCACGTCGCCGAACTGCGAGGCCTGCTCGTCGATGTCGGTCGGGCCGTAGCGCTCGACGATGTCGGCGGCGCGCTCCACTTCCACCAACGACACGGCGGTCAGGGTCAGCACGTGGTGGCCGCGCGTCACCGCGCCTTCGTAGCGGCTGACGTGCTCGTCGTTGTCGCTGCCGAACAGGTCGCTGAAGAAATGCTTGATGCTGGCGCCGATGCCGGTCCCGCCGCCATCGCCAGCCCGGTCGGCCGTCATGTCACGCTCGCCCGCGATGTCGGAGGCGCCGGTGATGCTGTCGGTCTGGCCCGTGGGGTCGGCGTTCGACAGGCGCACGTCGCCACTGGAGAATCCCGACGACAGCAATTCATTCATCGCGCTCTGCGCGTCGGCCCGGTTGTCGAACACGGCTACAAGTGTATGTTGCATGGTCGTTTCCTCCATTCTGGTCAGGGTTGGTCCGCCGGCGGCCCACCGGTGGCGTCGTCGAAGCGTTCTACGCTCACCTGCTCGGTTTTGAGCACGGCCTGCTCGTGGTAGCGCTCCTCGCGCCGCGTGCGGGTGATGTGCAGTTCCTCCTTGATGCGCAGGCGGCGTTCGACCACCAGCACTTCCTCGAGGACCGGCACCACCAGCGTCTCGCCTTCATAGCGGTTGGCGGGCGCTTCCTCCAACGCGACGATGCGGTCGACCGGCACGCGCCGGACCTCCACTTCCTCGCGCAGCAAGGTCTCGTCGATGCTGACCGGCTGCTCGGTCACGGTCTTGTGGACCCTGACGCCGCGGCCGGTATCGACGGTCCGCGTTCCCACCTCGAGCCGCTCTTCGCTCACCGGAATCGTGGTGACTTCCTGCGGGCTGCTTGAAGCATTGTTACTGGACATCAGTTCGGCTCCTTCGATCGCTCGGCGGTCGATTTGAATGTACTCCAATCCGTATGTCGCGGGCGCGCGACTGGACAGTCGTTCGCCGACCTCGGATCTCGAGCTTGGTCGTAGAAAAATGGCGCCCGAAGGCGCCATCGTGCTCAGCGTTCAGCCTGTGGCCGATGCTCAGTAGCCGCGTCCCGAGGGCGCGTCTCCCGTCATCCGATCCCAACCGTGGCGAACCGCGGCCTTCACGCGCTCCCAGGTCGATCCGCCACCGCCATTGCGGGTTTCCCAGTCGCTGCGCAGCTCGGGCTCCACCTCGTCCCACTGGCGGCTGGTGTAGCGCGAGTCGCCGCGCATCTGGGTGCCGTAGCGGTAGGCCGGCGCGTAATCCTCGTAGCTGCCCCCACCGCTGGCGAACATGCTGCTGTAGTGGTTGCGGTAGTAGGAATCGTCATCGTCGTCCGTCATGCGATCCCAGCCGCGACGCACGGCCGCCTTGGTCTTCTCCCAGGTCGAAGCGCCGCCGGCGTTGCGCGATTCCCAGTCGGTGCGCAGGTCGCTCTCGACATCGTCCCACTGGCGACCGCTGTAGCGCGAGTCGCCGCGCATCTGCGAACCATAGCTGTAGGCCGGGGCGTAGTCGTCGTACGAGGCGCCGCTGCCGCTGTAGTTGCTGTTGAAGTGGCTGCGGAAGTCGCTGTCGTCGTCGCGCAGCGAACCGACGCCGCCGAGCTGCTCGACCTCGACCTCCGTGCGGCGCACCGTATCGCGGATCTGTTCCTGGCGCTGGTCGACCTGCTTGCCGATCGTCACTTCCTCGACCACACGGGCGCTCTTTTGCACGACCGCTTCCTCGGCGGTCTCGCGCATCTCGATGGTCTGTTCCTTGAAGGCGGTCGCGTCGAGCGGATTGACCGGCTGGTCGACCGGACGGCGCTGGACGTTCACGTGTTCCTCGCGCAGGCCGATGGTCTCGTTGACCGGGGTCTCGACGATGCGCGAGTAGATGCGCACGCCGCCGCGCTGGACCTCACGCTTGCCGACTTTCAGCTGTTCTTCCACCACCGGGATGGACTGGGTGGTGTTGAGCTGGGCGCCGGTGTCGCGCTGCAGCGAGTCGCTGCGTTGCAGGCTGCCCTGCGCGCTGGCCGACTGGGCCGACATCGAGGTCGATTGCTGCAGGCCGGCGCCGCCGCTCATGGCTGCGCCGCTGAGGCCGCCGGCCATCGCGCCCGTGCGGTCCGAGTGCTCGTCGATATCGGTCGGGCCGTAGCGCTCGACGATGTCGGCGGCGCGCTCGACCTCGGGCAGCGAGTCGGCGGTCAGGGTGAGCACGTGGCGGCCGCCGCTGATCGCGCTCTGGTAGCGGCTGACATGGCGCGCATCGTCGTCGTTGTCGCCGAACAGGTCGCTGAAGAAGTGCTTGATGCTGGCGCCGATGCCTTCGCCGCTGTCGGCGCTGCTGGTGCTGGCGGTGCTGCTGGTGCTGGTGGTGGATGCGGTGCTGGAACTGCCGGTCATGCCGGTGGTGTCCGCGCCGGAGAGGCGCACGTTCTCGCGCGAAAAGTTCGACGACAGCAATTCGTTCATCGCGTTCTGCGCATCGGTCTGGTTGTCGAACACGGCTACAAGCGTATGTTGCATGGTCGTTCCTCCGTCAGGTGGGACCTCGCCGCGGCGAGGTCGATTCAGTCATTGGCCTACGCGTCCAACGTGGGCCGATCCTGATCGAGACTACTCCAAACCTGTTGGGGCACGCGCACCATTGACCCCCGACAATCAAAGGCAGCGATGCACGCGTGACCGCGGCCGCGCGCGCGGCTCAAGAGAAGGGATTGTCGACCGTCTTGACGTCCGGTGGCGGCAGGCGATCGGGAAGCTCGCGCCCTTCCAGCGCGGCCACGATGGCGCCGAGGGCCGCGTGCAGGCGGCGCGCATCGGCCAGGCCGGCCTGGTCGGCGGTGAGGTCGACGTCGCCCGAGATGGTGACGCGGTCGACGCGGTTCTCGAGCATCAGATTGCCGACTTCGAGCACGTCGGCTTCGTTGGCGTAGGGGTCGAACCTGCTCTTCTTCGATGTCATGTGCGCTCCTGGTTTGCGTTGCGGGGCTTGCGCTGCTTGATCTTCGGCAGGCGCAGCATGCGCTCCTTCTGCTGCTGGCTCAGCGAGGGCAGCAGCTCGATGCCGACGATCCTTTCCAGCTCGGCCACCGGGATGACCTGGATCGGCGCGTCGCCGCGGTTCTCGACAAACCAGGCGGCGGCCGCCTTCTGGCGGGGACTGTACACCACCTTGTACAGATGGCTGGGCACGAGCACGTTGCCGACCTTGCGCAGGCTCGTGCCGAGGAAGGCCGGACCGGTGATCACGTAGAGCTCGCCCTCGCGCCTGGCCATCTTGCGCACCGCCTGTTCGATCGGAGCCCAGATATGGCGATTGTGCGCGCCGTCCTGGGGCACCATGTTGGCCAGGGAGAAGCTTTCGCGCTGGGTGCGGCGGTCCGGCATGTTGCCGTTGGGCGCCAGGTGGCCACGGTCGAAGCCGCTGCGCGCGTAGTCGGACAGTTCGGCGCGCTGGCCCTGGGGCAGGCGCGGCTCGGCGTGAAAGGCGTTGTCGCGGTCCAGGCCTTCGGCGCGCTCGAGGTTGTCGGCGCGGAGGTATTCGGCCGACCACAAGGGCGTGCGTGTCACGCCCGAGTGCATGACGCCGAACACGCCGTAGCACAGTTCGCGGGTGGCGGTGGCCAGCTTGGGATTGCGGATCTCGGGTGCGCGCCCATCCAGGTAATGGACGGGGCAACTCGCGGCCTGTGCGGCGCCGGCGGCGAGCATGGCGCCCGCGAGGACGATGCGGGCTAGTAATGAACGAAACATGTTGCTTAAGCTCAAGGAAGAACGGGCCTCATTTTAGCTTAGAGCAAGCATCGTCCAAAAAGCTCAGGAATAGGTGCGCACGATTGAGAATGCATTGCTGGTTGGAATGCATTAAACTTTTCGCCTTCTCAATACACATTTCCTTTTAGGAAACAGATGACACGCGCATGACCAACCCGCCGATTCCGGAGGACTTGCGGCGCTTCGTGCTGACGAGCATCCCCTCCGTACCCTTCCTGGAAGCGCTGCTGCTGCTGCGCGGCGCTCCCGGCGAACCCTGGCGCGGCGAGACGCTGGCGCGGCGGCTCTACATCAGCGACAAGGTGGCCCAGGGCCTGCTCGACGAGCTGTGCACGGCCGGCGTCGCGCGCCGCTGCGATCCGCCGCAGCAGGATGCCTACTGCTACGCGCCCGGCGAACTGCTGCGCGAGCGCATCGACCTCCTGGCCGAGTTCTACGCCCGGCACCTGGTCGAGATCACCAACCTGATCCATTCCACCCTCGACCGCAAGGCCCAGCGCTTCGCCAACGCCTTCCGGTTCCGAAAGGACGACTGACATGGGCGAACTCATCTATTCGCTGTGCATGCTCACCTCGCTGGCCTGTACCTGGCTGCTGTTTTCCAGCTACCGGCGCACCCGTTACCGCCTGCTGTTCTGGAGCGGCTCCTGCTTCGCCGTCATGACGGTCAACAACCTGTTCCTGCTGCTGGACAAGGTGATCTACCCCACGGTGGATTTCATGCCCCTGCGCCTGATCAGCGCCCTGGTGGCCTGCCTGCTCCTGCTGTACGGCCTGATCTACGAGAAGGAATGAGACGATGAACGAACTCCTGGCCGGCGCGATCGCGATGGCGCTCCTGACCATCGCCCTGTTCTTCGTGCGCTTCTGGCGCAGCTCGGGCGACCGCTTCTTCCTGTGGTTCGCCCTGTCCTTCGCGATCCAGGGCGCGCACCGGGTCTACGCCACCATCCGTGACCACGGCGGCGAGGACTCGCCGCTGCACTACCTGATCCGGCTGCTGGCCTATGGCCTGATCCTGTGGGCGATCCTGGAGAAGAACCTGCCGCGCAAGGAAGAACGCCGGTAGCGTGCGCCCGCCGTGGAAGGGCCTGGGCCATAATCGGTCAAGCCCAAACGACCCAGGAGAACACCATGACCGGCACCAACAAAGCAAGCCCGGCCGCCGGCGGCCAGGACCAGCGCTCAGAGAACCTGCTTCCCGGCGAAGGCGGCGCGGAGGACGGCCGCTTCGACGTCGCGGAAGAAGTCAGCCTCGACCAGCACTCCGACGAAGCGCGCCGGGTCGGCCAGATGCCTTCCAACGGCATTGCCGACGCCGTCCCCGACGCCCTCAAGACCCCGGTGCCCGCCCAGCCGGTCCCCGACAAGGAGGACTGAGCGCAAGCACCGGGCGCAAGGGCTGATCGGCGATCAGCCCATCGTGACGCCCATCAGGAGCCCGTCGATCGTATGGGCCTGCTGGATCGGCTCGAGCCGCTCGACCACGCGGCAATTCAGGTGGCGCGCCACGTCCGGCGCCAGGCTCTCGTAGAAGGCGCGCGAGACCTGCAGGTCGTGCTTCACCGCATTGGTGGCGTCGGGCGCGTCGGCCCCGAGCACCAGCACCGGGCGCGAACGGTTCGAGACGTTGGCGGTGCCGCGGTGGATGGTCAGCGCCGAACGGGCCGAGATGTCGCCCATGCGCGGCAGCTTTCGCTGGCGCTTTTCCTCGTAGCGGGCGTACAACTCCTTCGGCGGGAACATCGGGTCGCCTTGCCAGGTGTCCCACTGGGTGCCCGGTGCGATCTCGAAGGGTCCCATCTCCTCGTCCACGTCGACCGTGGTGATGTTGAAGGCGAGCGAACTGAGACGCCGGCCGGCCGTGGTCTCAGGCGGCGCCGCGAAGTCGCGGTGCCAGGGCTGGTGCATGGCGCCCGGGCCCGGGACGTCGAAGCCGATCTCGACGATCCGGTAGTCCGGCCCCAGCACGGCGCGGCAGACCGCCACCACCCAGGGGTGGCTCACCAGGTCGACGAAGCCGCTGATGCTTTCCGGGTGGACCTCGACGTAATAGCGGTTGGGGCCGCGCTCGAGCGCGCCGCCGGGGCGCTTGAGGGCGGCGTCGAACAGGCCGGCGATGTCGCTGCCCAGGCGCTCGACCCAGGCGCGCTCGAAGGCGCCGCGGCAGGCAATGATGCCGTCGCCATAGAGTCCGCGCATGATGTCGGCGACGTCGACTTGTTCAACGGTGGGTGCATCCATGATCTGATCTCCTCCTGGTGTGAGCGTTTTACCTGGAGCGCAATATAGCGCCGGCGTTTCCACATAGCGATGCCACACAGTCATGAATGGCGAAAATAAGACGTTGACAGCCAGAGGGGGCACGCATAGATTGTCACGGAGTCCACAAGTATGGCGCATTGGCAATCCTTGCGCGCCACGAAGTCATGAGCCTGTCCAGCCCGCGTCCAACCGTCCTCTTCGTCTGTAACCTGCCCGAGATCGATCCGGTGGTGGGCCAGGTGTCGGAGGAGCTCGGCCAGGCGGTCCTCCGCGTCGAGACCCTGGAAGCGGCGCTGGCCCAGGCGCGCGAGCACGATTTCGCGCTGATCCTGGCCGGCTGGTGCGGCGACAGCGCCCTGCTGCTCGAGACGGTGCGCCGCTTGCGCGCCGGGCGGCGCTCGATGCACACGCCGATCATCGCCCTCGGCCTGCCGCAGCCGGCCCTGATGTCCATCGAGGCCTTGTACGAGGCCGGCGCCATCGCCGTGCTGCATGCGCCGCTGTCGGCCGCCATCCTGCGCGCCAAGGCGCGTTTCTACATCGACGCCTTCCACAGCCTGACCGAGCGCCAGCGCGCCGAGAGCGCCCTGATGGACGCGCGCGCGCGCCTGGAGGCAACCATCTCGGCCGCCGAACTGGCCGTGTTCACCTGGGAGATCCGTAGCGACCGCGTGAGCGCCGACGCGCGCATGGCGACCCTGTTCGGCGTCGCCCCGCAGCGCGCCGACGGCGCCCCGATCGCCGCCTACCTGGCCGCCGTGCACCCGGACGACATGGCCACCGTCCAGGCCAACCTGGCCCAGGCCGCGGCAGGCCGCGCCTACCACGCCACCTTCCGCATCCGCCAGCCCGGGGGCGGCTGGCGCTGGGCGATCGCGCGCGGCCAGGTCGAGCGCGACCCGGGCGGCGATCCGGCGCGCCTGCGCGGTGTGGTGATCGACGCCACCCGCCAGTTCGAGGCCGAGCAGCAGCTGCGCCAGACCGAGGAGCGCTACCGCACCCTGTTCGACTCGATCGACGAGGGCTTGTGCGTGGCCGAGATCCTCTACGACAGCGCCGGCCAGCCCTGCGACTACCGCTTCCTCGAGGCCAATCCGGCCTTCACCAAGCACACCGGCCTGCACGACGTGGTCGGCCGCACCGCGCGCCAGTTGGTGCCGCGCCTCGAGCAACACTGGTTCGACACCTATGGGCGGGTCGCCGCGACCGGCGAGCCGGTGCGTTTCGTGAACGAGGTGGCCGAGCTGGGGCGTTGGTACGACGTGTACGCGGCGCGGGTCGACCCGCCCGAAGCGCGGCGCGTGGCGATCATGTTCACCGACATCACCGACCGCCGCCGCTCCGAGGAGGCGCTGCGCAAGATGGCGGCCGACCTGGCGGAAGCCAACCGGCTCAAGACCGAATTCCTGGCCACCCTGGCCCACGAGCTGCGCAATCCGCTGGCCCCGATCCGCAGCGGCCTGCAGCTGATCCGGCGCGCGCCGGACGACGCCCAGGCGGTGGCGCGGGTGCACGAGATCATGGAGCGTCAGCTCGGACACCTGGTGCACCTGGTCGACGACCTGCTGGACGTGGCCCGGATCACGCGCGGCCAGATCCAGCTCAAGCGCGAGCGCATCGACCTGGCCGCCGTGCTGCAGTCGGCGGTCGAGACCAGCATGCCCCAGATCGAGGCGGCGCGCCACCACCTCGACCTGCGCCTGCCGGGCGAGCCGCTGCTGCTGGAAGCCGACCCCACCCGCCTGACCCAGGTGGTCAGCAACCTGCTCAACAACGCCGCCCGCTACACGCCGCGCGGCGGCAAGATCGTGCTGGCGGCGGAGCGCGACGGCGCCCAGGCGGTGATCGCCGTATCGGACAACGGCATCGGCATCCCGCCGGACAAGCTGGAGGACGTGTTCCAGATGTTCACCCAGGTCGGCCAGGGCCAGCACCCGGGTGGCGGGGCTGGCGGGCTGGGGATCGGGCTGTCGCTGGTGCGCAGCCTGGTCGAACTGCACGGCGGCAGCGTCACGGCGGCCAGCGCCGGCACCAAGGCCGGCAGCGTGTTCACCGTGCGCCTGCCGATCGGCGCGGCAGGCACGGCGCCGGAGGCGCCCGCTGCGCCGGCCGACGCCGCCGCGGTGGAAGGACGCGGCCTCACCGTGCTGGTGGTGGACGACAACCGCGACGCCGCCGAGACCCTGTCCGCCCTGCTCAACCTGCTGGGCCACAGCGCGCCGGTGGCCAACGACGGCCACCAGGCCCTGCGCATGCTGCCGGGACTACAGCCCCAGGTGGTGTTCCTCGACCTCGGCATGCCTGGCCTGTCGGGCTACGAGGTGGCGGCCGCGATCCGCGCCGACCCGCGCTACGCGGGACTCAAACTGGTGGCGCTCACCGGCTGGGGCGCCGAAGCCGACCGCACACGCACGGCGCAGGCCGGGTTCGACATGCACCTGACCAAGCCCGCGACCCTGGACGCGATCCAGGAAGTGCTGGCGCGGGTGTAGGGGCCCGTCCGGCGCAAGGAAGTCGCGCCGCCCGGACTGCCGGCATTCAGCGCTACCAGGCGATCCCCATCAGCACCTCGCCCATGCGCGGCCAGCACAGGGCGCGCAAGTCCTTGCGCGCCGCCCAGCGGTAGCCATCCATTTCCGGCGTCGGCGCGCCGGTCGCGTGGTGCGGAAAGAAGCTGGTGCAGTGCAGCCGCTCCAGGCTGTCGAGCCCGGGTCCGCTCTCCACCATGAACAGGTGCAGCCGCTTGTCGCGCCGGTAGTCGAAGGGGCCGAGGTCGCGGAAGGCGCCGGCGGCGAATTCCAGCCCCGCTTCCTCACGCAGTTCGCGCATGGCCGCTTCCAGCTCGGTCTCGCCGGGATCGCGCAAGCCCTTCGGGATGTCCCACTTCGGGGTGTCGGTCACGTGGCATAGCAGCAGCTCGCCGCGCGGGTTGACGACCAGGGTACCGCATGAAACCGAGAATTTGCCCATTCCGAAAAGCCTGCACGATGGAAAAGTTCAATGTATCGGCGGTATAAGGCGACTGTCAATTGTGCGCGCCCGGATGCCGCCGGCCCCCACACTGGAGGCTTGTCCGGTTTGCTTGCAAGAGGAGTCTCGCATGGATTTGGTGTTTGCAGGAAATGCTGTGGAAGACTGGCTGATCGCCTTGGGAGTCGCGATCGGGAGCACGGCGGCGATGATGTTCATCCGCGCCTTCGCGCTGCGCCGGATGCACGCGCTGTCGCAGCGCACCGCCACCCGGCTCGACGACTTCGTCACCAAGATGCTGGCCAAGACCTACCTGGTGTTCCTGCTGGCGATCGGCGTCTACCTGGGCAGCCTGTTCGTGGTGCTGCCGGACCGCTACAGCCTGGTGATTTCGCGGGTGGCCGTGGGCGCCCTGCTGCTGCAGCTCGGGATCTGGGGCGACACCGGGGTGCGCGCCTGGCGCTCCCAGCTCCTGACCCAGGGCGACGGCGCCCGCAAGGCCTCGGCCACCATCCTCTTCTTCATGTTGCGCCTGCTGGTGTGGACGGTCGCCTTCCTGATGTTGCTGGATAATTTCGGCTTCAACATCACCACCCTGGTGGCCAGCCTGGGGATCGGCGGCATCGCGGTCGCGCTGGCGACCCAGAACATCCTGGGCGACCTGTTCGCCTCGCTCTCGATCATGCTCGACAAACCCTTCGAGATCGGCGACTTCATCATCGTCGGCGACGCCCTTGGGGCGGTCGAGTACATCGGCCTGAAGACCACCCGCCTGCGCGGCCTGGGCGGCGAGCAGATCGTGTTCTCGAACGGCGACCTGCTCAAGAGCCGCATCCACAACCACAAGCGCATGCAGTCGCGGCGCGTGGCCTTCGTGCTGCGCGTGGCCTACGGCACCAGCGACCAGAAGCTGGCCCTGATCCCCCAGCTGGTGCGCGAGATCGTCTCGGCACGCAGCGACGTCGACTTCGAGCGCACCCACTTCTTCCGCTACGGCGAATGGTCGCTGGACTACGAGATCGTGTACCACTTCAAGAGCCCGGACTACATCCTGCACATGGACGCCCAGCAGGCCATCCTGCTCGAGATCTACCGAGCTTTCGAGCGCGAGCGCATCCAGTTCGCCCACCCGCTGTCGGTGGTCCGGGTGGCCGAGCCGAGCGACCCGGCCGGCGGCTGGCTGCCCCATTCGATGCCGCAGGCGAGCCACCTGCGGCATTGAACCGGTGACGTCCGGGCGAAGCGCCAGTCGCTGGAGGCCGGGGCTGTGCCGACGTCGGGCCGGAGCCAAGGTGAACCTATCGCCTCTATGTCGGTGTTGAAGCTCGTCGCTTCGCATTCGAGCCGGAGTCCGCCTACAAGACCGGTCTGAACGGTCCTATTGCAGTCCGGTCGAAGCACGCCTACCATGAACTCATGCCATCGTCACCGGAAGCGGGACGAGTGCGCAGTGTTCCCCTACTCGCATGGGGACAGCCGGACCGGGAGCGGCGACCCATTGATGGGTTGGCGCCTCCGGTCTTTTTTCCTTGCGTGGGGGGCCGCCGTGATCGGCCTTCTGGCCGCCAAAAGCAAAGGGCCCCCTCGCGGGGGCCCGTGTTCACACACGCGGCACGGGCTCGCGCCCGGCGCCGCGTCGCAGGCGGATCAAGCCGTTTTCGCGACCGGCAGCGGCGTCGCCTTGGCGGCCACCAGCTCCGGATTGAAGCCGCTCAGGCGCAGCGCCCTGTGCCCCGGCTGCACGTTCTCGATCAGCTCGTGCATGCGCGCCGCGGTCTTGTCCCAGGAGGTGCCGGCCACGACTTCCCGCATGCGGGTGCGCATCTTCTCGCGTTCGGCATCCGTCAGCGCCAGCATGCGCTCGCAGGCCGCGATGTAGTCGTCGGCGCCTTCCGCGATCGCCACCACGTCGCCGTAGGGCACCTTGACGTCGGTGATCGGGGTCGAAACCGAAGGCAGCTCGGCCGCCATGTACTCCAGCACCTTGGTCGGGCTGATGAACTTCGTCGACTCGTTGAGCGCGAAAGGCAGCAGGCAGACGTCCCAGCCGGCCAGGAACTTCGGCAGGTCCGGATAGTTGCGCTGGCCCATGTAGTGGATGTTCGGCGCCACCGGCAGGTGGGCCGGATCGATCTTCACGACCGGACCGACCAGCACGATCTGCCATTCCGGGTGGGCGGCGGCCATCGCGCGCACCAGTTCGGTGTCGAAGCGCTCGTCGATCACGCCGTAGAAGCCGAGGCGCGGATGCGGGACGTGTTCCTGGTCCGGGTGCGACAGCGAACGGTCCTGGGCCTGGCGGAAGTGCTTGGCGTCGACGCTGCTCGAGAAGCAATGGGCGTTGTCGTGGCGCTCGCGCTTGGACTGGTACAGGCTGGGGCCGCCGGTGAAGCACAGGTCGGCGATGTTCAGCAGCGCGTTCTCGCGCTGCAGCAGCTGCTTCGGCGCATTGCGGAAGGCGGCCAGTTCGTCCATGCAGTCGTAGACCACCTTGGACGGGTGCAGGCCCTGCAGCAGCGGCAGCGCCATCGGGGTGTAGAACCAGACGATCGGGTCTTCGTCATCCGCGACCAGGTCGCCCAGCAGGGTTTGCAGGGTCGGGATCTGGTCGTCGTGGAAACCAGGGGATCGGATCGCGGTATGCGGGCGGCACACCGTAATGTTCGGCGCGACGGCCGTCTTCTGCAGGTGTGCCTCACCCTCGCTGTATACCGGTTCCTCGATGAACAGGATTTGGTAGTGTTCCGCCAGACGGGTCATCAGGTGTTGGGGGCGCTGGAAGACGAAGTCCCAGCGCAGGTGGCAAAACACGATCAGGGTCGGCATGTTGATTTCCTCTCGCCTTGCTGGCGCTATAGTTGTTGGCAAAAATACCGGGCCGGTTCTCTCTCTCCTCGCGGTGCGACAGCGGCTGAACCAAGGCCTGACCCCTCAATCGTAACATGCAAATTTTCTAATGTTTTCATTTATGCATTGCAACATTGCCAACAGGAATTGTGTTTTGCGCGCTTTTTCCTTCTCTCCCCTAGGGGGAACAATTGCTGAGTGGACTCATGTAGGGGGCCTCCTACACCTACACAGGAAAATCCACTACGGGTGACGGTAAAACTTTTGATTGTGCAGCGCATCGAAAACCGTGGAAGTCACGGTTTTCCTGGGCTTTGGGGAAGATATTTGCATGCGGCGCCCGGCCCGCGCGGAACATCGGCGGGCGGCGGGCGCGTGGCGCGCCTGAATGGATCAGGCAGGCTGGTAGGGCTCGGCGCCTTCGGCGTGACCGTCCTGGCTGAAGCCGGTCGCCACCGAGACGCCTTCCAGTCCGATGGACAGTAGTGCATCGCACAAATCGTCGACCTCCGCCCCCAGGTCGGCGGCCAGGTCGACCGCCTTCTCGACGCTGCCCCAGGGCAGGCCGCCGTCCAGGGCGTAGAGGTTGGCGCGCAGCACGATGTGCTCGCCCATGTCGAGCGGCGCCACGGCCGCGTGCACCTGGTCGGGCTCGAGCTCCTTGGCCGCCAGGGTACGGCGCACCTCGGACAGCAGTCCCAGCAGGGACAGCTCGGCCACGCCCTGCTCCTTGGCGCCGTAGAACAGGTCCTGGTAGAGGAAGTCCACGCTCAGGCGCTCCGGATCGAGCGCCAGGCAGCGCCGCACCAGGGGCGCCACGTCGACCGTCCAGTCGCGGTAGCGCTCCAGGCGGCGCGCGAAGTAGGCGTCGCTGCCGGCTTCGTCCTTCGGCACCCGGTAGAAGGGGTCGTCGGCACGCTTGAGCGAGAAGCCGAGCAGGAAGCGCAGCTCCATCGCCGTCTCGTCCGGCGCCACCGGCTCGCCGGTCCAGCCCCGGATGCTGGCCTCGATGGTCGGCGCCGGCTGCAGCTTCTTCTCCAGCAGCGAGGCGGCCGCCTCGCGCAGCATCTCGTGCAGGGTCGAGTAGGCGATGTGGTCGACCTCGGCCAGGTCGTAGGCGTGCTGGATCAGCACCACCTTGGCGCCCTTGCTGTCCAACCCCGCGGCCTGGAAGCTGGTGGCCAGGGCGGCGAAGGCCTCCTCGTCCCGGAAGCTCTCCTGCGCCACCAGTCCGCCGGTGCTGCGCACGAACAGCGGCACCAGGAAGGCGTCGATCTCGTACTCGGGACCGTCCTCGCGCTTGAAGCGCCAGGTCGCCGCCTCCTCCTCGATCCGGCCGCGCAGCAGGCGGCAGGCCAGCGGATCGGTGTAGCGCGCCAGCTCGATCGCCTCGTACAGCACCGCGTCGCGCTTCTTGCGCACGGCCTTGCGCACCGCCGCCGTCAGCGCTTCCTCGCGCTCGTCGTCGGCGTCGAAGCCTGGCGCGTCCTCTCGTTCGGCGATCTCGAGGGCGAGGTCGGCCAGCTCCTTGGCCTGGGCCGCCGTGTCCGGCTCCCTCACGTTGTTCGACTTGCGGGGCACGGGACGCTTGTTCTTGGGCATGGTGTACTGCGTAAGTTAATGAAGGCGCCATGGTAGCAGCTCACACGGCGCAGGGGCGCAGCGGCCGGCGCGCCGGGCGCCGCGACGGTCCCCGTCCGGGGTGTTATGCTTCGGGCAAAAGCCAACAAGGGCGGCCCGCACCCCGGCGCCGCCCCTCTTTACGGGGAAACCTTACATGCTCGAACGACTCTTCAAGCTCAGGGAAAACGGCACCGACGTGCGCACCGAGCTGCTCGCCGGCCTCACCACTTTCCTGACCATGGTGTACATCATCTTCGTCAACCCGTCCATCCTCGGGGATGCCGGGATGCCGAAGGAAGCCGTGTTCGTCGCCACCTGCCTGGTGGCGGCCCTCGGCACCGCGGTCATGGGCCTGTACGCCAACTACCCGATCGCGATGGCTCCGGGCATGGGGCTGAACGCCTATTTCGCCTACGCCGTGGTGCTGGGCATGGGCATCGCCTGGCCGGTGGCCCTGGGGGCGGTGTTCATCTCGGGCTGCCTGTTCATCCTGGTGACCTTGCTGGGCCTGCGCGGCATGATCGTGGACGGCATCCCGCGCTCGATGCGGGTGGCGATCACGGTCGGCCTGGGCATGTTCCTGGCCCTGATCGCCCTCAAGAACGCCGGCATCGTGGTGCCCAACGAAGCCACCCTGGTCAAGGCCGGCGACCTGCACAAGCCCGAGGCCCTGATGGCAATCGCCGGCTTCTTCGTCATCGTCGCCCTCGACCGCCTCAAGGTGCGCGGCGCGATCCTGATCGGCATCGTGCTGGTCACGGTGCTGAGCTTCATCTTCGGCGGCAATACCTACCAGGGCGTGTTCTCGGCCCCGCCCTCGATCGCGCCGACCCTGTTCAAGCTCGACGTCGCCGGCGCGCTCTCCGTGGGCATCCTGAACGTGGTCCTGGTGTTCTTCCTGGTCGAGCTGTTCGACGCCACCGGCACCCTGATGGGCGTGGCGCGCCGCGCCGGCCTGCTGGTCGAGGGCAAGATGCACCGCCTGAACAAGGCCCTGCTGGCCGACAGCGGCGCGATCGTTGCCGGCAGCGTGCTGGGCACCTCGAGCACCACCGCCTACCTGGAAAGCGCCTCCGGCGTGCAGGCCGGCGGACGCACCGGCCTGACCGCGCTGACGGTGGCGGTGCTGTTCCTGGCCTGCCTGTTCATCGCGCCGCTGGCGGGCGTGGTGCCTGCCTACGCCACCGCCCCCGCCCTGCTGTTCGTGGCCTGCCTGATGCTGGCCGACCTCGGCGACGTCGAATGGGGCGACAGCACCGAGAGCATCCCGGCCGCCGTCACCGCGCTGGTCATGCCCTTCACCTTCTCGATCGCGGAAGGGATCGCCTTCGGCTTCATCAGCTACGCGGTGCTCAAGCTCCTGACCGGCCGCGCGCGCGAGGTGCGCCCGGTGGTGTGGGTGATCGCCGCCCTGTTCACCTTCAAGATTGCCTACGTCGGCACCTAGGAGTCGCAGCGGCGGAAGGGTTCGCGCCGGAAGCGCAGACAAGCAATCGGGGGCATGCAGCGCTACTGCTTTCCCCGCGCTTGGGACCCGACTTCGCCCTGTCGCGCAGGCTCCCTGACGCATCGGCAGGCATTACACGCGGATCTGCACCGATGTGTCGTCATCATGCTCAAAAGCATGTCGTGCGCGAAGTTCTGCGTTACAATGTCGCGCAAGCCGCCGCTGCCCGGCGCAGCGGCCTCCGTCCACGATGGCGCGCTGCGCGCGCATGCTGCCTTCGACCTGCCGATGAAATCACTGCCGATCCTCGTCCTCGCCCTGTGCGCCTCCGGCGCGGCCCTCGCCGCTCCCGACCTGCCCGACGTCGTCAACGTCCATGCGCCCTTGACCGTGGTGCGCCCCACCGCGATTCCCGAAGGCGGCTGGTTCACCTCGGCCGAGCTGGGCGCGATTTCCACGTCCGGCAACACCACCGGCACCTCGGTGACCGGCAAGATCGACGCCCGCCACGAGACCGCGCGCTGGAGCCACGAGTTCATGCTCAGCGGTTTCTTCAAGGAAGACGAGTACGAGAACGAGAACGGCGAGAAGGAAACCACCCGCTCGGCCGAGCGCTACGCGGTCTCGGCCAAGGCCTCGCGCAAGCTCAACGATCCGGGCCGCCGCGCCTTCGTGCTCGGCACCCATGTCAACGACCGCTTCGGCGCCTATACCCGCTACTCGACCATCGGCGTCGGCCATGGCCGCCGCGTGGTCGACATGACGGACAAGACCCTGGACGTGGAAGTCGGTCCCGGCTATTTCGCCGGCGAGCGCGCCACCGGCGAGGACGAGAACGGCTTCACCGTGCGCGGCGCGGCCCAGTTCCGCTGGAGGGTCAGCCCCTCGGCCGCCTTCGCCCAGACCGTCAGCGTGGAGAAAGGCACCTCGAACACCCGCTCGATCGCCGAGACCTCGCTCAGCACCAAGATCAACAGCACCATGCAGATGAAGGCCGGCTTCAGCGTGCGCAACGACACCAATGCCCCCGACGACAAGAAGAACACCGACACCCAGACCTCGCTGACGATGGTCTATTCCTTCTGATCGGGGCGCCAGCCCAGCTCTTCCACGGCGGCGTCGCCGCCCACCGCCACGAAACCCAGGCCCGCGTACAGGCGGCGCGCCGCGGCATTGTCGCGCCGCACCCGCAGCGTCAGCGCGAGGCCGGCGGCGCGCGCCTCGTCCTGCAGGGCCAGCAAAAGCGCGCGCGCGTGCCCGCGCCGCCGCGCGGGCGCGGCGATCGACAGGTCGACCACGCGCAGCCCCCCGGCGTTCGCGTCCAGCACCAGGCGGCCGACCGGCCGCCCTTCCCCTTCCACGATCCACTCCCGGGCCAGCGGGTAGTCGCGCGCATAGGCTTCGCGCTGCAGCATCCGCTGGTGGCGCGCGATCCCCTCGATCACGCCGCGCGGCACCGGCAGCGCGCCCAGGTCCGGACGGGCGTCCAGGTAGAGCGCCTCCAGGAAATCCGCGTCGCCGGCGGTGGGCGCGCGCGCCGACAGCGGACCGAAGCGGCGCGCGGACTGGCTCAATGGGGGGCGGCCTGGGCCGGCCCCACCGGCCGCATGCCGCCGGCCAGCACCAGGGCGAACAGGCTGAGCAAGGCGGCCGCCGTCAGGTAGTAGCCCACGTAGTCGAGCCCGTAGTTGGTGGCCAGCCAGGTGGCCACGTAGGGCGCCAGCGAGGCGCCCAGGATGCCGGCGAAGTTGAAGGTCAGCGAGGAGCCGGTATAGCGCACCTCTGGCGGGAACAGCTCGGCGAGCAGGGTCCCCAGCGGTCCGTAGGTGAAACCGGTCAGGCACATGCCGATCACCATGAACAGCCCGACCTCGGTGACGCCGCCGGAGCCGAACAGCGGCCCGTAGAGCAGACCGAAGACGGCGATCGCGCCGCTCACCAGCATCATCGCGATGCGCCGCCCGTGGCGGTCGGCCAGCAGGGCCGAGGGCGGAATGGTGAGCGCGAAGAACAGCACCGCGAACAGCTGCATCAGCAGGAATTGCTGGCGCGAGAAGCCCAGCTTGGCGGTGCCCCAGCTGAGGGCGAACACGGTCATCAGGTAGAACACCACGAAGGTCGCCAGCGCGATCAGGGTGCCCAGCACCAGGGCCCGCCCGTGGTGCGCGAACACCGTCAGGACCGGCACCTTGACCCGCTCGTTACGGTCGAGCACCTTCTGGAAGTCCGGGGTCTCGGTGATACGCAGGCGCACCCACAGGCCGACCGCGACCAGCAGCGCGCTGGCCAGGAAGGGAATGCGCCAGCCCCAGTCGAAGAAGGCGGCGTCGCTCATCACTTCGCCCAGCAGCAGGAAGGTGGCGCCGGAAAGGAAGAAGCCGATCGGCGCCCCGAGCTGGGGGAACATGCCATACCAGGCGCGCTTGCCCGGCGGCGCGTTCTCGGTGGCCAGCAGCACTGCCCCGCCCCACTCGCCGCCCAGGCCCAGCCCCTGGCCGAAGCGGCACAGCGCCAGCAGCACCGGCGCGGCGGTGCCGATGCTGGCGTAGGTCGGCAGCAGGCCGATCAGGACGGTGGACAGGCCCATGGTGAGCAGGGCCGCCACCAGGGTGGCCTTGCGCCCGATGCGGTCGCCGAAGTGACCGAACACGGCCGAGCCCACCGGGCGCGCGAAGAAGGCGATGGCGAAGGTGGCGAGCGACTGCAGGGTGGCCGCCGCCGGATCGGCTGCGGGGAAGAACAGGCGCGGGAAAACCAGCACCGCGGCGGTGGCGTAGATGTAGAAGTCGTAGAACTCGATGGTGGTCCCGATCAGGCTGGCGAACAGCACGGTGCGGGGCTTGTTGGCCGGCTGGCTTGGCGCCGCCCCGCTCATGCGGCGCCCGCCTGGGCCAGGGCCATGCGGACCTCGTCGGCGCTGTCGGGGCGGGTCACGCGCGCGACTTCCTGTCCATCCTTGAGCACCACCACGGTCGGCCACAGCTTGATGCGGAACGAGCGGCCCAGCTTGCGGCCCGGGCCGTCCTCGACCTTGATGTGGCGCGCCGAGGGATAGTCGGCCAGGGCCTGCTCGATGGCCGGCTCGGCGGCGCGGCAATAGCCGCACCAGTTGGCGCCGAAGTCCAGGGCGACCAGGCCGGGCATGGCGTCGATGCTGTTGCGCTCGGGCTGGGCGGTCTCGTAGGGTGCTGCCATGGTGTCTCCTTGTTCCAGGTTGCCGATACCATAAGCCTAACCCAAAACCGCCCTCCGTACGAGCGTGGGTCTCAGGCCGGCCGGGAGCGCGGCCGGCGCACCAGGAACAGCGCTGCCAGGCTGAGCAGCGCGGCGCCGCTCAGGTAATAGCCGACGTAGGCCAGGCCGTGGCGGGTCGCCAGCCAGGTCGCGACATAGGGCGCCAGCGAGGCGCCCAGGATGCCAGCGAAGTTGAAGCACAGCGAGGCGCCGGTGTAGCGCACCTCGGCCGGGAACAGCTCGGCCAGCTGGGTGCCCAGGGGGCCGTAGGCGAAACCCGTGATGAACATGCCCAGCGCCAGGGTGAGCGCGAGGGCGGCCATGTCGCCGCCGCCGAACAGGCGGCCATAGAACAGCCCGAAGACGGCGATCACCGCGTTCACGGCCATCATCGCGCTGCGCCGCCCGAAGCGGTCGGCCAGCAGGGCCGAGGGCGGGATCATCAGGGCGAACAGGATGATGGCGGCCAGCTGCACTCTCAGGAATTCCTGGCGTGCGAAGCCGAGCTGCGTCGTGCCCCAGCTCAGGGCGAACACGGTCATCAGGTAGAACAGGACGTAGCCGCCGATCCCGACCAGGGTCCCGAGCACGAGGGAGCGCAGGTGGCGCGAGAACACGGTGGCCACCGGCAGGCGCACCCTGCCCTTGCGTTCCAGGAGCTTCTGGAAATCCGGAGTCTCGGTGATCTTCAGGCGCACATACAGGCCCACCGCCACCAGCAGCGCGCTGGCCAGGAAGGGAATGCGCCAGCCCCAGCCGAAGAAGTCTTCGTCGCTCATCAGCTCGCCCAGCAGCAGGAAAGTCGCGCCCGAGAGGAAGAAGCCGATCGGCGCCCCGAGCTGGGGGAACATGCCGTACCAGGCGCGCTTGCCCGGCGGCGCGTTCTCGGTGGCCAGCAACACCGCCCCGCCCCACTCGCCGCCCAGGCCCAGGCCCTGGCCGAAGCGGCACAGCGCCAGCAGCAGCGGCGCGGCGGCGCCGATGCTGGCGTAGGTGGGCAGCAGGCCGATCAGGACGGTGGACAGGCCCATGGTCAGCAGGGCCGCCACCAGGGTGGCCTTGCGCCCGATGCGGTCGCCGAAGTGGCCGAACACGGCCGAGCCCACCGGGCGCGCGAAGAAGGCGATCGCGAAGGTGGCGAGCGACTGCAGGGTGGCCGCCGCCGGGTCGGCTGCGGCGAAGAACAGGCGCGGGAAGACCAGCACCGCGGCGGTGGCGTAGATGTAGAAGTCGTAGAACTCGATGGTGGTGCCGATCAGGCTGGCGAACAGGACGGTGCGCGGCCGGTTGGCGGCGCCGGCCGCGGGCGCCGGGGGCTGGGAGGGCGTTGGGATGCTGGTGCTGCTCAAATCCATGAAGTCTCCAGGAATACGGTGCGTTGTGCGGCCCGGCCCGCCACGCAGGCCAGGACCGTGCAGTTACGCCCCCGGCCCGGGAATGGATGCGGCAGCGCGGCCATATTCTAGCGCCGCCGAGGCGGTCCAAGGCTGCGCCTGGGTGAAGCAGCGTACGGAAGACCCCGGCTATGGGTGGCACCCTGGGCCCAACATCGTTGAAAAGGAGGCAAGCATGGCCGACGATCTGAAGAACAACGGTCCCCAGGACCGTTCGCGTATCAATGTCAACGAAGAGTGGGAAGTGCGTCACTGGACCGAAGCGCTCGGCGTCAGCCGCGAAGAGCTGGAGCGCGCGGTGCGCCAGGTCGGCACCAGCGTGAGCGCCGTTCGCGAGCACCTGGGCCGCTGAGCCCATCCCTCGTCACGGGCGCCACGCCCGTGAGCAATTCCTGGCGGCGGCCGGGTGCAGCCCGCCGTCCGCCAGTCCCAGCATCCCAGCGGACCGTTCCGCCGGCGGCATAGGCTGCGCCGGCGCGGTTCCCATTTCCGAAAGGAGCCCGGTTTGGATATCCACGGCTTTGTCAGCTCCCTGGCCATCTCGCCCACCAATGCGCTGTTCGCGCTGGCGGCGACGGTGCTCAGCTTTTTCCTGATGCATGGCGCGCTGGTGCTGTTCCGCCGGCGCCTGGGCAAGCTCAGCGAGGAGCACGCCCACCGGCCGGTGGCCGAAGTGCTGTCCAAGACCCTGGCGCGCACCTCGACCCTGGCCATCCTGGTCACCGCGATCCTGATCGGGCTGTCCGTGCTGGACCTGCCCGAGCCCTGGAACACCCGCCTCGGCCATCTCTGGTTCTTCACCCTCGGCGCCCAGGTCGCGCTCTACCTGCACCGCGCGGTGCAGGTCGCGGCCCGGCGCTACTTCCTGACCCACGCGCGCGGTCCGAATGCCGAGCAGATCACGGTGGCGCACACCCTCGTGATCTGGGTGCTGCAGACCAGCATCTGGGCGGTCTTCGTGCTGGCCATGCTGGCCAATCTCGGCATCAACGTCACCACCTTCGTCGCCAGCCTGGGCATCGGCGGCATCGCCATCGCCCTGGCGGTGCAGAACATCCTGGGCGACCTGTTCGCCTCGCTCTCGATCGCGGTCGACAAGCCCTTCGAAGTGGGCGACTCCATCAGCGTGAACAATGTCAGCGGGACGGTCGAGCATGTCGGCCTGAAGACGACGCGCATCCGGGCCATCGGCGGCGAGCAGATCGTGATGGCCAATGCCGAGCTGCTGCGCAATACCGTGTTCAACTTCCGCCGCATGGTGACGCGCCGCATCCAGTTCGCGCTGCGCGTGAGCCCGGCGACCCCGCCCGAGCTGGCCGCGCGCGTGCCGCCAGCCCTGCGCGCCCTGGTGGAGAAGCATGATAAGGTCCGCTTCGACCGTGCCCATCTCAGGACCGTCGACCAGAACTGGCTCGAGTACGAGGTGGTGTACATCATGCTCGACACCGACTACAACCTGTACCTGGACACCCAGCAGGCGATCAACCTCGACGCCATGCGCCTGTTCGAGGAGCTCGGCATCTCGACCGCCCCGCGGCCCCAGCACCTGCTGCTGCAGGAACTCCAGGAGCAGCCGGCGCCAGGCGCGCGCCCGGCCGAGGTCCAGCCGGCGGCCAGCAGGCGCTACCTCAAGCAGTGAGCCCGCAACCCACACGGAGAAGACCAGATGAACCAGCCCAAGCAGCAGCAGGAACCGCCCGGCCTCGAACGCGCCCTCGACCCGCCCGCCGACCATGGCGAAACCAGCTACCGCGGCTGCGGGCGGCTGGAGGGCAAGAAGACCGTCATCACGGGCGGCGACAGCGGCATCGGGCGCGCAGTGGCCCTGGCCTATGCGCGCGAAGGGGCCGACGTCCTGATTGCCTACCTCAACGAGCACGAGGACGCGCGCGAGACCGCGCGCCTGGTCGAGGAAGCGGGACGCAAGGCGGTGCTGGTGGCCGGCGACCTCGCCGACCCCGCCCATTGCCGCGCCATCGTCGACAAGGCGGTGGCCGAGTTCGGCCGCATCGACGTGCTGGTGAACAACGCGGCCTTCCAGATGAGCCACGACACGCTGGAGGAGATACCGGACGAGGAATGGGACTACACCTTCAAGGTCAACATCACGGCCATGTTCCACCTCTGCAAGGCAGCGGTGAAGCACATGCAGGCCGGCTCCGCCATCATCAACACCACCTCGATCAACTCGGACAACCCCAAGCCCACGCTGCTGGCCTACGCCACGACCAAGGGCGCGATCGCCAACTTCACGGCGGGCCTGGCCCAGCTGCTGGCGGAAAAGGGCATCCGGGTGAACTCGGTGGCGCCGGGGCCGATCTGGACGCCGTTGATCCCCTCGACCATGCCGCCGGACCAGGTGGAAAGCTTCGGCCAGCAGGTGCCGATGAAGCGCCCCGGCCAGCCGAAGGAAGTCGCGCCCGTTTACGTGATGCTGGCTTCGGACGAAGCCAGCTACATCTCCGGCGCCCGCATCGCGGTGACAGGCGGCACGCCGATCCTCTAGGCTGCAAGCCCTGCTTTACTGGCGCGCCGCCGAGCCCGAGGCGCCGCCCGAGGTCGAGCCCGAGGTCGAGCCCGAGGTCGAGCCGGATGCCGAGCCGTTCGCGCTAAGCGAGACCTTACCGTCGAGCGAAGCGGCGCGCTCGCGCACCGCGCCTGCTGCGCCGCGCGCCGTGCCGGTGGCCGCGCCGGCGGTCTCGACGCCGCGTTCGCGCGCCGCGTTCGCCGCGCCACGCGCGCTGCCGGCCGCTGCGGCGGCGGTCTCGGCGCCGCGCTCACGCGCCGCGCTCGCCGCACCACGCGCGGTGCCGGCTGCCGAGGCGGCAGTGTCGACACCGCGCTCACGCGCTGCGCTCGCTGCGCCACGCGCCGTGCCGGCTGCCGAGGCGGCAGTGTCGACACCGCGATCGCGCGCCGCACCTGCACGCTCGCGCAACTGGCCGGCCGTTCCGGCGGCGCTGGCCCCCACCGCCGTCAGTGCGCCGCGGCCGTCGGCCTGGGCCGAGCCATCGGCACGGCCTTCGCCGGACGCGGAGGCGGAGGCGCCGCCGTTGCCGGCCTCGAGGGAAAGGCTGCGCTCGCCGCGGGCGCTGCCGGAAAGCTCGCCGCCGAGAGCGCCGGTCAGCGAGGCAGGCGCCGGGCGGCTGGTTCCAGTGCTGGTGCTGGTGCCGGTGCCGGTGCCGGTGGTGCTGGAGCCAGACTCGGCATTGCTGGACGCGGTGTCGCGCGCCTGGCTGGCCTGGCCCGTCACGCGGCCGCCGAGCTCCGAGACGCCACGGGCGCTGCCGGCCAGGTCGCGTTCGATGCGTCCCTGGGCGCGGCCTTCGCCGCGCAGGCTGCCCATCGCGTCCATCGAGCCCATGCGTCCCATGCTGCCGGCGCCGCCGATCATGCCGCCGACGGATCCGCCCAGCGAGCCGCCGAGCCCGCCGCCGCCGCCGAGCAGTTGGGCGTGGGCCGAAGCGGACAGGCCGAGGGCGAGGACGATGGCGACGTTGCGGGCGATGGTGGTGGTGTTCATGTTTGTTCTCCTGGTGGTTGGCGCGGACCATTCCGCTGCCCTTACAAGGAAAACGAAGCGCTCAGCCGTTTTCTTCCATCCCAATTGCAACAAATTGCAACAGGGCGCTAGCGCAGCCTTGCGGGGTCGACCCGCAGCCTGGCGCCGACGATGCCGAAGCCGGTCGCCGGATCGCGCACCGGGTTGGCGCCGCCGGCTTCGCGCGCCAGTTGTTCGATCGCGCGCGCGGCTCCCGCCTTGTCGGGTCGCGGCAGCGAAACCGACAGCCGCGCCGCCACGATCGGCGCCGCGAACGAGGTGCCGCGCACCTGGCGGTAGGGAGGCGCGCCGGCCGCGGCGCTGACCATCTGGCTGCCGGGGGCCGCGAACATCACCTGGGGCCCGCGCGCCGCTTCCGGCAAGGGCTGGCCGCGCCGGTCCACCCCGGTCACTCCGACCACGCCCGGATAGCTGGCCGGATACAGCGGCGGCGCGTTGGGTCCGTCGTTGCCGACGGCCGCCACCAGCAGGTGGCCGCGCGCCTGCATGCCCGCCACCGCCCGCCCCAGCAGGGCGTTGGGCGGACCGACCAGGCTCAGATTGATCACGCCGACCCCCTGCTGCGCCAGCCAGCCGAGGGCGGCGGCGATACGGTCGGCGGCGCCGCCGGCCGGACTGTCGCAATAGACGTCGGCGGCGTACAGGCTCGCGCCGGGCGCCGCGCCGCGCAGGTGTTCCGAGCGGCCGACCATCAGGGCCGCCACCGCCGTGCCGTGGGCCGAGGGCAGCGCCCGGCCGTCGCAGCCCCAGCGCCGGACGTCCACGCCCTCGAACACCTCGTGCCCGGCCTCGACGCCGCTGTCGACCAGTCCCACCCGCTGTGCCCCGGCGCCCGGCGGCAGCGCCTCCGTCGCCTGGCCGCTGCCGGTGTAAACGTGATTGAAGTCATAGCTGCCCTCGGGGTCGATGGCGCGCAAGCGTTCGAGCAGGCCGGCGCTGCTCATCCCCGGCGGGACCCGCCACGCCACCACCCGCTCATCCAGGCCGGGCAGGCGCTCGTCGCGCACCATCGTGGCCCCGAGGCTGGCGGCCAGTTCCAGGGCCTTGGCATGGGGCGACCAGGCCAGGACCTCGCCCTTGACCACGGGCTCGCCGCGCGGGTCGGCCTCCAGCACGCCGGGATGGCGGCGCAGCAGGGAGCGCACCGTCTCCAGGCGCAGGCTGCCGAGTTCCGGCAAGGGCGTCCGGTCCAGCAAGCCCTGGGCCGGGCGGCGCAAGCCGTCCAGGTCGAGCGGGCCCACGCCGCGCGGCAGCGGCAACTGCGGCAATTGCGGCAAACTCAGTTGGGCCTGGGCCGGCAAGCTGCCGCACAACAGCAAGGTCAGCGCCACAAGCCTCTTCTTTACGTACGGTAACTTCATGCCAGGATCATATATGATTGCGTCCGATACTGGATAAACGAACGGGACAGGGAAGAAAATCCCCGCGCCGCTCGTTCTCCTCATATGGACCACCTATGCTCGCCAACGATATTGCCGCCCTGCTGCCCCGCATGCGCCGCTTCGCGCGCGCACTCACCTATCACCGCGAGGACGCGGACGACCTGGTACAGATCGCGATGGAGCGCGCGCTCGCCCGCAGCGAACAATGGGAGCCGGGCACCCGACTGGACAGCTGGCTGTTCCGGATCATCCGCAACGCCTGGATCGACGAGGTCCGCAGCCGCGCCCGGCGCGACGAACTGTTCGCGCCCGAGGAGGAAGGCGAGCACGTCGGCGACGAGCGCGCCGGGGCCCACCAGCAGCAGCTCGCGATCCGCAAGGCGATCAGCCTGCTGTCCGAGGAGCACCGGCTGGTGGTCGGCCTGGTGCTGGTCGACGGCCTGCCCTACAAGGAGGCCGCCGAGGTGCTCGAGATCCCGGTCGGCACCCTCACCAGCCGGCTCGCGCGCGCCCGCGAGGCCCTGCAACAGCTATTGAGCGACGACACTGCGAGGACACGATGAGTTTTTCCGATGAAATCCTGATGGCCTACGCGGACGGCGAACTCGCGCCGGCCGAGCGCGCGGCGGTCGAGCAGGCCATGCGCGAGGACCCCGAGGTGGCCGCCGCCGTCGCGCGCCACCGCGCCCTGCGCCAGGACATCGCCGACGCCTTCGCCGGGGTGCTCGACGAACCGGTGCCCGAGCGCCTGCGTCCCGCGCCGCCCTCGGCGCGCGTGCTGCCCCTGCGTGGCGCCCGTGCGCGCCAGGTCCAAGAGGCGCCGAAGCCGCGGCCCCGCTGGTCCTGGCCCGAGTGGGGGGCGCTGGCCGCCACCCTGGTGGTCGGCATCCTGCTCGGCAAGGCCGGGCCCGGCGCCGACCTCCCAAGCATCGCCGGCGAAGACGGCCGCCTGAGCGCGCATGGCGAACTGGCCGCCGCCCTCGACCGCCAGACCGGCGCCGAAGCGAGCGGCGGCGTGCGCGTCGCCCTCAGCTTCGCCAGCCGCGACGGCGCGTATTGCCGCGGTTTCGTCGTCGGCCAGTCGGCCGGACTGGCCTGCCGCGAGGGCGAGGTCTGGCGCATCCCGGTGCTGGCCGAGGCCAGCGCGCAGCCGGAGGGCGGCTATCGCCAGGCCGGCAGCGCGCTGCCGCCCGCGGTGCTAGACGCGATCGACGCGCGCATCGCCGGCGCGCCCCTCGACCCCGCCGCCGAGGAAGCGGCGCGCGCCCGGGGCTGGCGTCCGGAAGCGGTGACAAAGCGCTAATCCATCCTGGGTGAAAACGTTAAATTTACGATAAATATCCGCCAAGAAAATTCCTGTTGCCAGTACAATGGCCGATGCCGGCGACAGAACCGGCGCTGCGACGTACCTGGGACGACGACGGATGAAAACACGCACTTACCTGCTCCTGATGGCGGCCGCCATCCTGCTTCCAGTGGCGCTCGCCTTCTGGATCGGGCTGTCCATGCTGCTGGAGTGGGAGCGCGAGTCGCGCATCAACAGCGTGCGCGAGATGGCGCGCGCCAAGTCCTTCCAGATCGACCGTGAAATCGCCGCCGCCGAAGCCTCGCTGCGCGGCATGGCCCAATCCGAGAGCCTGCGCACCAGCGATTTCGCGCGCATGCACCGCTGGGCCAGCGCGATCAATGCCTCCCATCCCTGGTCCTGGACCATGCTCGCCGACCAGGACGGGCGCGCCCTGTTCAATACCCTGGTGCCTTTCGGCGCCCCTCTCCCGGCCGCGCCCGGCAAGTGGGCCCAGGGGGTCACGCCGGCGAGCGGCACCCGCGTGTCTGGTTACTTCATCGGCACCCTGGCCCAGCGCCCGACCGTCTCGGTCGACGTGGCCGCGCCGGTCACGCCCGGCAAGCACTACATCATCAGCCAGATCTTCGACGTGCGCTACTTCGAGCGCATCCTGAACCACGACAACATGGGTCCGGACTGGGTGGTCGGCATCTTCGACGCCGCCGGCACCACCATTGTGCGCAACCGCCACGCCCATAGCACGGTGGGCAAGCCGATGCGGCCCGACTTCCTGGCCGCCACCCGCGCCAGCAACAGCGGCGTGTTCCGCCACACCACCCACGACGGCGCCGAGGTCTACGGCGTGTTCACACGCTCCAGGAGCAGCAACTGGACCGTGGTGATCGGCGTCCCGGTGGCCCAGATCGAGGCCGCCGCCCGCACCGCGACCCTGTACGCCGCGATGGCCCTGATGCTGCTGATGGGCCTTGCCCTTGCGGTGGCGATTTTCCTCGGCAACAAGCTTGAAACGGCGCTGCGCGACGCCGCGGCGGCCGCCCGTTCGCTCGGACGGCGCGCCCTGCCGCGCCCGGAGCCGACCCGGGTCGAGGAAGTCGACGCCCTGCTCACCGGCCTGCACCACACCAGCGAGGCCCTGGCCCACGAAAGCGCGGTGCGCCAGGCCCTGCAGGAAGAACGCGAGCAATTGCTGCTGAGCGAACAGCATGCGCGCCGCATGGCCGAGGGCCAGAGCCGGGCCAAGGACAACTTCCTTGCCATGCTGGGCCACGAGCTGCGCAATCCGCTGGCTGCGATCGCGGGCGCGATGGCGGTGCTGGAAATGCCGGCGCTCAAGCCCGAGATCGCCCACAATGCGCGCGAGATCAGCCGGCGCCAGATGCGCCACCTGACCCGCATCGTCGACGACCTGCTCGACGTGCAGCGCATCCTGTCCGGCAAGATCGTGCTCCAGCACGCAAGGGTGGACCTGGCCGACGTGCTGCGCGGCTGCTGCGAGGCCAAAAAGCTGGTCGACGCCGGCAATCACCACTGGACGGTGGAGGTCGAGGAAGCATGGATCGACGGCGACCGCACCCGCATCGAGCAGATCGTCGACAACCTGCTCCACAACGCCATCAAGTACACCCCGGCCGGCGGCCACATCACGGTACGCGGGCGCAGCCAGGATGGGCGCGCCCTGGTCGAGGTCAGCGATACCGGCGTGGGCATCGCGCCCGAGCTGCTGCCGGTGATCTTCGACGTGCTGGTGCAGGGGCCGACCAGCATCGACCGCGCCCAGGGTGGCCTGGGGCTGGGCCTGGCCCTTGTAAAGCAACTTGCGGCCCTGCACGGCGGCGCGGTGCAGGTGGAAAGCGCCGGCCACGGACAGGGAAGTCGGTTCACGGTGAGCTTCCCCCTCGCCGGCGCCCTCGACGCCGGCGCCGCCAAGGGCACGGACGCCGAGCCGGCTGCGAACGCCGCTTGACCCCGCATCCCCGGGCCAGACCCGGGGCAGACTAGGAATCCGGACGAACGCCCCTATCTGTTCAGGATCGCTCCCTCACGGACTTGCCATGCGGACCTTCCTGCGCAGTTTGTTGCTGGCCGTCATACTCATTCTCGGCGCCGCCCTGCTCGAACCCTGGCTGCGGCACCTGAGCTACGCCATGCGCCTGGCCTCCCTGCCCGCGCCCGCTGAGCTGCCGGTGCCAGTTCAGGGGGTGCGCCCGAAAGCCCTGCGCGATACCTGGCACGGTCCGCGCGGCGGCGGCCGCAAGCACGAGGGCATCGACATCTTCGCCAGGCGCGGCACGCCGGTGCTGTCGAGCACCGAAGGCATCGTATTACGGGTCGGCAGCAACCGCCTGGGCGGTCTGGTGGTCTGGGTGCTGGGGCCGGGCGGCGAGCGGCATTACTACGCCCACCTGGACGGCTATGCCGACGTGCGCGCCGGTATGCGGATCGGCGCCGGGCGGGTGCTGGGCTATGTGGGGGACAGCGGCAACGCCAAGGGCACGCCGCCCCACCTGCACTACGGGATCTACCGGGCCGGCGGCGCCGTCAATCCCTACCCCCGGCTGCGGCCGGACGCGCCGCGGGCGGCGGCCCGCTGAGTTCAGGCTTCGTCCGGCGGCGCGCCCTGGACCTGCACCGGCGGCGTGATTTCCACCGGTTCGGGTTCCGGCGCCTCGACCGGTTCTTCCTCTTCCGGCGCCGCCGGTTCGAGGCCTTCCGGCGGCACCGAGACCTCGACCGCGTCGCCCTGCACTTCCTCGAACTCCTCTTCCGGCACCTCCTCTTCCTCCTGGTAGCGCGGCGGCTCGGGCTTGCGGCCGCCCGGGAACAGGGCCTGGGGGTCGATCTTGCCGCCGTCGAGGGCGGCGCGGAAGAAGTCGCCCACCAGCAGGGCCGCGTTGTGCCCGCCCTGGCCCCAGTAGGTGCTGCGGATCGTCACGCGGTTGTCGTTGAAGCCCACCCAGGCCCCCGCCACCAGGTTCGGGTGCATCAGGATGAACCAGCCGTCGGTGTTGTTCTGGGTGGTGCCGGTCTTGCCCGCGATGTCGCCGTAGAGGCCGAAGCGGTAGCGCACCCCGCCGCCGGTGCCGCGCGTGACCACGCCGCGCATCATGTCGATCAGGGTCACGGCCGACTCCTGAGACAGCGCGCGCTCGGGGATGCCGGCGCCGAAATCGGCCACCACCTTGCCGTCGCGGTCGAGGATGCGGCGCACGAACACCGGCTTACGGTATTCGCCCTGGGCCGCGATGGTGGCGTAGGTGCTGACCATTTCGAGCAGGGTCACCGGGCTGGTGCCCAGGGCCAGCGAGGGCACGGCCGACAGCTTGCTCTGGCGGATGCCCATGCCCTGGGCCAGTCGCACGATGGGCGGCAGGCCGACCTCCTGCATCACCTGGGCGGTGATGGTGTTCTTCGAATACACCAGGCCGTCGCGCAGGGTCATGCTGCGGCCGCTGTTGCCCGACATGTCGGTGGGCCGCCAGACCGTGCCCCCCACCTTGATGTCCTGCACCACGTCGCGGTAGGTCTGGTCGGGCGGGATGCCGCGTTCCAGCGCCGCGGCGTACACGATGGGCTTGAAGGTCGAGCCGGGCTGGCGCAGGGCCTGGGCCACGTGGTCGAACTGGTCCTTCTCGAAATCGCGGCTGCCGACCCAGGCGCGCACTTCGCCGTTGCTCGGGTCGATGGCGACGAAACCGGCTTCGAGCCGGGCCTTGGCGGCCTTCAGGCCGCTCAGGAAGTCGCGGTCGCCCTTGAGGCGCTTGAGGGCCGCGGCCGGGGCCTCGCCGTCCTCCACCGCGCGCCGGTATTCGCCGCTCTCGCGCACGAAGGCGTCCAGCTCGCGCGCGTGCGAACTCCAGTAATAAGCGAAGGGGTTGACCTCGCCGCGCATCGACTGGTACATGCCGGTCGAGGTCGAGCGCACCAGCGAGGGCTGGGCCCATTCGACGTCGGCGATGGCCTGCAGGGCGGCGGACTGGCGCTCGACCGCGCGCTCGGCCGCCTGCTGCAGGGCCGGGTCGAGGGTGGTCTCGATCACCAGGCCGTCGAGCTGGAGGTTGTAGTCGTTCTCGTCGGCCCAGTCCTGCAGCCAGCGCCGCACGTAGGCGGTGAAGTGGTTGTCGCGGCCGCTGCGGTCGGCCAGGCGCTCGAAGCGCAGGCGCAGTGGACGCTTGGCCAGCTGGCGGTAGCGCGCCTCGCTGAAGGCGCCGTGCTTCTGCATCTGGGACAGCACCACGTTGCGCCGCTTGAGCGAGCGCTCCGGGTTGGCCACCGGATTGTAGTAGTGGGTCCCCTTCAACATCCCGACCAGGGTCGCCGCCTCCAGCACGTCCAGGCGCGCGGCCGGTTTGCCAAAATAGGTGCGCGCCGCCATCTCGATGCCGTAGGCGTTGTAGAGGAAGGGCACGGTGTTCAGGTAGGCTTCCAGGATCTCGGTCTTGCTGTAGGTGTTCTCGATCTTGATCGCGGTGATCAGCTCCTTCATCTTGCGGTTGACGCTGCGCGCCCGCCCGATCTCCTCGGGGAACATGTTGCGCGCCAGCTGCTGGGTGATGGTGGAGCCGCCCTGGGCGTCGCCCTTGAGGGTCGCCCACAGCGCGCCCGCGATGCGGGTGAAGTCGACCCCGTGGTGCTCGTAGAAGCGGTGGTCCTCGGTCGAGATCAGGGCCTTGATCACGTTGGGCGAGATCTGCGACAGCTTGACGCGCTCCTGCAGGCCCTGCTCGAAGGTGCCGAGCTCCTTGCCGTCGAGCGAGAGGATCTTGCTGGGGCGGGCGGTGCGCGCCTGGTTCAGGTCTTCGATGCCGGGCGTGAGCGGAATCAGGGCCACCAGGTACAGGAAGAAGGCCATCAGCAGGGCCGCCGCCGACCACAGGCCGACCAGGGCCGCCTGCTCCCTGCGCGGACGGTCGCGCAGGCGCTCGCGCGCCCTCCTCACCCCGGCCTGGGCGTGGCGGGCGGCGCCCGCCGCCAGCCGCCTGCCATGACGTTTTACCGGATGGTCCTTGTTCTCGTTCTCGTCCACTGATGCTGATCCTTGCCTGCGCCCATGCGCCTCGGGTCAAGTATAGCCGACAGCGCCGCCGCCTCGGTACGCCAGCGCACGCCCGCCGCGGCGCGCCGTCTCAAGCGTCGACCGGCGCCGGCTTGACCCGTCCGGCGCGCAGCAGCGGCTCGACCGCCTTCACCGGCTGCGGACGGCAGTAGACATAGCCCTGGACCTCGTCGCAGCCGGAGTTGCGCAGGTGCTCGAGCTGCTCCAGGGTCTCGACGCCCTCGGCGATCACCTGCATGCGCAGGCCGTGGGCCAGCGCGATGATGGCGTCCACCATCGCCGCGCTGTCCGGGCTGGAGACGATGTCCTGGACGAAGGAGCGGTCGATCTTGAGCACGTCCACCGGCAGGCGCTTCAGATAGGACAGGCTGGAATAGCCGGTGCCGAAATCGTCGATCGAGAGCTTGACGCCCATGCGCTTGAGGCAGCGCATGGTCTCGATCGCGGCCTCGACGTCGGCCATCATCATGCTCTCGGTGAGCTCGATCTCCAGCGATTCGGCCGGCAGCCCGGTCTCCTCCAGCACCCTGGCCACGGTCTCGAGCAGGTCGGGCTCCGCGAACTGGCGCGCCGACAGGTTGACCGCCACCCGCAAGGGGCCCATGCCGGCGTGGCGCCAGCGCTGATTCTGGCGGCAGGCGCTGCGCAGCACCCAGGCCCCGATCGGCACGATCAGGCCGGTCTCTTCGGCCAGGGCGATGAAGCGGTCCGGCCATACCGTGCCGAGCTGGGGATGGCGCCAGCGGATCAGGGCCTCGGTGCCGACCACGAAGCCGCTGGCCAGGTCGACCTGGGGCTGGAAGTGCAGCTCGAACTGGTCTTCGCGCAGCGCGCGCCGCAGCGCCCCTTCGAGCGCCAGGCGGTCGATCGCGCGCGCGTTCATGTGCGGGGCGTAGAACTGCACCCCGTTGCGCCCGGTCTCCTTGGCCCGGTACATCGCGATCTCGGCATGCTTGACCAGGGTCTCGGCGTCCTCGCCGTCGAGCGGATAGCCGGCCACCCCGGCGGTGCAGCCGAGCACCAGGTTCTGGCCGTCCAGCGGCAGCGGCTCGGACACCGCCTCGCGCACCGCCTGCACCCGCGCCGCCGCCTGGCGCTCGTCGCTGCAGCCGCACAGCACCAGCATGAAGTCGTCGCCGCCGACCCGGGCCGCGGTGTCGACGGGCCGCATCACGCGCGCGATGCGCCCGGCCACCACGCGCAAGGCATCGTCGCCGGCGCGCCGGCCCAGGGTGTCGTTGATCAGCTTGAAGTGGTCGATGTCGAGCGCCACCGTCCATACCGGCCGGCCGCCGGCGGCGCCGATGGCGCGTTCGATGCGGTCGGCCAGCAGCGCGCGGTTGGCCAGCCCGGTGAGGGTGTCGTACTGCGAGCGGTGCTCGAGCTCGGCCTCGTAGCGCTTGGCGGTGGTGACGTCGTAGACGGTGACCACGAAATGCTCGGTGACCCCGTCCGGGCGCAGCACCGGCGCCACGTAGACCTCGGTCACCAGTTCGCTGCCGTCGCGCCGCAGCTGGCGCAGCAGCACATGGGCCTCGCGCCCCTCGCGCAGCGCCTGGCGCAGCTCGGCCATGGCCGGCTCGTCGGCCTGGTCCCCGGCCAACTGCACGAGCGGCACGCCGGCCAGCTCCTCGACCGCATAACCCCAGGTGCGAGCGCAGGCGGGATTGGCGTATTCGATCGGATAGCCGGGCCGCAGCGCGCTCACCAGGAGGATGGGATTGGCGCCCGCCTCCATCGCGCGGTGATACAGGCGCAGCGCGCCGGTCGCCAGTTCCAGCGCCGAGGTGCGCTGTTCGACCAAGGCCTCGATGCGGCGGGTGCGCGCGCTGCGCTGCTGCACCAGGGCGGCGATTGCCAGGCTCAGGACCAGGCCGAAGACCAGGGTCGCCAGCTCGGCCAGGTGGGCGTCCAGGCCCTCGGGCCGGCGTTCCACCACCAGGTCCCAGCGGCCGCCGGCGACCGCGAATTCGCGGTGCATGCGGCGCACCCCGCCCCCGGTCAGCGCGCCCCACCAGGCGGGCTCGCGCGCCGCCTCGCCGTGCCGGAATACGGGCGCGCGGCGGCCATCGGAGGTATTGGCATAAATGCTCAGCGCGAAATCCGGGTCGTCGAGCAGGCGGCTCGCGCCCAGGCTGCCGCCGACCAGCAGCGGCACGTCGATCACCACGGCGGTCAATCCGAGCACCGCGCGGCGCCGCGCGGCGACGCCGTCCAGCGCTTCTCCCGGGCGGTAGACCGGCAGCGCGATCAGGATGCCGCTACGCCGGCCGTCCCCCTGCAGCAGCGGCAGGAGGGGGCTGGCGACCGGCTCGCCGCTGTCGATCGCGCGCTGGATGGGGCTACGCTGCTCGGGGTTGGACCAGGCATCGTAGCCGTACACGATCTCGTTGCCGACGATCGGGGCGACGTAGTCGTTGACCAGGTAGCGCTCGCGCGGCGCCGCGGTGACCAAGCCACCGGGGCGGCGCTCGCGGATCGCGAATCCGGGCCAGGCCAGCGCGCGCTCGCGCTCGAAGGCGGCGCGCTCGCCGGCGCCCACGAAGCGCTGGTAGACCAGCGCCTGCAGGTAGCCGTGACGGCGCACCAGCGGCTGGGCGAAGGCGTCGAACTGCTCGCGGCTGACCGGGTTCGCCACCCGGAACAGCAGATTCACCGCGCGCAGGGCTTCCAGCGCCTCGTCGAAGGCACGAGTGACGGCGACCGCGCGCACCGACGCGCGTTGGCTGAAGTCGGCCTGGGTCTGCTCGGACGCGACTTGCCGCAGCCCCGCGCACAGGACCAGCGTCAATGCGATTCCAAGCGCGAAGGTGGCCATTGCCGCGCGCGATAATGCGCCAGTCTGCCGCGGCGAGGGGGTCGTCGGCGTGCTGCGCATGGTCCGATGCTAGCGCATAACAGACCGGCTCGGCGAGACGTTACGAGCCAGCAAGCACGCCCGGCCGCCGCCTGCCTGTCAGATCGGGGCAACAGTGCGGCGGCAAGGAGGGGCCCGGCGCTGACGCCCGGCGCCGCTTTCCATTATGATCGCAAGATGCTTCCCGACAATACATCTTCCCCGGCGTCCGGGGCCGGGGATCCGGGCGCCCAACGCGTGCTGCGCCAGTTCCGCATCATCTTCAACGCCGTCAAGACCCACTTCCGCCAGGTCGAGCACGAGGCCGGCGTCGGCGGCGCCCAACTGTGGGCGCTGGCCGCGATCGAGCGCGCGCCCGGCATCGGCGCCAGCGCCCTGGCGCGCGCGCTCGACGTGCACCAGTCGACCGCCAGCAACCTGGTGCGCGGACTGGTCGAGCGCGGACTGGTCTCGGCCGAACGCGAGGGCGCCGACCGGCGCAACGTGGCCCTGCGCCTGCTGCCCGCCGGGCGCGAGGTGCTGGCGCGCGCGCCCCAGCCCTTCGCCGGCGTGCTGCCCGCGGCCCTCGCCGGACTGGACGAGCCGACCCTGCAGCGCCTGGAACAGGATCTCGGGCGCCTGATCGCGGCCCTGGACGCCGAAGACGGCGCGGCCCAGGTGCCGCTGGCCCAGCAGGTGTAGCCCGGAAGCCTAGGCGGTCGGCGCCGGCTCGCCCGGGGGCGCTTCGAAGATCTCGCTGGCCATGCGCGCCAGGTCGTTCATGCCGCCGCCGCGCTCCAGGTGGCGGCGCAGCCAGCGCGCCTGCCCGCCGTCGCGCAGCAATTCCTCGATCACGGCGCAGGCCTTGCCGAAGTCCGGATCGGTCGAGCGCCGCGCCAGCCGTTCGAGGTCGGCGCGGATCGCCTGGGCGGCCGGCACCGGCGTGCCGGTCTCGGGATCGATCCAGCTGGCCTCGACGCCGTCGCGCGCCGCGTTGAAGCGGTTCCAGATGTAGAGTTCGCGGCTGTCTTCGGCGGGCCAGCGGCCCGGCTGGCCGGCCCATTCCAGGCACAGTTCGCGCGCGTAGACCGCCAGCGCCGCCGCGTACACCGGCTTGAGCGGGGTGTCGAGCACGCGCAGCTCGATGGTCCCGTACTCCGGCTTGGGCCGCACGTCCCAGTAGAAGTCCTTGATGCTGTTGACGATCCCGAAGCCGGCCAGGCGGTCGAAGTGGGCGCGAAAACCTTCCCAGCTGCGGATCTCGGACGGCAGGATGCCGCTCATCGGAAACGCCCCGACCACGTTGCTGCGCGAGCTGCAGAAACCGGAGACCTCGCCCTGCCAGCAGGGCGAGTTCGCCGACAGCGCGATGAAGAGGGGCGCGCGCTGGGTCAGCCAGGCGCACAGGCGGATCGCCTCGTCGGCGCTGCCGGCGCCCACGTGCACGTGCATGCCGAACACGGTGAACAGCTTGGCCAGGTAGCCGAACTTGCGCTCGGACGCGAAATAGCGCTCCTTGGGGTAGATGCGCTGCTCGTTCCACTTCTGGAAAGGATGGGCGCCGCCGCCCGCGATCGCCGCGCCGACCTCGAAGGCCGCATGCTGCACGGTGGCGCGGATGTGCTCGAGCTGCCGCTCGGCCTCGTCGAAGGAAGACAGGATCGAGGTCGCCACCTCCAGCATCGAGGTGGTGATCTCGGGCGTATGCACCCATGGCTTGTCGTGCTTGTCCAGCACCCGCAGGATGTCGGGCGCGGCCGGGAACAGGTCGTAGGTGAGCCGGTCCAGCACCATCAGTTCGAGCTCGATGCCCATGGTGCCCACGGTGGAATCCTTGAAGTCCGGCAGGAAGGCCGGCCCCTGCCCCGAATTGGCCAAGGCCTGGGCGTCCGCGCCCGCGCCCGTCCCCGGCGCCGGCGCATCGTTGATCAAGAGGTCGCTCATCGTTCCCCTCCACGGTAGGTTTCGCCCGCCATGCGCAGGCCGAGCCAGGTCAGCCCCGGCGCCAGCAGGACGTTCAGGGCCAGCAGGGCCCCCATGAGCTCGCTCGACACCTGGTCCAGGCCGGTGTAGGCGTTGAGGGTGGTGTCGACCACCAGCCCGCCGTAGCTCACGAGCGAGCACAGCGACAAGGCCATGGCGTGCTTCTTGCGCCTGTCCCAGGCCGTGGCCGGCCACAGGGCCAGGCGCATGGCCAGGATGCGCACCCCGAACACCGCCAGCGCCGCGCCCAGGATCCAGCCCTGGCCAAGCTGGCGGAGGTCGACCAGGGCGGCCGACATCAGGAACAGCAGCACGTAGCCGATGTCCTGGGCGGTCTTGAGCTGGGCCTGGAACACGTTGTCGCGCTTTTCGGCGTTGCGCAGCAGGACGCCCATCAGCAGCAGCGACAGCAGCGCGCTGGCCGCCGACACCGAGCACAGGCCGAGGTCGATCAGCAGGGCCGCCAGCAGCAGGCCGGGACGCATGGTGGCGGGCGCCTTGCACAGGCGGGTCGCGGCGGCGTAGACGCCGTAGGAAAAGAGCGCGATCAGCGCGCCCAGCACCAGCTTGCCGCCCTGGCGCAGCAGCTCCTCGCCGAAATCGCCGTGGGCGTCGACCCCGTGGCTGCGGGTCCAGGCCAGGGTCAGCGCCAGCAGCAGCAAGGCCACCAGGCTGCTCAGGCCCACCATGTTGGCGACCGCGTAGGTGCCGGTGCCGCTGGCGTTTTCGTCGGCCACCATGGAGCTCACGATCACCGGGTTCACGGCG